>JBKPAI010000011.1:0-43855 GCA_046726355.1 Acidobacteriota bacterium | reverse complement strand
GTGCTCTTGGTGCAGTACGGACAGAAATTCCAGCCCGGTTGCAGCGACCGGCCGCAGTGCGGACAGCCGGCGCCCAGCCGTTTGCCGCAGTGCGGGCACGCCACAAACTCGACACCGACAGCGCCGCCGCAGCCGGTGCACAGGATTCGCATCTCCCGGACTTCGGTCACGACCCGCAGCAGTTCTTCCGCGGTCGTGATGCCCTGCTTCACCTTCGACAGACCGTCTTCGCCGAGCGTGATCAGGCCGCCGGAGATGGCACCGTCGCGGACCTGATCTTCGGGGGCGCGCGCGGCAATCAGCCGCCTGATCTTGTCGGTCACGCGCATCACTTCGTAGATGCCGATGCGTCCCCGGTAGCCGGTGTGATTGCACTGGTCGCAGCCGACGGCACGATAGAACGACGTTGAAGCCGCGTCGCCCTCGGAAATGTTCAGAGCGCGCAGCGTCTCCGCCGGCGGTGCGTATTGAAGGCGGCAGTGGACGCACAACCGCCGGACCAGCCGCTGCGCGATGACGCCGATGAGCGCGCCTGCGATCACGTACGGCTCGGTGCCGATGTCCATCAAGCGCGTAACCACCGACGGCGCATCATCGGTATGCAGCGTCGACAGCACCAGGTGCCCCGTCTGTGACGCCTGCATGGCGATCTTTGCCGTCTCCGCGTCGCGGATCTCGCCGACGAGGATCACGTCGGGATCCTGTCTGAGGATCGACCGCAGCGCGCTGGCGAACGTCAGCTTGATTTTCTCGTTGATCTGCGTCTGGTTGACGCCGGCGATCTGGTATTCGATCGGATCTTCAATCGTGACGATGTTGGTCTTTTCCGACCGCACCGCCGTCAGCGCCGCGCTCAGCGTCGTCGTCTTCCCGCTGCCGGTCGGCCCGACGACGAGAATCATGCCGTGCTGGTAGCGGAGGAAGTGGCGCATGTCCTCGAGCGCGGACGCCGACATGCCGATCTCGTCGAGCGCGGGAACCCCTTTGCGCTGATCGAGCAGACGCAGGACGACCTTCTCCCCGAACAGCGTGCGCAGCGTAGAGACGCGGAAGTCGACCTCGGTTCCGTCCTCGGACGTGCTGCGCAGGCGGCCGTCCTGCGGCAGCCGTTTCTCGGCGATGTCCATGCCGGCCATGATCTTCAGGCGGGCAATCAAACCTTCGTGGACCCACTTGGGAAGATCCATCACCTCTTTGAGGAGCCCGTCGAGGCGCTGGCGGACCAGCACGTTCTTTTCCATCGGCTCGACGTGGACGTCGCTGGCGCGGCTGCTGATGGCGCTCTTCACCACGAGATCGACCAGGTCGATAATCGGCGCATCCTCGCCCGATTCCTTCATCGCCGCGGCCGGCTCGAACACTTCTTCCTCGGTCCGGCGGGCGAGTGCCGTGTCGACCGTAGGCGTGAGCGGAGCACGCGGACGGCGCGCCGCCGCCGCGGGCCTGGTCGTCATCAGATCCGCACTGCCGGCGCTCTGGCGGACGGCGAGCGCCTTGTCCGGGTAGCCGGTCTGGATGGCTTCGAGGATGTCGCCTCGCGTCGCCACGACCTGCTTGATTCGATAGCCGGTCTGGAATTCGAGATCCTGAACCAGGCTGAAGAGCAGCGGATCGGACATCGCCACCGTCAGCAGGTTCTTCTCAAGCGACACCGCGACGCAGATGCGCTTGAGCGCCACCTCCTTGGGTATCAGAACGGCTGCCGCCGGATCCGGAGGATTCTCGACGAGATTGATGTAGGGAAACCCGAGCTGAAAGGCCAGCGCCTTGGCGATCTGTTTCTCGGTCGCCAGGTTCATGCGCACGAGCACCACGCCGACGCGCTCACCCGTGCGTTTGTGCTCGGCAAGGGCTATCTGGAGGTCGCCTTCCGTGATGAGGCCCGCCTGGATCAGGCACTCACCGATTTTCTTGCGCACCGAGGCCCTCTCGAAACGTCCGGTGAAATTTCAGATTGAAGATTTCAGATTCAAGATTCAAGAACCCCTGAAATCGACAGTTTTCAATCTGAAATCGCATCGGCAAATCTCATCGGCGATCTTAAATCTACAATCTTCAATCTGAATCTCATCGGCCAGACGAGTCCGCCTCTCTTTTCGGCTCAATGTCCACCGTGCAGTAGGACCTCCCGCGCGACACGCATCGCTGCACGCGGCTGCACCGGCGGCCGTCGGCTTGCGTTGCACCAACTGTTGCGAGAACATGGTCAGATCGCATGTCCCCTACTCACGAAGGCGGCTTCTCCTACGACCGCGCCGTGTCGCTGCAGGAGGACCTGCGCCAGCAGGTCGCAGGGACGATTCTCGACCGTGCCGCGCTGCTCACGTCCGATACGGTCGCCATCTTCCCCTACAGCGGTTCGGAGCCGCTCGAACCGGAGTACTGCCACCGCGTCGGCCAGCTGCTGGTTCAGCTCATGGCCATGTCCGTGCGGGAAGGTCGCGTCGATGCGCGGAGCGGCTTCATCGCCGATCTTAACCGCATGGCGCTCGAACGGACGCTGAGCGCTCAGCGCCTGTTCACCTTCGTCTATCTGCTCGAGCGCACCGTCCTCGACGAGCTGGCGCTGAGCGAGACGCTTGGCGCCACCGCTGAGCCCTGGCCGATCGTCGCCCAGCTGGTCCGGCGCGCGTCGTTCGATCTGCTCGCGGCCTACACGGACCTCGGGCAGCTCGAGCCGGCAGAGGCGACTGTCGTGGATCGTCTCACCACGCTCTACACCCGCGCCATGATGCAGGCGGTCCTCGGCAAACAGCTGGTGCTGGCGGCGCGATTCGGTCACGCCATCGCCCTTATCCTGTTCGATGTCGACAACCTGGCGCGAATCAACCGCGAACACGGCTATGGCGTCGGCGACCGGATCCTGGAACGGCTCGGCATCCTGATCCGGAAGTACTTCCGGCAGCACGATTGGGTTGCGCGGCATGCCGAAGACGCCATCGCCGTGCTTCTGACGCATACGGATGCGGATCACGCGGCGGAACTGGCCGAACACGTGCGAGCCACGGTGGCCGACCGGCTCGGGTTCACCGATCACCGCACCGATACGGTCGTCGACGTGACGGTCAGCGGCGCAGTCGTGTACCTCAGATCGCAGGCGGGCAAGCCCGTCGACGCGGAACAACTTGTGGCGCGCGCGGAGGAAACTCTAGACCGCGCCAAGCAACAGGGACGGAACCGGATCGTTCGGATTGATGTGTGATTGATCTAGTTCGGCGGAGGAATATCAATCGTTCCGGGCGGCGGGGCCGGTTTGCGGAACATCGCCACTCCGAGCAGCCCGCCGAGCGTGGAAAAGATCGCCCCGACGCACAGCCAAAACATGAAGCTGACGACGCCTGCGATCACTGACAGCCCGGTGCCCCCCTCCCGGCTGTAGCGCTCGAGCACCTCGCGGACCTCCGGCGGCAGGTTTCCGGTCATGTCGAGCACGCGTTCGGCCAGTCTGCGTTCCAGCGGGCCGACGAGCAGGCCGATCGGTATGGACACGACGACCATGATGATCGCCCCGAAGAGACCGGCGAGCAGCCCGACGAGCGCGCCGTCGGCCGGTGTAATCGGCGCCAGCTGGTTCTGTTGCAGCACGTAAGCCGCAATCACGCCGCCGCTCACGACCCAGAGACAACAGCACACGTTGCCGACCGACACGATCGGCAGCGCTGATAACACTCCCATCACGACGCCGCCGATCAGCGCGGGTTGGGTGAGGCTGCCTCTCAATCGTAGTACTCGCGCCCCAGGTGTGTGATCAGCTCCTCGCCTTTCAAGAACCGCAGCGTGTTCTTCAGCTTCATCAGCTGAATGAACAGATCATGTTCGGGATACAGTCCGGGCGCGTGGATGGGGCTCTTGAAGTAAAACGACAACCACTCCTGGATGCCGTGCATGTTTGCCCGTTTGGCCAGATCGAGGAAGAGGGCAACGTCGAGCACGATTGGCGCCGCCAGAATGCTGTCACGGCAGAGAAAGTTGATCTTGAGCTGCATCGGATAGCCCAGCCATCCGACCAGGTCGATATTGTCCCATCCCTCCTTGTTATCGCCGCGCGGCGGGTAATAGTTGATGCGGACGACGTGGCACAGGTGTTCGTAGAGGTCCGGATAGAGCTGCGGCTGCAGGATGTAGTCGAGGACCGATTTCTTGCTTTCTTCCTTCGTCTTGAACGATTCGGGATCGTCGAGGACTTCGCCGTCGCGATTCCCGAGAATGTTCGTCGAATACCAGCCCTGGACCCCGATCAGGCGCGCCTTCAGGCCGGGCGCGATGATCGTCTTCATCAATGTCTGGCCGGTCTTCAGATCCTTCCCCGCAAGCGGCGTCCCGGTCATCGACGCCAGGCACACCAGCGCCGGGATGTCGGCCGAGAGGTTCGGCGCCGCGTTGGCATACGGAATGCCTTCGCGGATGGCCGCATAGGCGTACACCATGCTCGAGGGAATCGCCGGATCGTTTTCTTCGAGCGCACGCTCAAAGCTTTCGATCGTCTCGTGCGCCGGCGCCGGCGTCATGAACACTTCGGTGCTGCCGCACCACACCATCACCATTCGATCCAGCGCGTTTTCGGTCTTGAACCTGCGAATGTCCGCGATGACCTGTTCGGCCAGGTCCTTCTTGTTGCGGCCCTTCTTCACGTTGGGTCCCTGAAGCCGCTTCACGTACCGCTGATCGAACACGGCCGGCCATGGCCGGATCTGCTCCAGCTCGGGACGGACTTTCTCGAGCAGCGACGGATCGATCACGCCGGCCGTTCGAGCCGCCGTATAGCAGTCTTCGTCGAAGATGTCCCAGGCGCCGAAGACAAGATCGTCGAGCGCGGCGAGCGGCACGATGTCGCTGATTCTCGGCGATCGTCCCTCGGTGCGCTTGCCGAGACGCACCGTGCCCATCTGGGTGAGCGACCCAATCGGTTGTGCGAGGCCTTTCCGGACAGCCAGGACTCCAGCAATTGTTGTGGTGCTCACCGCACCGAGTCCCACGAGCAAAACACCCATTCGTCCCCGGGGGGCAGCGATTTCGATAGGCTCGGACATGGGGGGGAACTATATAGCGAATCCTGTTCAGGAGTCAGTGGCTCTTTCGGGCTATCGAGGGCTGGTCAACAGGACTATCTCGCCTTGATCCCCTCCACGAACACCAGACCCTCACGCTCCGCGAGCATACGGACGGACTTGAACCCGTCCGCCTCGAGGGCCTGAACCGCAGCGCCGGATGCGGTGAAGGACGGAGCGCCGGGGCCCTTCAGCAGGGCGGCGAGGCCGCGGCGCCGGCCGGCACCCACGACGATGACGCGACCGCCCGCCCGCAACACCCTCAGCAGCTCGCGGACGCAGGCCACACGATCCAGAGGAGTCATCGAGCCGATCAGGTCGGCCGTGTCGTCGACGACGGCGAGATCGAATTCCCCGGCTTCGGCTGGCAGCCGGGTCGGCGGCGCTGTGGTGACGTCGACGAGCACACCGGCCTCGGCCGCTCCTTTGCTGGCACGCGCGGCGGCATCGGCATCTTGCGCGATCGCCACGGCCCGGCCGCTCAACCCGACTTTCGCAGCCACAGCCGCCAGCCGTCTGCCGTTGGCACAGCCGACCTGAACCAGACGATCGCCCATCTTCACGCCGGTCATACTGACGAGCAGGACATACGGATCCTGACGCTTGATCCACATCGCCAATCCCCACGAGCCCGACCAGACCCACCTGGCTCTACCGCAAACACGTCAGGTGGCGCCCGCCATCGACCGGAATTGTCTCGCCGGTCATCCAGCTGGCGCGATCCGACGCCAAAAACAGAATCAGCTCAGCGACGTCCTCCGGCCGACCCGGCCGCCCGAGCGGATGTGTTTCCTTCGACCGTTCCAGGAAGGCTGCATACTGCTCCTCGCCCATGCCCGATCGGCGATGCAGGTTTGTCACCGTGACGCCCGGATTCACGGCGTTCACGCGCACGCCGAGCGGCGCCATCTCGATGGCGGCGCAGCGCGTCAGGTGGTCGACGGCCGCTTTGCTGACGTTATAGGCGAGAACGCCGGCAAACGACCGGAGCCCGTTGACACTCGACACGTTGATGACAGTGCCTTTGCGGGCTTTAAGGTGCGGGGCGGCCGCACGCATGAGGCGAAACGGCGCGGTCACGTTGACGGCCATCATGGTGTTCCACACGTCATCGGTCGTCGCTTCGAGGGTCCCGCTCGCAATGACACCCGCGGCGTTGACAACGACGTCCACCGCACCGCCAAGCTCTAGAGCCGTATTTACTATTCGGTCGGCCGCCTGGGACGTCGTGACGTCGACACTACAGCTGGCCGGCCGACCGCCGGACTCGCGCACCTGATCGGAAACTTGTCGAAGGGCCGTCTCATTCCGTCCCACGAGCACGACGGCGCCCCGCGCTCTGCCAAACGCTTCCGCTGTTGCGCGCCCGATGCCGCTCGTCGCGCCGGTGACGATGATGATTTTGTTCTCGAATGACATGCCGGGAGTTTACTTGAGGTCGGGTGGCAGTGGGGCCTGTGGGCCGAGTCGGTCTGGTAAGGGGGGCGGGTGGGTCGGGTAGGTCGAGTGGGTCTGGTAGGTCGAGTGGGTCACCGTGGGGAGTCGCCCGGGCGGACCGCCCACCCACTCGACGGGCACAAACGCGGCGGAAGCCCAGGCATCGGCATCGCTCGTACTTGCCTTACCGGCCCCACTGCCCCCCGGCCCTCCTAGACCCACTCGACCTACCAGGGACAGGCGCGCATAGCGCGCCCGCCGGAGCGGGGGTCCGGCGGGGCGAAGCCCCCCGGTGACAGATGTCCGGCACGGAGCACAACCCGGCATTGCCGATTGGCGGTAAGATGCCGATTTACAACAAGAAAGCGGCGAAACGCTCAGGCAAGCGTTTTGCCTGATCGCACGCAGGGTTTCATGAACATCGAGGTCTATTCACCGCGCGAGATTGCGCTCGCGGCCGGCGTGTCTGAAGAACGCGTCGTCGCTGCGCTCGGCGGTTATCGCGGCTATGTCCTGCACGACGACGCTGTCCGCATCGGGCGGATGCTGGCGGCGCCACATGCCCGTGCGACCGACGCCGCGGCCCTCCCGCAGCCTCTCTTCTGGATGTTCTCGGATACGGTCACCGGTTCACAGACCAATCCGGTCCCCATGGCGGTGTCGAGTACGGTCCACGTTCTCGTGGCGATCGCCGTGCTGGTCACCACCTTCAATCTGGCGCCGCGCGCGGCGGCCTTGGCGCCTGACAACCGGTCAGCTGATCCCATGCGGTTGATTTTCCTCGCGACACCCGGCCCCGGTGGCGGCGGGGGCGGGGGCGGACTGCGCCAGAACGTGCCCGCCCCCAAGGCCATGCGAGAAGGCCGTCGCGCGATCAGCAGCCCCGTTCCGCCCCATCAGGAGCCTGATCCGATTGTTCCCGCTCCGTTGCGTCCGGAGCCCAAGCCCGATCCGTTGAAAGCGGAGCAGCTCCCTGTCGTCGTCGCGCCCATCATCACGGCACCGGCCGACACGCGTTCACGGGTCGGCGTCATGGAGCAGACGACCGCCGAAAACGAACGCCGCGGACCCGGCGCTGGCGGCGGCGCGGGATCGGGCACCGGAGGGGGTCTCGGCGCCGGAGACGGCGCCGGGATCGGAGAAGGATCCGGCGGGGGCACGGGCGGCGGACCGTATCGGCCGGGCAGCGGGATCAATCCGCCGCGCCTGCTCAAGGAAGTCCGGGCGGACTACACCGAAGACGCGCGGCGCCGCGGGCTGAGCGGTGAAGTCGTGCTCGAAATCGTCGTGCGCCGCGACGGCACGGTTGGCGACATCCGCATCCTGCAAGGTCTTGGCGGCGGCCTGAACGAGCGCGCGTCAGAGGCCGTTCGGCAGTGGCGCTTCGCACCAGCCGAACGTCGCGGCACGCCGGTGGACGTGATTGTTGAAGTCGCAGTGGAATTCAAGTTGCGCTGAAGGACCCCGTTGCCATGTTTCTCCTGCTCGTCACGCTGATTTCGCTGGTTCTTGCGGTCATCATGGGTGCGATCGCGTGGCGCGTTTCGCAGGAAGAGCGGCGCCGCTCGGAGGCGCGTGTTGCCCGTCTTGCGGCAGACATCCAGGCCACACCCGTTGAACCCTTTCACGCCGATATCGCATACCGGGAGCTCACGCCAGGTCTGCACAGCGCGGCGGCAAGAGATCGGAGCATCCTGGATGAAGCGGCGACCTCGGCGCAGTCTGGGCCGGAGGACCACTTTCCTTCGGACATGTTTACCGGACCGTCGACCGCTCACACGAGCACGCGGCTGGCGACCGTCGCGGTCATCGGCCTGATCGTGTTCGGCTCTGCGGCAACCGTCGCCGTGGTCCTCGGCCGCGGTGCCGGCCAGGATTCCGATGCCCGGAATGTGACGCGCGATGCGACTGGCGCACACGCGGTCTCCCATCCGGCAACGCCGAATCCACGTGTCGCCCCGCCGCTCGAGCTCGTGGCGCTCGGCCACGAACGCGATGGCGATCGGTTGACCGTCCGGGGCGTGGTGCGCAATCCGTCCGACGGCGCCGAGGTTGACCGCACCACCGCGGTTGTTTTTCTGTTCAATCGTGAAGGCGGGTTCGTCGGCAGCGGTCGCGCCGCCATCGAAGCCGCGTCGCTCGTTCCGGGCGGTGAGTCCGGCTTCATGGTCACCGTCAGCGGCACCAGTGATGTGACGCGATACCGTGTAAGTTTCAGAACAGAAGATCGCGTCGTTCCGCACGTCGATCGCCGCGATCAGACGCAGGCAAAGGAATGAGCCCCATGGGCAGCGCCTCTCGCAAATGGTTGGGAGCGGCGGCAGTCACCGCGCTGCTCGCCGTGTCGGTGCAGGGCCAGACGGAACAGTCCAAGCCTGACGACACGCGCGGGTTCCGCTTCAAGAGCGGCGTGGAGCTGATCAACGTGACCGCGACGGTCACCGATTACAGCGGGCGGTTCGTGCCCGGACTGCGGGCCGAAGACTTCGCGGTCTATGAAGACAACGAGCCGATGTCGGTCACGCACTTCAGCGCCGAGCGGGTCCCCGTCAGTCTCGGTATCGCGCTCGACACCAGCGGCAGCATGGTCGGCGAGAAGATTCAGGCCGCCCGGAGCGCGCTCGATCGCTTTCTCTACGACCTCCTCGACGCCCAGGATGAGATTTTTCTCTATCGCTTCAGCAACGATCCGACCCTGCTGCAGGGGTGGACGAGCGATCGGCAGTTGCTCTCGCGCGCACTCGGCCGCATCACCCCGAACGGCGGCACGGCCATGTACGATACCGTGGCTGAAGCGATCCCGCTCGCCCAGCGCGGCGTGAACCGGAAGAAGGCGCTGGTCGTGATTTCTGACGGCAACGACACGTCGAGCCGGACCGACATTCGCGATCTCAGACAGATGATTCGCGAAACCGAAGTGCTCGTGTACGCCATCGGCATCGACGGCGAGAGCGAGCCGGCGTTCCGCCCGCCGACGCGAGCACCGGTTCCGATCCCGTTTCCGTTTCCGCCGCGTGGCCGCGGCGGCCGGCCCGGGTGGCCGCAGCCGCCGACCGGCGGCGGCAGCGGGCCGCGGACCGGGACGTCAGGTGATGACCGCGTCAATGTCGTGGCTCTTCGCGACATGACCGATGACAGCGGCGGGCGCACCGAAATCGTCCGCAGTGCGCGCGACCTGAATCCTGCCACCGCGAGCATCGCCGACGAGTTGAGCAAGCAGTACTACCTCGGTTATCCGTCGTCCGGGAAGAAGGACGGGCGGTGGCATTCGATCCGAGTGGAAGTGCGACGCGGCAATGGCAATTATCGCGTGCGGGCACGGCGCGGTTACGTTGCGAGCTGACCCAGAGCCGCAGAAGAATGGAGGAAGGAGAGCCAGGACTGTCAGGTTTGCCGAGCAGGCACGGCGGAGGCGCGCGCAGCGCGCCCGCCGGAGCGGAGCGGGGCTTGTGGGGTCCCCGCGAGCGACGGCGTTGGGGGGTCCGGCGGGGCAAAGCCCCCCGGTCTAGAATGTTGCGTGCATTTGCTTGCCACGTCGCTGGGACTGAGCCTGATTGGAAGCTGTGGCGGGGTCCTGGTGGCGACGTCGCTCGTGCTCTTCCCCGACCAGGTGCGGAAGCGTATCGTGCCCTGGCTCGTCAGCTACGCGGTGGGCGCGCTGCTCGGCGTCGCGCTTCTTGCGCTGCTGCCGGAGGCGCTGGAGGCGCTCGCGCCCACGGCGGTCTTCGGGACGCTGCTCGGCGGCATCATGCTGTTTTTCGTCCTCGAAAAGCTGGTGCTGCTGCGACACTGCCATACCGATGAGTGCGAGATACATCCCGCCGCGGCACCGCTCGTGCTCATCGGCGACGGGTTCCACAATTTCATCGACGGCGCGATTATCTGCGCGGCGGTCCTGAGCTCGGTGCCGCTCGGCATCAACACCGCCGTTGCGGTCGCGGCGCACGAAATCCCGCAGGAAGTCGGGGACGTGGCGATCCTCCTCGCGTGCGGCTACAGCCGCGGCCGCGCGCTGCTGCTGAACGTGGTCGCCGGCGCCTCCGGCATCGTCGGCACGGTGATGGCGTTCGTCGCAGTGCAGTTCGTCCCGAGTGTGCGCCCGTATGTCATCGCGCTTTCCTCCGGCAGCCTGCTCTACATCGCCATGTCCGATCTGATTCCCGACCTGCATCGCCGGGATCTCGATGCCGGTGCCGCCCGTCAGGTGCTCCTCATCACCGCTGGCATCGCGACGATCGTGCTCTTCGAGCGGCTGATCGGGTAGGTCCGCCATGGCGACCGATAAGGTCAACCTGGCGACCGTCGAAAAGATGTGGCGGCGCGAAGTGGAAGCGGGCGCCACGTACCGCCATCTGGCCCAGCGCGAGAAGGATCACCGCCGGCAAGCCATTCTGCTGCGTCTGGCCGATCAGGAAGACAAGCACGCCGCCCGCTGGTCCGAACGGATTGCCGCGGCGACCGGCCGCGCGCCCGACCCCGAGGAAGTGAAGCGCGGCCTGTCGTGGTTCCAGCGGATTTCCGATCCGACTGTCGTGCTCCACCGGCTCGAACAGGAAGAGAACACGGCTGAGGACGAGTACAACCGGCTGCTCTCCCGCCTGAGCGATCCGACCGACCGCCGCATTGCCGAGGAGGCGATGGTCGAGGAGCGCGACCATGCGGTCGTGCTCCGGACGCTCGCAGGCGGATCGCTGCCGACGCCGCGGTCGACGCTGGAGTCGATCCTGCGGCGGGAGCGCTGGCACGTGCGCGGCACCGGCTGGATCGGGGACGCGATTTACGGCGTGAACGACGGCCTTGGCGCGGTCTTCGGAATCGTGTCGGGGATGGCCGGCTATACCGGCGGCAGCGAGGTCGTGCTCGCGGCCGGTCTCGCAGGCACGCTGGCGAGTGCGCTCTCGATGGGCGCCGGCGCCTATCTGGCCTCGAAGTCGGAGCGCGAGGTGTACGAGTCGGAGGTATCGCGCGAGCGCACCGAGATCGAAGAGGACCCGCATGAAGAACTGCTGGAGCTCGAACTCTTCTATCAGTTGAAGGGGTTTTCGGCGGACGAGGCACGTACCATGGCCGAGCGCATTCAGAAGGAGCCGAAGCAGTTCCTGCGGACGCTGGTGCACGAAGAGCTCGGCCTGTCCGAAGAGACGTTCCCCAACCCCTGGCGATCCACGGTGTCGGCGTCGGTGTCGACGGCCATCGGCGGGTTTATTCCCATCGTCCCGTTCTTCTTCACCGTCGGCATGCCGGCTGTGATCGCTTCGTTCATCATCAGCACCATTGCCCACTTCGTCGTCGGCGCGTCGAAGGCGCTGGTGACGACGAGGGCGTGGTGGGCGAGCGGAGCGGAGATGACCTTCGTCGGCATCCTCGAGGCGGCGGTGACCTACGGTCTGGGCTTGGCCTTTGCGGCTCATTAGGTCGCAGTTCAGTCGGACTGGTCTCGGACTCGAGTCGAAGCTCGGTCGGACTGGAGTCGGACTTCGATCGGAGTTCGATCGGACTTCGCTGCGGCCGTCCTCTACGCAGGACAAGCGGCGGCAGCGTGCTGCAGGCAAGTATCGTGTTTTCAATATGTTGCACGGCTGCCTCGCTGGCATTGCCCTTGCGGTTTCGGCTGGCGGAGGTGCGGCATGATGAACAAGCTCACAGCGGCGGTCGCCGGGCTCCTGCTGACCGCCAGCGTCGCCGTGGCGGCGCCGGCCGGCGGAATCGACCGGAAGGACTTTCAGATTTTCAAAGACATCGCCAGCTCGGTTGAACGCTACACCCGCTTCACGATCTTCGACGATGTGAACGCACACGTGAAAGACGGAGTGGTGACGCTGACCGGCCGGGTGACGATGCCGTACAAGCGCGACGACATCGAGCGGCGGGTTGCCACCATCGACGGCGTTCGTGCCGTGCGCAACGAGATCGAGGCGCTGCCGGTCTCGCAGTTCGACGATGAATTGCGGTACCGAATCGCGCGCGCCATCTACGGCAACTCGAATTTCTGGAACTACGCCATCATGGCGAATCCGCCGATCCACATCGTGGTTGAGCGCGGCCGCGTCACCCTGACCGGCGTCGTCGGCAGCGAAGTCGATCGGATGCTCGCCCGCTCGCTGGCGTCCGGGTTCGGCGCGTTCTCGGTGACGAACGATCTGAAGACGGACGCCGAGGTCAGGGACGCCCTTGAAAAGTCCGAGTGAGCTCGGGATCCCGCTCGAGACGGGCGCCGCAACGACGGCGCTCGTCTATCCGGCGGCCGCACCGGGAATCGGCGCCTCGCTGATTCTCGGCCACGGCGCGGGTGCGGGGCAGCGCAGCTCGTTCATGGTCGAGACCGCCCGCGGATTGTCAGCCCTCGGCCTGGACCTCATCACCTTCAATTTCCTTTACACCGAACAGAAACGCCGCATTCCGGACCGTGCGCCCCTGCTCGAAGCCTGTTATCGATCGGTGATTGCAGCCGTCCGCCGGGAGATCGTCAGCATGCACCAGCATTTGTTCATCGGCGGGAAGTCGATGGGCGGCCGAATCGCTACTCAGGTCGCCGCGGCGGAGGGCGACCTGCCAATCCGGGGACTTGTCCTGCTCGGTTACCCTCTGCATCCGCCCGGGCGGCCCGAACAACGACGCGACAGGCATCTGCCGGCGATTCACCGTCCGATGCTCTTCGTGCAGGGCGCCTGCGATACGTTCGGCACGCCGGCGGAGCTCGAGCCGGTGTTGAACGGATTGCCCGTAACGGCAACTCTCCACGTGGTGCCCGGAGCCGATCACTCGTTCAAGGTCGCGCGCCTCGACGCCTCCAGGCGGGCGGCCTTGAACGACGAGATCTATCGGACCGTTGCAGATTGGATTGCGTCGATCTAGACCCGGGGGCTTCGCCCCGCCGGCCCCCCAGCGCCGTCGCTCGCGGGGACCCCGAAAGCCCCCCTCCGCTCGGCGGGCGCGCCTTCGGCGCGCCGCGAGAGGAAACATCCTATTGGTTTTTCAGATTGAACCTCCGCGTCCTCCGCGTCCTCCGTGGTCGTCAGCATTTCAACTCCATCACGTCACCGTGAAACGTGAATCCGGCGCGCTGGTACAGAGAGATACTGCGGCTGGTTGGCCAGAGCACGATACGATCCACGGCATTGAGCGTCGCCCAGTTCACCGCGGTCTCGAGCAGTCTGGACCCGACGCCGCCGCGCGCCTCGGGCCGGACGTACAGGTTCGAGACGTAGGCGTGACGCTCGCGCTCGGCGGCGGGATTCGGGACCTTTTCCACCAGGTCGAGCCACACCTGTCCCACGATACGGCCGCCGGAGACCGCAACCCAGGCGCGCCATGAACGCCCTGAAGCCAGCTCCCGGCGCATCCACGCGCTGCATCGCTCGACGAAGACGTCACGGCCTTCGATCGGCGCCGCGCGGCCGGCGCGGAATTCCCAGCGAAGCTCCGCGAGTTCCGCAGCATCGTCCGGTGTGGCCTGCCGCACGTCACTCATGACGAAGCGAGGAAGGCCGATGCCGCCCGCAGGACGGCGACGGCCCATTCGTGGCCGCCGTCGAAGTCGATCGCGTGCACGTCGACGGCTCCATCGCGCAGCCGGCGGCGATCGTTTTCGAAGATGTCAGTTGTGTACCACTGATCGTTGCGCCCGTGGCAGAGGAGCACTCTTCTGATGCGGGCGAGCGCGGCCGGGCCGATCTCGGGCGGTACGTCGCCGCCGACGGCGATGACGCCGCCGACTGGCCGGCGCGCTGCGGCGGCGGCGCGAAACGCCATGGCCACCCCCTGCGAAAATCCGGCGTACACGATCGTCGCGCTGGCGGGCCAGTCACGGCAAACCAAGTCGACAACGGAACCGACGTACCTGACATTGTCGTCAATCGCGAGCTCGCGATGCTGTCTGGTCATCCAGCCGGCGACGACGTCGTTGGTACGGCGCTGATAGAAGTGATTGAGGCCTTGAATCGAGATGAGCAGCCACCGCTCGGCGCCGTCGATGGCGCGCAGCCGCTCGAGCTGTGCCTCGGCGGCTTCGGCATAGCCGTGAAAGCCGACCAATACCGACGCCGGCCCCGGTGAGGCCGGCGGCACGACCAGGTACCGCCCGTGTGTCGTCGTCTCGATCGTCCGCTCAATCATGGAGTCACCAGATCACCTTCACTGCGCCCGACGCCCGGATCTCGCCGTCTCGCGTGATCAGCGGCAGACCCGCCAGCCTGGCAGACGCGCAGATCAGCGCGTCGAACGGATCGCGCGTAAACCGCAGCTCGTCGGCCATGAAGAGTTCCTCCGGCGTCAGATCGACGGGTTGGTACGCGGGATTGCTGAAGAGATCGCGGAAGAACTCGCGGACGGTCCGGCGCAGGTTGATCCGGGAGACGCGCGCGAGGAGGCTGCACTCCCAGATGACGGCGACGGGCACGTACAGAATTGCCTCGCGCGCCTCGCAGCGATTGAAGAAGGCTGCCGCCCGCGGTCCGAGCTTGCCATTCGCCGCGGCATGAAAGACCAGCGGGTGCGTGTCGGTGACCGCGGCGTCGGGATCACCCACGACGATGCGTCCCCCGCGCGCGCGCGCGATAGCGCGGCGGGGTCTCCTTGACCATCAGCGGGCGGCCGAGCGCCTTGTCAAACACGGCCCGCACCATCGCGTCGGCATGCGTCAGGAGCGGATCGTCCGGATCGGTTTCGACGGTGCCGACGACCGATACCGCGGGGCCGATTCGTCCCGACTGCCGGGCCGTACGAACGATTTGATCGAGCAGCTCACTGACGCTTCGCAGGCCGGTGGCGCCGACCCGTCCCCGCAGCCACGTGATGTTGTCGGCATCGAGCGTGACGGAAATGGCCTGCTTCCCCATACGATATCTATACGATAAAACACGAGCAATATGCAAGCCGGCTGCGGGCCGGTGAGACCTCCGCCCGTGCGGTCACACGCCGGCGACATGGCCGACTGGCCGGTGCCGTTATTCCGCTCGCAGGCCGGCGAGCGGATCCAGCCGCGCCGCACGGCGCGCGGGCAGGAAACAGGCGACGAGCGCGGTGGTGAGCGCGACGCCGATGGCGACGCTGAATGACACAGCGTCGAGCGCAGAAATGCCGTACAGCAGGCTGGACAGGGTCCGCCCGAGAGCGAACGCGCCGGCGGCGCCCGCCAGCCCGCCAATCACCGCCAGGGCGAGGCCCTGGCGAATGACGAGCCACAGCACGTCGCGAGGTTGAGCACCGAGCGCCATCCGGACGCTGAGCTCCTGCCGGCGCTGGCTGACGCCGTAGGAAAGGATGCTGAAGATGCCGAGCGCCGCGAGAACCAGTGCAAGCGCGGCGAACACCGCCATCAACACCATCAGTGCCCGCGGCCGATCGGTCGCGTCCGTGATGATCCGGTCGAGAGTCCGCGCCTGCGAAATCGGCAGATTCCGATCGAGCTGCTGCACCGCTGCGCGGATTGCGCCGATGAGAGCCGGCGGATCGGCCCGGCCCTGCGCGACGATGTTCATGCCGCGATATGGAAATTGACGGAACGTGAAATAAATGGCCGGCTCGGCGTCGCGGCCCAGCGTCGCGTTCTTGACGCTGGCCACCACACCGACGACCTGAAAAACGGTCTGCTTCATCAACGAGCGGCCCATCGGTCCAATGGCGCGGATCGGCGTGATGATCGCCTGGCCGATCGGCTCCTCGCCGGGCCACTGCCGGTTCGCCAGCACGTCGTTGACGACGACGACGCCTGGTGCGTCGGCGGTATCGCGCGCGTCGAAGAATCGCCCCTTCACGAGCGGCACGCCAAGCGCGCGGAAGTACCGATCGTCGATCGTGTGATGCTGCGCCTGGCTTTCGTCGCCAGGCCGCGGCCGCGGCCGTCCCTGAACGAAAAACGGCCCGCGCCACGCCGCGTCGAGCGGGAGGAAGTTGCTCGCGCCCGCCACAACGACGCCGGGCTGCCGCTGAAGTCCCGTGAGCAGGCGGTCGTAGAAATCGACGATTCTGGCCCAGTCCGAATACGAGTACGGGAGCTCGACTTTCGCGGTGATGGCCTGCGAAGACGATCGGAAGCCGGGATCCTGCCGCACCAATTGTTGAAAGCTCCGGCCGAGCAGCGCGGCACCAATGAGGAGCATCACGGCGAGCGCGATTTCGGCAACAACGAGCACGCTGCGCGCGTGACGGCGCGAACTGCCACCGTCGCCGCTGCGTCCCGACTCCTTGAGCGGACGCTGGATATCCCCCCGCGCCATCAGCAGCGCCGGGCCCACGCCGAAGGCGATCGTCGTAGCCGCCGCGATCGCGACGGCAAACAGCAGGAGGCGTCCGTCGACGCCGACATCGTCGATTCGCGGCAGCGGAACCGGCGACGCGGCCACCAGCGCTCGCACGGCAACGAAGGCGAACGTGCCGCCAAGCAGCGTGCCCATCAGGGCGAGGAGCAGGCTTTCGGTCAGGAACTGGCGGACGAGCCGCGCGCGTCCCGCCCCGATTGCGGTGCGTACCGCCACTTCACGCTCGCGGACCGTTGCGCGGGCCAGCATCAGACTTGCCACGTTGGTGCACGTGATGACGAGCAGCAGTGCCGCGGCCCCGAACAGCGCGAACAAGGCCGGCCGGAAGAACCCGGCGATTTCGTTCGCGAGCGGCACGGCACGCGCGCTCCAGTCGCGGTTCGTCGAGACGTGCTCGCGGCCCAGCCGCGTTGTGAGCGCGCGAAGCTCTCGATTCGCCGCTTCCAGCGTCACCCCCGCTCTCAGGCGGACGATGGACTCCATGAAATGAGCGCCGCGACTGTGCTGCGTCAGATCCCAGGCCAGTCGGTGCCACACGTCGGTCTCGTTCGGGTAGGTGAAGCCGGGCGGCATCACGCCGGTGACCGTGAACAGCGGGCCGTTCAACGCGATCGTTTTGCCGACAATCGCGGGATCGCCGCCGAAGCGCTCGCGCCAGAGGCGATGACTGATCACCGCGATGTTGTCGCGCGAGTAGAACGGCGTCGTCGGAAAGCCGGCGCCGAGGACCGGCTGCACGCCGAGCACCGTGAAAAAATTCGCGCTCGCTTCGACGGCATTCATGCGCAGCGGCTCGTGGCCGGTTTCGGTGAGCGTCAGCTGCGGATACCACCAGGCCGCGGCATCGTCGAACACCTGTGACAGGCCGCGATAGTCCATGAAGTTCACAGGCGAGAGCCGCTCGTGCGACAGGCCCTTCGTGTCGTTCGTTTCCCACACCATGACAAGGCGGTCGGGATCGGGATACGGGAGCGGCCGAAGAACGACACGGTCGAGCAGCGTGAACACGGCCGTCGTTGCACCAGTCCCGAGCGCGAGCGCCAGGACCGCCGCGATCGTGAATCCCGGACTGCGGCGCAGCAGCCGCCATCCGAAACGAAGGTCCTGGAGAAGAGTGGCCACGGCGGCATCTCCGGTGGGGACTCCGAGTGTGGGGCGGAGGCCCGGGCGAGTTAGACGGGCCGATTGACCTGCGGGTTGTCAACCCAGCGCGTGGGTGGTGATCACGAGGTCATCGACAACACGCCCGCCGATGAGATGTTCCTGGATGATCCGCTCGAGCGCCGCGGGATCGCACTTCCGGTACCACGTCCCTTCCGGATAGACGACCGCAATCGGCCCTCCCTCGCAGATGCGCAGACAATTCGCTTTCGTGCGCAGGATGCCGCCCTGCTCCGACAGTCCGAGCTCCTTCAACCGGCGCTTGAGGAAGTCCCAGGCGGCGAGACCGCGCTCCTTGTCGCAGCATTTCGGCGTCGTCTGATCGCAGCACAGAAAAATGTGTCGCCGCGCGACCGGTACGCCGACGGTGTCCGCGGTCGCGCGCAGCGCATCGTCACCCATCGGGTCAAGCTCCGGTCTCCGGCCCGTTCCCTCCACCAGCCAGTCAGACGGACTGCCTGACATGGCTCGCAGTTCGGTCGGAGTTCGGTCGGACGCCGGTTCGACCGAGATCGGACTGCGGTCGGAGTTCACTCCGACTCCTGTTTCGGTCAGACACCGAATTCATGCGTATCCCACTCGAGCCCCAATTCACTCGGCGGCGCCATGTAGCCGACCAGCGCCGACGATGCGACGACAGCTGGGCTGGCGAGATAGCCTTCACCGCCAACACCCATACGGTTCTGCCAGTTCCGGTTAAATGACGTGATCGCCCGCTGCCCCTTCTGCAAGGCATCGGGTCCCTGGCCGAAACAGGGTCCGCACCACGATTGCCGGATCTGTCCGCCGACCGAGCGGAACACCTCAGCAATCGACTGGCCATCGAGCCGGGCGTCAGGGCACTCGATCTGCCGGCCCACGCCGCCCGATCCGGGAAAGATCACGAAATCCTTCATCGCGCGGCGTGCGCCGCGCTTCCGCGCCCCGCGAATGACCAGCGCCGCAGTCAGCAGATCGTCATACCCGCCGTTCGTGCACGAGCCGATCAGCGCCTTGTCGAACGTGATGCGCTCGCGCGCCACTTCCTCGGCCGGAAACGCGTTGCCGGGACTGAACGGCTTCGCGATCATCGGTATTACAGACGAAAGATCGAGCGTCTCGTCGAGCTCGTACGTGGCGTCAGCACCCGGCCCGAACGGCGGATAGGGCAGTTCGGCGATTCCCCTGTCCCCGTACCAGGCGTAAGTGAGGTCATCGGGCGCAAAGATGCCGTTCAACGCTTCGGCCTCGGCCATCATGTTCGCGATCGTGTTTCGATACGGGATGGGCAGCTGCCTGTTCTGATCAACGAGCTCGACCGACATGCCCTGCGACTGCTGAGCGCCCCAGCGCCTCAGCAGCTCGAGGACGATGTCCTTGCCGCTGACCCACGGCTGAAGGCGGCCGGTCAAGACGACGCGCCGCGCCTTCGCGACGGTGAAGTACACGAATCCGGTCGCCCAGCCGAACCCGAGCGTGGTCGACCCGACTCCGATGCCGAGCGCGCCGTAGGCGCCATAGGCCCGGCTGTGCGAGTCGGCGCCGGGAATGAACTGCCCGGGCATCACCAGCCCTTGCTCGGGAAAATAGAAGTGAAAGATCCCGTCGCCCGGCGTCGCGTAATACGGCTTCACGATGCCGTGCACGCGCGCGAATTCCCGCCCGATGGCCGTCTGCTTGTCGTCATCGGCCTTGCCTGTAAACACGAAGTGATCGTTGGCAATCGCCGCCTGACGCGGAAAGATCGAGTGACCGCCCGTGATCTGATTGAACGTGTGGATCGCGAACGGCGCGGTGCCGTCAGAAGCCGGCAACAGGTCGGCCCAGACCGGCAGTGTCGCGCCGGGCCGCACGACGGAGTCAGCGTCCTTGTCGACGCGGTGTGCCCAGACGATCTGCTCGGTTGACGTCAGCCGCCGTGCGGTCTCCGGGTCGGGCCACTCGATCTGCGGGGCGGCTTCGACCGAGCTCCTGAACATCCTGCGGCCCAGCGCGAGGATCCCGCCGGTCCGGCGGATGTCGTCTTCGCGGGCCGTCAGGGGCGCCGGCTCATATGTCCTCCCCTGCGTCTCGTTGGTCAGCCGCCGCGACTCCGGATCGAAGCTGAACTCGTCATCGTCACCCGCGTCCGCAACGGCTTCCGCGCTCTGCACCACGTGCAATCCGAGGTTCAGCGCATTGCGCCGAAAGATGTCGCCCATACTGTTGCCGCAGACCACGACCATCTCGAGGCCGGCCTCGGCCGCAATCGCTTTCAGGCCGGCCGGACTCATCTCGCGCGACGACCCGATCGCAAACCGGTCGCCGGCGATGACGAACGTCTCGCCGCGATGGACGCGGGCGCGAAAGTCCGGCATCAGATACCGGAACGCGCCCGTCTTCCACCGTTCGTCGAGCGTCTCGAGGCTCTCCGAGACGCAATCGGAGGCCGGCGTAATCTGGTCGGTGTCGATCGCGTCGAGCTTCTTGCGTTTGCCGGGAACCTTGAGGTCCCAGAAGATGAGCGCCTTGCCGCGGATAATGGCCGCCGTCTTCGGGCGCTCAGCTGGCGCCGACCGCTCGAGCGTCTCGATGGAAACGCCCGGCTTCAGCCGTGCTGATCCGATCGCGTGCATATTCCACAGGATAACGTGAGTGCCGGCGGGTGACGCCACCGCCGCGTGAGTGGACACGACGCCGAAGCGGGGCGCTTTCCGAGCGGTTGGCTCACACCGGACGTCGATGCTCGGCGCGCGACAGAGGCCGGGGTTCGAGGCAGGGTCCCGGCCCAGTCGAGGACGCGCGATGCTGCGGTGCGGCAGGAAACATTGGTATCATGGGCTCGTTCATGCCGGAATCGAACCAGCCTCTGCACGCCTCTTGTTCAGAAGCGGTCACGAATAACGTCAGGGTCGAAGTCGAATCGCAATACGCGCCCGAGCGATCCTTGCCGTTTCAGAACCAGTGGTTCTTTCACTACACGGTCCGGATCACCAACGAGCGTGACGAAACCGTCCAGCTCCTGAGCCGCCACTGGATCATTACCGACGCAGCGGGCCACACCGAAGAAGTCCGCGGGCCGGGGGTTGTCGGCGAACAGCCGGTGCTCGCGCCGGGTGAGTCGTTTCAGTACACCTCCGGGTGTCCGCTCCGCACGTCAACCGGCGTGATGCACGGCACCTATCAGATGGTGACCGAAGACGGTGAACACTTCGACGTCGAGATCGCCCCGTTCGCGCTGCACGAACCTTATACGGTTCATTAGTTCGGGGACACACTGTCGACAGGAGTTGAAACGCAAAGGCCGCGAAGAAAGACTTCATCGCCTCGCGTATTTGCGCTCGACATATTGATCGACCACGCGCTGGAACTCCCGGGCAAGCTCGTCGTACGTGCCGCGCAGGGTCGTGACGTGCTCACCGTCGATGTAAATCGGACAATTCGGCGCTTCTCCGGTGCCGGGCAGGCTGATTCCGATGTTGGCCGCCTTCGATTCGCCCGGACCGTTCACGATACAGCCCATCACGGCGAGGGTCAGTGACTCGACGCCCTCGTGGCTCGTTTTCCACTCGGGCATCCGGTCACGGACGTAATCCTGAATCCGCTCGGCCAGTTCCTGAAACGTGCTGCTCGTCGTCCGCCCGCATCCGGGGCAGGCGGTGACGCTGGGCGAGAACGACCGCAGTCCGAGCGCCTGCAGCAGCTCGCAGGCGGCATGGACTTCCTCGCGCCGATCGCCCCCGGGCCGCGGCGTCAGCGAGACTCGGATGGTGTCGCCGATGCCCTCGTGCAGCAGGACGCCCATCGCCGAGGCCGACCATACCAGCCCCTTGAGGCCCATGCCAGCTTCGGTCAGGCCCAGATGGAGTGGTTGGTCCGTCTGGCGCGCGAGCGCGCGGTACACCGCGATCAGGTCGCGCGGCCGTGAGGTCTTGCAGGAGATGACGATCTGGTCCGTGCGGAGGCCGCTGTCGATCGCCAGCGCCGTCGACTCGATCGCCGAGAGGACCATGCAGTCATTGATGATCTCCTGCGAGGCCCGCCCCAGGCCGCGATCGGTGTTCTCCTGCATCTTCTTGACGACCAGCTCCTGATTGAGGGAGCCGGCGTTGACGCCGATGCGGACGGGCCGGCCGTTGTCCACGGCCACCCTGCAGATCGTCGCGAACTGCTCGTCGCGGCGGCGACCGGTCCCGACGTTGCCGGGATTGATGCGGTACTTGTCCAGCGCACGCGCGCACTCCGGGTATCTCGTCAGGAGCAGATGGCCGTTGTAGTGGAAGTCGCCGATGAGCGGCGCGGCGCAGCCGGCGTCCAGCATCCGCTGCTTGATCTCCGGCACTGCCGCCGCGGCTTCGGGCAGGTTGACCGTGACGCGCACCATCTCCGACCCGGCCTCGGCCAGCTCGATACACTGCTGCGCGGTCGATCGAGCATCGGCCGTGTCGGTCAAGGTCATCGACTGGACCACGATCGGCGCGCCACCCCCGACCTGGACGGGGCCGACCTTGACGCCGACCGTCCGATGGAGCCTCACGGTTGACATGAATTCCTTCATGGTAGCATCCGGGACCGCAAGGCCCGAAGCGACCGGGTATTTGGCAGCAATCCACCAGAAGGACACAACGCGAACAGCACTCTTCGTCCTGCGGTGTCTTCTGTGTGGTCTTTGTGGTTCCCTGATTCCCTGAAGATCCTGCCGATCTTTGTGGGTCGGATGGAGACGCCAATGCGCGCCATCGTGGTTCGAGAGCTCGGCGGACCGGACGTCTTGAAGCTCGAAGAGTTTCCAGATCCGCGGCCGCAGGCCGGTGAAGTGCTCGTCCGAATCCGGGCCGCCGGCGTCAATCCCGTCGACGGCTATATCCGTTCGGGCGGTCATGCACGCAAAGCGGTGCCACCGTACGTACCCGGCTTCGACGGAGCGGGCGAGGTCGCCGCCGTCGGCAGCGGCGTGGATCGCGTTCAACCCGGCGATCGCGTGTACATCGCCGGACCGGGATCACGGCCTGCCGGTGCGGGCACGTACGCAGAGCTCGCGGTGGCGACTCCGGATCAACTTCGGCCGCTGCCCGCCGGCATCACGTTCGGTCAGGGCGCGGCGCTCGGCGTTCCCTACGCCACCGCCTATCGCGCGTTGTTTCAACGCGCCGCCGCGCGGCCTGCGGAGACGGTCCTGGTTCATGGCGCGACCGGCGGCGTAGGGCTCGCCACCGTGCAGCTGGCGCGAGCCCGCGGCATGACGGTGATCGGGAGTGGAGGAACCGCTGCCGGTCTCACGACGGTCAAAGCGCACGGCGCCGATATCGTCGTCAACCATGCCGAACAGGGCTACACGGACGCAATCATGAAGGCGACCGGCGGCCGCGGCGTCGACGTCATCGTCGAGATGGCGGCGCACGTCAATCTCGATCGCGATCTCGGTCTGCTCGCCAGGGGCGGACGCGTGGTCGTTGTCGGCAGCCGCGGGCGGGTCGAGATCAACCCGCGCGACGCGATGGGCCGCGATGCCGATATTCGCGGGCTCATGTTGTTCAACGCAAGTGATGCCGACATGAGGGACATTCATGCCGCGATCGGTGCCGGGCTGACGAACGGGACCTTGAAGCCGGTCGTTGGACGCGAACTGCCGCTGGCTGACGCGGCGCGCGCCCATCAGGCGGTCATGGAGCCGGGCGCCAGCGGCAAGATCGTGCTGGTGATTTAATACGTGGGCTGCGCCCCACGCCCCGGCTCGGTCGCTCGCGGGGACCCCGCCGCCCCGCTTCCGCCTCCGCTAACGCTACGGCGGACGCGCCGTAGCGCCTCCGGCGCGAAGGCGGGCCGCTCCCTCGCCAGGCGCGCCCTGCGCGCCGATCGCGCGCTCCGCCCCACCCCGGGGGTGTGAAAACCTGAGACGAAGACGCCAAGACGGTGGCGCTCGTGACTTCGCGACGAGTGAGGAGGATAATCGGTCGATCGGCAGATGAACTTCCCCCGCGATCGCTCGATCGTCGACTGGCCGTTGCGTCCCCCGCGCCCCCCGCGCCGGCAGCACCGCCTGTTCCTCATCGCCGTCCTCGGCCTTCTCGTCCTGAGCGTCGGGACCGCGCTGTCCTATTACGTCGACGCGCTCTGGTTCGACTCGCTCGGCTACGTTGCCGTGTTCTGGAAGACGTTGAACATTCAGGCGACGGTGTTCGTCGTGTTTGCCGGGCTCACGTTCGCCGGCCTCTACGGATCGTTTCTCGCCTTCAAGCCCGACCGGCTGAACGACATCACGGGCGGGACGATCCTGATTAACGGCCAGCCGCTGCAGCTCCCTGTCGAACCGGTCCTGCGCCTGATCGCGCTCGCCGCCGCGCTGGTCGTCGCGCTGGTCACCGGCGCGCGCATGACCGCCGACTGGACGACGTTCGCTTTGTACTGGTATGGCGGCGGCGCGGCGGCACCGGCGGGCGCGGACGCCGTGCCCGTTGATCCGATCTTCGGCCGGCCGCTGCCCTTCTACCTGTTCACGCTTCCGGTCTGGTCGATGCTGACCGGCTGGCTGACGACGCTGGCGCTGATGGCGTGCGCGATTGCATTCTTCTTCATCGTGGTCACCGGCGGTACGCGCATCATCAGCCGCGGGCGCGCCGGTTCGGGAACGGTCGCGTGGCGCGGCCTGTCGATCAGCTTTGCCGCGCTGCTGCTGGCGCTCGCCGCGCGCGTGTACTTGAGCCGCTTCGATCGCCTCTTTACCGACCGCGTCCTGTTCACCGGCGTCACCTACACCGACGCTCACGTCACGCTGACGGGCTCGCTGATCCTCGCGGTCGCGCTGACACTGGGGGCGGCGGTGGCGATCGTCAACGCCGTCGCCGCACCGCGGCTCCGCTGGCTCGTCGCAGCGGTCGTGCCGGCAGGCGTGTGCCTGCTCGGCATCACGCTCCTCTCGTGGTACACCAGCACCTTCATCGTCAAGCCGAACGAGCTGGTGCGCGAACGGCCCTACATCGCCCACAACATCGAGATGACGCGGTGGGCGTTCGGCCTGAACCGCATCGAGGGCCGCGCGTTCCCGGCCGAGAGCGGCATCGAGGCGATCGACCTGCGGAACAACCTGGCCACGATCCAGAACATCCGGCTGTGGGACTGGCGTGCGTTGCAGGACACGCTGCGCCAGATTCAGGAGATTCGGACCTACTACGATTTCCCCGACATCGACATCGATCGGTACACCGTCGACGGATCGGTTCGCCAGATGATGCTCGCCGTACGCGAACTGAGCATCGAAAAGCTGCCGGAGAGCAGCCGCAACTGGATCAACGAGAAGCTGATTTACACCCACGGCTACGGCGTCACCATGAATCCGGTGAACGGCTTCACGCCCGAGGGGCTGCCCGACCTGCTCCTGGCCGATATGCCGGTCCGCAGCACGGTCGCCGGCCTCAAGGTGACCCGACCCGAAGTCTACTTCGGCGAGATGACGAACAGCGACGTCTACGTCCGGACGCGGCAGAAGGAGTTCAACTACCCGCAGGGTGAAAGCAACAGTCTCACGTCGTACGAGGGTACGGGAGGCATTGTCATCGGCGGGTTCTTCCGCCGCCTGCTCATCGCGATCGACCGCGGCGACGTCGGCAAGCTCCCGTTCAGCGACGACGTCACGGCGGAGAGCCGGCTGCTGATGCGCCGCAACATCCGCGATCGCGTCGAGGCGCTGGCGCCGTTCCTCACCTTCGACCCGGATCCCTACATCGTCGTGGGAGAGGACGGGCGGCTCTCGTGGATGATCGACGGCTTTACGACGTCCGACTCGTTTCCCTACTCACGGCATTACCGGCTCAACCGTCAACCGATCAATTACCTGCGCAACAGCGTGAAGGCCATCGTCGACGCGTACGACGGCGCGACAACGTTCTACGTCTTCGATCAGGACGATCCGATCATTGCCGCCTACCGCGCCGTCTTTCCCACGCTGTTCAAGGATGCCGCTGCGATGGGGAAGGACCTGCGCAGCCACGTGCGCTACCCCGAGCTGATGCTGGAACTGCAGGCGATGGTCTACGGGCTGTACCACATGACCGTGCCCGAAGTGTTCTACAACCGGGAAGATCTCTGGAGCGTGGCGACAGAGGTCCGGCTCGACGAGCGGCGTCAGCAGTCCCAGCAGCCGATAGAGCCGAACTTCGTGCTGATGAAGCTGCCAGGTGAGCAGGCCATCGAGTTCGTGGAGATCCTTCCGTTCACACCGTCGAACCGCAACAACCTGATCGGCTGGATGGCGGGCCGGAGCGACGAGCCGAATTACGGGAAGCTGGCGGCGTTCGACTTTCCGAAGTCAAGGCTCGTGAACGGACCGCTGCAGATCGAAGCCCAAATCGATCAGAACCCGCAGCTTTCCAGTCAGTTGACACTGTGGAACCAGCAGGGATCGCACGTGCGGCGGGGAACGCTGATCGTGATGCCTGTCGGCCGAGGGCTGCTGTACGCGGAGCCAATCTACCTGCAGGCGGAGCGCAGCCCGATGCCCGAGCTCCGCGTGGTGGTGCTGGCGCTGCAGGACCGTCTCGCGTACGGGCCGACGTTCGACGCGGCGCTCGGCGCGCTGTTTGGCAACGCGGCGTCTGCGCTCACCGGCGCCGGGGTCTCTGGCGCCGCTGCCGCGGAACGCGGCGCGCCGGCGGCCGGGCGGGCGGATCGCGAAGCGCAGGCTCCGGCCGTCAGCGATGAGAGCGATGCACTCATCACGGAGGCGGCCCGCAGTCTTACCGATTACCAGCGGCTCACCGCCGAGGGCAAGCTCGCAGAGGCGGGACAGAAGCTGGAACAGCTGAAGCGCGCACTCGACGAGCTGCAGCGGCGTCAGCGGTGATTGAAGGCTCTGGGCCTTCGGCTCTCGGCTCTGGGCTCTTGGCCTGCAGACGCCTGTCCGACTAGCTGACCGGCGCTTTTGAACGCAAAGGCCGCGAAGAATACTCGTTGCTTTTGTGTGCTTTGCCGGTAGTTGGGATCGTCGGTCGGGGCAGGTAGGGGCATCGTGCATCCGGCTATATCAGCTGTCGGATTAGGTCGACAAATCGACAGCTGAGAGCTGGAAGTGCCCCGCTAGTACGGCACGGACTATAGCACACGCACCATAAAATGAGCACATGGGTCTCATGACTTCGGGTCTGCTGTTTTTCTTCGCGCTTGCGACGCTGCAAACGACCGCTCTCAAAGTAATCCCGCCTCCGCCCGACGTCGCCGCGCCGCCGGCGGATGGGGTCAAACAGCCTCGGGCCTGGCCAGCAAGGTGATCACTCCGGCCACACGAAAAGACCATCCCACTGCGGAAGATCTCGTTACGGTTCACTACACCGGCCGGACGACCGACGGCAAAATGTTCGACGGCTCCGTCGTCAGGGGCGAGCCTGCAACGTTCGGCCTCGACGGCGTGATTCCCGGATGGACCGAAGGCCTTCAACTTATGGTAGAAGGCGAGAAGGCGCGGTTCTGGATTCCTGAGAAGCTCGCCTACAAAGGACAAAGCGCACGTACGGCACGCTCGTCTTCGACGTGCAGTTGATCAAGATTGGCGACGGACGATAGAGATTCTGTCAGTCGTCAGTCGTGAGATTCGATCCCGGCGCGCTCTGGCGCGCCATTCACAACTGAAAACTCACAACTCACGACTTCACCTGCACCCCAACCTGCGCTAACTCGGCCCACCAGCCCTGCGCGGCTCGCCGGCCCTGCCCTGCCCAGGCCCACTCGACTCACTCGAGCGGCCCGACTCACCCGACCTGCCTGACTCACTCGCCCGGCTCGATCCGGCCGAACGGTTCGTCTCGCCCGGGCGGCCCGGCGCGCCGGAGCCGCCGTGTCCGCCGGGCCCACCTGATCGCCCCGGACCGGCTGACGGACCCGGACGGCCGGGGCCGCGTGAGGCCAGGGATCGTGCGGCCCGTTCGCTGATGCGCCGGATTGCGCGCTGAAGCCGATCTGCCAGCAGACGCCGCGTCTGCTCGGGGACCAGGCCGATGCGCGAGAAGCTGGCCTGCGCCTGCCGTACTTCTTCGGCCGCGGCGCGCAGCCGGCTCTCCTCGTCGACCTTCCCGCCAATCGTATTCGCGGCCAGCGCCTCCTTGAGCATCGCGGCGAGGCGCGTGGTCGGCGAAAGGGCCGCGTCACCGCCTTCGCTCGGAACGGGACCGGCCAGCGAATTCGCCAGATCTTCCAGGCGCTTCACGATGGCTTCCATCCGCGCCTGGTTGGCATCGACATCGAGGTCGGTGCCCTTGAACACCGTCGGGAACAGCGACATGACGCGCTGTGATGCCGCCTCGAACCGCTCGTCGAGAGCCGCCGCACGCTCGCGGTCGACCCCGCGGGCGGCAAGCTCCGCCTGCCAGCGGCGGCGGATATCACGAACCGTCGCCAGCAGATCGGCAGGCGGCGGCGGACCGCTGACTGAAGACTCCGGACTGGTATCCGACGACTGAGGACTGCCGCCTGATGACTGAGGACTGACGACTGATAGAGCCTCGAGCTCGGCGACGATCGCCTCCCGCGCGGCCACACGCTCGCCGCGCGCGATGTCGTGGCGCTGAGCGTAGCGCGAGAAGAAGTGATCGCAGGCCGCACGGAAGCGCTGCCAGATCGCCTCGGATCGCGTCTTCTTGACAGGACCAATCGTCTTCCATTCGCCCTGGAGCCGCCGGATCTCCGCCGCGGCGGCCTCCCACTCAGTGGAGTCGACGAGCGCTTCGACCTTGGCGCACAGCGCTTCCTTCCGGGCGAGGTTCTCCGCCCACATCGCCTTGCGCTGCACGAGATCCGCATGGCGCCGGGTGAAGAACCGATCGCACGCCGAGCGGAACCGTTCCCAGACTGCTTTCTCCTGGCCGCGGCTGACGGCGCCAATCGTCTTCCACTCGGCCTGGAGCCCCTTGATCTCGTCGGCGGTCTGAATCCAGTTGGTCGAGTCGGCGAGCGCTTCAGCGCGCTCGCAGAGGGCGAGCTTCCTGGCGAGGTTTTCCGCGCGCGCGCCTGCCTGCTCGGCGAAATGCGCTTCGCACTTCGCCCAGACGTCGTCGTGCGCCGCCTTGAACCGCTTCCACAGCGCCTCGCCCTGGGCTCGCGGCACGTCGGCCGCCTGCCGCCACTGCTGCTGGAGCTCCCGAACCTGACGCGCGGCGGCTTCGGCGTCGTCGACGGTCTTCAACGCCTCCATCTTTTCGCAGAGCTGCTCCTGGATCCCGACGTTGGCCCAGCGCTGCCAGTCGGCAACGTCGCGCAGCTCCTGCACTCTCGGCATCAGCGCCGCCTGCGCCGCCTTCAGCCGCTGCGAGACGTCCTCGAAGTCCCGCTTCGAGGGCAGCGGCGGGACTGCGCCGAGCGTGGCGCGGACGTCGCGCAACGCGCGCTCGCCGGCCTTGAGCGTCAACTCGGGCTGGGCGGTCAGGGCCTCGACGCGCGCGATCAGCTGCTGCACGCGCACGAGCGCCTCGCGACGGGTGCGCTGTTCCTGTTCGCGTGCGGCGGTGTCGCGCGCCATCAGGATGGTTTCAGCCGCAGCAAAGCGCCCGGCGAGCTCCGCGTCGATCGTGATTCCCTCGCTCAGGTCTCTCCATTCGTGCCGAACCACGTCGAGCCGCCGGCGCGCGGCCGACAGATCCTGATCGCCCGCTGCAGCTTCGAGCTCGAGAACGAGCTCCAACAGGCGGCCGTGGCGCCGCTCGGCTTCCCGCTGCGCCGCCTCCTCCGCCTCCTGCACTCGCGCGTGTTCCGCCGACTCGCGCTCCTCCCGGGCACGGGCGGCGCTCTCTTCCTCCATGCGCCGGCGTTCGGCCTCTTCGAGGCGGGCACGCTCAGCGACGGCCTCCCGTTCCGCCTCTCCGCGCGCCGCCCGCTCGAGCGCTTCCGGACCGGGTTCAGCAGGCACAGCCGCGGCCGCAGCTTCCGCGGCCTCAGCGGCGGCCCGCTCGTCCATCTCGCGCAACAGCGCGCGCGCGCGCTTCGCACCAGCCTTGTTCCTGGCCCGCACGGCAACCTGTTCGAGATCGTCACGATCCGACAGCCGTTCCGCCGCCGTACTCGCGGTGTCTTTGAATTCGCTGTTCAACGCCACGTCGAGGAGCTCACCGCGATCCTGCACGCGGTCCAGCGCCGCCCGCCGGACCGGCTCGAGCTCCGCGTGCCGCGCGGCCGATCCGAGCACGTGCACGTCCGAGATCTGCGCCAGCGCGCGCAGCGCGGGTCCCTCACCCGGCCCCGTCTTCGCAATGGATGCCAGGGTTCTCACGTCGGGCAGCGCGGCGATCGCCGCGATCGCGGCGAGGCTTTCCTTCTCGCCGGTCCCTTCAAAAGCCTCGAGCGCGATGTCGCGAAGCATGGTCAGCGCCTGCGATCGCACGCCTTCGTCGGCATCGTCGCGCGCAATGCCAGCGAGCGAAGCCGGCTCCATCAACTTCGCCACAGCCGCCCGGCGAACACGCGGGTCCGCGTCCCCGCGCGCCATTTCCGCCAGCACGTCGTGTTCGGTGAGGGGGATTTCCTGGACGAATGCCAGCCGGACAGCCGGATCAGGATGCTTCTGCCGCGGCTGCGCACGGAATCGATCGAGCAGAGCCATACGTGCTCCAGCGCTCCGTCCGACGCGATCACCCCGACGTGCGGCGGGTGAGCGTCAGCGGGTGAGAACGGGCCATCTGCCTCAACGGGCAGCTACCGCGCGCCGCGATCCGAGGCAGTTCGACTACGTTGACCGCAAAACCTCGAGCTCGGTCAACTTCGCGACGATGTCACGGCCATGCGACGCGGGACTGACGTTCGAGTCAATCGCAAGAATGCGGCCGTCAATGCCGATGTAAAAGGTTCGCCTGGTCGCGAAGCCGCTGGCACCTAAGACGCCGTACGCCCGGGCCGTGTCCCGGCTCGGATCGCTCAGAATCGGGTAATCGACCCCGAGGGACTCGGCAAACCTCGAGCTCGTCTCAGGTGTGTCCACGCTTACAGCGAAGTACTGTACTGCGAACCGTTTCAACTGATCGCCGCTTCTCCCGAGCGACTTGCACTCAGCCGTTCAGCCGCCGGTAAACGCCTTCGGAAACCACGCGAGCACAACGGCACGCCTGCCGATATGATCCTGCAGCGAATGGATGCGGCCGTCGGATCCCATCAGCGAAAACGGCGGGGCGGGATCACCGGGCTTCAACTGCACATCGGACGAGTCGTGGCGCTTCATCACCGCATTCGCAATGCCGGTTGTCACGGCCGACGCCGTCGTCCACAACTGTCGAAGGTTCAGAGCAGACCGCCGGATTCGGATCATTCTAGTAACGCCTTCTGCCTCGAGCGTGGTGCCTTCTCAGCTTTTTTTGCCACGCAAGAACGGGTACTCCAATTCTGCGGATCGCGGGAACCGTTGCGCTTCCCTTCGCGGTTGCGAATTGTGACAATCGACGCACCCAGCGGGTCTGCAGGCGTCCCGTCTCTCGTGTATCCCGCCATCGATACAAGCGAAACCGCACCTGTCGCTTCCAGCGTTTCGCCGCTCGCTCGACCGATTGCCCGAACGGCCTGGCGACATGCGGTTTCTTGATGCGATCCGCCGCCTCGAAACGGCATTCCGGGCTGAACTGCCCGGCATCGATGCGCAGAACGTGCTCGCACCGGTGCCGCGGCGCGATTGGCCGGCGGGGTTCAATCCCGCACGGGTGCGTCATGCCGCCGCTCTCCTTCTCGTTTTTCCGATTCAGGATCACGCGCACATTGTGCTGACGGTCCGGTCCGACACCGTTGGACGGCACAGCGGTCAGGTGTCGCTGCCCGGCGGCGTCGTCGAGCCGGGCGAAACGTTCGAACACGCAGCGCTGCGTGAGGCGCACGAAGAAGTCGCGCTCGCGCCGGACGGCATCACCGTTCTCGGCGCGCTGACGCCGCTCGACATTCCTGTGAGCGGCTTCCGGCTGCACCCGATCGTCGCGGCGCGACCCGAGCAGCCGTCGCTGGTGCCGGCAGACGGCGAGGTCGCGCGGATCCTCGAGGTGGCGATCGCCGATCTCGTCCGCTCGACGGCGCTGCGGCTCACCGAGCGCGTTCGGGATGGACGGCCGTTCACCGTTCCTGCGTTTCACGTTTACGGAACTGAGATCTGGGGCGCGACGGCCATGGTGCTGGCGGAATTTCTGGCACTGCTGGGCTGGCGGCCGATTGGAACGCCATCACCTTCGAAATTGCAGGACCAGTAAGGATCTAGAGATAATACCTGGTTCATCGGACGCGCAGACATGCGCTTTTGTCTTCGACGGAGTTGTCGAAGCTAAAAGGGGGGCGACGACATGGGGTCTGCAGTACTTACCGAGGCGATTAGCGCCATTCGCGACTGGTCGGTCACTGAAGGTGCCGAAGGCCGGGAGATGCGCATTGCGCGCGCGACTGAAAGCTTCGGCAGTCTCGTGTTCAGCGATGCCGTCCAGCAGGCGCGCCTCCCCAAACCCGTGTACCTCGCGCTCCGGCGCACGATCACGCTCGGCGTGCCGCTGGACATCTCGGTGGCTGACGCCGTGGCGTCGGCCATGAAAGAATGGGCGGTCGAACACGGCGCCACCCATTACACTCACTGGTTCCAGCCGCTCACCGGGATCACCGCCGAGAAACACGATTCGTTCCTCTCTCCTACCGGAGACGGCCGGGCCGTCGCCGAGTTCTCGGGGAAGGAGTTGATCAAGGGCGAGCCCGACGCCTCGAGCTTCCCGTCGGGCGGAATGCGCTCCACCTTCGAAGCGCGCGGCTACACCGCCTGGGACCCGACCAGTCCACCGTGGCTGCTCAAGAGCGGCAATTCGACGACGCTCGTCATTCCGACGGCGTTCGTCAGCTGGACGGGTGAAGCGCTGGACAAGAAGACGCCGCTGCTCCGCTCGATGGAAGCGCTGTCGAGGCAGGCGGTGCGCGTGCTGCGGCTGTTCGGCTCGCGCGCCGAGCGGGTCGTCACCACGTGTGGTCCGGAGCAGGAATATTTCCTGATCGACCGCTACTTCTATCTGTCACGGCCCGATCTGATCAACGCCGGCCGCACGCTGTTCGGCGCGCGCCCGCCGAAGGGACAGGAACTCGAGGACCAGTACTTCGGCGCGATCCCCGACCGGGTGATGGCGTTCATGTCGGAGATCGAAACGGAGCTCTACAAGATCGGCGTGCCGGTGAAAACGCGCCACAACGAGGTGGCGCCCAGCCAGTACGAGATCGCGCCCGTGTTCGAGAACGCCAACGTCGCCACCGATCACCAGATGATGACGATGGAGACGATGCGGAGAACGGCGCCGAAGTACGGGCTCGCCTGCCTGCTGCACGAAAAACCGTTCGCCGGCGTGAACGGGTCGGGCAAGCACCTGAACTGGTCGATCAGCGACGACCTCGGGCACAACCTGCTCAGCCCGGGCGCCAACCCGCACGACAACATGCAGTTCCTCGTGTTCTGCGTCGCGGTCGTGCGCGCGGTGAACAAGTGGCAGGGGTTGCTGCGGGCGACGATCGCCAGCGCGGGAAATGATCATCGGCTCGGCGCGAACGAAGCGCCGCCCGCGATCATCTCCGTCTTCCTCGGCGACATGCTCACCGACATCTTCGACCAGATCGAAAAGGGCGGCGCAAAGTCGACCAAACACGGCGGCGAGCTCGATACCGGCGTGCTGGTGCTGCCCAAGCTGCCGCGCGATCCCGGCGACCGCAACCGCACGAGCCCGTTCGCGTTCACCGGCAACAAGTTCGAGTTCCGCGCGGTCTCGTCCAATCAGAGCATCGCCTACCCGAACATCGCGCTCAACGTGGCCGTCACCGAGTCGCTCGACTACATGGCTACCGAGCTGGAGAAGGCGACCGCCAACGGCAAGTCGCTCGAGCAGGCCGTCGGTGAGCTCCTGCCCAGGGTGATCAAGGAGAACCGGCGGATCATCTTCAACGGCAACAACTACTCGAAGGAGTGGGAACGCGAGGCGCACAAGCGCGGACTCCAGAACATGAAGAACACGGTCGACGCGCTGCCGCAGCTGGTGACGAAGGAAGTCGTCGGCATCTTCGAAAAATACCGGGTCCTGAACGAGCGTGAGGTCCGCGCCCGGTTCGACATCATGGTCGAGACCTACAACAAGACCGTGAACGTCGAAGGGCAGCTGATGGTGCTGATGGCGAACCGCTACATCCTGCCCGCGGTGCTCGAGTATCAGAAGCACGTCGCCGAGAGTGTTGCGGCGGTGAAAGCGGCGGGCAGCCGGTCGGCGGAGGCAAAGAAGACGCTGGACCGGTTGGCGCGCCTGACCGACGATTTCAAGCGCCGCACCGACAAGCTCCAGTACGCGCTCGAGCACGACGCCGAAGGTGACGCGTTCAAGCACGCGCGGCATTACCGCGACGTGGTGATTCCGGCGATGAAGGCACTGCGCGAAGTAGGCGACGAACTCGAGCTGATGATGCCGCACGAGACGTGGCCGCTCGCGACGTACCGGGAGATGTTGTTTATCAAATAGGGCAGGAAGGGCAGGAAGGGCAGGAGAGGCAGGAAGGGCTGCCCATCCCGTCTATCCTGCCCATCCCGCCTGTCCTGCCCGTCCCGCCTGTCCTGCCTTAAGATCGGTTCCTTGGCCAAGAAACGCCGACCACCGTCCGATCAATCGCTCTTCGACAACATGGAGCCGGCCGACGCCGGCGCAACGGGACGCGAAGCGGCCGCGCGATCGTCGATGCTCGGCGGCGGCAATGGCGGGGCGGGCAGCACCGAGAACGTCGCGCTGCACGAGGCGGCGCAGTCCCGCTACCTGAATTACGCGCTGTCGGTCATCACCTCGCGGGCGCTGCCCGACGTGCGCGACGGCCTGAAGCCGGTCCAGCGCCGCATCCTCTTCACGATGTGGCAGCAGAACCTGACCGCCGACGCGCGGCACCGCAAGTGCGCCAAGGTCGTCGGCGACGTCATGGGCAGCTATCACCCGCACGGCGACGCCGCGCTCTACGAGACGCTGGTGCGCATGGCGCAGCCCTTCTCGCTGCGCTATCCGCTGGTCGACGGGTCCGGCAACTTCGGGTCGCTCGACGGCGACAGTGCCGCCGCGATGCGGTACACCGAGTGCCGTCTCGCCCGTCTCAGCGACGAGATGCTCAGCGAGATCGAGCAGACCACCGTCCATTTCCGGCCCAACTACGACGGCACTCGAACCGAGCCGATCGTCCTTCCCGCGCGCATTCCCAGCCTCCTGGTCAACGGCACCACCGGCATTGCCGTAGGCATGGCGACCAACGTGCCGCCGCACAACCTGACCGAGGTCTGCACGGCGCTGGTGAAGCTGCTGGACAACGAAGAATTGAGCAGCGCGCAGCTGTGCCGGTATATCAAGGGGCCCGACTTTCCCACCGGCGGTCAGATCCTCAACTCCCGCGACGAGCTCACGCAGATTTACAAAACCGGCCAGGGCAGCATCCGCCTGCGCGGCACGTGGGACATCGGACCGGAAACGCGATCGACGAAGACGATCTACATCGAAAGCATTCCCTACACGGTCAACAAGTCGCAGCTGGTCGAACGCATCGCCGAAGTGGTGCTGGCGCGCAAGCTGCCGCAGCTCGTCGACGTGAAGGACCTCTCGACCGAGGACGTGCGCATCGCGCTCGAGATGAAGAAGGACGCCGACGAGAAGATGGTCATGGCGTATCTGTTCAGGCACACGCCGCTGCAGATCAACGTCGCGGTCAACCTGACCTGTCTGATTCCGACCGAAAACCCGGAGGTCGGCCGCCCCGAACGCCTCGATCTGAAGCAGATCCTCTGGCACTTTCTGCATTTCCGCCTCGAGGTGGTCACGCGGCGGCTGGAGCACGAGCTCGCCTCGCTCAAGAAACGCATCCACATCCTCGAGGGGTTCGAGACCGTCTTCGACGCGCTGGACGAGATCATCAGGATGATCCGCAAGTCCGACGGCAAGGCCGACGCCGCCGCGAAGATCATGACCCGCTTCAAGCTGGACGCCGATCAGACGGATGCGATCCTCGAGCTGAAGATCTATCGTCTCGCCCGCCTCGAGATTCAGCTGATCAGACAGGAACTCGAGGAGAAGCGGAAGCGGGCGCGGCAGATCAACGCCCTGCTCAAGGACGAGGGCAGCCGCTGGCAGCTGGTGCGCGCCGAGCTGGAGGCGATCGGCACGAAGTACGGCGACAAGCGGCGGACCGCCATCGCCAGCGATACCGGTGAGCCCGAGTACACCGCCCACGACTTCATCGTCGACGAAGACAACGTCGTGATCGTGTCGCGGGACGGCTGGGTGAAGCGGCAGAAGGAAGTCAGGGACCTCTCCACGACGCGGCTGCGCGAAGGCGACTCAGTGCTGGCGGCGTTAGCCGGCAGCACCCGCGCCACGTGCGTGTTCTTCTCCAATTTCGGCGTCGCCTACACCAGCCGCATTATCGACGTCCCCGCGTCGACCGGCTACGGCGAGCCGATTCAGAAGCAGTTCAAGCTCCGGGACGGCGAGAAGATCGTCGGCGCGATGAGCCTGGATCCGAGGGCGGCCGGCCGGATCCAGCCAAAGAAGGCAGGCGAACCGGCGCCGGTCCATGCCGTCGCTGTCTCGAGCGACGGGTACGCGCTGCGCTTCGGGTTCGAAGGACTGGTGGAACCGAGCACGCGATCCGGCCGCCGCTACGCCCGTCCAGCGAAAGGCGCCGAGATTCTCGGCGTGGCGAGGTTCACCGGCAGGGAGGTCCTCATCGCGGCGACCGCCCGCGCGCGCGGCATCCTGGCGCGGGGTGAAGAGGTGAATTACCTGTCCGGTCCTGGAAAGGGCGTGCTGTTGATCAAGCTCGCGGAGGATGATCGCGTCCTCGGGTTCATCGCGTCCACGGGTGACCGCGACGTGCTGACGGTCGAGACCACGCGCGGCGGCGAGCAGACGATCAGCACGGCGAAATACGAGATCACCAGCCGCGGCGGCAAGGGGCGCGAGCTGCTGCAGCGCGGTGGATTCGCCCGGACGCTGTGGCCCACACCCGAGGCGCCGCCGCCGCTTGTGTCGTGAAACCGCGAAAGAAGACAGGGCAGGATAGGCAGGAGGGGCAGGAGGGGGATCGAGTCTTCCCTACCGCTTTTCCCGCCTATCCCGCCTTTCGTGCCCATCCGCCTTTCCTGCCGCCGCCGCTGCCGAACATGTCGGCGGTGGTGGATAATAAATAAGAGTTGATCCCCGCGCTGACAGCTCAGCAGAACTCATCACCGACGAACTGCACAGGTCGGCCATTTTTAGAGGCACCCGTTTGGCACATCAAGATCGTCTGAACATCGCCGTTTTCATCGACTTCGACAACATCGAAATCGGCGTCAAGAGCACGCTTGGAGAGCACTTCGACGTCGGAACCATCCTCGACGCGATCAAGGAGCGCGGCGAGGTCGTCACCAAGATTGCCTACGCCGATTGGACTCGCGCCGGCGAGTACAGCCGCGCGCTCACGCAGCACGCCATCCGCCTGGTGCAGCGCAATCTGACGCCCGGCGGCGACAAGAACGGCGCCGATATCAACCTGGCGCTGGACGCGCTGGAGATGGCGTTCACGCATCCGCATATCAACGCCTACGTGATTGTCGGCGGCGACAGCGACTTCCTCTCGCTGGTCGAAAAACTGAAACAATACGACAAGAAAGTGTTCGTGGTCGGCGGCCGCGCGTTCACGAGCATCATCCTGCAGCGCAATTGTCACGAGTTCATCGCGTACGAGAATCTGACCGGCGGCGCCAGACGGCCGGCCACCAGGGGCGGCCGGCCCGCAGCCGCTGCGGCAAGCACGCCGATTGCCCAGGCGTTTCCGATCGTCCGGCGTGCGCTGAAGATCCTCGCCGATCGCGAAGTGACACCGCAGACCGGGCTGCTCAAAAGCACGCTGCTGCAGCTGGATTCGACCTTCTCCGAGCGCAATTACGGCGCGTCGTCGTTCCTCGACTTCACCGAGAAGCTCGCCCGCGCCGGCTTCATCTCGCTCAAACACTCCGGCCGCAGCGTCATGGTCGAATTGAACCAGGAGTCCAAAGAAGACGTTGATGAGGGGGAGCCGAAAGCCCGCGCGACGGGCGATGGCGAGGCGACCGGTTCGGCGCCTGGCGGGACCGCCGTCGTGCAGCCGTTCGCGCCTGGTGGCGAACAGCCACGCGGCAGCACGCCGGGCGACCAGTTCCGATCGGAACACGCCCAGACCGAAACCGCCGCCGAGGGCGTGCAGCGTGCAGGGCGCATCCTTTCCGGGGCAACTGGCGCCCGCTGGCCCATGTACCTGCGCAACGTGAAGCAGATTCTCCGGCAGGCAGAAGGGGGATTCGACGAGCGCCGCTACGGGTTCGGCGGGCTGATGGATCTGCTCCGCGCGTGTCAGAAGGAAGGGCTCGTCCGGATCGAACGGGATCGGCGCGGAGGACTCCGGGTGTTTGCCGGCCAGGCGCTGCAGGCGCGACCCGCCGCTTCGCCGCCGCCCGCTCCTGACCAGCCGCTGGAGGTCGTCGACGTGGAACCGATTGAAACCCAGCCCGGCGAGCTCGTCGAACCGGCGGAACCGCTCGAGACCGAACAGCCGGAGGCCGAGCCGGTCCCGGTTGATACGACCGCCGAACTCCTCGGTCGTGCGAAGCCGAAGCGCGCCCGCGGCCGCAGCCACCGTGCCGCCGCCCCGCGTAAAACGGCACCCAGAAAAGCGGCCGGGCCGCGCCGATCGCGCACCAAGAAGTCAGCACCTCCCGCCAGCCACGACGAAGGCTGAGACGCCGGCGCTCTGTCTCGTGTCGTCCGGACCTTCCCGCCTTCGCTTCGCGACGGCGAGGCTCGCCGAAGCGCGGACGCGGCGAGTCCGCGCGCGACTGCCGCGTTGAGAGTCACCACCCAGGACACCTCGGACACGAAGAGTCGATCGTACGATACAGGCCACCTCGGAAGTCGATTCCCGACAGAACGACGATCAACGCAGAACTCGCAGAGCCCTCCAGTCATGGTCGCTTGCTCCGCGAGCGCTGGATCGATCGTCGGTGTCTGTGTATCCTTTGTATCAATGATGCCTCAAGTTGCCGCGTGACATTACCACCAGCGTTGTACGAGATCGTTCAGCACGCTTGTGGGTTCCGACAGACATTTGGCAGACTCGTCCCTCATTGCACGGAATTCGCCGGAAAGAGCGTGCTCGACGTCGGCGGCGGCACGGGGTTGTGGTCGCGCGTGCTGCCGCCCACGACCCGGTACACCTGTCTCGATTACGATCTGACAAGATTGACGCGTGCCCGAAGCATCACGCCGCGGCTGATTCGCGCCGATGCCGCGAACATGCCGTTTGCCGCACAGGCGGTGGACGCGGCGCTCTGCATCGCAGTGGCTCATCATCTTCCGGACAGCGGCTTCGAGCGCCTGCTGTCGGAGATTGCGCGCGTAGTGAGAAGGCGGCTCATTTTTCTCGAGCCGCTCGCGCCCGGTAAGTCTCTGGCGGGGCGCATCCTGTGGAAGCTGGATGACGGCAATTATTTTCGCTCGAAGGACACGCTTCTGAACGCGCTGTCCGCGTCGTTCCTGGTCGATCAGACTGAAACTTTCAGCGTGTTCCATACCTATCTGCTGTGCGTCGCATCTCCGCTGTCCAAACACGTCTAGTCGGTCAGCTTGCGCCTCGGGCGACGGGCCGGTTTCCGGCCCTCGACCTCGACTCGTGGCCCTGGCCGCTCGCCGCCGCAGCGCTGGCCGCCGCCGCGCTCGTCGTCGTGTTCGCGATCATTCCCGAAATCTTCATTCCCGACGCGTCGCTCGGGTGGGTGGATGCCTGGTACTACGTGCGCTTCGCGCGTACGCTTCCCGCAAGCATTACGCGCTTTTCCTACCTCTACCAGTCCGAACGACTCGCGTGGATGATCCCGGCCTATCTCGTCAATAAGTTCACGACGCCGCTGGCAGCCAATTACATCGTGAAGAGCACGTTTTTCACCGCGAGCGTGATCTTCCTGTATGGAGCGGTCCGGCAACTGTCCGGCGCACGGACCGCCCGCTTCGTCAGCGCGCTCGCCGCAACCTACTCTTTTGTTCTTCACTCGTTCGGCGCCAACTACGCCGACGGGCCCGCAAACACCTACCTGCTGATGTCGATCTACATGATCAACCGCGCCTTGGTCGACAAAGCGTCCGAGGTGCGCGACGCGTTTCTCTCGGGTGCGGCGTATCTCGCGCTGATGCTGACGCAGTTCGTCTCCATCTGTGTCGCGCCGCTCTTCGCGCTGTATGCGGGCTGGACGTATCTGCAGACGCGCAGGCGAACCGGTGTCCGTTTCGGTGTGTTCGCGTGCGCTGTCCTGGCGGGGGTGGCTGTCGCGTCGGGGGCGACGATTTTCGTGTATCTGTACTGGCACGTACCAAGCCCGCCGCTGTGGCATTCAGTACAGGTGGTATACGCGCACGTTTCCAACCACCTGATCTGGCCGAACAGCCGAAGATGGATCCTGCATTCCTACTGGCTGGTGCTGCCCGCATTCGTGGGCGTGTGGATTCTCGCGAGACTCGCTTCGGCGCTGAAGAAAGGGATGGCGGCCGTCGCCGAGCTACCCGCGTACTACTGGCTTTTCCTCGGCATGTCTGGCTTCTGGTCGGCGGTGTACTTCGCGAGAGCGCCGTGGATCATGATGCCGTTTTACGCAAGCTTTCTGATCCCTTCGACGTTTCTCGCCCTCGGCTCTCTGGTCCAGCCGCTCATCGATCAACTGCCGAGGCGATGGTATGAGCGGGCAGTCGGGAGCGTGTTCCTCGTTGCCGCCATCGCGTACGCGTTTGGGCGCGACAGCTACGCCATCGGCGCGGTGATTCTGGCCAGCGCCTGTTTAGCCGCCGCAACGTTCCTTCAGGTCGGCATCGGATCGCGGCGGGCCTGGCGGGCACCGGCGGTCGTTGTGTTGTTGATTCTCGGTATCGGCGCACTCGATTTTGCGACAACGGACTACAACGTTCAACTCTGGAACGGCTACAAGTACACGCGGATGTCGCGGATCTATCACCCACCTCCGCCGGGCACGCGGTGGGCAGTCAGCCGTGCTGATGCCTTTCGAGCCGCGGTCGACACGTCCGCCAGAATCGCGGCGCGCACCGGGGACACGCCCTTCTATTTCTGGTACGACGGCGATGATCCGCTCGGAATTTTCTTCCGCAGCATCGCGTCCTTGTTTTTTGCCTGGTCGGCCGACACTCTGCTCGATGAGCAGTTCCGGACCGTCGACGGGGATACGATCGATCGTCTGCGGGCATCCGGCCGAGATCTTCTGATCCTCACTCGCCGGGAAAATGTCCCCCTTTCCGACTCGCTTCTGGAGCTGCGGTGGAGCGAGGCGTTCGAGGCGGCCGGCACCCGCTATTACGCGCACTATTTTGTGCTGCGCGCCAGGTCGCAACCGGAATCTTGAGCGCGTCGCGCTAATCGGGCCCGTAGATCGCTTCGAAGTAGGCACGGCGGATGCTCGCAACGGCTTGGCGGCACGCGTCGACGTTCTCCTGCGTGGCCGCTTCGCGGGCCGCGTTCAGCGACGGCTGCGTCTCGCGCTGCAGGTCCTCGTCGAACGCGTCGCCATAGTACGCCTCCGCGATCGCGAGGTCGGATTCACAGCGAGCGGTCGGAGGCGCCAGCGGACTGACATGGTCCGCGGCTGCGAGCCGCGCGGTCAATTGCCGGTAAGCCGAAAGGCATTGGGTAGAGCCCTTCCTTGCCGCTTCGATCATGTTCTTGCGCGCAGAGATCTCCTGCGCCGTGCGCGTGCCGTGCATCGGCTGGTCGTGCCAGCGAGTCGCTTCCGCCCGTTCAAGGTCACAGGGAAACCGGCCGGCCAGATTGACTCGCCGCAGCGTCGCCTCGAACCCGGGACCGGATGCCGCGAGTCGCGCGACGGCGGCAGGCAGATACTGCGTCGACACATGCGCGGGTTGTTGCAGATTCGCGCGGATGATGCAGATGGACTCCCAGACGATCGGCACGTAACGAACGCTCGCAAGCTCCGCGTTCGTCGGTCTGGTCCAGCTGATGAACTCGAGAAAGACATTCGCCTGCCGATCGCGATGCGAAGCCGGCAGCGATTCAGCGAATCCGGTAAACCACATCCGCGCGAAGTCCTGATCGCAGAAGAGCGGCTCCATGACCACCCATTTCAGCCGTCCAGTGAGGGTAGCGTCGACGCTCTCATTTGGACTGTAAAAGAGCGGCGTGGCATCGCCGTTCGGTTCAATCCTCCGCGACGTCGCAAGATTGCGATACATTCGCAGATCCGTCTCGTTGAACACATTGACGATGCCAATCCCGAACATCGCCGCGCTCGACCCGCCAGCCGTTTCGCCAGGTGAGCGAGTCCGGGCGCGTGGCGCGGAACAGACATAAGGACGAACGCGCCGAGCGCAAGGACGAGACACATCGAAAGGGTTGCGCCGACCGGGCCGCGATATTCCAACTCGGGCACACGCCAGGAGCGCTGCCGGCGGTGCCAACCTGCCGCGAGCCGCCGCCACTGAGCGGCGAACATCCGCCCGTTCCAGAACACCAGCGCCCACAGCACGAACTCGTAGGCGCCGAGTCTCTTCAAGTGCATCACGTAGGTCGAGAACGCGAAGAACATCAGCCCCCACACGATCACAAACCCTCGCGTCCACCGAGACACGAGCGTCAGCGGCAGCATGAGCAACTGCCAGACGAGCATCCCGTACGTGCTCGCCAGCGAAAACGCGACGTATAGCGCCGTCACATGCTCGTACAGCCACTGCGACAGGGGCGACCACGTCGGACTCGCAATTGGAGAGAGAAGAATCACCGCGGTCGCGGCGCCGCTCGTCCACGTTGGCGCGTGCAGGTGCTGAACCGCCGAAAAGCCGTTGATCGACGCAAAGGCAACCAATCCGAGAAACCTGCCCACTTGCACGCGATCGACGGTTGGCGGTCCCCAGAGTCCATACAATCGAGTGAGCAGCGCTCCGGCGGCGTTCCGTTGGCGAATCAGGATTGAGTCGATCGAAAGTGTGTAGCCGGCGGGCGAGATGATGAGCGGAACCAGACAATTGGCGACGACCACCGAGCCGAGGCTCTCATTGCGGCTGGCGTAGTCGATGACCAGGTTGAGCAGCCAGGCCAGGAGCAGCGCGGCGAGCGGAGTCGCGATTCCCGCTGCCAGCGCAGTGGTGAGGAGGAGACCACCGCCAACGGCCAATGAGCAGGACCGGCCAGAATGGAAGAAGAAGGAGGATGCGTCCGGCAAGGAGCACATACAGCTCGTATCCGCGGTACAAGCGACCTGCTCGATCGATCCCGACGAGATCCGTCAGTGGCGTGCCGTGACTGATGCCGTTCGCTTCGGCGAGAGCCACGCTCGAAGAGAGCGGACGAAGTTGCACGATCGCGAACACATCGACCGCCGTCAAACGACGGACCGTCCGATCCCAGAAACCATCTCGATCGTCATAAATGACCGCGATGCTGTCGCGCTTCCCGACGTTCAACCGGAATTCGTTCCAGAACAGGATCACGCACATCCCGAGCTGAAACCATCCAAGCAGATGCAGCGCGAGCACGGTCACGGACCCCGCCACGAATCCGAGCTCGAGCAGGATGACCAGCCGCTGAGTCCAGCGGCTCAGTAACAGGAGCGGCAGGAACCCGAGCTGAAAGACGAGCGTGCCAAAAATACATCGGCCTTCAGTCGGAGAGCAGCGGCATTCTACGGCGCCGCGCCGCTTTCGATTTCTCCCAGCGCAACGCGCGCGGGCGGCACACCCGCGCTGATGGATCTGTCCATCGTCAGGACGCTGTCGGGCCCCGAGCGATTCGTCCGCGATATCCTTTGTGTCCTTGGTATCCTTTGTGTCCTTGGTATCCTTCGTGTCCTTGGTATTCCCGCGCAGCGTCCCTGATTCCAGTTTTATCCTTCAGCGCAAATAGCGATACACGAGCCGCTCGAAATCCCGCAGCGTCCGGATCGCCCCGTCGTCGTAAAACGGCAGCATCTGCATCATCTGCACG
>JBKPAI010000010.1:0-21506 GCA_046726355.1 Acidobacteriota bacterium | reverse complement strand
GATGACGACCAGGGTGAGGGATTGGCGACGAGCGGGACGCGGACCGACGCATCGAATTTCATTCTCGACGGCGTGGTGAACCGGTCGGACCGCAATGCCAGCAGCGGCGTCAATGCCGGCGTTGACGCGATCCGCGAGTTCAACGTGCAGACGTCGACGTATTCGGCCGAGTACGGCCGGACTGCAGGCGCACAAATAAATGTCGTCTCGAAGTCGGGGACCAATACCCTCGACGGATCCGTTTTCGAATACCTGCGCAACGACGCGTTCGATGCCAACAACGTTTTCGCTCGGCCAGGCGACGACAAGTCGCTGCGGCGGCATCAGGCCGGCGTGACGATCGGAGGTCCGCTGCAGCGGGATCGGACGTTCTATTTTGGAAGCTACGAGCACACCTACGAACGGCGGTCGGAAACGCGCAACACCACTGCGCCGCACGCCGACTGGCGGCGCGGTGATTTCCGGAACGTGCGCGGCGCGGGGCCGAACGGCATCCCCGGGGACGCCGACGATGCGAACCGGATCCTCGACCCCTTCACCCGCGCCGAGTTCCCGACTCCGAACGTGATTCCCGAATCGATGTTCCACTCGATCTCGAAGCAGATTTTACCGTTCATCCCCGCAGCGAACGTCGCCGGCACGCTCGAGACCTATAACTCTCGCGGCCTGAGCCGGACGAATCGCGATCAGCTGCTGGCCAAAGTCGATCGCCGCTTCTCGAAGGCCAACAACGCTTTCATCCGGTGGGCACGGCAATGGGGCGACGGATACGATCCGTTCCCGTCCGACCGCAACTTCTATCCAGGCTTCGGCCGCGACACAGTTCGTCGCAACGATTCGCTGGCCGTGAGCGACACGCACATTTTCTCAGGCCACCTGATCAGCGAGGCGCGCGGAGGCATCTTCGATCAGCGGAATGAAAACCTTGGCGAGCACCGGGACACCGACGTCGTCGCGCAGTTCGGCATTCCGGGCCTGACGATCACGCCGGACCTGCAGGGCTGGCCAGCGGTCCGCATCGACGGCTATTCGGAGTTCGGCGACCGGCCCAACGATCCGTTCATCTACGACATCCAGAACATCCAGGTCTTCAACATGACGACGTGGGTGCGCGGGCGACACGCGGTCAAGTTCGGCGCCGATGTCATCCGATCGAACTATGTGGAGGCTGACGTCCGCAACGTGCGCGGCGATTTCCGCTTCCGCGGGCGCAACACGAATCCAAGCGGCGCCACGTCGAGCGGGTTCCGATCGTTTGCCGATTTCCTCCTCGGCCTCCCCGACGCGACGCAGCGGCAGATCGGCGCCGACCCTGCGGATCTCCTCGGGTGGCAGTCCGCGTTTTTCGTTCAGGACGATTGGCGACCGACGAACTGGCTGACGCTGAACGCGGGATTCAGGTACGAGTATCAGTCGCCCTTGAAGGAAGCGACCGGACGTCTGGCGAACTTCATCCCGCAGACGAGCACGGTTGTCATCTCCGGCGACCGCGGGTATCCCGAGACGCTTGTCGAAAAGGACCTGAATAACTTCGGGCCTCGTCTCGGGTTCGCGGCACGGCCGTTCGGCGACGCGCAGACCGTCGTTCGTGGCGGGGCGGGTCTCTACTACAGCCTCGAGACGTTCAACCCGATTCGACAGCAGCTCGCGGTCACGTATCCGTTCCTCGTGCGCGAGCAGTACAGCCGCCTGTCGACCGATCCGTCGCTCTTGCGCTTCGACAATCCGTTTCCGTCAGGCCGCGGCGGCGTGCAGGGGTTCGATACGCCGTTCGGCATGGACGTCGCGTATCAGACGCCCGAGTTCTACCAGTACAATGTCACGGTCGAGCGCGATCTTGGACATGACGTCTCGGTGGAAGCGGGTTATGTGGGATCGCAGGGCCGCCAGCTCGGACGGCGGTACAACCTGAATCAGCCGATCCCAACGGGATTGAGCTCGACCGGCACGGTGGTGACCGTCCGCCCATACCCGCAGTTCGGCGACATCCAGTATCAGTCGCAGGATGCGAGCTCGGCGTACAACGCGCTGCAGATCTCGATGCGCCGCCGCACGGCGAACGGGCTGACGGCGCTGGTGTCGTACACGTTGTCGCGGGCGTACGACAACGCCTCATCGACGAACAACTCGACGACGGGCACGCAGAAATTCCCGCAGGACATCTACAACCTTGCCGCCGAGTGGTCGCTCTCCGATTTCCACCGGGAGCATCAGTTCACCGGCAGCTTCAACTACGAATTGCCCTTCGGCCGCGGCTGGCAGGTCAACGGCATCGTGACCCTGCTGTCGGGACGTCCGTTGACACCGCAGTACTCGGCGGCCGACATCTCGCAGCAGCGGCCGGATCTCGTCGGCGATCCGGGCGCGAACATTCCTGCCGGTCTCGCGTTCAATCCGTCGGCATTCGCGCGGCCGGCCGCGACACCGCAGAAACCGAATCTCTATGGCAATGCGGGACGCAACATGCTGATGGGTCCGGCGTTCAAGAATGTCGATCTCTCGCTGTCGAAATCGTTCCGCCTGACGAGCGGGATGCGCGCTCAGGCCCGGGCCGAAGTGTTCAACCTGCTCAGCACGGCGAACTTCCAGGTACCGGTGTTCCTGCTCGATCGATCCGACGTGGCAACCTATACGGCCACGGCGAACGAAGCGCGCGAGTGGCAGTTCGCGGTGAAGCTGCTGTTCTAAGAAGCGATCCAAAGAACGCAAGGCGCCTCCTAACGGGCGCGATGTTGTTCCGGAGAGGGGTGCTGGCGATTCGGAATGTTCCGCGCTGGTGTCCGTCGATGCTGGAGCGACTCACACAATGTCGCGATCGTCGTGACCGTTCTGTCGAAAGCAGCAAACCGACTGCCGGGCCACCCGAAGCGTATTGAGACGGTCGGCCTCGAGGTCGCCGGCTGAACAGCCCCCGCATCAAATTTCAGGAAGATCTGGCCCAGCTCCTGCTAGAGCACAGCCCGACGTTTCGCGCCCGCTCTGAGCGGCTGGCGAATCTCCGGCCCGCCGCGGGCGACACGGCGTTGCGACCGGAGAAGCGCCGGTGTTCTTCGACACACCAATCTACGTTCTCTTCCTCACGCTGATCCTCCTCCTGTACTGGCGTCTCGGATGGCGCCAGCAGAACGTAATGCTCCTGGTAGCGAGCTATGTCTTCTATGGCTGGTGGGATCCGCGATTTCTGGTGCTGATTGCCGCATCGACTATCGTCGATTTCCACTGCGCCAAGGCAATCGCCGCGTCGGATGAGGTCCGCCGACGGCGCCTCCTCTTGACGCTCTCGCTCGTCATCAATTTCGGCTTCCTGGGCGTTTTCAAGTACTTCAACTTCTTCATGGATTCGTTCGCGGCGACTCTGCAGGCGCTTGGTTTCCACTACACGCCGGCGATGGTGCTGCGAATCTTGCTTCCACCTGGGATCTCCTTTTATACATTTCAGGAAGTCGCCTACATCGTCGACGTGTATCACGGCAAGCTGAAGCCTGCACGATCGTTGGTCGATTACGCGTTGTTCATCAGCTTGTTTCCGCACTTGATCGCCGGGCCGATTCAGCGCCCAAGCCATCTGCTGCCTCAGGTGCAGGCGCCAAGGCGGCTCGATCCCGAACGGTTCTTCAGCGGCCTCCTGCTCATCTTGGCTGGGCTGTTCCGAAAAACGGTGATCGCCGACAACTGCGCGCTGCTCGCGGAAGCAGCCTTTTCTGGCCGGCTCGGATCGCCGAACCTTGCGGCGGTCGCGATCGGGACGTATGCCTTTGCGTGGCAGATCTACGGCGATTTCAGCGGCTACAGCGACATCGCGCGCGGCAGTGCGCAGCTGCTCGGGTTCCACTTCATGGTCAACTTCCGCCAGCCCTATCTCGCGACCAACTTGCAGGATTTCTGGCGACGCTGGCACATCAGCCTGAGCACCTGGTTGCGCGATTACTTGTACATCCCGCTCGGCGGTAACCAGCACGGCGAGCGACGTACCTACCGGAACTTGATGACGACGATGCTCCTGGGCGGGTTGTGGCATGGGGCGAACTGGACATTCGTTGTCTGGGGCGGGATTCACGGAGCCGTCCTGGCCGTCGAGCGACTGTTTCGCCGTATCGTCCCGCGTGCGGACGAGGAGCCGGCGGCGGTGACGCCCCTGCGGGCGTGGGTGTCGCGCGTCCTCCTGTTTCACGTTGTCTGCGTCACCTGGGTGTTCTTCCGGTCGCCAAGCCTGCGTGATGCGGTCGCTTTCCTGCGCGGCCTCGGCACGTTCGTTTGGGTGCCGCAGTACGCGATGGCCTTCCGCTTTCTCGCGCTGTTCACGCTGCCGCTGTTCGTGATCGATCTGTTCAACGAATCGCGGCGCGAGGAATACCTGCTCGAGCGAACGCTCGAGCCGAAGCGCGTTGCGATCGGACTTGCCACGATGGCGTACGTCACGCTGCTTGCGGCCAATCAACTCAATGCGTTCATTTACTTTCAGTTCTAAGTCGGCGTGGCTCCTGCTCGGCGGATGTGTGGCGATCGCGCTCGCTGCCGAAGGCGCCGCGCGACTGGCGCTCACTCGCGTGAGCCGGATCGAGGGCCGGACTGCCGCCGAGTATCAGCTGGCGCGAACGATCGGGACCGACGCGTGCGGTCTCCGGCACGTGCTGTTCATCGGCAACTCGCTACTCGACGAAGACATCCAGTTCGACCGCGTCCGCGACGCGCTCGCGACGCACTGGGACGCACGGCGGTTCGTTGTCGAACAGACGTACTACTACGATTGGTACTTCGGCCTGAGGCGTCTGCTCGACGAGGGCGCCCGACCCGATGTCGTCATCATCGTGCTCAGTCCGCGGCAATGGATCCAGTCGCGCATCCGTGGCGATTACTCCGCACGATATCTGATGGGGACCGGCGATCTATTCGATGTTGCCCGCGAACTGGGGTTGAACGCCACGCAAGCGACGAACCTCTTTGCCGCTCGCGTCAGTACGTTCTGGAGCGCACGCGCCGAGATGCGGAATTTCGTGCTCCATCTCCTGATGCCGGAAGTAGGGCGCCTGATGAATTTTTCGAGCGTCATCGATGGGCGGCCGCTGACCGACGAGAAGGTCGAGCCGATTGCTACGGCCCGCATCCAGCGCCTGCATGGCATCGTTGCCGGCTATGGCGGGAGGCTCGTTGTCCTCGTTCCCGTCCTGCTCGACAGCCGAGGCGGCAATGGGTGGATCGGACTGACGCGGGCTGCGCGCGCGGCCCGGGTGACGACGTTGATGCCCGCGGCGAATGGTTCTTTTCCGCGCCATCTTTATCGCGACGCCGGTCTGCATCTGAATCCGACGGGGGCGACTGCCTTTACCGACGTGCTGATCCCGGCGCTCCGAACGGAGCTCACTCCGAGTCTCCGGGACAAAGTGAGTAGCACTGCGTTGTCAACTTCCCAGCGGTAGGTTTCGCGAAAGGATCGCGTCCTCCAGGTATGCGGCCAACCGTAATGGCGCTACTGACGTGCGCTTGTCGTACGCTGCCATGACTGACCAATCTCTTTCGTGCAGCGCCCAGATCGTGCGATCGACCAGCGTCAAGCGGCCGACCTGCGCGCCGCGCGAGAATCTGAGCGAGGACCGGGAGGATCTCACATGCGGTGTTCGGCCTGTCGGACATCGGCACTGGCGGCAACGATGCTCTTCGCCTGGTGCATTTTTGCGGCGGCCCAGGATTACGCCGGCCGCGAGAAATTACGGGCGCAGTCGAACGAGTTCCGCAAGGAGGTAATCCGGGTGACCGACGGCGTGTACGTGGCCGTGGGTTACTCCGCCAGCAACGTGATCAAAACACGAATCGACCGCCGCGCCAGGCACGATTTGTGGAACGTGCTCAAGTTGGCCATCCGCCGTTAAATATCGATTTGTACACGAACGAGACGAAGACGTCGAACACCTTGGTCTCGGCCGCCGGCGAATTTGCCGGTTTTGACCTGTCCACAAATTGCCGGTTTTCACCCGTCCACCGAGGAACAGGGCTGGATTTCAAGACCGCGGCTCCTTGACGTAGTGGGCGACCTGTTCCATCGTCGCAAACCAGACGTCGGGCTTCGATTTGATGTACGTGATCAGCCGATCAAGTTGCACGATCCGCGACCGGCGACCACCGACATGCGGATGCTGCGTCAGGATGAACATCGTGCGTTCCTGGTAGGCGAGATCGAACTCGGCTTTGTAGATCGCGAACACCGCGTCAGGCGACGGAAGCGCCCCGTTCGCCGTTTCGCCGTAATACACGTAGTCGTTACCGACCTCGCTGATCGGGAGCTCGATCACGCCGCTCGCCTGCCCGTTCGAGACGATCTCGTAGGGTTCGTCTGCGGCCAGCAGGCTGCTGTCGTAGAGGAACCCGGCCTTGCGGATCAGATCGAACGTCTGCGGACCGAACCCTGAGCTCGGCGCGCGGACGCCGACCGGACGCTTCCCGGTTGCTTTCGTCAGATACTCGATCGATTGGGTGAGCAACCGCTGCTCCTTCGCCGTGTCTCCGATACCGGGCCAGAACTCGTGGATCCATCCATGGACGCCGATCTCATGACGGCGCGCCGCCAGGATGGCCGGCACCATCTCGGGGTGAAGCATGACGCCCATTGCAGGAATGAAGAACGTGGCCGGCACCTGGTGCCGATCGAGCAGAGCGAGAATCCTCGGCACGGACGTCGTCGCCCCGTACTCGCCTACCGACAAGGGCACGGGCAGAGGATTCGCGCGTTGCAGCAATTCATTGTCGACATCGAAAGAGAGACAGACGGCGATGCGCGCCCCGTTCGGCCAGTTCTTGGGCGTCAGCTTCCTGCCGACCCTCGCGGTCCCGACCGCTTGCCGAATTTGCTCCTCCGTGGAATCGACAGTGATCGGGTTTACCGCGGCGGCGGGCTGCTGGCGTGACGACTGCGCCGGTTGGGCGCTTGGTGAGCTGCAACCAGGCAGCAACCCGATCAGGACGAACGGCCCCACACACCAGTGCCGCCGGCGTGAAGATTCCATTCTCATCTCCCTCGCTGTCAGCTACTGCACGCGATCGATCCAGCCGTCGCCGATGTACATGCGGATCGGCCGGCCAGTCTGCTCCACGAATCGCACCACTTCGCCGACGGCGCCGCCGCCCGTTGGCGCGACGAATCGGAAGCGCCCTTCGCCGAGCGGTTCGAGCGTGATCAGGTTGTCCATGTTCGGCACGTTCGGCGTGATGATCACGAGCTTCTTATTGAGCAGCACAACGTGCGAATCGCCTCCGCGGCCGCGATAGAGTCCCGCGAACCGCGCCCACGTCGGGTCCCACGTGACCGTTTTCGGCTTCGGCTCCGACGCTTTGGCGACCGCCTGTCCGACCGTCGCCATCAACTGACGCGCGATGTCGGACGGATTGGAGTCGTTCGTGTTGGTGAGCACGATGACGCCCACCTTGTCCTCGAGTTGAATGAGCGTGTGCGTCGTGTTGCCGGGATAGCCGCCGCCGTGGCCGACGTATGTTCTGTCCTTGATGCGGCTGACGTCGAAGCCGAGCCCAGTCCCTGACGTCCAGTTCTCCTCCACCGAGCGCACGCGGTGCATCTCGCGCAACGAACCGGTGCTCACGATTTGCGCGCCGCCGCGCGGACCTTTGCGGAACTGCGCCGACACGAACTTCGCCATGTCCTCCAGATTTGACGTCACGCCGGTGGCCGCCGCCATTCCCCGCGCGTCGACGAAAGGAAGCACCTCGCGGCTGCCGTCAGGCATGCGGCGCCCGTACGGCACGGCGAGCCCCGGCACGTTCTTGTCCACGCTCGAGGCGAGCATCCCCAACGGCTTGAAAATGTTGCGATCGACGTAGTCCGCCCATCGCTCGCCGCTCACCTCCTCGATGATCATCCCCGCCACGGCGTAGGCCAGGTTGGAGTACTTCCACCGGACTGACGGCGCGAACGCGGCGTGCCGATCGGCGTAGAGCCGACGGAGCTCGTCGCCGGTCGGGAACTCGAACGAGGTCCAATGGTCTCCGGCCTCGCGCTGCAGCCCCGAGCTGTGTGACAGCAGCTGCTCGATCGTGATCGGCCCGTCGTCGTCTCCAGCGGGTTTGCCCTTGAACCATGTCAGGTACTTGTCGACCGGGTCGTCGAGGCGCAGCTTGCCCTCCTCACGCAGCTGCATGATCGCGACGGCGGTGAACATCTTGCTGTGCGAAGCCATGCGGAACTTCGTCGTCGGCGTCATCGGCAGCTTGGCGTTGATATCCGCGAACCCGAAGCCCTTCGCCCAGACGAGTTCCTGATCGCTCACGACGCCGACGACGACGCCGGGGAGCCGTCGATACGCCATCTGGCCTTCCATCCACGCGGAAAACAGCCGCTCGGCGCCGAGCACATCGGGGTCGTCCGCGCTTCGACGGTGCTCAGGGCCGCGTTGATCTTGTCGTCCCTCGCCGCCGCTCGGGGCGGGCGCGGTGGCAAGGATTGCAGCGCTCGTGCAAGCGGCGATGACGGCGATGCCCAGGGCCAGAGGTGTGCGCGATGGTAGGACCAGGCGGTGCATGAAGCCTCCCTTGTCGTGGACGCGAGGTACGCGCAAGCGTCGCGCAAGGTGCCGACGACGTCAAGATGATAAAGGCGGCGCTCGGTGTTAGGATGGCGCACGTCTGGACTTCGAATCGGAGGACCCCGAATGAACTGTCTGATTCGATCGATACGGCTCGTTGGTCCTTTGGCGTTGGCAGGTGCGACCGTCCTGCAGGCTCAGGATCCTTCGACACCCGCCATTGCGCCGCGACTCGACACGCCGCAGGCACGCGTGATCGTGGCGACACTCCAGCCGCGGACGCCCGCAATCGCGAAGGACGGACATGCCACCAATCGTGTGCTGATTTACCTGGACGGCGGCGTGATGACCCGAAAGGAAGGCGAGCAGTCCACCAGGATCGAATTCCGCCGTGGCGATGTCCGCTGGCGACCGGCGAGCGGCGCCGATGTTGCCGAGAACATCAGCGATCACCCGATACGCATTCTGGAGATCGACCTGAAAGGTCCGCCGGCAGGGAAAGCATCCTTAACTCCACTCGATCCCGCCGCGGTCGATCCCCAGCATTACAAGGTCGAATTCGAGAACGAACATGTGCGCGTGCTTCGCATCCACTATGGCGCTCATGAGAAGGGCGCGCTGCACGAGCACATCCTGAACCGCGTCGTCGTCTACCTGAATGATCAGCCTGGCGGAAAGGCGGACGACGTTCGCATAGCCGGCGCGGCGAAGCACGTGGAGGCAAACGCGTCCGGACAACCAGCCGACCGAATCGCCGTCGAGCTGAGGTGAAGTGCTGGCCGGCGACCGTTAGAGGTTGACCGTCTCCTCAGTCGGCATGCGACGGCGGAAGGGCGGCGCTACCTGTTTGAACGGTGACCCGTCGTCTCAAGCCGGACGTGACGTACGGGAACCATGGGCTTTCGCCCACCAGTGCGATCGCGCCCACGATCACGACGAGCGCAACGAGAAACGTCGATGACACGGGCTCGCGGCCGAAGGCCCAGCCCAGAGCGACCGCGACCGCTGGATTGACGTACGTGTGCGTGGCCACGAGCGTCGGGGGATATCGATCGAGCAGCCAGTAGTACGCGGTGAACGCCGCGATCGAGCCGAACAGGATCAGAAACGCAAGCGATCCGATCGCCAGCGGCGACGGCGCCTGAATGCGAGCGGGCTCTCCCAGCACCGCCGAGGCGCCAAGCAGCCAGCCGCTGCCGCATAACAGCGTCGTGGCCGTCCGCAGCGTGGCGTTCACCGGCAACGGCGCGTGCTTCGTGTACACGACGCCGACGCCCCAGGTTGCCGCGCCAATCAGCACTGCGATCGCGCCGAGGATCTGCGTACGATCGGTCAGAGCCGCATCGACGCCCACCACGGCCGGTGTAACGTATGCGGTGCAAGGAGGCGCAATGAGGAACCTGATGATGGCGGCGGCACTGGCGATCGGCGTGATGTTCGGGTTTGCGGGCCGCGCGTGGACGCAGACGGGCGGTGAGAAGCTGCCGATCGCAGGTCAGGCCCCGGCGAAGGATTTCGCGGGCGCCAAGGAGCTGCCGGATCCGGGCACCGATTACAAGGTCGTCTTTTCCGTTGCTGCCAATGCGAAGGACGACGAGGTCCATCCAACGCTGAAGACCATCGCGCTGTACCTGAACACGCTCGCGCACAATGGCGTGTCGGCGAATCACCGCCACATCGTCGCGATGTTCCACCAGGGCGGCGGCGACGCGGTGCTGGCGAACGAGGTCTACAAGTCGCGGCATAAGGGCGTGGACAATCCGAACGTCGATATGCTGAAAACGCTGAAAGACGCCGGCGTCGAGCTGCGCGTCTGCGGCCAGGGGCTGCTCGGGAAGAAGCTGGAGCCGTCGCAGCTGCTGCCGGGCGTGCAGGCTGATCTGTGGGCGATGACGACGATGGTCAATCTGCAGCTGCGGGGTTACGTCCGGGTCGGCGGGTAGCGGTCCGACTCCGGTCAGACCTGGAAGGCGCTCCAGAAATTGAACGCCTCTTTGGCAGGTGAAACACACGCTACTGACTGACGGATCGTCGCCCGTGTTCGCGACCTACGGAACGGCAGGGTGGATCGTGCGACAGTCCGTTCCGCCAGGTCGCCTCAGGTCGGCGATGATTCCTCCGGTACTGCCGATTGTCGGCGCTGGGTGGGCAGCGCGTAGTTGCGAAGTACATGGCCATTCGCATTGATGGGCAGTTCCTGATCGGGCCCTTCGAAGACGTGATCGCCGTGCCTCGCGTCAGCGGAGGGGTGGCTATTCCGCTTCGTCGTTCAAGTACGTTGAGCCGGTAGGGCCGCCATCACCCGGGTGATGGATCTGCAGTGTGGCGTACGTCCCCCCAAAGAAGACGACTGCACTCGCGACCGTCTCGCGAACCCGAAGCCCGAGCGAATTCCCCCGTCGCATGCGAGTCTAAATCGAACGCCCACGACCCACTTGATGTATTATCCATTAGCCGCCCGGGCGACGACGTTCACCGGTCCGTCAGCCCGGCGGCGGCATTGCAGCGGACAGCCTAACCTCGTATTCGTTGATCAGCAGCACATGCTTTCCAAGCGTGCTCGATCGACCACTCCGACATCTCTCCGCTTTAGAATCAATGGTTTGCGAGCGGTCTGGATCTGATTATCGCAAAAGGTCCTTCAAATCCTATTGTTCTGCGATGCGGTTTGTATTCAGCGGTTTACGGGCGTGACTAAACGATCGTCGCGTCAATTGTGTCAGACCTCCTAATGTTGTCCGATCACCGACGGCATTTTTCGCATCGCGAAGTACACCGATCGTCTATATGGCATGCTGATGATGGGCGCACGTGACGCTCGGCGACGAGACGCCGATTCAGGATGACGTGTGGACGCCGCTTTCAGCTCGCATCTTGAGCGCTGGCAACCACCGACGGGCGAGCCATCAAGAGCGGTGCGAACCGCATGAACTGGCGCGCGCAACATCCGCACAGTCCTGCTGACGGAGCTTCGAACCGAGTGGCGGCGACACGGGCCCGACGACTTGTTCAACTGCGGGAGCGAGGACGAGCAGATCACGGTCGCGACCGTCGGCCGCATCGAGCTCGAGCCAAGTGGAAGCCCTTCCCAATCCCTTTCGGACAGTTGGGTCCGGCCACGCCAGCCGAGCTCGACGCGTGTTCCGCGAGAGGAAGACGTCCGTGATGTCCTTGCCATCGACTGGAAGTTTCATTGGTTGTCGATCTGCGGGGCCACACAGAGAGGTCGGAAAGACCACGCCACCGAAAGCGATCGGCGCAAAGCCACCGACGCAGATCATCGCGCCCGGAGACACCAGGAGGCCATTTTGAGCCTGCCTGGTTACTCACCCGAGCGGGAGGAACAACAAGCCCGCGTCCGGTCCACGGGACGCGGCTTATACTCGCTCGTAAGGCGCTGCATGCGAGTCCTCACATGGCATTGACGATCGTGGGCATCGGAGCCTCGGCCGGAGGACTCGAAGCAATTGCCGAGCTTCTGGGCGCTCTTCCGTCAACGACCGGCATGGCCTATATCGTGGTTCAACATCTCGACCCCAGGCACGAAAGCCTGTTGTCCGAGATTCTTGCGAAGAAGACGGCGATTCCCGTGTCGGTCGCGCTCTCGGGCGAGATAGTGCAGCCCGATCATGTGTACGTCATCCCGCCCGATGTCACCCTCACCGTGCGCGCTGGCCGAATTGAATTGAGCCCTCGGCCGAACGCGCCTGAACGGTCTCTTCCTGTCGATGCCCTCTTCAAGTCACTGGCAGAAGCCTCTGGCGACAATGCGATTGCCGTTGTGCTCTCGGGCGGCGACTCGGATGGCTCTTTGGGGGTCCAAGCTATCAGGCGGGCCGGTGGGCTGACGTTGGCGCAGAGCCCCGAAACGGCGCGTTTCTCAGATATGCCTCGGCACGCCATCGAGACTGACTGCATCGATCTCGTGTTGCGTCCGAGCGAGATCGCGAACGAGCTCGTCCGTCTCGGGCAACGACTCTCGTCCACAGCGGCGGGGTCCGGGCAGACGAACAGGGTCGACCCTGGAACCGACACGGGTGAGACGTCCCTGAGGCATATCTTCCACCGGCTCCGTTCCGCGCACGGCGTCGACTTCACCCATTACAAACGAACGACCATCTGGCGTCGCCTCGAGCGGCGAATGACAATCCGACGGATCGCGGGCCTCGAGGAGTACCGCAGGTTGATTGACGACAATCCTGGCGAGTTGGCCGCGCTGTACCAAGATTTCTTGATTCGCGTGACTGAGTTCTTCCGGGATCCGGACTCCTTCGACGCGCTACGCCGCTACGTTTTTCCAGCGATGTGCGAAGGTCTGTCTGGTAAACGGTCGCTCCGAATCTGGGTGCCAGGATGTGCGAGTGGCGAGGAGGTGTACTCGGTCGCCATTGCCCTCTTGGAATACTTCGGAGATTCCGTCCCCGCCGCCCGGATCCAGATCTTCGGTACGGATGTGAGTGAGACGGCGCTGCAGAATGCGCGTGCGGGTGTGTACTCCGCACATGCCCTACACGACGTCGCGTCTGAGCGCCTCCAACGATTCTTCACGAAGCAGAACGACGAGTACCGCGTGGTCAAAGAAGTCCGCGATCTGTGCCTCTTCGCGCGGCAGGACGTGACACACGATCCGCCATTCTCGCGGCTGGATCTCATCAGCTGCCGAAATCTGCTCATTTATCTGGATGGTGTCGCACAGCAGCGCGTGCTGCGGACCTTCCACTATGCCCTTCGCCCCGAGGGCATGTTGATCTGTGGGCCCGCGGAGAGCATGGGGCCGTCCTCCGACCTGTTCGAGCAAGTCGACACACGCTTCCGGATATACCGCCGATTGCCCGCCCATCACGGCGGTTCCGGCATGCCGCTCATACATTCCTCGGATTCTTCCACACTCACATCTGAGAAGAAGGACACCGCGGTTGACGTTGACACCGAGTCGCTGCTGCGCGAAGCGGATCGACTGTTGCTGGCACGGTTCGCGCCAGCGAGCCTCGTGATCAACCACGCGTTCACCATTCTGCAGTTTCGAGGCCACACCGGCCCGTATCTCGAGCCCGCCGGCGGCGCCCCCAGCTTCGATCTGCGTCGCGTCGTACGTCCGGAACTGCTCGCCCACATCACCCCCGCGATTCAGGAGGCGAGCAGTACTGGAGCGCCTTTCCATCACGATGTACGGATGGAGGATGGGCGTGCGGTGAGCATCGAGACCATTCCGCTGACGGGCTCGCCGGGCGCGCGGTGCTTTCTGATCCTGTTCGACGATGAGGCACGCCATCCGCCGAGCGGAGAGTTGCCTGCAGCAGCGGTAGCGTCTCCGGAGTCCGACAAGGACCGACGCCTCGTCGAGTTGGAGCGCGACATCGCGGGCCTGCGCACCTACCTCCGCGCCGCGATTGAAGAACACGGAGCGGTTGAAGAAGAGCTCAAGTCAGCGCACGAAGAGATGCTGTCGGCGAACGAGGAGTTTCAGAGCACGAACGAAGAACTCGAAACGTCGAAGGAAGAACTGCAGTCGACCAACGAGGAGCTGACGACAACGATCGACGAGCTGCGGCACAGAAACCGGGAACTCGCAGTCTTGAATGCGGAGCTCGATGAGACGCGTAGGGGCACCGAACGCGCGCGTTCGTATGCCGACGCCATTATCGACACCGTGCGCCAGCCCCTGGCAGTACTGGACAGCGGGCAGCGAATCCTGCGTGTCAATCCCGCGTTCTCGTTCGATCTGGAAGTCTCCCGAGAGGAGGCCGAAGGCCGGCTGCTCCACGAAATCGATAACGGTCGCTGGAACATTCCGGAGTTGCGTCAGCGGCTGCACCACGTGGTGAGCGGCGCGCGCACGATGGAAGACTACGAAGTATCGGTCGAACTCGCCCGCCAAGGGCGCCGCGTCATGTCATTGAACGCCAGGAAGCTTCCCGGCGATGCCGAACGTGGCGACCTGTTGTTGGTCGCCTTCAATGATGTCACGGTTCGCGCCGGCATCACGGCCGGCCTGGTCGCGACCAATGAGCGGAAGGACGAGTTCCTCGCCATGCTGGGTCACGAACTGCGCCATCCGCTCACGCCGATCATGCATGCGATTTACTTGTTAAGACTCGGTAACCCTGAGCCGGCGATCGCCGGGCTGGTCGACACCATCGATACAGAGGCTCACAGACTGCAGCGGTTCGTCGACGAGCTTCTGGACGTTGCGCGCATCGGTCGTGGACTGATCGAGGTCCGACGTGAGCCAGTCGATCTGGTGTCCGTCATCCGCGAGGCGACAGCGGCGGTCCAGCCGTTCATTCAGGATCGCCAGCATGCGCTCTCGCTGATTCTTCCTGCGGCTCCCGTACTCGTCAACGGCGATTCAGGACGGTTGCATCAGGTCATCACCAATCTGCTGGAGAATGCCGCAAAGTATACCGACCCGGGCGGCCAGATCACCCTCACGCTCGAGCAGCGAGACGGTGGCGCCGTGCTGAGCGTGCGTGACAACGGCATCGGCATCGCCCGTGAAAATCTGGAGCACGTATTCGAACCGTTCAAGCGGGCGCGTGGCGCGCTAGCAGGCGGCAGCAGCGGACTGGGGCTGGGACTCAACCTCGTGCGTCGAGTGATCGAGTTGCATGGCGGTCACATCAAGGCCACCAGCAGGGGTCTCACGACGGGGAGCGAGTTCGTCGCCTGGCTGCCGCTTCTGGTTCCGGACGAAGCGCGCGCTCCACATCCCACGGGTCCGATGAGCACGCCACCGGCACCGAACAAGGCACTGCACCGGCGAAGGGTGTTGATCGTTGACGATCACGAGGAGGTCGGGAGGTCCTTGGCCCGAATCGTGCGCACGTTTGGTCATGAGGTCGCGATCGCGAGGGATGGCCCGAGTGCGCTCGCGCTGGCCGAAAGCTTCCAACCCGAATGCGCGATCCTGGACCTCTCATTACCAGGTATGAGTGGGATCGAGCTCGGTCGTCGGTTGCGTGAGGTATTTCCGCGCGAACGGCTGTATATGATCGCGCTCACCGGCTTCACCGGGGCCGATTTTCGCGACGGGTGTCTCGCTGCCGGCTTTGACGAGCATCTTGTCAAACCCGGAGAAATCGCCAAACTTGCGCAACTGCTCGGAGGAGACCGCCCGAACACTGATCACGCTTCAGCTGACGGCACTCTGAACTCGGCATGAAGAATCGCGGACAGCAAATGGCGCTCCTTCGCGAACGGCCCATCCCGGCGCGGTCTCGAACGTCCATCCGTCTCCGTAAAAGGTTACGTCGCTCGCGTCGCTGAGGCGCCGAAACACGACGCCAGCCGTCGTCGCTCGCGACGAGTACGCCCGTCTCCGCTTCGGGCGGGCCCCGGTCTCCTCAAAAAGCGGACGGCGCCGAAGTACACCGTCCCGACGCCCCGGAATCACCACCGCCCCGAGTATCGTTACTGCCGCCGCCTCCTCGCGGAATCAGGAGCACCGGACCGTCGACAAACCGCCGGCGCAACTCGGCGACACGTTCCTGCCGCTGTTGGTCGCGCTGCTGTTCCGAGGCGCGTGGCTGATCGACCTGCGCCACCGCCGGCGGCGCAAGAGCCGTCACTGCGCACAAGAGAATCGCCGCACGCCGCGCTCGCGTCCGCATCGGCCTCGCGGCCGCCGTCTTCGAGTCTTACTCCGCTCGCAGCGCCAGCGCCGGATCGATCCGAGACGCGCGGCGCGCGGGGATGTAACTTGCCACGAACCCAATCGCAATCAGCAACGCCGGTACCATCACAAAGGTCTGCGGATCCAGTGGCGCGACGTCGTAGAGCAACCGCGTCATGGTCCTGGTGAGCGCCGCGGACGCGAGCAGGCCGAGGAGGAGGCCGGCGCACAGCAGCCGCGCGGCGCGCGCGAGCACGAGCCTGACCACGTCCGCGGGCGCCGCGCCGACGGCGAGGCAGATCCCGAATTCGCGCGCGCGCTGGACGACCCCGGCGTTGGTGACTCCGTAGAGACCGACGGACGCCATCACGAGCGCGAGGAGCGACAGCGCGACGAGCAGACCGGTGCGAAAGCGCGGCTGACTCACCGACGCCGACACGAATGCGTCGAGCGTGTTGACCCGATCGACCGGAACGGCGGCATCCGTCTCCGCGACGGCCGCACGCACGCTCGAGGCGATCGCGGCGGGATCCGTAGCCGTCCGCACGACGATCGTCGGCGTGGTCTCGACGTTCGGCGCCTGCGCGAACGGCACGTACATCTCCGGCTTCAACTCGCCGTCCAACCCTTCGTGCCGCACGTCGCCGACGATCCCGATGACGGCCCGCCACGGCGGACCGTTGAACATCAGGCGCTTCCCCACCGCGCCTTCCCCGCGCCAATACTTGACCGCCATCGCCTGGTTGATGATCACGACGAACGGCGCATCGCGCGTATCGGTCGCCTGAACGTCCCGCCCCTCGAGGAGCGGCAGCCCGAGCGCTCCGAAGTAGCCGTCGCTCACGGCGCGATACTTCGCCATGTTGTAGACGCCGACTGGAAGCGGCGGACGCCCCTCGATGAAGAACGCCCACCCGTTGTCGTCGCCACTGAGCGGCAGGTACGCCGTCGCTCCAGCGACCGCGACACCCGGAAGCGCGCGCAGGCGTTCGAACAACGTGCGATGGAACGCCGCAACGCGCGACGCGTCCGTATACCGCGCGCGCGGCAGCGTCACCCGCGCGGTCAGCACGTGATCAGGGCGGAACCCTGTCGGCACGTGCACCAGCGCCCAGAGGCTCTTGGCGAGCAGACCGGCGCCGACGAGCAAGACGAGCGTGATGGCCACCTGTGCGACGACGAGCGCGCCGCGCAGGGTCGAGGGAGAGCCGGCCACGCGCGCGCCGTGCGCGAGCGATTCACGCGCGCTCATCCGCCGCGTGTGGACCAGCGGCGCGAGCGCGAACAGCACGACGGTCGCGATCGAGATCGCGGCCGTGAACAGCAGCACGCGCCAGTCGATCGCGACGGTCGCGGCCCGCGGCAGATCGGCGGGCAGGTTCGCAGCGACGACGCGGAGTCCCACCCACGCCAGCGTCAGCCCCAGCGCGCCGCCGACGGCACCGAGCAGCGCGCTCTCCACGAGCAAGTACTGCGTCATCCGCCCGGCGCTCGCGCCAAGCGCGAGCCGCACCGACGTCTCCTTCTGACGCTCGGCGGCTCGCGTCAACAGCAGGTTTGCGACGTTCGCACAGGCGATCGCGAGGACGAAGCCGACCGCTCCCAGCAGCACGAGGAGTGGCTGGCGCGCCTCGCCGGTCAGCCACTCGTCGAGCGGCACGGCTCGAATGCCCTTGTCCTTGTTGTTCTCTGGATACGCGTGCGCGAGTTCCGCCGCGAGCACGTTCAACTCCGCCTGTGCCGCTTCGACATCCACGGTCGGTGCAAGCCGAGCGTACACGCGCAATGGGTGCGTGCCGCGTTGCAGACGCGTCGGATCGAGTGCCAGCGGCACCCACGCGTCGTACATCGTCCGCGCGCGGGCGCTGGATCCTTTCGTGGCGAACTCGAAGTCGCCGGGCAGCACGCCGACGACTGTATAGGGCGCGTCGTTGAAGGTCAGCGTCGAGCCGACGATTTCCGGGCGTCCACCGAAGCGATCGACCCACGCGGCGTAACTGAGGATCGCGACGCGGTTACGGCCGGGCAAGTCTTCTTCCTCAAGGAAGCTGCGTCCCAGAATTGGATTCACGCCCAGCAGCGAAAAGAAGTTCCACGACACCGCGCCGGCGGGAACACGCGCTGGCTCGCCGCGACCCGTCAGCACGAGGCTCGACGAGGCAATCGCAGCCACCGCCGAGAACGATTGCGCCTGCTGCCGCCAATCAACGAAGTTCGCGGGCGCGACCGTCCCCAGCGAGCCAGCCGCCTGTTGCTCCCACAGGGTCACGAGCCGATCCGGATCGGCGTACGGCAGCGGCTTCATGAGGACGGCGTTGCACAGGCTGAAGATCGCGGTGTTTGCGCCGACGCCCAGCGCCAGTGTGACGACGACGGCGGTCGCGAACGTGGGGCGCTTTCGCAAAGCTCGCGCGGCATGGCGGCCGTCGATCCAGAGCGACTCGATGGCCGGGATCGTCTGGAGCGCGCGTCGATCCTCGCGCAAGCGGGTCGCGTTGCCGAACTGCCGGGTCGCCGCGGCACGGGCGTCCTCCGGGCTGAGCCCCTGACGCGCGAATCGCTCCGCGAGGAGGCGGAGGTGCTCGGCGATTTCGGCTTCGAACTCGCGATCGTCCTTACGGCTCACCGCCGCCTGGAGGCGAGCGACGACGCTGCGCCAACCGCGACCAGTCATGGCTGCGGCTCCAGGCGCAGAATCCTGCCGATAACACCGGCAATCCGCTGCCAGTCGTTGGTTTCTCGGGCGAGTTGCCTCAGGCCACGGCGCGTGATCGAATAGAACTTCGCCTTGCGGTTGTTCTCGGACACGCCCCAGTACGAGGTGATCGACCCCTGCTGCTGCAGCCGTAAGAGCGACGTGTAGACGGTCCCTTCGTTCAACCGCAGGACCGCGTCACTCACCTGCTCGATGCGGCGGGCGAGACCGAACCCGTGCTGCGGGCCGAGCGCCTGCAGCGTCTTGAGAATCATCAGGTCAAGCGTGCCTTGCAGCACTTCCGAACGTGTCTTCGGCGCTCCTTTGGGCATTGCAAAGCACGATAGCCGATCTCCTTTGGAATGTCCAATGGAGCGCCGAGCACGGCCGCTACCACGCCGCACGATGCCTACTGGCGCTTCAGGATGAAGTGAACACGTAGTAGCATCCACGCCATGACCGATTGGTTCGCCCGCGCCGTGCTGCACGTCTCGAACGTTGAGGCCTCGCTCGGCTTTTATGTGGACCGGCTCGGCTTCACGGTTCCCTGGCGCGTCGAATGGGACGGCCATACGCACGTCGCCGAGGTCGATCGCCAGGGCTGCGCTCTGATCCTCTCCGACGAGTGGCCGGAGAAGGCCGGCAAGGGCCTGATGTTCATTTCCCTGAACGTCGAGCCGGCGACGCACGAGGCCGAGGTCGCGGCAGTCGATGCGTTGCGTGCCGAGCTCGACGCCCGCGGCGTGGCGATCAAGGACGGCCGCTGGGGCTACAAGCTGCTGGTGATCGAGGATCTCGACGGCAACCAGCTTTTCTTCCCGTATCCGAACGAGCCTCAGACCGAGGTCAAAGGACTGGTCGTCACGGACGCGACGTAACGTTCCTGACGCGACGGCGCGATCTTGTTGCCGATTGTGCTCTACGCCTCGCCTTGGCGGTCATTGCTCGACGCGCACGGCCAGTCCCTTTTCGACGCCCGCGGACGCAGCGAACGTCTGACTTCGTGCAACCGTGACGAACGCTCGGAGCGCTTCGTTGACCGTGCGTCCGTCCGGAAATGCCTCCGCGCTCGAGCAGGACAATGTTGTTCCATTGGTCGCTCGGCGACCAACGTCCGCTCGCGACGCAGCACATCCAGATAGCGCGTTTCCATCGCCGCGGCAGTGTCTGCGCTCCCGGCACCGCGCGGCTTGTCGACGTCGGGTGGGGCGGCAGGACGCAACCTTCGCGCCGGCTCTCGCGGACACGGTCTGCGCGCCCCACGCGAGCATCCTTGCTCGATGAAAACAACGGCCTCGCCCGTCTGTGGATGAACACTACGTGGTAGTTGCAGTCCCATACCGACTGGTTCAGACTCTTGTCCACGTCACACAGTTTGTGGGCTTGGCCGCGCACGGAACGTGTCGGCGATGTGCACACACCCGGACACGTCAAAGGACTGCCTTCCCCGGCAGTACCTGGGGAAACTCCCTGCCGGTTCAGAAGAAGAGGGCGTATGCATCGACAATCTCCATCGGCGGCTTGGACGTTAACGCTTCTCATGGCGACGGCATTCAGCGTCGGGGGGGCTCCCACGGCGTGGGCCCAAGCCGCCGCATCGAGCACGATTCACGGCACTGCAACTGATGAGACCGGTGCGGCGTTGCCGGGCGTCACCGTGACGCTGACGAGCCCACAGTTGCAGACAAAGGAGCGGGTGACGGTGACTGAAGCGGAAGGCACCTACCGCTTCACGGAGCTGCCAGCAGGGACGTACCGGCTCGCCTTCGCGCTATCGGGATTCCGTTCATTCGTTCGTGAGGACCTGCGGATCACAATCGGATTCACCGCCCGAGTGGATGCGACGATGGGAGTCGGCGGGATTGAGGAGTCGGTGACGGTCAGCGGGCAAAGTCCCGTGGTGGATTTCACGTCCACTTCGACGGCGGCGACGTTTACCAGCGAAGTTCTCGAGGAGATCCCGCGTGGCCGCGACATGCAGTCGGTCGTCGAAATGGCCCCCGGGGTCACGCGCGCCGGAGCGCCCGATGTTGGCGGCAGCCAGATGGCCCAGCGTCCTGCGATGTCCACGTACGGTGTCGAGGCCACGCCTAAGATTCAGGTCGAGGGGATCAACATCACGACCGGCTCGGACGCGAACACCGCGGTCTATTTCAACTACGCCGGCATGGAAGAAGTCCAGACCGTGACCTCGGGTACCAGTGCCGAAGTCGGCACGCCGGGACTTCACATGATTGCCGTCCTCAAGTCTGGTGGCAACGAGTTCCACGGCCAGTACGAAGCGTCGTACCAGGGGAAGCAGACCCAGAGCACCAACCTCACGCCGGAATTGATCGCTCAGGGGATCGGCAACACGGAGAACCTGAACTACCACTACTTCGCCGCCGCCGACCTGGGCGGCCGCATCGTCCGCAACAAGCTGTGGTTCTACGGCGGGATCAGCCGGCAGCATCGCAACGGCTCTGTCCTGGGTCTTGTGTCCGGGCCCGGCCCCGACGGGCGGTACCTGACCGGCGACGAGCCGATCGCGGACGATTACAACACGCTGCTGACCCAGTACAACGGGAAGGTGTCGTGGCAGCTCTCGAAGAACAATCGACTCATCGGCGTCTGGCAGTACGGTCTGAAAGCGGAGCCGCAGAGGGATGGGGATCGCTTCCGGCCTCTCGAG
>JBKPAI010000009.1:0-15883 GCA_046726355.1 Acidobacteriota bacterium | reverse complement strand
GATTACTACAGTCTCGTGACGACCTTCTTCGGCTACGTCGAAACGACGTATCCGCTGGCGCCGCGCGCAGAGGCCGACGCGTACGAGAAAGCGTTGAAAGACGTCGAAAGGCGGCAGGCTGCGCTGAAGGCCGAGATCAAGAAGATCGAAGCCCCGTATCAGGAGAGATTGAGGCAAGAGGCGTACAGACAGTTCCCCGAGAACGTGCAGAAGGCGATCGCGAAGCCTGAAAGCGAGCGAACGCCGGGTGAGCAGCTGCTGGCACAGCAGGTCATCGAACAGGTGAACGTGGGCCGTGCCGTCGACAAGGTGCTCACGCCGGAAGAGGCGGCGAAAAAGAAGGCGCTGACCGACGAGATCGCGGCGCTCGACAAGGAGAAGCCGAAGCCGATCCCGATGGCCGAGATCGTCACCGATGGCGACTATCGATTCGCACCGGACGGCGCGGGCGACGAGGTGATCGGCTGTCCCAAGTGTCGAATCACGGACGTGGCCTCGGGCAGTTTTCTCCATACCGGCCCGGGCCGCTATGAAGCGCCGCCGTCTCACTTGCTGATCCGCGGCGACCCCAACTCGAAGGGCCCGCTCATGAAGCCCGGGTTCGTCACCGCGGCGACGTACGGAAATCCGCCGGCCGAGATCCCGCCGGCCGACGGCCGCACGTCAGGACGCCGGCGCGCCCTGGCCGAATGGCTCGCGTCGCCGCAGAATCCGCTCACGGCGCGCGTGATCGTCAACCGCATCTGGCACCATCACTTCGGCCGCGGCATCGTCGCGACGCTGGACAACTTCGGCAAGATGGGCGATCCGCCGACGCACCCGGAGCTCCTCGACTATCTGGCGGTGGAGTTCATCAACCGGGGCTGGAGCATCAAGCAGATGCACCGGCTGATCATGACGTCGGCGGCGTACCAGATGGCTTCGGCTTATGACGCTGCGACTGACCGCGAGAAGGATCCGCAGAACCAGTATCTGTGGCGGTTCCGCGCGCAGCGACTGGATGCCGAGATCGTGCGCGACAGCATTCTCGCCGCCGGCGGCGCGATCAACCTCACCGTCGGCGGCCCGCCGGTGTTTCCGCCGCTGCCCAAGGAGCTGCTCGCGTCGGTGAGCACGGGCATCTGGAAGAACGACGAGGAAGGACCCGCTTCGTGGCGCCGCAGCGTCTATGTCTATCGCCGCCGCGGGCTCGTGTTTCCGATGTTCCAGGTGTTCGATTTGCCCGAACAGAACATCACCGCCGGCGCCCGGAACGTGTCGACGGTCCCGACGCAGGCGCTGATGCTGCTCAACGATCCGTTCGTGCTGCGGCAGGCGGAGCTGTTTGCCGACCGCGTCAAGAAGGAGGCGGGCGGCGATCCGGCCCGTCAGATCGATCTCGCGTATCGGATTGCCCTGACGCGGCCGCCGACCGACACCGAATTGAAGGTCGCGCTGGAATCGATCAAGACCCGGTCGCTCGTCGATCTGACCGACGTGCTGTTCAACCTGAACGAGTTCGCCTACATCAGGTGACGTCATGAAGCGATGCCAGACGTGCTGGTCGAGACGTGATTTTCTCTTTCGCTCCGGCGGCGGTGTGAGCGGGTTGGCGCTGGCGTACCTGCTCGATCGGGATCAGCTGCTGGCCGCGGAAGCCGCCGACACCAGCGCGTGCGCAGCCGCGCCGATCGGGTTCAACCCGTACGCGCCGAAGCCGCCGCACTTCAACCCGCGCGCGACCGCGGTGATTTCCCTGTTCATGAGCGGCGGCGTCAGTGCCGTCGATACGTTCGATCCGAAGCCCGCGCTGACCAGATACGCGGGCCAGCCGCTCGACGGCAAGGTCGGCGGCGACGTCATCGTCCGTCAGGGCCATCCGGGCCCGTTGATGCCGAGCCCGTTTGCGTTCAAGAAGTTCGGCCAATCAGGCATCGAGGTGTCCGAAATCTTTCCTGCCATCGGCAGCCTCGTCGACGAGATTGCGTTCGTGCGGTCGGTGTACGGCCAGTCCAACGATCACGTCCAGGCCACCTACGAAATGCAGATGGGACAGACGCGCATGGGGTTTCCGAGCCTGGGCTCGTGGGTCACGTACGGCCTGGGCTCGGAAAATACGAGCCTGCCGGCGTACGTGGTGATTCACGACGGGCGCGGCGGACCGATCGGCGGCGTCACCGACTGGAGCTCCGGGTTCCTGCCGGCGTCGTATCAGGGCACGCTGTTCCGCGCGACCGGCGATCCGATCGTCGACCTCAGGCCGCCGGCGAGCGTGGCCCCCGAGCAGCAGCGCGCGCGTCTCGATCTGCTGGCGAAGCTGAACGAGATCGACATGCAGCAGTACCCGGGCAACTCGGACCTGGCCGCGCGCATCTCCTCGTACGAGCTCGCGTTCCGGATGCAAGGATGCGCCCCCGAAGCCCTCGACGTCACCCGGGAATCCGACGCGACGCGGAAGTTGTACGGGCTGGACGACAAGATCACCGAGCCGTTCGGCCGGCAATGCCTGATGGCCCGGCGCCTGGTCGAACACGGCGTGCGGTTCGTTCAACTCTTCCACGGCGGGATGGGCAACCAGAACGTCGACACCTGGGACGCACACGGTGATGTGAAGGCGAACCACTCGCAGCACGCCGCCGAATCGGATCGTCCAATTGCAGGATTGCTGACCGATCTGAAGGCGCGGGGGCTGCTCGACCGGACGCTGGTGATCTGGCACGGTGAGTTCGGCCGGATGCCGATCTCACAGCGGGGTGTCGGCCGCGATCATAATCCCGGCGCGATGACGATCTGGATGGCTGGAGCTGGAATCAAGGGCGGCCAGGTCATCGGCGCCAGCGACGAATTCGGCTACAAGGCGGCGGAGCAGCCGGTCTCCTACCACGATCTGCACGCGACCATTCTGCATTTGCTGGGCCTCGATCACACGAAGCTCACCTACAAGTTCAACGGCCGCAACATGCGGCTGACGGATGTGTACGGGGTGCCGATCAAGCAAATCATCGCCTGAGCCGCGCGATCGTGAGCGCACGTCTCAGGGCGTGTCCAGAAATCATCTGTAGCGCAGCCCTTCAAGGGCTGCCCGGCGGCCGTGATGCAGGCCTGAAAGGCCTGCGCTACCGGAAGGCCGCCGGCCGATTGATTGACACGCCCTGCAGGCTTGCGCGACAAGGGGTCTGGATCGGACCGTCAGTTCCCTGAGTTTTCCCCGCAGCAGCTGCACGCATCGTCCGAGCACGAACTCGCCGGTCAGCGGCTTCACCTTGCGCACACCTTGCCCGGCGTTTGAGAGCTGGATGTCCGGGTTTGCTCCACTTGACATTCTAGTGCAGCACGTGCCATCGTTGGCCTGTCCGCTTGAACGGCAAGTGGAGGCCGTGCTCGCCTGCGGGAGGTGCAGAGATGAGGTCGCGAATGCGGCGAGTGTTGCTGCGGCTCCTCAATGTCGTCCGCCCCGGGCGGCCGGAGCCGGAGCTGACGCGTGAGATAACCGCCCACCTCGCGCTGATGCAGGACGAGCTCGAGCGCCGCGGGATGACGCGTGACGAGGCGCGCCTCGCGGCCCGGCGCGCCTTCGGCGGCATCGAGCAGACAAAACAGCGCCATCGCGACGCGCGGTCGTTCCGATGGCTCGACGATGCCGGGCGGGATTTGCGGCACGCGGGACGGCTGCTGCGACGCAATCCGGTCTTTACGATCACCGCCACGCTCTCGCTCGCCATCGGCATTGGCGCGAACACCACGATCTTCACCCTGGCGAACGCGCTGCTGTTCCAGCCGCCTGCTGGCGTGTTCGAAACCGATCGACTCGTCGACATCGGCAGCAGCCGGGTTCCTGGCGGCTTCGGTCCGACCTCGTACCCCAACTATCTCGACATTCGTGAGCGTGCCACCACGCTCGACGGTGTCTACGCGTATTCGCGATTCCCTCAGGCAGTGAGTCTCGGCCGCGACAGTGCCATCGAGCACGTATTCGCCAGCATTGTGAGCGTCAACTACTTCGCCGTGCTCGGCGCCAGGCCCGCCGCCGGGCGGCTGTTCGGCAGCGTCGACAGCAATCAGCCGGGAGCAAGCGCGGTGGCCGTATTGAGTCACCGATCCTGGACCCGGCGCTTCAACAGTGATCCCGCTGTCATCGGCCGGACGGTGAGGCTCAATGGACAGCCGTTCACCGTCGTCGGCGTCGCATCGGAGGGATTTCACGGCACCGGCGTCCGCGCCGTGGATGTGTGGGTGCCCATGACCATGATGTCGGCCGTGACTTCCCGAGGGGCGGCGGCCCTCACCGACCGCGCGGCTGATTGGTTGATGACTGGCGGGCGGTTGAAACCGGGAGTGTCGGTGACGGAGGCGGCCGCCGAGATGGACGCGATCGGCCGGACGCTGGAACGGGCGTACTCCGAACAGAATCAAGAGACGCGGTGGCGACTGCTGCCGGCATCGCCGGTTCCAGGGAATGCCGGACCGATGGTCGCCTTCGTCGCGCTTCTCATGGTGATCGTGGCGTTCGTGCTGATCATCGCGTGCACGAACGTCGCCGGCGTACTGCTGGCGCGCGCGTCCGCCAGGCGCCAGGAGATGGCGCTGCGGCTCGCAATCGGCGCCGGCCGCGCGCGGCTGGTCCGGCAGCTGCTCGCCGAAACGGTCCTGTTGTTCGCGCTCGGCGGCGGGACGGGCCTGGTGCTCGCCACCGTGGCAACATCAGCGATGGCCTCGCTCCTGCCGGCGCTGCCATTTCCTGTCGATCTGACGCTGACGCTTGATCGCCGCGTGATCGGCTACACGGCGGGCCTGTCTCTCGTAGCGGCCCTCTTGTCGGGCCTCGCGCCCGCTCTCGACGCATCGAAAGCCGCGCTCGTCGCCGGGCTGCGCAACGACACCGGCATGGCCGGTCGTTTGCGCCTTCGACACGCCTTCGTCATCGGCCAGATTGCGTGCAGCATCGTCCTGATCGTCGGCGCCGGCTTGTTCACGCGCGCACTGGTGCGGGCGGCCTGGATCGATCCGGGTTTCGATTCACGTGGCGTCGAGCTCGCCTCGGTGGACCTGGCGCAGGCTGGATATTCAAAGACCACCGGACCGCGATTCGCTCGAGAGTTGATCGATCGTGTGCGGGCGCTCACGGACGTCCAGGCCGCGACGATTGCGACCACCGTGCCGGGAGGCTTCGAGGTCAGGCGTGAGGCGCTGATGGTTCCCGGCGTCACCCCTCCGAACGGACGCTTTTTCGTCGTCGATTGGAACGTCGTGGAGCCGGGCTACTTCGCGACGCTCCGGGTTCCACTCGTGGGAGGCCGGGACTTCACCATCGCCGACCGCGATGGCACGCAGCCGGTGGCCATTGTGACGGAGTCGACGGCGCGGCAGTTCTGGCCGCGACAGGATGCGGTGGGCAAGTACGTCTTGCAGCCGACCGCCGGCCCGCAGGGGCCGACGGATCCGACGCGTGCCCTGCTCGTGATCGGCGTCGCGCGCGACGTGCAGTCGAGCAGCCTCCTCGACGGTGTCGCAGGTGCGTGCGTGTATGTGCCGCTCCAGCAGCAGTACGTGTCGAACCTGACGATTGTCGCGCGCACCCGGAGCGGCGAGCGCATCGCGGACCGGCTCCGGGTGCTGCTGATGTCGATGAGCCCCAACCTGCCGATCATGACGGCGCAGACGCTCGAGGACTCCGTCGCACTCGGCCTGATGCCGCAGCGCGTCATCGCCTCGGTGTCCGGCATTCTCGGCGTCGTTGGACTGATGCTGGCGGGAATCGGTATTTACGGCGTCACGGCCTACGCAGTGACGCGGCGGACCCGTGAGATCGGGATCAGGATCGCGCTGGGCGCGCAGCGGCGGGACATCACCAGCATGGTGCTGCGCGAGGGGTTGTCGTCTACGCTCATCGGCTCCGCGATCGGGCTGATTGTCGCGGCCGCCATCAGCCGCGTGCTCGCGAGCTTCCTGTTCGGTATCGCGCCACTTGATCCGGTCACCTTCACCACGACAACCGTGCTGTTCGTGGCGGTCGGGCTGGCAGCCTGTTACGTGCCCGTGCGCCGTGCCACGCGCGTCGACCCGACGCAGGCGCTCAGGTACGAATGAAGCTCGCGGCGCCTTCAGCGCGGACCGCGACAGGTCGGCGGCTTGTCGTTCACCGGTCCGGCTCGGGTATGGTGCGTGCATGCTCGGGTATGGTGCGTGCATGTTCGAATGCTGAGGTAATGGCCGCTGCTCGCGCCTTATCCATCAGGCACAATCGAGCCGCACTGTGATAACCTTAGGGATCTCATCTGTTCGGTCGGTCATGTCCCTGAAGGGCTCTCCTGTGCTGGGGGTTTAGAACGATGACCGAAGACACGCCTCAGAACGTTACCCGACGCAACTTTATTAAAGGTGTGATCGCCGCGGGCGCCGTGGCCTCTTCGTCGGCGTATCTGTTCCGCACGACGACGCTGCACGGGCAGCCGTCGGCAGCGGGCGCGGTCGAGCGGCTGATCACGCTCAACGTCAACGGCCAGGACCGCCGCATCGATGTGATGCCGCAGGAAACGCTGGCGATGACGCTGCGCTACAAGCTCGGGCTCACCGGCACGAAGATCGGATGCGATCGCGCCGAGTGCGGGGCCTGCACCGTGCTCGTCGACGACGTGCCGCACTACTCGTGCTCGTTCCTCACCCATCGCGCGCGCGGAAAGAAGATCGTCACGATCGAAGGGCTCGCCGATCCGGTCACAGGCAAGCTCAGTCCGGTGCAGCAGGGCGTGGTCGACGAGCAGGGCTTCCAGTGCGCGTTCTGCATGCCCGGATTCGTGATGGCGGCCACCGGCTATCTGAAGACCAACCCCAATCCGACGCGGCAGGAGCTCGCACACGGCGTCTCCGGCAATCTGTGCCGCTGCCAGGATTACGACAAGATTCTCACCGCGCTGATGCGCGGTGCCGAGTTGATGCGAGGCTGATGTCATGGCGAACAAGTTGATCGGCCACGACTACCCGACGCCTGATCTCGTCGCCAAGGTGACGGGGCAGGCGAAGTACGCCGAGGACTTTCGTGCCGACGGCATGCTGTTCTGCAAGCTGCTGCTCAGCCCGCTGCCGCACGGCCGCATCAAGCGCCTCGACACGAGCAAGGCGCTGGCGATGCCGGGCGTGAAAGGCATTCTCACCGCCGACGAGCTCCCCGCGCCCGCCGATGTGGTCACAGACCTCGGCCTGCGGATTCCCGCCAACACCAAAGGCGAGAGGGCGCTCGCCAGCGAGCCGTTGTATCAGGGCGAGCCGGTCCTCGCGGTCGCCGCGGTCGACGAGCTCACCGCGGCCGAAGCGATCGAGAAGATCGAAATCGAGTGGGAGCCGCTGCCCTTCGTTGTCGATCCGCTCGTGACCCTGCGGCCAGGCGGGCCGAACGCGCGGCTCGAAGGCAACATCTGGGGGCGGCCGAAGCCGCCCGCGCAGGGCCAGCCGCCAACGCCGCCCGCGATCGAAGAGCTGAAATGGACGGCGGCTGAGTTCGCCGAGTACGACCAGGGGCGGCTGCCGATGGGCAAGACGCCTGACGAATGGTCGTACGGCGATCTCGATGCGGGGTTCAAGAACGCGGCGCTGGTCCTCGACGAGACGTTCGTCACTCCGAACACGAGCCACCAGACGCTCGAGCCGCGCACCGCGATGGCGTACTGGCAGAACGGCAAGCTGTTCATCCACTGCTCGACGCAGAGCGTCGTGCAGACCGTCGGATCGGTGTCGCGCTGGCTCCACCTGGATCCAAAAGACATCGTCCTGATCAGCGAGTACACCGGCGGCGGATTCGGGAGCAAGGCGACGGGTACGATCTCCGCGGTGATTCCAGCGCTTTTGTCGAAGAAGCTGAACGCGCCGGTGATGATGCGCATCGACATCGAGACCGAGTACGGCATCGGCGGCGCCAGACCGGCTCTGCACGGCCGGATGAAGGTGGGGTTCGCCAAGGACGGCCGCATCACCGCCCTCGACATGTTCGTCATCAGCGAGAACGGGCCGTACGAGCCGCAGGGGGATGCGGGCATGTCCGGCCGCATGGTTTCGCTGCTGTATCAGCCGGAGGCGATGCGGTGGCGCGGCGTCACGGTGCTGACCAACACGCCGCCGCGGCGGGCGCAGAGTCAGCCCGGCGGCATGCAGGGCATCGTGCTGATGGAACCCGTTCTCGCGAAGGCGGCACGCAAGCTTGGCGTCGACCAGGTCGCCATTCACCGCCTCAACGCGCCCGAGGGCAAGGCGAAATTCGGGCCGGCGAACCCGCGCGGGCAGCGCACCTATGCGACCAGCGCGTTCGTCAAGGAGACCCTCGATCGCGGCGCGGAGATGTTCCGGTGGAACGAACGCAAGGCGCAGGGCGGCAAGCGACAGGGCTCGAAGGTCCGCGGCTACGGCGTGGCGACGAGCGTCTTCGTCGCCGGGTCCACCGGCTATGACGGCCTCTTCGTCATCAAGCCGGATGGCCGCATGTACATCCAGTCGGGCATCGGCAATCTCGGCACCGAGTCGATGAGCGACAGCCATCGCGTGGCGGCCGAAATGGTCGGCATGCCGTGGGAGAAAGTCGAGCTCACGTGGGGCCACACCGGAAAGAACCTGCCGTGGAGCTGCGTGTCCGGCGGCAGCCAGACGTTGCACGCGCACACGCGTGCGGCTCACGCCGCCGCAACCGATGCGATCAAGAAGCTGCAGGAGATCGCCGCGCATGCGCTCGGCGGCAGCCCGTCGGCGTACACCGTCGCCAACGAGCGCGTGTCCGGGCCCGGCGGCAGCATGACGCTGGCGCAGGCGGCGCAGAAGGCGATCGAGCTTGGAGGCAGGTTCGACGGCCACGAGCTCCCGGACAAAATCAACGCGGTCACGAAGACTTCGGCCACGGCGCTCGCCGGTCAAGGCCTGATGGGCGTCGCGCGCGACGAGTATCCCCGCGACGGATCGACGCACTCCTTTGTCAGCGCCTTCGCGGAAGTCGAGGTCGACGTCGAGACGGGCAAGTACCAGATCATCGACTACGTGGCCGTGGCCGACGTGGGCACGGTGATCCATCCGCACGCGCTCGGCGGCCAGGTGCTCGGCCGCTCGATGCTCGGCATCGGGCATGCAATTGGCCAGCACTGGGCCTACGACCAGCATTACGGGCTGCCGCTCGCCAAGCGGTTCCATCACAACAAGCCGCCGACGATCCTCGATGCGCCGCAGAAGATGGCCTGGGATGCGGTGAACATTGCGGATCCGGAGACGCCGGTCGGCGCGCGCGGCATTGGCGAGCCGCCGGTGGCGGCCGGGTGCTGTGCGGTGCTGAACGCAATTGCCGACGCCGTCGGCGACGACATGTTCCGCCGTGCGCCGGTGCTGCCGGACACGCTCATGGCCGCGCTGGATGCGGGCAAGCCGATGCAAGAGCCGATGACGGCAAATATATAAGTCGTGAGATTTTTGATTGCTGATTGTCGATTGCTGATTGATTGCTGATTGGAACATTCAAGCAGCAATCAGCAGTGGTAATCAGCAATTAACAATCAACAATCAGCAATCAACAATCAGCAATCAACAATCAGCAATCAGCAATCAGCAATCAGCAATTAGAGCGAGGCATTATGGCGGTCATTCGCGACGTTCTGCCGGCGTTCGAGCTGTTCCAGCCCACATCGGTCGACGATGCGGTGCGGCTGGTTGACAGGTACCGCGACGAATACTGGGTGCTGGCCGGCGGTCTCGACAGCATGGATTGGCTGAAGGATCGGCTGAAGAGGCCGCGCTATGTGATCGATCTCAGCCGGATCCCGGAACTCGTAGGCATCCGCGACGCAAACGGCGGCATCGAGATTGGTGCGATGACGCCGCTCACCCAGGTGGCGCGCCATCCCGTCGTCCGCGACCGCTTCGGCCTGCTCGCCGAGGCGGCGGAGCTGGTCGCGTCGCCGCAGATCCGCAATCAGGGCACGATTGGCGGCAACGTGTCACAGGACACGCGATGCTGGTACTACCGCGGCGGCTGGAACTGCTACCGCGCCGGCGGCAACATCTGCTACGCGGACACGCCCACGGCGATCAACCGCGAACACGCTATTCTCGATGCCGACCGCTGTGTCGCGGTGAGTCCGTCGGACACGGCGCCGGCGCTCGTCGCGCTCGACGCGCAGATGATCGTCCGCAGCGCGCGCGGCGAACGGGTGATCGATGCCGAGCATTACTTCGTCGGACCAGGCATCGACATCACGCGGATGACCGCGCTCGAACCCGGCGACCTGCTGACGTCCATCCGCATTCCGGCCACGTGGGCAGGCGCGCAGTTCTATTTCGAGAAGGTCCGCGACCGGCAGGTGTGGGACTTCCCGCTCGTGAACGTCGCCTCGGCGATCAAGTTCTCGAACGGCCGGATCGACGGCGCGCGCCTCGTCGTCGGCGCCGTCGCGGCACGGCCGAAGCGGCTTGCCAACGTCGAGGCCGCGGTTGTCGGGAAGCCCCGTGACGAACAGACGGCAGACATGGCCGGCCGGATGGCTGTCGATGGCGCTGTTACGCTGCGGTACAACGGATACAAGGTGCCGCTGATGCGGAACCTGGTGAAGCGCGCCATTCGCGGCGGTCCGCAGGCCGCGACCACCTGAAGCGGGCTCTCATACCAAGGCCTCACACACAGGGCGGACCGCCGGGTCCGCCCGACGTGTTTTTGCGCTCCCGTCTCGGCCGCAATCGTTGATGTTGACGACAAGATGAACACGCTCGCCGGCGGTGCGACAGCCAACCGGACCACCATGACGCGATGACGCGGGCGAGCGCGAAGCGGCCGCTCCCGAAAAGCGTTCCTAGTGATGCGACCAAGCAGAGAGGGTCCAGCGGCCGAATGAAGCGGACATTACCAGACGGGGCTCGGGCTCAGTGGTAATGTCCGGCTTCAGCCGGACCCCTGTGCCAGGTGCGCCGGAGGCTGACGACGACGGGGCTCATTTCTTCCTGACGATCCGAAAGGCAGCGCCGTGCTCATCCGGCTTGCCATTTTTCCAGTTGTGCCATGTGCTGCGAATCTCATCGGCGGTCATGAACTCGATCTTTGTCGAATGCATATGGCTCGTCGTGGCGGGATCGATGTTGGCGCCGCCGTCGAACGCGAACGAGAGCGTATTCCCGTCCAGGCCCTTCGATCGCATGCGTGGCTGGTTGCCGCTCGAGCAGAAATGCGTGAGCACGAGATCCGGGCCATCGAGGTGGTAGACCGTAACCATCTCGTACGGGGTGTTGACGGGAAACGTTTCGATCACGGTATTGCCGCCCGACGTGATGCGGTACGTCACTGCCACGGCGCCCTTGTGGCCGAACACGCCGTCGGCGTCGATCCATTCGCCCTCGAGCGATTTCAGTTTGTCGAGTCCTTGCGTCGCTGCAGACGGAGTCGCCGTGGTCTGGGCGAGGAGCGTCGGCATCATCGCCGCGAGGGCTGCCGCAATCGTGCACACGATCGATCGAGAGAGGATCCTCATGATGTTCCCTCCACAAGGTCGCCGGCCGGTTTGTTCGCAGGTTGTGAGCTGGTGTTCTGAGGACTAGCTTCGCAGAATTCGGGTTGCGAGGGCCAGCAGAATGTTGCCGCAACCCGTCCTTCCCGCGTGGACCAGACGGGGCTCCGCTCGGTCGGTAGTGTCCGGCTTCAGCCGGGCCCTTGTTGAAGGCGACGCTGTATCCAGCCGGCGACGACCGCTTCTTGCAATGCCCGGCCGCAGTCCATGTGAGCTGCCGTTCTGACGGCGAGCTTCCCGGAGACATCGAATCGGTGCAGAGTCAGCCCGTTCTCCCTGCGGCCCACCGGACCGCATTCTTCAGCATGGTCTGAAACCGCGGATCGCTCCACGTCTGCGCAAAGTGGCCCAGCGCGTTGTAATAGGAGCGCCCGCGCCCGATGGTCTGCGTCCAAGCGAGCGGGAAATCACCCTGCGCCTGCACCGAGGCCGCATCGAGCGTCAGCAGCACATGCGCGGTCGCCCGCGGATCGCTGCGGAACGTGTAGAACTCCTCGAGCAGGCGCATGCTCGGCCCGAGGTCGACGGATGCGGGATGCGACCGATCTTCGACCGAAACCACGGCCTCCTGGGTCCAGGGATGCTCTTTGAAATACGCCCCGACGAGGCGCCCGTAGTCGGGCCACTCGTACAGCGTGTCCGCGGCGCTGTGAATGCCTATAAAGCCTCGACCTTCGTTGATGAAGCTCATGACGGCACTCTTGTGCGTGGCATCGAGCGGCAGCTCGCCGCTGGTGAGCGCGAACATCAGAACGTCGACATTCGCCAGCCGCGCAGCGTTGAGCTCGCCGAGCTCCTCCGTCGCGCTGACGGTGAACTCCCCTGCCTGGGCGGCAATGGCTGTCATCGTCTGCCGCGCGGCAGGGATGGATTCGTGGCGAAATGCAGCCGTCGTCGTGAGCATCAGCACGCGAATCGGAGGCGAGGTCGACGCCGAAGGCACCTGTTGCTGGCGCGTCGGCGCGTCCGGCCCGGAGCAGGCCGCCGTCAGACATGCCAGCACTACCGCGCGCACCGCTCGCATCGTTCTCCTTTTGACTCCGTCCCGGCTGCGTCCCCACTCACCCCTGCTGCATCGCTCGTTGCGCCACCCACTCAATCGGCACGGCCGCGAGACCATATCATCGCGCCGTTCTTGTAGACCGTGCGCACCCGATGCAGCGGGATGTGGTGTGCGACGCCGTCCGGATCGGTGAACGTGAAGGTGCCCGGCCGTTCGCCGTCGAACGTGACGCATGCAAACGGCACGACGGTCTCTTCCGCCAGGACTCGATCGTAGTACCCGAGGGCGAACTCACCCTTTCCGAACTCAGGATCCCACTTGATGCGGTGGAGCAACCGGTCCAGCGGCAACATTGAAGAACCATAACCTATTCCTTGCGCAGCGCCGCCGCGGGATCCAGGCGAGATGCGCGCCACGCAGGCAACAGGCACGCTGCGCCTGCAACCATCGAGAGCAGCAACGCCACAGCCGTGAACACTCGCGGGTCGAGCGGGCGGACGCCGTAGAGGACGCTCTCGATCAGTCTCGTGGCCAGCGCGCCGCCGAGCAGGCCGAGCGCCAGTCCGATGCCGGCTGAGCGCAGGCCGTCCACCAGTACGAGCCGCAGCACATCGCTACGCTGTGCGCCGAGTGCGACGCGAATGCCAATTTCACCGGTGCGTTGCGTCACCAGATACGACAGCACGCCGTAGATTCCCACGCAGGCGAGCAGGAGGGAGAGGGCGGCAAACGCGAGCACCAGGCCGGCATTGAACCGTGCATTGATCGTCGACTGACCAATCAGCTGCTGCATCGTCAGCACGTCCGAGACCGGCAGATCCGCGTCCAACTGCGCCACCAGTTTCTGGATCGGTAACGCCAGGCCGTTCGGATCCTGAGCCGACGTCACCACAATGGTCGCCCTGCCGAACAGCCCAGAATAAAGCGGGAAATACATCATCGGCTCGACCGCCCGGGAAATACTGAAGCGCGTGTCGCCCACCACGCCGACGATTTCGTAGGCCAGGTCCTGGCCCGTGACATTGATGCGCAGGTGTTTGCCAATCGGGTCCTCGCCCGGAAGGAAGCGCCGCGCGAAGAGATCGCTGATGATTACCGACCTGGCTTGATCGAGCCGCTCGTCATCGGAGAACGTCCGACCGCGAAGAAGCGGAATGCGCATCGCGGCGAAGTAGCCGGGATCGGCCCCTCGCCTGAGCGCCACCTGGAACTGGTCCCTCGCCAGCGGTGGATGCTCGACGATGGTCACATGATTGTCGCCCTCGTATCCCTGACCGGGAGGCGTCGTCACCATGGCCGCGCCGCGCACACCGGGCAGGCTGCGCACACGTTCGATCAGGTCTGCGAAGAACGCCACCCGCCGTTGCGCATCGTATTGCGGCTTGGGCGGCGTCACGCGCATCGTCAACACGTTCTCGGTCACGCAGCCGAGGTCGGCCGTACGCAGCCGTTGATACGTTTTCAGCAGCAGGCCTGCTGCGATCAACAGTACGACGGTCAGTCCAATCTCGAGCGAAAGCAGGAGCCGGCGCAGGCGTGCCCGTCCGTGGCCCCCGGTGTTCGCGCGCGATGATTCCTGCAACGTCTCGAGGAGTCGTGTGCCGGCGCTCGGACCAAGTGCGGGCAGCAGGCCCACCACGCAGCCGCTGAGCAGCGTGATGGCTGCGGCAAACGCCAGGACCAGGGCATCGATCTGGACGGTCTCGCCTCGGGGGATGTCCTGTCGCAGCTGCACCATCCACTCGCTCTGCGCGATCCACCGAGTCGCCGCGGAGGCAACCACGATACCGGCCGCTCCGGCGGCAACACACAACAACACGCTCTCGGTCACCCGCTCGCGCAGCAGCCGCGCACGGCTGCCTCCCAGTGCACTGCGGATGGCCAGCTCCTTGCGGCGCGCCGCCGACCGCGCGACCAGGAGACCAGCGACGTTCAGACACGAAATCAGGAGGAAACAACCGGCCGCCGCCAGCAGCACGTACAGCGGCGTCTTGTAGCCGTAGACGATCTGGTCGAGGAGCGGGAGGATGTTCGCGCCGCTGCCAACTGTCTGATCAGGGTGCTCGGCGTGGATGCGTTTGATGATCGTGTCGATCTGACTGAGTCCCTCTGCCGGCGTGGCGCCGGACCGCAGCCGGGCGACGACCCGGAACTGGTGGTCGCCGAGCGCGTTCATGGCCGCCGGACGGGTCTCGTGGCGAACCGGCGTCCAGATCTGAACCTCTCGATCCGGATAGGCGAACCAGGACGGCATCACGCCAATGACAGTCCACGGTCCGCCGTCGAGAAAAATTTCCCGGCCGACGATGGAGGGATCGCCGGCGAAGTGCCGCTGCCAGAGATTCCAGCTCAGAATGGCCGTCGGACTGGCATCGGGAGTGTCATCGGCGGCAGTGAATGACCGGCCGTACGCCGGCTGCACGCCAAGGGTCGAGAAGAGGTTCCAGGAACATTTGGCGCCGTCGACCTTCTCGGGCAGATTGCCGGCCTGACCGGACAGGTTGTAGCCGCTCACGCCCCAGACTGCCATCTGCTCGAAGCTCGAGGCGTGCTTCTGCCATTCCTGAAAGACGCCGCCCGCAACGATGTTGGCCGGGAACCTGGCGGTCGATTCGAACAGCATCACCAGCCGGTCGGCATCGGGAAACGGCAGCGGCTTCAGCAGCACCGACCGTACGAGCGTGAAGAACACCGTGTTCGCGCCGATACCGACCGCCAGCGTCAGCATCGCCACCGCTGTGAAGCCGGGACTCTTCACCAGCGCCCGTGCGGCAAAGCGCACGTCGCGGCGGAAGTCGTCGAGCCAGGTCACGCCGAGCGAATCGCGACACTGTTCTCTGATCAACGTGACGCCGCCCAGCGAACGCAGCGCCGACAGGCGCGCCTCCGCACGGCCCATGCCGCGGGCAAGGTGCTCTTCAATCTGTTGCTGGAGATGGAATTCGAGCTCGGCGTCGAGCTCCCGCTCCACGCGGCCACGCCGGAACAGAGATCGGAATCGCGAGATGAGTGCGTCTGTCCACCGCATGATGGTCCACTACGCAACCACGGAGGACGCGGAGGGCCAATCCTGCCCTTCGACGTTGTTCACGACATTTTTCAGTGCTCGGGTCATCCGAGCAAAGTCGAGGGACGACCGCGGTCGACGGTCAGAAACGAGCAGGATGTTCCTCCGCGTCCTCCGCGTCCTCCGTGGTGAGAATCCTCATGACTCATTACTCACATCGCAAGGCAACCAGCGGATCGACCTTGGCGGCAGCAACCAGCGTGAAGCCTGGATTCTTGACGAGCGTGCGGCCGGCGTACCGCACATCCTCGACCGTCTCGTCCAGGAGCCTCAACGCAAGCGAGTAGCGGCACTCCTCTTTCAAGTACGCCGTGC
>JBKPAI010000008.1:0-13940 GCA_046726355.1 Acidobacteriota bacterium | reverse complement strand
GCACACCACGTCAAAGTATTCCAAGATGATCGAGGAAAATCAGTTGAGCAATCAGGAATGGCTCTCCGCGTCCTCCGCGTCCTCCGTGGTGGCAGAGTTGCATTGACGGCTTAGGCGCGCACAGCGCGCCTGCGAGGGAGCGGAGCGGGGCGGAGGGGCCCCGCGAGCGACCGAGCCGGGGTGTGGGGCGGAGCCCCACGTGAGATCGTGAACCGATGAGAACCCGGGAAACCGACGTCGAACCGTTCGTCAATCTGGCTGAGCTGACCGAGATCGAGCTCCTCATCCTCAGGCGGATGCGCGAGTTCACAATCGGCGAGCATCGCAGCGTATTCCACGGCCACGGCTTCGATCTCGTCGGCCTGCGCGACTGGCTTCCCGGCGACCGGTTGAACCAGGTCGACTGGCCGCAGTCGACGCTCACCAACTTCAGCCCGATGGTGGTTCGCGATTTTCAGCAGCCGAGCACGGCCGCGGTGATTGCGGTCGCCGACGGATCGCTGTCGACACGGTGCGGCATCGACGGCGTGCCGATTGCTGCGGCCATTGCCCGCTCGATCGGCACGATTGGCATGTCGGCCGTGTTCTTTCAGGACCTGTTCGGCCTGATCACGTTCGGGCCGGACTTTGAGCAGCTCGCCGCCGTCCGTCCGCGCATCGGCAAGAACCAGGTGATTCACTGCCTCGAAGCGTATCAGTTCGAGACCGGGCTCCAGCCGCTGAAGCGCGCCGACTCGCTCAGCATGACGCTGGCCGGCTTCATGCGGAAGACGTCGCTCGTGCCGGTGATCTCGGACTTCCTGTTCGACAATCCGGACGAGGTCCTCAACGAGCTGTCCCAGCTCAACTCGACGCATGACGTCTTCGTCGTCCTGATCGACAGCGCGTTTGCATTCGAGCTGCCGGCGGTGTCGGCCGGATGGATCGAGGCGTTCGACGTCGAGACCGGACGCGCGCGGGTCATGTCGCGCGGCGCGATGCGGGCGCTGGCGCGGCGCACGCGCGAGTGGCAGGACCAGGTCGCGAGGATGGCCAAGGATCGCGATCTGGACGTGCTGCGGATCGGCGTCAACGAGCTCGAGACGGCGATTGCGCTCAGCGAGTTCATCGCCGAGCGAAGACTGAGAAAAGTGTAGCGCTACCACGGCGGACGCGGAGGACGCGGAGGTTCACGGAACAACATGGCTGTAAAACGGCTCGTCTGCGTGCTCGCCGCACTGGGCTCGGTCATGCCGGCCGCGGCCCAGAACGTCGAAACCGATCCCATCCGCTGCTGGTGGCGCAGCAGCGCCGGGGCGGTCCGGGCCGGCGAGCCGTTTTCCGTCATCCTGACGTGCGCGGTGGTCGAGAACGACGCGGCAAAGGTCGTTGTGGACCAGGCCAAGCTGGAGCCGTCGGCTGTGCAGTTTGCGCCGTTTGAGGTCGTGCCGGCCGGCAGCTCGCACGCGCCGGACCTGCGAAGCGACCAGCGGCGGTTCTTCCAGTACGAATACCAGCTGAGGCTGATCGCGGAAAACCTGTTCGGAAAGGACGTGGCGCTGCCGGAGACGCGGCTGTCCTACCACGTCCAGAGCCAGGTCGGTCAGGCCGCCGCCATCCAGGGCCGCGACCAGTCCTACGTGCTGCCTCCGCTCTCGATCCGTGTGCTGTCGATGGTCCCGGCCGACGCGGGCGACATTCGCGACGGCACGGTCGAGACGTTCACCGATCTTGATCGGCGATCGTTCCGCGCCAGCGTCCTGGTGGTCGTCGGTGGCATTCTGCTCGCGCTGGCGGGGCTGATGGCGTTCCTCGCGCTGCTGCGGCTCGTTGCCCGCTATCGCAGACCGTCGGCCGCAGGCAGCCGCCTGGTTTCCGACGGTGCGATCCTGCGGGCGGTGGGACGCGAATTGCGGACCGTGCAGCACGGCCGGGAAGCGGGAGGATGGACGCCGGAGCTGGCCGCGCGAGCGCTGGGTGCGCTGCGGATCGCAGGCGCGTACGCGATTGGCCGGCGGGTCGCGCAGTCATCAGTCGCCAGCAAGCAGGCGCCCTTCGGCAGTCGCCGATTGCCGGCCGCGGACCACCAGGCGGCAAGCGACAGCCCCTTGATCGCTGGCCAGCTGACAGTACGGTCGGGCTGGCCGAAACGAAGGCTGATTGCGGTGTCGGCCTCGGTCACGCCGCAGGCGATCGCCCACGAGATCGCGCGCGATACGTCGCCGGCCCGACGCGCGGTCATGCTGGAGGCGCTCGAACAGGCGTTGACGCGCTTCACCGCCGCGCAGTACGGAAAGGACCCGAGGGTGGACGATGCCGCCCTCGACGATGCGCTGGCCGCGGCGTCGCGCACGTTGACGCAACTGAAGATCGATCAGACCTGGCTGATGAAGCGCCTGTCGCGCGGGCGTGCAATGCCTGAGGTCGAGAGCCGCGCGTGGTCCCGGTAAGCGACATCGCCGCACTCCTGCGCGAGACGATGTTCGAATGGCGCAACACGCGCCTGGCGGATCTGCTCTTCGCCCGCCGCGGCACCGCGGTGCTCACGGTGGTCGTGCTGATCGGCGTGGCGCTGGGCCTGATGATCGTGCGCACGGCGACGCGCCGCAAGGCGGGCCGCACACAGGTCGCGCTGCCGGCGGTCCTGCAGTGGACCAGGCCATCGTGGGTCTCGATGATCCGGCACGGTGCACTGTTGCTGTTTCTGGCCGGCCTGCCCTTCTTCGCCGTGGCGCTCGCCGATCCGTATACGACGTTCACGCGTCAGGACGTGTCCTATCCCGGCCGCCGGATTGCCGTGATGATCGATGCGTCATCGAGCATGATGGCGCGCTTCCCGGCCGCGACGCTGAACCGGAACGCGCCGAACGAAGCGACGTTTTTTACCACCGTCGCAGCCGCGGAAGCGTTCATGCGGCAGCGCATCGCGGGCAAGTACCACGATCTGATCGGCCTGGTCGAATTCGGCGACGAAGCCTACGTCGTGACCCCGTTCACCACCGATTACGACAACATTCTCCTGAGCCTCTCGCTCGTCGGCGACTGGACCGAGTTCATGAAGTTTCCCGATCAAGGGACAACGATCGGGCTTGCCATCGAAGAGAGCGTCGAGCTGTTCCGCGCGTTCGATTTTCTCGAGGCCGCCGGCAACCTGATGCTGATCTTCAGCGACGGCCAGGATACCCAGGTCACGATTCACGGCAAGAGCGTGACCGAGATTCTCTCCGGCGCGGTTCAGACCAGGATTCCGGTCTATTTCGTCCGCACCAGCTACAACAAGGCGCTCGGCGGCGTGCTGCCGGACGACATCTGGAAGCCGGCGGTCGAGGCGACCGGCGGGAAGTTCTACGCCGCGTCGGACGAATCGGCGATCATGGTGGCCATCCGCGACATCGATCGCCGCTCATCCGGCCGGGTCGATATCAAGCGGTACAGCACCGAGCAGCCGCGGTTTGCCGGCTACACGCTGATTGCTGTCGGGTGCTGGTTGTGTGCCGCGCTGCTGCAGTTGACGGTTCCGTATTTTCGAAAGTTTCCTTGACGGCAAAAAAATGAATGGCCGTTGTGTCGACGGGCACTGCGCCAAGCCAGGAGAACGTGATGAAATCGGTCCTTGGACCTGTGGTGATTGCGGTCGCGCTCGCGCTCGCCGGCGGCACGCTGTGGATGGCCGGCCAGTCTGAGCGGCGCCTGGCCGAACTGCATCAGCAGATCGCCACCCTGCGTCTTGCGGACGCGACCAATGAAGACGATGACGCGGAGGCGGCGCTCGGGCTGTCGCGGCGGCTGCCGCGTTTCGGAGAGGCGCTGGCGACCGACATGCGTGACGAGCGGGCACTGGCGCAGTACTGGCGGTCGGAGTACGCGGCGATCGGACCCAAACGGGATGCGAGCGGTGCGTTGACTGAGACGGATCCACAACTGCTGCTGCTGAGCGCGAACGCGGAGTTCCGGGCCAGCCAGCGAGCCGCGGATCGAGCCGACATGCTGCGGCGCCTGGACCGTGCTGTCAAGACGTACGCGGACGTGTTGAAGAACGTCGCCTGCACAGACAACATCGCCGCATCGCCGCGAGCCGGCTCGTCGTGCGGCACGCTGCGCGCCGACGCCTCCTACAACTACGAATATACCGTCCGGGTGCGGGACACACTCGCCAAGTCGCGGACGTCACCGGCCAAAGCCGAGGCCGGACGGAATGCGCAGCGCCTGGCGGCGGGCGACATGACCCGGGACTTGCCTTCGGGTCCGACGCTCCACGGCAATCCGGGCGCTCCGCCCAAAGGCACTGACATGAGCCAGTTCAAGATCGTCATCCCGAAGCGCGGAGAGGAACGGAAGGACAACCCGGAGGCGGGCAAGGGGGGCGCGAAAGTGAGGAAGGGGTAGACGAGGGCGGGTAGGGCACGGAGGCCAGGGAGGGCAGGGCGCGCTTCGATTCGTCGACTCACGCGATCCACTTGCCGCAGCCGGCCCACCTGGCCGGCCGACCTACCTGACCCACCCGACCTACTTGACCGACCCGACCTACCTGACCTTCGTTTAACAATGCTGACCGGCATCGACCTCAACACCGTGCGCTTCGGTGAACCGCAGTTCTTGTGGCTGCTCGTCATCCCGGCGGCCCTGGTGGTGATTTGGGTGTGGCAGTTCGGCGCGCGCCGGCGCGACGCGCGCCGGTTCAGACAGCACCGGAGGCTGCCGGTACGCGAGCGTTTTCCGATCTTCGGCAGCCTGGTGTTCTGGCTGTGCGTGATCGTCGCCGCCGCGTTCGCCATCCTCGGCCTCGCGCGACCGGCGGCCACCGTGTCGGTCGTCCGCACGGCCGGCGTCGATCTGGTCATCCTTCAAGACGGATCCGCATCGATGCGGACGAAGGACGTCTCCGGGAACCGCTGGCAGCGATCGATGAAATTCCTGCGCACGCTCGGCGAGTCGCTCGCCTGGCGCGACGATCGGGTGGCCATGGCGCTCTTCGCGCACATCGCGGCACCGCAGGTCCGGCTGACGACCGATCCGAATACGTTCTTCTTCTTTCTCGATCACCTGAGCGGCGACTCGCCCTTCCGGCTCGAAGACGATACGACATGGGACACGAACATCGAGCTGGGGATTGCCTGGGGCATGCGCGTCATCGAGAAGGATGAGGAGCTGTACGGAAAGAATCCGAACGCCAAAGCATTCGTGCTCGTCAGCGACGGTCAGGCCTGGAGCGGCGAGGTGGCCACCGCGCTGCGCGCTGCGCGCGGGAAGGACATTCCGGTGTATGTGGTCGGCGTGGGGACGACCATCGGCGGCCTGATTCCCGAGCCGCCGAAGAAGATGCCGGCCATCGGGTCGCCGCCGCCGGAGCCGCGGATCCGCTCGTCGCTCGACCGGACGTCGCTCGCGATGATTGCGAATGCCGGCGGCGGCCACTATCTCGAGCTCGATCGCGAGGGCGATCGCGAGATTGCCAACAGAATTATCGACGCAGCACGCCGCCGGGCCGGCTCGCGGGGTCTTCAGGAAGAGCACGAAGACTTGTACTGGCGATGTCTCGCTGTTGCAGCCGTGCTGCTGTGCGCGGGGACGCTGTTCCTCCAGGAGCGCGTCGAGCTGTGGCTGCAGAGCGCCGGCGCCGCGGCAGCCCTCACCGTCGTCTGGATGCTGACACGGTAAAAATGGGCGGAAGGGCAATCTCACCGCAGAGGACGCGGAGGACACGGAGGAAAAATCCCGTGGCTCGTCAGGACTGAACCTCCGCGTCCTTCGCGTCCTCCGTGGTAGTACCGGCAAGTTCACCGAAGGCGAAAGCCATTGGCTATCATTTTTGCGCCACTGAGGCGGCGATCAGCGAGCCGATAACCAGTGATGCGGCCAGCGCGGCGATCGCAATCAGGCCGCAGCCGATCATGATGGCGGCGACACGCCGGGGCGAGCGCGGGATCACCGAGAACGTCCGGATCGAACTGGCCGTAAACACCCACAGATACGCGGTCCACAGCGCTACCACCACCGGGAACGTCATGAGGTCGAGCGGGCTCAGGCTCAACGCCGCAAACGCCAACGCCGCCACGGCGACGTATCCGACCGTCAGAACCACGAGGTCGGTCCTGCGGTCGCACGGCGCCGTGCGCCGCCAATGAGACCGGGGGGCTTCGCCCCGCCGGGCCCCCCAACGCCGTCGCTCGCGGGAACCCCGCAGGCCCCGCTTCCGCCTCCGCTAAAGCTACGGCGGACGCGCCGTAGCGCCTGCGGCGCGAAGGCGGGCCGCTCCGGCGGGCGGCGCGCGTTGCGCGCCTTGCCCGTTATGCGGCTGGGTGAAGGTCGAGTGGGTCGGGTAGGTCGAGTGGGCCAAGTAGGGCGGCCGGACCCATGCGACCCGACCCGACCTACCTGACCTACGCGACCCACTAGACCCGAGTACACAACAAGCCGCATAACGGGCTACTGCGGATGCTCATTCCACAGCCAGGCAGCACCGCGGACGCCGCTCGAATCGCCGTGTATCGCCCGAACGAGGCGCGTCGTGACCACGTCGGAAAAAATGTACTGCGACCAGATGCGCGGTACCGATTCGTAGAGCCGGCCGATGTTCGAGAGGCCGCCGCCAAGGACGATGACGTCTGGATCGACAACATTGATGATCGACCCGAGGGCGCGGGCCATGCGGTCCTCGTACCGTGCGAGGCACGCGGACGCTCTCGGCTCGCCGGCCTCCGCACGCGCGGCGATTTCCCGGGCGTTCAACCGGCTGGCCCTGCCGGCCGCCAATCCGCTGTCGCCCGGCCGCGTTGCTGTCGCGGCCTGTGCGTCGGAAGCGGGACCGGCAGGCGACGTGTCGGCATAATCGCGCGCCAGCCCGGGGCCCGACAGAAACGTCTCAATGCAGCCGGAACGGCCGCAGTAGCATGGCGGTCCCGGCCATTCGTCTGCGCGCGGCGCCGGCATCGGATTGTGTCCCCATTCGCCGCCGATGCCGTTTGCGCCTTCGATCACGCGTCCGTGCACGACGATGCCGCCGCCCGTTCCGGTCCCGACGATCACGCCGAACACGACGCGCCCGCCTGCTGCGGCGCCGTCGGCGGCCTCAGAGAGCGCAAAACAGTTGGCGTCGTTCGCAAATCGGACCGGGCGGCCGAGAAGACGCGGGAGGTCGTCGCCGAGCGCCCGTCCGTTCAGCCACGTCGAGTTCGCATTCTTCACGAGACCGGTCGCGGAAGAAATAGTCCCGGGAATCCCGACACCCACGGTGCCGCGTGCACCGAGCTCGCTCTCGATGGCGCCGACCAGATCGGCAATCGCTTTCAACGTCTTGCTGTAGTCGCCCCGCGGCGCCGAAATCCGCCGCCGGAACCGGACGCGGCCCTCGCCGTCGAGCGCAATCCCTTCGATCTTGCTGCCGCCAAGATCGATGCCGATTCGCATGCCGGTGTAATCTACCATTCAGCGGTCGTGAGCCGGTGAGCTCCAGGGTGATCGGGTTCGGCGAGTTCGAGTTCGACGCAGTTTCGGGAGAAGTGCGCCGGGGATCCGCGTGTGTGCGGCTCGAGCCGCAGCCCGCGCGGGTTCTGGCGGTTCTGGTCGAGCGTGCCGGCGACGTCGTGACGCGCGCCGAGCTGCAGCAACGGATCTGGGGAGGCGAAACGTTCGTCGATTTCGAGCACGGGTTGAACTATTGCATCGCGCAAATCAGGACGGCCCTGGGCGAATCCGCCTCGGAGCCTCGATTCATCGAGACACTTCCGCGCCGCGGCTACCGGTTCATCGCGGCCGTGAGGGTACCGGCCGCGGCGGACACGGTCGTCCGCAGGTCCCGGCGTTCCGTGCTGATAGGCGCGATGGCGGTCGCAGTGGCGGCCGGGCTCGCCTGGGCGCTGATGGCCAGCCGGCACCCTGCCGCTCGCGGCACGCCTCTTCGTCTGGCAGTGGTGCCCTTCGACAACGAGACGGGGAATGCTGATTACGATCGGCTGGCGCAATCCCTCACGGACGCAACCGTCGCGCGCCTGGCCGCAGATCCCGATCGGCTCGCCGTGATCGGCAATGCCGCCGTGCTCCGCGAAGCGCGGCAGCGCCGGGATCTGCGCGTCATCGGCACGTCGCTTGATGTCGGGCACGTCGTTCTTGGGCAGGTGCAGGAGATTGATGGTCGGTTGCGCATTACCGCTCATCTGATTCGCGTGAAGGACCAGACGCACTTGTGGGCCCGCCGGTTCGAGCCATCCGCCGAGGACCGCCCCCAGATGGATCGTCAGGTCGCTGAGGCCGTCGCCGGCGCCGTGGCGACGCGGGTCCTGCAGCCCTGACCGCCTCCGGCAGACGTTCCTCATCGAATCCTCACCCGCGGCGCATCCTCTCGCCCGGCTTTCAGACGTCGAATTGGTCGGAGTCTGGCCGGTCAGAAGTCGAAGCTCCGTCGAAGCTGGTCGAAGTTCGGCTGGAATGCAGTCGGACTGAAGTCGAGGTTCGGTCGGAGCCCGGTCGGACTGAAGTCGGACTTCGATCGGACCGAAGCTCTGCAGTTGACAGCCACTTTCAGGGAGGCGCTCATGAATCGTCTGCCGTCGCGTCGATCGTTTCTGCTGTTCGGGTCTGCCGCGGTTGTCCCCAAACTCGCCTTCGGGTCGACGCCGCAGGCGGGTCCGGCCCAAATCGCTGGAACAGATGGAATCCCTGCAACGTTTCCGACGCAGGATCCCGATCTCGTGCGCGAGGTGGTGACCGTCGCCCACGGCAATATGAAGCGGCTCAGGGAGCTCGTGGATCGCCGGCCGACGCTCGCCTTGGCGACCTGGGACTGGGGATTCGGCGACTGGGAAACCGCTCTGGGCGGAGCGTCGCACACGGGTAACCGCGACATTGCGGAGTACCTGATTGCAAACGGTGCGCGGCCGACGATCTTCTCCGCGGCCATGCTGGGACAGCTGGACGTGGTTGCCGCATTCATCGCGGCGGCGCCGGGCGTACAACGGACCATGGGACCGCACGGCATCACTTTGCTGGGTCACGCGAAGGCTGGTGGTGAGCGGGCGAAGGCAGTAGTCGCCCACCTCGAAAAAATCGGCGGCGCCGACACGCGCCTCGAGGGCCGTGCACTGACCGACGAGGAGATCGAGTCGTTGGTGGGCGCTTATGCCTGGGGCGACGGCCCGACCGAGCGGATCCTGATCGATGGCGCAAAGGGTCAACTCGGCTTCATGCGGATCAGCGCCACCAGGCGCGGCCTCGCACAGCGTGCGCCCGGCGAGTTTTCACCAGCCGGCGCACCGGGCGTCCGAATCAGGTTCGCCATCGAGGGCGGGCGCGCCGTCCGTCTGACGGTTCACGATCCGGACCTCGTTCTGACTGCGCGGCGTATTTAGACGGGGCTCTGCCCCGAACCCCGGCTCGGTCGCTCGCGGGGACCCCCTGCCCCGCTCCGCTCCCTCGCGGGCGCGCTGCGCGCGCCTGTCGCGGGCTCCGCATCGAACCCCGGCTCGGTCGCTCGCGGGGACCCCCGGCGCCCCGGCTGCGGGTCCCTCCTGCCTCGCCCGACGCTACGGCGCGCTGTGCGCGCCGGTCATCGTCGGGTTCCCGCGCAGGATCGGCCTCCGGCCGAGCTCCGCCGTTCACGCTCCTGACGCCAAGCTACCTCGAGCGTGGTAGGATTCCCCTTCTCCCCGGAGGGTTCATGTCCACGGCGATCGATACCAATCCGCTTGCGGCCGCTTTTACCGGTCAACTGCTGAAACCGTCCGATACCGGCTACGATGACGCGCGGCGCGTCCATAACGGCCTTGTCGACAAGCGTCCGGCGCTCATCGCGCGATGTTCAGGAACCGCGGACATCGCCGACGCGGTCAAGCTGGCGCGCACGCTGAACCTCGAGGTCGCAGTCCGCGGAGGGGGCCATAACGTCGCCGGCCGCGCCACGATCGACGACGGACTGATGATCGACCTGGCGCCGATGAAGGGCATTCACGTCGATGTCCGTAACCGCACCGCGCGCGCGCAGGGCGGCGTCCTGTGGAAGGAATTCAACCGCGAGACACAGCTTCACGGTCTGGCCACCACTGGAGGCGTGGTTGGAAGCACTGGAATCGCCGGTCTGACGCTCGGCGGCGGGCTCGGGTGGCTGATGCCGAAATACGGGCTCGCGCTCGACAACGTGCGATCGGCGGAAATGGTGCTGGCCGACGGCAGCGTGGTACGGGCCAGCGCCGACGAGAATCCCGATCTGTTCTGGGCGATTCGGGGCGGCGGCGGCAACTTCGGCATTGCCGCATCGTTTGAGTACGACCTGCACCAGGTCGGACCGATCATTACCGGCGGGCTCGTTGCGCATCCTTTGCAGCGCGGCGTCGAGGTGCTCAAGTTCTTCCGCGACGCCTGTGCGTCAGCGCCAGACGAGCTGATGCTGGTGGCGGGCCTCCTGACCGCGCCCGACGGCTCGGGCCACAAGCTTGTCGGCATCGTCGCGGCGCATTGCGGCACCCTCCAGCAGGGCGAGGCGGCGGTGGGGTCAATCAAGGCATTTGGACCGCCCGTGATGGACCAGATGGGGCCGATTCCTTATTGCACGCAGAACGCACTGCTCGACCCCGCGTTTCCGAGAGGCACGCTCAATTACTGGAAGGCCCAATTCCTGAGCGAGCTCAACGACGACGCGATTCGCGTCCTCGTCGATCGATTCAGTGCGTGTCCTTCGCCCATGAGCCAGATAGTCGTGGAACACTTTCATGGCGCGGCCGGCCGGGTCGCCGTTTCAGATACCGCCTGCACCCTCCGCGTGAACGGCTTCAATGTGGCGATTGCTTCGCAGTGGAGCGCCCCCCGGGACACTCAACCGTGCACGGATTGGTGCCGCGCAACGTATTCGGCGCTCAAGCCCTACTTTGCGCCGACGCGCTACGTGAACTACCTGGACAATGACGAGGGTCCCGATCCGGCCGCCGAGATCTACGGCTCGAACTATCCAAGACTTCGCTCGCTGAAATCGAAGTACGATCCGGATAACTTCTTTCACACGAACGTGAATATCAAACCGGTGTAGTCGGTAGCCATCGGTCGTTGGTCGTTAGTCATTCGTCGTTAGTCGTCGATCGTTCGTCGTCGGTCATTGGAGGCACGTTCAGATCATGGCGGAGCATTCCATGAAGGTCCTCGATCTGATCGGGAGTCGGTCCGAAGTGTTCTCGATTCGCGACGATGCGACGGTGCTTCAGGCGGCGGAGTACCTGCGGGAGCGCCAGGTCCGTTCGGTCGGCGTGCTCGACGCCGCCGGAACGCTCGTGGGCGTCGTCTCTCAGAGCGATATCTCCGACAAGGTCGCAGCCGAAAACAGGTGCCCCGCCTGGACGCGTGTGAGCGAGATCATGAGCACCGCGCTCGTGACCGTCACTCCCGATCGTCCGCTCGACGAATGTCTCCGGCTGATGGAGCAGAACGGAATCTACCATCTCCTGGTGCTCGATCCGCCCGGCTGCTATCGCGGCATGCTGTCGGTCACAGACCTGCTCAAGGTGATCGCTTCGGACGAAAAGGCACGGGCCGATATGCTCGAAGCGTTTCTATTCGATCGGCCCTCCGCCTGATCCAGTGCGCCCTGCTCGCCGTGTGTTCCGCGTTGTCATCGGGATGGCCGTCGCGGTTGCCGCCGTCCGCGCGTCGGCCGGAACCGATCTCGACGCGTTCATGCGCCAGGTACTGGCCGAGCGCGATCAGAACTGGAAGAAGCTTCAGCAGTACCTGCTCGACGAGCGAGAGCTGATTGACGTCCGCGGGCCAGGACGGACGCCAATCTGGGGCGAACGCCGCGAGTACACCTGGTACATCCGCGACGGCTTCTTCGTCCGCAGTCCGGTCAAGTTCAACGGCGTGGCGATTGCCGAGTCGGAGCGGCGGAAGTTCGAAGCGGATTACCTGAAACGGCAACAGGCGCGCGAGCGTCGGCAGGGGCGCACTGACCCCCCGGACCGGGCGCACGACTCCGACGCACGTGGGTCAGGCCAGGAATCGGACGCCGACCCTGCGGACGTCCAGCGTCCTGTCTCGGCGGGGTCGGAGCTGGACGGCCTTCTCAAACAGACACGGCAACCCGGCTTCATCTCGTCGGCCTACTTCCTGCGGTTCAAGTTCGAGGAGGGCAAATACGCGTTGGCCGGACGCGAAACGATCGATGGCCGTGAAGTGCTCAGGATCGAGTACTACCCGACAAGACTGTTCGGCGGCACCGATCGCCGCCGCAGCCGCGACGGCGCATCGGATCGCGATCGCGCCTACGACGCGCAGTTCCAGCGGCTGATGAACAAGGTGGCGCTCGTCACCCTGTGGATAGAGCCGAACGCACACCAGATCGTCAAATACACGTTCACGAACCTGCCGATGGAGTTTCTGCCCGGCCGGTGGCTCGTTCACGTCGACGAGCTCGCCGCGACCATGACAATGGGCCAGCCGTTTCCGGAGGTGTGGCTGCCGGGCGAGATCACGATTCGGGCAGCCATGACGTTCGCGATTGGCCAGATCGATGTGGACTACGCGATCCAGTATCATGATTACCGGCGCGCCGACGTCACGACAAAAATCACGATACGGTGATCATGTCGGCAGCCCTGTTGCTGGCTCTGGCGATCGTGTCCGCAGCCGGGCCTTCGTATCGCGCGCAGCCGGGCCGGGCGGCGCCTGAAACCATCACTGCCATCCAGGTTCACGGCAACACCATCACGAGCGACGACGAGATCCGACAGATCGCCGGCATCGGCATCGGCGCCATCGTGGAAGAAACGACGGTTGCCGACGTGGCGGCGCGTCTGCGCGCGAGCAGGCGGTTCCAGAACGTCCAGGTCCTGAAGCGCTTTGCGTCGATCGGCGATCCGTCACAAGTCCTGCTCGTCATCATCGTGGACGACGGCCCGGTACGGCTGGAGCGCACCGGCGATCCCGACCATCCGGTGCGCGTCGTCCGCCGCGCGCCGTTGAACCTGATGGTGTTGCCGATTCTCGCCCTCGAAGATGGCTACGGCCTCACCTACGGCGTGCGCCTCGCCCGCCCTGGCCTCGCGGGAGCGCGCAGCCGCGTTTCATTTCCGCTGACGTGGGGCGGCGAGAAGAAGGCGGGTATCGAGCTGGATAAGCCGATCGCGCGCGGGCCGGTCCACCGGATTTCCGCCGATGCGTCGGTGAGCCGCCGGATCAATCCGTTCTACGACGAAGACGACGACCGCACGCGCGTCCGGGTCCGCGCCGAACGTGAGATTGTCGGAAACCTGAGGGCCGGTGCCGAAGCCGGCTGGCAGCGCGCGTCGTTGGCGGACGCGGCCGATCGGTTCGGGCACACGGGCGCCGATATCGTGTTCGATACACGTGTGGATCCGATGCTGCCGCGCAACGCTGTGTACGCGAGGGCGGCGCTGGAGCGCCTGTCCGTGGGATCGGGCCTCACGCGCAGCGATCTCGAGGGGCGCGGCTACGTGGGGCTCGTCGGCCAGACCATCCTGGAGGTGCGCGTGCTCAGGCAGGATTCGGACCGCCCGCTGCCGCCCTATTTGAAGCCGCTCCTCGGCGGCCTGTCCAACTTGCGCGGTTTCGCGGCCGGGACGGCCGCGGGAGACACGCTCTTCGCGACGTCCGCTGAGATAATCGTCCCGCTTACGTCGCCGCTCAAGGTCGGCAAGGCGGGCGTGAGCGTGTTCATGGACGCCGGGACCGCGTACGACAAAGGAGCAGGCTTGTCGGATCAGACGTTGAAGCGCGGCTACGGCGGAACGCTGTGGATGTCCGCGGCGTTCATGCGGCTCGACCTGGTCGTCGCACATGGACGCGGATCGTCGACCCGCGTCCATGTTGGCGGGGCGGTGGCATTCTGAGCCGTCCTCTGTGACATTAAGGGCGGGCGGGTGACGGGAGGGCGGCTCGCGAGCCGCCCCTGCGCTGACGCGTTCTCCTATTTCTTGGGGCCGATCGTCAATTTGTCGACCACGTTCTTCACGCCAGCAGTACCC
>JBKPAI010000007.1:0-128891 GCA_046726355.1 Acidobacteriota bacterium | reverse complement strand
GGTGCTCGCGGGCGAACCGGTTCTGAAGGTCGAAATGAGCGGCGAGACGAATGCCAGGCCCGGCGAGGAGCGTCATTGGGTTTCCAGTTATTACCCGGTTCGCCGTCTGACGCAGGAAGTCATCGGCATCGGCGTGTTCGTATCAGAGATCACGGAGCGCAAGCGAGCGGAAGCCGCCTTGCGCGAACATGCTCTGGCGCTGGCCGAGACGGCACGGCAGAAGGACGAATTCCTGGCGATGCTCGGCCACGAGCTGCGTAATCCGCTGGCGCCGATCCGCACGGCACTCGCCCTGCTGCGGCGCTCAGGCGCGCAGGATCCGCTTGTCGTGCGCGCTCATGAGGTGATGGATCGCCAGATCACGCACATGGTCCGCCTGCTCGACGATCTGCTCGATGTCGCGCGTATCACGAACGGACGGATCACGCTGGCCGAAGAAGACATCGATTTACGGCAGATCGTTCGTGAGGCGGCCGACAGTGTCAGTGGCCTGATTGAGGTGCGACACCACGATCTGCAGATCTCGTTGCCGGCAGAGCCGCTTCTCATTCGCGGGGACGTGACCCGTCTGGTACAGGTGGTCGTGAACCTGCTGAACAACGCGGCGAAATACACGGACGAAGGCGGGACGATTCGAGTCCGTGTCACCGTCGAGCAGGGGCACGCCGTGCTGTCCGTCACCGATACCGGAACCGGAATCTCGGCACGGCTGCTGCCAAAGATTTTCGATCTGTTTACGCAGGACGACCGTACGCTCGATCGAGCACAGGGCGGGCTGGGTCTCGGGCTGACCCTCGTGCGGCGCATCACCGAGCTGCACGGCGGCACCGTACAGGCTCATAGTGAAGGACGCGGGCGGGGCAGCGAGTTCATCGTCACCCTGCCGCTGCACGTTCCAGATAAAGACGCGAGGGCACCCGAAGCAGGTGTCGCCCCGTTGTCCGCGCCTCCCCGTCGCTGCCTCGTCGTTGAGGACAACGTCGATGCGGCACGCATGCTGGAAGTCGCGCTCGAATCGGAAGGGTACGAAGTGCGGCTCGCGTTCGATGGACGCGATGCCGTGGCCGCCGCAACCGTGTTCAGGCCCGACGCCGTCGTGCTCGATATCGGACTGCCACGCATGAACGGCTACGACGTCGCGCGCGCCGTTCGACTGATCCCCGGTCTGGCTGATGTGCTGATTATCGCGTTGACCGGGTACGGTCAGGATGCGGACCGGCAAAAAAGTTACGAAGCCGGCTGCGACCAACACCTCGTCAAGCCGGTCGAGCTTGCGCCACTTCTGAACGCGCTTGCCGCCGGTCGAATGGCCTCGACGAGAGGCTGACAGCTCGCGAGCCCGAGGCGTGCGATCATGCTCATTGGCGCTGCGATCGTCGCACCCCTCGGTGCCTAACCCTTTCAGACGCGTTCGACGGCCAACGCAACCCCATTGCCGCCGCCAAGACACAACGTGGCAATGCCGCGGCTGGCGCCGCGACGCTCGAGCGCGTACAGCAGCGTGGTGAGCACGCGGCTGCCGCTCGAGCCGATGGCGTGACCCAGGGCCACCGCGCCGCCGTGCACGTTCACCTTCGCCGGATCGATCCCGAGCTCCTCGAGGACGGCGACAGCCTGAACGGCAAACGCCTCGTTCAGCTCGAACAGATCGACATCGTCGAGCGCCCAGCCGGTTTTTTCGACGACGCGCCTGACGGCTTCCACCGGGGTCATGAGCACGAACTTCGGCGCGAGGCCGCTGGTCGCCTGCGCCACGATCCGCGCGAGCGGCCGCAGGCCAAGCGACCCGGCGCGTTCCTCCGCCATGACGACGAGCGCCGAGGCCCCGTCGTTCACTCCGGGCGCGTTGCCGGCCGTGACGCTGCCGTCCCTCTTGAACGCCGGCTTCAACGCGCCCAGCGCTTCGGCAGTTGTCTCCGGCCGAATCGGCTCGTCGCGGTTCACGACGAGCGGGGATCCTTTTTTCTGCGGGATGGAAATGGGCAGGATTTCGTCTGCGAACGCGCCCTCGTCGGCCGCGCGTGCCGCCTTCTGATGGCTGCGGGCGGCATACTCGTCTTGAGCGGCCCGCCCGACGTGATAATGGCTCGCCACGACCTCGCCGGCATTGCCCATGTGACATTCTTCGAACGCGCACCGCAGACCGTCGTTGATCATCGAGTCGACGAGCTCGGCATTCCCCATGCGCAGGCCGTCGCGTACGCGCGGCAGCAGATACGGACAATTGCTCATCGACTCCATGCCGCCGGCGACGGCCACGTCGATGTCCCCGGCGCGAATGCCCTGGTCGGCCAGCATCACCGCCTTCAGCCCCGAGCCGCACACCTTGTTGATGGTGAGCGCGGCGACGTGGTCCGGGAGCCCGCCCTTGAGCGCCGCCTGCCGCGCGGGATTCTGACCCTGTCCGGCGGACACGACGTTCCCCATGATGCATTCGTCGACGATCGCCGGATCGATACGCGCCCGGCAGACCGCCTCCCGCACGACCATCGACCCGAGCTGTGCTGCCGTGAAGCCTTTGAGGACGCCGAGAAATTTTCCGGTCGGCGTTCGAACCGCGCTGACGATTACTGACTGGCGCATTTGACTCGAAGATTGGGATTGGTGCGAACGTCGATCCCGGCGACTGTGCTCTCACCCAGATAGGCCTGGAGCCGCTGCAGAATGATCGGCCTGGCCCGCGCAATCTCGCGCATCCATTCGGCGCTGGCCGCTTCGACCACCAGCTGGTTGCCCTCGAGCCTGACGCTCGTGGCGCGTTCGAGCGCCTTGCCGACGGCCACGCTCCACGCGAACTCCACCTTGGCCTGGGACAGCGGCGCGGCCTGGAGCAGATGGACGAGCGCTGAAGGGATGATATGACTCAGCGCGCGCATAAAATGCAGACTACCACGGAGGGCACCGAGGACGCGGAGGGAAATCCTGAGGCATGTCTTCCTCCGCGGTGCGGCCTGCCATCAGTCGACCGCTCCCTTGTCCTCAGCGGGATCCTAGCATGCGGCTGATTCTCGCTTCTGCGTCCCCGCGTCGAGCTGATCTTCTGCGCGCCGCCGGGTTCGTGTTCGAGACGTACGGGGCCGATATCGACGAGGGCGTCCGTCCGAACGAGTCGCCGTCCGAGTACGTGCAGCGGCTGGCACAGGAAAAGGCAGCCGCTGTCCAGGCCGTCATGACACGCTCAGCGGGGCAGGCCGTCCTGCCTTCGCTTCGCCCGCCGGCCGATGACATCGTTGTTCTCGGTGCGGACACGACAGTGGTCGTGAACAGGACAATTCTTGGCAAGCCGCAGGACGATGGCGAGGCTGCGGCGATGCTGCGGCAGCTGTCGGGACGCTGCCACGAGGTCATGACCGGCGTCAGCGTGCGCGCGGGCGGCCATGAGGCCAGCCGTGTGGAAACGACGGCCGTGCAGTTCAGTCCGCTGACCGAGGATGACATCGCGTGGTACGTCCGCAGCGGGGAAGGCCGCGACAAGGCCGGGGCGTACGCCATTCAAGGGCTTGCGTCGCGATTCATTCCCCGGATCGAGGGATCGTACTCGAATGTCGTCGGCCTCCCCGTTGCGGCCGTTGCGGAGCTCCTTCGGGCCGTCGAGCGCCGGCTCCGGTCGTGATTTGGGCGCCGGAGCCGTTTCTTGACGCTGCGCTGGCCAACACAAAGGCCACCAAGGCCCGTGTGTCCTTGCATCGGACCGGATGTCGGGCTATTCTGGCTGCTGACCCTTTCTCGAAAGTCCTTATGACACACCGGTATATCAAGATTGGCGCAACGGTCGCAGTGCTCCTGCTGGCCTTTGTCGGGCTCATGTATACGACGCTGCGCGAAGGCACGGAGTACTACAAGCACGTCGACGAAGTGATGAGCACCCGGCACGAGTGGGAAGGCCGGCGGCTGCAGCTGCACGGCTTCGTCGTCCCCGGCTCCATCCTCGTCAGGCCCAACACGCTCGAGTACAAGTTCAAGGTCCAGAGCAAAGGCGCGGTCGTCGACGCGACGTACAAGGGTGTGGTGCCGGACACGTTCAAAGACGACTCGGAGGTCGTACTGAAGGGCGAGCTGACGCCGCACGGCTTCCAGACGCAGCCGAACGGCATCATGGCCAAGTGCCCCTCGAAATACGAGGCGGCCAAGAAGGTCGGCTAGATGGCCTCGCTGGGCACGTTTCTTCTCCTCGCGACGTTCGTCGTCTGCAGTTACGCCGCGGCGGTGTCCGTTGCTGGAGCACGCCGCCGGTCTCGCCGCCTGATCGAAAGCGGGATTGGCGCGTTCTACCTGGTCGCGGCGCTGATGTCGGTCGCCTCCGCGGTGATCGTGAACGCCTTCCTCACCGACGATTTTTCGATCAAGTACGTCGCGCATTACTCCGACAGCGTGCAGCCGCTCTTCTACAAGCTCACCTCGTACTGGGGCGGGCTCGACGGCTCGATCATGTTCTGGGTCTTCCTGCTCTCGGTGTTCGGTTCGATCGCGGTCTATGTGAACCGCGAGCGTCATCGCGAGCTCATTCCCTACGTGGTCGCGGTCATCTCCACCGTTCAGATGTTCTTCCTGTTCCTGATGGTGGTGCACAAGAACCCGTTCACGACGTTTCTCACCACGCCGCCGGCAGAAGGCTCCGGCCTGAATCCGCTGCTTCAGAGCTACTGGATGGTCATCCATCCGCCATCCCTGTACATCGGGTTCGTCGGGATGACGATCCCGTTTGCTTTTGGCATGGCGGCGTTGATTACCGGCCACCTGGACGACTCGTGGCTGCGCGCCGTCCGGCGCTGGACGATGTTCGCCTGGCTCTTCCTGTCGTTCGGACTGACGCTCGGCATGATCTGGGCGTACGAGGAGCTGGGCTGGGGCGGTTACTGGGGCTGGGATCCGGTCGAGAACGCGGGCCTGCTGCCGTGGTTCACGGCGACCGCGTTTCTGCACTCCGTCATGGTGCAGGAGCGGCGGAGCATGCTCCGCGTCTGGAATGTGACGCTCGTCATCGTCACCTTCTTTCTCACGATCTTCGGGACGTTCATGACGCGGTCCGGCGTCGTCCAATCGGTCCACGCGTTCGGCGAGGACCCGATGCTGTCGCGGCTCTTTGCCGGCTTCATGGTGGCGATTCTCACGGTCAGCTTCGGGTTCGTCATCTACCGGCTGCCGCTGCTGCGCGCCCGCAACACGCTCGATTCGTGGGTCTCCCGCGAAGCGGCGTTTCTCGTGAACAACTGGATCCTGCTGTTCTCCGCCTTCTTCGTCCTGTTCGCGACCATGTTCCCGACGCTGAGCGAGGCGGTGACGGGCGAGCGGATCACCGTCGGACCGCCGTTCTTTAACAAGTGGATGCTGCCGATTGGTCTCGTGCTGCTTCTGCTCACCGGGATCGGTCCGCTGCTGGCCTGGCGGAAATCGACACTGCGCAACCTGCGCGATCAGTTCCTGTGGTCCGTGCTCGCGGGGCTGCTCACCGCCGGCGCGCTGGCGGCTCTCGGCGTACGCGTCTGGGTCTCGGGTATCTGCTTCGCGCTCAGCGCATTCGTCGCGGCGACCATCGTGCAGGAATTCGTCCGCGGCGCGAAGGTACGGCGCGGAGCCACGGGAACGGATCTGCTGACGGCAATGATCGGCCTCGTCAGCCGCAACAAGCGGCGCTACGGCGGATACATCGTTCATCTCGGTATCGTGCTGATCTTTTTCGGCTTCGCGGGCGAAGGGTTCAAGCTGGAGGAGGAAGTCGCGCTGAAGCCCGGGCAACAGGTGACGGTCGGGCGATTCACGCTGCGGAACGACGCGGTGAAAGTGACCAATGACGATCAGAAGCAGATGGTCACGGCTCACATCGGCGTCTTCGAAGGCGGGAGGCAGATCGACACGCTCTATCCGGCGAAATGGTTCTATCGCAAGCACGAGGAGCAGCCAACCACCGAGACCGCCATCCGGCGGCGGCCGAGCGAAGATCTCTACGTCGTGCTGCAGCGGCCGGAGGTCGAGACGCAGACGGCATTCCTGCATATCAATGTCAACCCGCTCGTGAACTGGGTCTGGTTCGGGTTCGGCGTGATGGCGGTAGGCACGGGCATCGCCCTCCTGCCCGAGCGCGCCCTGTCGTTTGCCCTGGCCAAGCTCCCGGCCGAGGCCGCAACCACGGCGTCGCTGCTCATCGCGCTCATGCTGTCGGCATCCGTGCTGTTCGCGCAGGAGAGCGGCACCGCGGGAAAGGCGCAGCAGGTTCAAGCCGCCGCGCTCAAGCCGCTCGAAAGGCGGCTGCAGAGTGAAATCATCTGCATGTGCGGCGGCTGCAAGAGCCCCTTGAACGACTGCCCGATGCTGTATTGCCACATGCGTGAGCCCGAGAAGGCGGAACTGCACGCGCTCGTCGAGCAGGGAAAGACGCGCGAGGAGATCGTGACCGCGTTCATCACGAAATACGGCGGGCAGGACGTGCTCGGCGCGCCTCTCGACAAGGGATTCAACCGCCTGGCGTGGCTCTTCCCGTATCTCGTCGGCGCCGGGAGCGCGATCGGTGTGGCTTTCGTCGCCGTGCGACTCTCTCGCCGCGATCCCTCGTCCGCACCAGATGCCGCCGACATGCCGGACGCCAGCGATGCGAAACTCGACGAGCGTCTGGATGATGAGCTCCGAAATCTCGACTAGTAGGGGCGGCTCGCGAGCCACCCCTACGGCGACTTCAGCAGACCGGTTGCCGAACGGCAACGCGGGCCGCGTCACGCCTGACCTGGGATTGCAACCGTGGCAGTTCTTCGTCCTTGCCGCGCTCGGGCTCTCGACCGCGGTCACGTTCATGCTCCGTGGTCAGGGCATCATTCCGGTCGTCATGGTCAGCGTGCTGATGGCGACTACGGCGCTGGCGGGCCTCTCGATGTGGCGCCTGCTCCGGCCGCTCGTGTCGGCCGACGACGACCGGACGCCGATGATTGGCCAGCGCACGCGGGCGGCGCTCGAACGCGAGAAGATGCTCGCGTTGCGTGCCATCAAGGAGCTCGATTTCGACCGGGCCATGGGTAAGCTGTCGGAGTCGGATTGGAAGGAGATGTCCGGCCGCCTGCGAGGCAGGGCTGCGCGATTGATTCGTCAGCTCGATGCCGGGAGCGGCTATCGCGTGCAGATCGAACGCGATCTCGCGAAACGGCTGGAACACCTCGACGCGCGCCCGAAAAGCACACGCGTGGAAGAGGCCCCGGTGCCGGCGACGCCCGCGCATGCGCCAGCCGATCGGTGGTGCGGCGCGTGCGCCACGCCGAACGATGCAGATGCCAGGTTTTGCAAGAACTGCGGTCAGAAGCTGCTGTAACCATCGAGTAGGGCAGGTGGTCAGGTGGGCCAGGTAGGGCGGACTGGGGGCAGGACAGTCGTAAAGGGCCAGATGAACGTCAAGAGCACAACAGGATTGATCCTTTGTGTCCTTTGTTTCCTTTGCGTCCTTGGTCGTGAGCAAGCGGTCGTCAAAGGCCAGTTCCAGATGCCCGATGCCAAACAGATGTCGGGAATCCCGCGGCCGGTCGACGATTTGCCCGACGGTTCCATTTCCATCCGCCTGGTCCGCGGTTCACTGTCGAACAACATCCCGAATCATCCGGTGCAGCTGGCCGTCGGCGGACGCGTGCTCACGGTCAAGACCGACGAGAACGGCAGGGCACAATTCGACAAGATCGCCGGCGGTGCGGCGGTCAGGGCGTCCGCGGACGTCGACGGCGAGCATCTCGAGTCGCCCGAGTTCCAGGCACCGTCGAAGGGCGGCATCCGGATGCTGCTGGTCGCCACCGACAAATCAGCGGCACCGGCGACCGAACCGAGCGCGCCGGCCGTGAGCGGGCAGGTCGTCATCGGCGGTCAGTCACGGATCGTCGTCGAGCCGGGGGACGAAGCCGTGACCTTGTATTACCTGCTCGACATCTCGAACACAGCGCGCATTCCGGTCAATCCGCCCGGCGTGTTCATGTTCGACATGCCGACCGAAGCGCTCGGCACCACGATCATGCAGGGTTCGACGGAGAAGGCGGCCGTCACCGGGACGCGGGTCCGCGTGCAGGGTCCCTTTCCGCCGGGCCGCACGTCATTGCAGGTGGCGTGTGAGTTGCCGGCCCAGACGGGCACGGTCAATATCGTCCAGAAGTTCCCCGCGAATCTGGAGCAGCTGGCCGTGATTGTGAAGAAGGTCGGCGAGACGGTGGTCCGATCGCCGCAGTTCACGAGGCAGCAGGAATTTCCAGCTGGCAACGAGACCTACATCGCTTCGACCGGAGGGACGGTTGCGGCGCAGAACCCGATTACGATCGAAATTGCCGGCCTTCCGCATCACAGCCGGATTCCACGCTGGATTGCACTCGCTCTCGCCATTGGCATCGCGATCGCCGGCGTCTGGGCGGCGGGGCAGCCGGCGGCGGATGCGGCGGCGGCCGCCGCGGAGCAGAAAAGGCTCGTCGCAAAACGTGACAAGCTCTTGAACAGTCTGGCTCGTCTCGAACACGATCGCCGTCAGGGAAAGCTGGACGAGGATCGTTACCGGCCGAGACGCGAAGAGCTGATGGCGGCGCTCGAGCACATCTACGGCGCGCTCGACGACCACGGACCGAGCGAACCCGAGCCCGCCGAACGGACCGGCGTCAACGCCCCCGCCGGCGCGCTCACCGCATCCTAGGGTGCGCCACTTCTTCGAGCTGGACTCCGTCGCGCTCGTCGATGTCTCGCGCCATTTCGGACGACGCCGCGCGCTCGGGCGTATCTCGCTGTCGGCGCGCTCGGGTGACATCGTTGGACTCCTCGGCCCGAACGGTGCGGGGAAGTCAACGCTTCTCGGCGTGCTTGCCACGCTGGTCGCCCCGACCAGCGGCACCGTGACCTATGGAGGGCGCCCGGCGCGCGACCTTGGTCCGGCCCTTCGACAGCACATCGGTCTTCTCGCGCACGAGCTGCACCTGTATCCCGAATTGTCCGCGCGCCAGAATCTGGCCTTCTTTTCCGAGCTTTACGGGCTGGATCCCCACGCCACCGTCGACGCCGCGCTCGAGCGGGCCGGCCTGGCAGACCGCGCCGACGATCTGCTCACCAGCTTTTCGCGCGGCATGCGCCAGCGGGTCGCGCTGGAACGCGCGCTGCTGCACCATCCGCGGCTCGTGCTGTTCGACGAGCCGTTCACCGGTCTGGACGAACGGGCGGTCGGCCTCGTCGCCGATCGGGTGCGACAGCTGGCAGCCGACGGGTGCATCGTCTTTGTCGCGACGCACGACCTCGACCTCGCCGACGGGCTGGTGACGCGGGTCGCACTCGTTCGCGGTGGGAAGCTGGTAGCGGACGAACCGGCAGGCACCGGGCTGCGCGCCCGGTACCGCGACTTGGTGGGCCACGCGTAACCGAGCACGTGGGAGCGCATCTGGCAAAATGAAGACCGCACCACGGAGGACAGGAGGCAAAATCCTGCCGGTTTTCGGAATTGGCCCTCCGAGTCCTCCGCGTCCTCTGTGTTAGTCCTCATGTTCCCGCGGACTGCGCTGCTCGTGCTGCGGAAGGACGTGGCTATCGAGGTGAGGAGCCTCGAGATCGTGTCCACCACCCTGTTTTTCGCCGTGTCCTGTGTGCTGGTGTTCGCCTTCGCGCTGGTGCGTGAGGGCTCGGTCGTCGCAGACGCCGCGGCCGGCATCCTCTGGATTGCGATTGCGTTTTCCGGCACGCTCGCCCTGGGCCGGACATTCGAGCGCGAGCGATACGCCGAGACGCTGCGCGCGCTCCTGCTGGCGCCGGCCCCGCGTGCCGCCATCTACATGGGAAAGCTCCTGGGCATCGTGCTGCTCCTGCTAATCGCCGAGCTCATGCTGGTGCCGATCGTCGCACTGCTCTTCAGCGCACCGCTCTTCGCGCGGCCGTTGCTGCTCGCGGGGCTGCTGCTCGCCGGGACGACCGGGTTCGCGGCCGTCGGCACGCTGTTCGCCGCGATGCTGGTGCGGTCCCGGACCCGTGATGTCATGCTGCCGATCCTGTTGTATCCGATCACGGTTCCGGTAATCATTGCTGGTGTTCGCGGCACGGCCGCTCTGCTCGCAGACAAGCCCGACGACGCGACGGCGGTGATGTGGATCGCCCTGCTGCTGGCCTTCGACGTCGTGTTCGTGACGCTCGCGCTGTGGACGTTCGAGCCGCTGATGACAGAGTAGCGTAGTGCTGCCTTTCATAATTACGGTGACGCACCGAGGGCGGCGAGGCGCCCGCCTGGCAAGGCGCGAGGCTTGAGAATATCGGGAATATTCGAGCGCCGAGCAACGCCGCCAGGCGGGATGCCTCGCCGGCCGAATGCCACCGTAATTATGAAAGTCAGCACTTAGGCAGTCACCACGGAGGACGCGGAGGACGCGGAGGTTCAGTCCTGTTCTTCGACGTAAGTGCATGAAGAAGGCGTTTCCACCACTGGCCATCCTTGCGGCGGCGATGTTTGCGTATGCGCCCATCCTGATCGCGAGTGCTCCGTACGAGGCGTCGATGGGACTGGTGTCAAAGATTTTCTACTTCCACGTGCCGTCGTGGTTCGCGATGTTCGCGGCGGTCTTCGTTTGCGGCATCGAGAGCGCGATTTTCCTGTTCCGGCGCAAGCCGGCCGCCGACCGCGTCGCGGCCGCGGCTGGAGAAATTGCGGTGCTCTTCGGGTTCATGGGTCTCGTGACCGGCCCGCTCTGGGCGCGCAAATCGTGGGGCGTGTGGTGGCAGTGGGACGCCCGGCTGACGATAGCCCTCCTCGTTCAGCTGACGTTCATCGCGTATCTGCTGGTGCGAAAGTACGGTGGTCCCGGCTCCGAGAAGCTCGCGGCGGCCATGGCCATGTTCGGCATGTTCAACGTGCCGTTCCTCTACATGTCGGTCAACATCTGGCGCACGGTCCATCCGCCGACGAGCGTGGTACCCACGCTGCCGGCGGGCATGCCCGGACCGTTCTGGTTCTCGGTGGCGGCATTCATGCTGTTGTGCGTTCTGCTGCTCAATCTTCGCGCCCAACTCGAGCACCGCCGCGCCGCGCTCGATGCTTTGTACCTGCAGGAACAAGAGTAAACCGTCATGTTGATCCGAATCGTGACCGCAGTCGTCTCAGTGCTCATGGCCGCCTCTGCGTTGGCACAGCCGCCGGCACCGCAAAGTGAGTTCGTCCCGCTTGACAAGTTGCCGCCTTCCGAGCAGCTGCCCTCAGCGCCGCTGCTCGTCGCGGCCTATGCGTTCGTCTGGATTGCGGTGATGTTTTACTTGTGGACGATCTGGCGGCGTCTCAACAAGGTCGAAGCCGAAATGCGGGCACTCGAGCAGCGGTCCGCAGCAGGGCGGCGATGACCGCGGGACACTTCATCTTCATCCCCGCTGTTCTGCTGATAGGTATCGTGATCGGTTGGGTCCTCGGATCGCGTGCGGCGCGTGACGCCTATGCGGCGGAGCTCAGGCGCCGGGAGGAGCGCGAGGTGAGACGGTCCGGTGGGGCGGGGAGGGCAGGTGGGTGAAGCGGTCCGGCCCTGCCACGCGACCTACCCGACTTACCAGATCCACTCGACTTACCAGACCCACTCGACCTACCTGCCCACTGCCAGCCTTTGTGCCAGCACCTCGGGCAACCCCGCCTTGATCACCTTCGCCTGCGCACGTTCAATCGGATATGGGACGCGGAGCAGGTCGATCGATCGCTGCCGCGTATCGACGATGCCATAGGCGGCACGCGGATCGCCGTCGCGCGGCTGGCCCACGGACCCGGGGTTGACGAGGTACTTCGATCCGTTGCGCAGCTTCAGCCGCATCTGCGTGTCCGACGACGGACCCGTACTGTCGAACGCGTCAGCCGACAGCTCGAACGTCACCGGATAATGGGTGTGGCCGAAGAGACAGAGCGGCCGCGATAACATCTTCAGCGCACGCACCGCGTCGAGCTCGTCGAAGATGTACGCGTCTTCGTCGAATGGCGCGCCATGGCAGATCTCGACGAGCTCGTCGACCACCTGCGGGCCGGCCGGCAGCGCCGCGAGCCAGCGGCGGTACTCGGGGTCGAGCACATCCAGCATCCAATGCGCGGCGCTTCTGGCCACGGCGTTGAAGCTTTCAGCCTGCTCGATGCCGCACGCGACCTTGTCATGGTTGCCGCGGACGATGGCGATCGGCTTCAGCGCCTGAATACGCTCGATCACCGCGTTCGGATCGGCCCCGTACCCCACCAGATCGCCGAGCACCAGCGTCTCGTCATATCCGCGGGCGCGCGCGTCGGCCAGACACGTGTCGAGCGCCTCGAGGTTGGCATGGATGTCGGTCAGGACCAGATAACGCATGACAGGGGGCAGGCGGTAATGACGTGAGATGGATTACCGCGGAGGACGCCGAGCACACGGCGGGCCAATCCCGACGCTGCAGGATTTTTCCTCTTGTTCTCCCGCCTTCGCTGAAGCCCGGGGCCCCCACGGCGCGGACTGTGCGCCGTGGGGTGGGGTTACGGCGGGCCACCGGAGCCTTGTGCCAAGGTGGCCGTGTCCTCTGTGGTTGAATCTCCTACGCATTGATCCAGTCCACCAGCTGTTCGACGAGCGCATCGACGCTCGCACGGCCGGCGTCCAGCCGGACGTGAGCCTGCATGTAAGCGGTGCGGCGGACATGATACAGGCGTTCGAACCCGGCGCGATCGTTGGCGAGCGGCCGGCGCCCGTCCACCGGCACGCGGTCGATCAGCCGCTCCAGCGGCACGTCCAGCCACACTGACACACCGTCGCTGTTGATCGCGGCACGATTCTGCGCATCTGCGAAGGTGCCGCCGCCCGTCGCCACCACGACGTGCGGACGTCCGATCTGCTCGAAGAGCACCGACCGCTCTGCCGCGCGAAAATACGCTTCGCCCCGCGTCGCGAAGATGTCGGCCACCGGGAGCCGCTCGCGGCGCTCGATCACTTCGTCGACGTCCACCGCCTCCCAGCCGAGCCGCTTCGCCAGCGCTCGTGCGACGGTGGTTTTCCCGGCTCCCATGAACCCGACCAGATAGATTTTTTCCGCTTTCACACCACGAGCCGATTGAGCGTTTCGAAGAATCCGGGATATGAAATCCCGACCGCGTCGGCGCCGACAATGGTCGACGGCCGCTCCGCGCCGAGGCCGGCGATCGCAAAGGCCATGGCCATGCGGTGGTCGCCGCGCGCATCCGCTGTCCCGCCGCGCACCCGCCCGCCGCCGCGCACGCTGAAGCCGTCGGCGTATTCGTCGGCTTCGATTCCGAGCGCGCGGAAACCGGCAACCAGCGCCGCAATCCGATCGCTCTCTTTCACGCGAAGCTCGCTGGCGCCGCGGACCGTGACCTCGCCGCCGCGCGCCGCCAGCGCGCCGACCGCCGGCAGCTCGTCGATCAGCGCGGGCACTTCCTCCGGGGCGATCTGGAGCGTGCCCGCACGACCGGCCTCGACCATAATCCTTCCGCGGGGTTCTCCCGCCCTGGTCTCAGCCACTTCAACGTCGACGCGCGCTCCGAAACGGCGCAATACGCCCAGGAGCGCCGTGCGCGAAGGGTTCAACCCGACCTCTTCGATTTCAATGCGGGAGCCGGGCAGCGCCGCAGCCGCGACCAGCCAGAACGCTGCGGACGAAAAATCGCCGGGCACCGACAGCGACTGGCCTGAAAGCCGTTGACGGCCGGACACCGTCACCTTCAGGCCATCGGACGTGACAGTTCCACCAAAGGCGACAAGCGCACGCTCGGTATGGTCGCGCGTGGCGGCAGGCTCGACAATCGAGGTGGCTCCCTCGGCATGCAAGCCCGCGAGGAGCACCGCGCTCTTCACCTGGGCGCTTGGCACGTCCGGACGATGGTCGATTCCGCGCAACAGCCCGCCGTGCACCGTCAGCGGCGGATGCCCATCGGTCGATTCAATTCGAGCGCCCATCCGGACGAGGGGCTCGGCAATGCGGCGCATCGGACGGCGGGAGAGGGAGGAGTCGCCGATAAGCCGGACAGAAAAATCATGGCCCGCCGCGACGCCCGCCAGCAGCCGCATGGTCGTTCCCGAATTGCCGGCATCAACCGGTCCGGCCGGTGAACGGAGCCCGCCCAAACCTCGTCCCAGTACAGTGATCGTCCCGCCAGGATCTTCGTCGATACGGACCCCGAGCTGGCCGAGACAGGCCAGCGTTGATCGGCAGTCGGCCCCGGGCGCGAAGTGGATCAGCCGTGACGTTCCTTCGGCAAGGGCTGCGAGCATTGCGTAGCGGTGGGAAATCGACTTGTCACCCGGCACACGCAGGCGGCCCTGCAGGCGCCGGGCCGGTGTAATCGTCGTGACCGAGAACGGGGGCATGGCTCAGACCCATCTTATGGTATTAAAGGGGGCGCGTGACGGCTAACGGTCACCACATGGTCCGGCTCGAGTTCACCAGCGCCTTTGAAATGCTCGATTTCGTGCAGATTGTGAGCGATCACATGTCGCGCGGGATCGGGCTCGACGAGGAGGCCGCCCATTGGGTGAGCGTGGCCATCCGCGAGTCGGTCATCAACGCCATCAAGCATGGCAATCGGAACGACGAGAGCAAACACGTCTTCGTGGAGTTCGAGACGGCCACGGCCGGCACCCCCGAGCTGACCATCCGCGTCCGCGACCAGGGCGAAGGATTCGACCCCGAGGAAGTCGCCGACCCCCTGGCGCCGGAGAACCTGCTCAAATCGAGCGGCCGCGGCATTTTTCTGATCCGCAACTTCATGGACGATGTCCAGCTGCAGCGTGCGCCAGAAGGCGGCATGGAAATCCGCATGGTAAAGCGCGCGCAGGCGGCGAGCGACGGATCGGCCCCCGCCGTGGGCGGATTGCGCTGACAGAGTGCCGGATCCGCTCTTCCTCACCACGGCCATCGAAGCCGTCGTCCTCGCGGGCGACGTGCAGATGGCGCATTTCGGCCAGGTGCTCCGGGTAGACAAAAAAGGTGCGATCGACCTCGTGACGAATGTTGATGTGGAGGTCGAACAGCGCTTCCGACAGCTCATCGCAGAACGGTTTCCCGATCACCAGGTGCTGGCTGAAGAGCTCGGCGGAAGTGCGACCGTTCCCGCCGGCCCGTGCTGGGTGTTTGACCCGATCGACGGCACGACCAACTACGCGCACGGGCTGCCCATCTTCTGCGCCTCGCTCGCGCTCGAAATCGACGGCGTGCCGGAAGTCGCGGCCGTGTACGACCCGACGCGGCGGGAGCTGTTCACGGCGGAGCGAGGCGGCGGCGCGTTTCTGAACGGCCAGCCGCTCAGGGTGTCTCGGGCGGATCGGCTCGTCGATGCGATGCTGGTGACCGGGTTTCCATACGACGTCCACGCGCGCGTCGGCGAAATCGTGGGGCTGTTCGGCGAGTTCGTCGGCCATGCCCGCGCGGTCCGCCGCCTGGGTTCGGCAGCGATCGATCTGTGTTACGTCGCCGCCGGACGCATGGACGGCTTCTGGGAGAACGATCTCAAAGCGTGGGACATCGCCGGCGGCGCTTTGATTGTTGCTGAAGCCGGTGGTCGCGTAACGGGGATGGACGGGTCGCCGTTCGCTTCGCGCGGCGGGCACGTGCTGGCCAGCAACGGACGCATCCACGATGCCATGCTGGAGGTGGTCCGCACGTTCCGGAACCGTGCTCCACAGCGGACGGACTGATCTCCGCGAGAGACACCCACAGCGGCTCTGCGCTGGTTCGGGCCGTTTTGCTCGATAAAAGCTGGCACTCCTCGTGCTAATCCCACAATCGAAGTCAGCAAAGGAGCGTTTGCCATGCCACGACTGCTTCCCGCAGGACTCAAGGCCTGCGCCTCCGCCGCTGCAGCGGCCTTGATACTCGGCCTCGCCGCGACGCCCGTCGCAGACGCGCAGCAATCCTTCAACGTGTACGTCGGCGGATTCAGCCCACGCGCCGAGGATGCGCGAACCGCAAACGATGTGCTGGTCAACGATCTTGTTCAAATTCCGCTTGTCTTCCAGATTGGCGACTTTCACAGCGCCGTGTTCGGCGCCGACTATCTGATCGGCTTCGGCAACCACCTCGAAGGCGGACTGGGCGTCGGGTTCCAGCAGCGGTCGGTGCCGAGCGTCTATGGCGATGTGATCAACAGCGACGGATCCGAAATCGAGCAGACACTCAAGCTGCGGATCGTGCCGTTCAATGCAACGATTCGATTCCTCCCGCTCGGCCGGCATGCTGCCGTGGAACCGTACATCGGCGCCGGCGTCGGCGTGTTCGTGTTTCGATACAGCGAGACCGGGCAATGGGTCGACCGTCGCGACAACTCGATCTTCAGAGACAGCTCGGTTGGCTCCGGAAGCACCTCCGGTCCGATGATCCTCGGCGGCATCCGTGCACCGTTTGGAAATTATGCCGTCGGGGGGGAGCTTCGATTTCAATCAGCGAAAGGCGATCTGCCGACGGATGAGGGGTTCGTCACGAATGGCCGCGATACGACGCCACGGATCGATCTCGGTGGGTTCACGTACTTGTTCTCGGTGAGTTTCCGGTTCTAACCACAGAGGACGCGGCCACCTTCGCGCCAGGCTACGGTGGCCCGCCGTCACTCCACCCCACGGCGCACAGTCCGCGCCGTGGGGGCCCCGGGCTTCAGCGAAGGCGGGAGGACGCGGAGGTTCGGCCTCGAAAGGCAACAGGGATCTTTCCTCCGTGTCCTCTGCGTCCTCCGCGGTTGACCCTATGTCAATTTGCACTGATCGGCTTCCGCCGATACAGTGCCAGCCCCGCGCCCTCGCACACCCGCGAGTAGCCCCCGAGGAACGCCGGCTGCACGCGCGCCAGCCGTGCCAGCATGTCGCCTCCTTCGGCCTTCTCCTCGATCAGCACCCATTCGGCGAACGGCCGCGGATCATCGAGCGCCGCCAGCCAGATGTCGCCGTTGCCCTCGTGCAGAAAGTTGCGGATCGCGTAGCCGCGTCCTGAGGTCTCCTGCATGTAGTGCCCGAGCGACCCCATGCTGGCCATGATCTTCCCGCCCGAGTCGGGGCCGTCGAGGCATGCCGTCACGCCGGCGCGCACCGGCACGTTCGGACGGTCCCACTGGGCCTCGACGACCATCGGCGCGGCGCGATCGAGCGGATGCAACTCGATCGCCACGACGCCGAGCACGAGTGCCGCCGCGGCCAGCTTCGCGCGCCCGAGCGTCCCCACCACGAATCCGGCGCCGACGGCTTCGACCGCCGTCAACGGCACCATGTATCGAATGCGGAACGGATGTCCCTTGTAAAAAGCCAGCCACGGGATCGCCGCCGCCGCCAGCAGCGAGAGCGCGATCAGTGCATGCGCGTGGCGGCGGCGGACAACGCCTGCCGCGGCGAGCGACGCGGCACCGGCGCCGCCGATCCAGACGAGCAGCGGACCGCTGAGCGCACGCGCGCCCCAGCCGACTTCCTTTCCCGCCAGCCAGAGGTCGTTGATGGCCTTGTTCTCCACGACGAAAAAGTCTCGTGCGAACCACTCACCGATGACGACGCGGCTGAACACGATGAAACCCAGGATGGCGACGGCCGGATAGAAGCCGATCCGCCCGATTTCCGTGAGAGCGGGCACCCATGCCGACCCGCGACGCCTCAGCGTCCAGGCACTCGCGGCGAGCGCACAGGCGGTGACCGGCCACGCTTCGTACCGGGTCAAGCACGCGAGCGCCAGCGTGCATCCGGCGACAGCCTCTGGCGTAATGCAACCCTTCCGATCCCAGCGATACCGTTCGATCAACATGGTCAGGCCGAGCGTTGTCAGCGCGATCAGCAGCGGCTCGGTCATCGGCGTCGACTGGAGGTAGAGCACATTCGGATTGAGCGCGAAGACCGCGGCCGCCACGATTGCCGCCAGGCCCGAGTTGGTGAGCGCGAGGACGATCGCCGCAAGCGATCCCGTGGCGGCGGCGAAGGCCGTCACCGAAATCGCCACCGCCGAGAGGCCCGTGCGATAGAACCGATCGACCTGAACGGGAATCGCGTTCAACAGATGCGGCAGCGGCAGCCAGACCGCGCCGATCTGCTGCCATCCCGGCGTAATGCTGTCGGCAATGCGGCGGGCGACGACCAGATGTCCCCGGGCGTCATAGTGGGTCAGCGTGAGGCCAATTCGATGATAGTGCCACGCGGCGAGCGAACCGGCGATCGTCGCAGTCACAGCGAGCGATAACGGAATCACGCGACGCGTGGGCATTCAGCGACGCCGGCCGATCAAGACCGCGGCCGGCCGGGGAGACAGGGTAAACGGGCCATCGTGCGATTCGACGCGCTTCCCGGTCATCGGATCGTGGACATCGATGTGCACCGGAAAGCGCGGTGTAAATGACACCGGAGCCGATGCTCCAATCGGCATCGCGACAATCCGTCCGTCGTCGGATGTCGCCGCGAACGCGCGCACGAGCTGATTATTCTCGATCAGCTGACTGATTGGTTTCGTCTCCCAGGGATAGCCGCTGAATCTCTCGTTGCTGTTGTGCCGGCGCCAGTTCGGGAGGTCGGCCGGCAGCAGCCGTCGCATCGCGGCGATTCCGGCCAGCGTCTGCTCGATGTTCGTCACCTCCCAGACGTTGGCCACGCGCGCGCGCGCGGCCGACGCCACGTCGCCGCCGCCGACACCCGCACCGGTGTGAAGCACGAACCCGGCGCCGCCGCACAGCCACGTCAACCCCGCGTACATCACCAGGCGCAGCGGGTCGTCATCAGCCGCCACGGACGATTGCGGGCCCTTGCCTTCATCGTTCGTCCACGCCAGCGGCGAGGCCAGCCAGGGATCCCATGTCTGCCGGACGTAGCGCCATTGACCAGTGGCGCCGTCGCCGACGACTTCGCGAGGCAGGTGTGGCGTCAGGAGGTTGGCCGACGACCCGCCGTACCATGACGCGATCTCTCCCGGTTCGAGCCCGGCGGGAGCTGTCACGGCAACCACGTGCGGTGTAGTCGTTCGAAGACGGGTGGCGAGTTGCCGCGCCTCGGCCTTCTTGTCTGTCCAGCCGGTCGCGTATCCCTCGTTTGCGATTTCGAGGTACTGAATTGTCTGCGGCCTCGTTTTGACGACGGCCGCAATCCGGTCCACCAGCCCGCTTCGGTCCGCGGGTGTCGGCGTCAACTCGGTGTCCTGCCAGATGGTCAGCTCGACGCGCAGACCGTACGCTCCGTGTGCCAGGTCAAGCAGTCCGGCCAGCCTCTGGTCCCACGCCTTGTCGCGCGGATCGATGACCCGGTCGGCCCAGCGCGGACCGATGACGCCGAAAACCCGGATGTAATCGATGCCGTGTTTAGAGAGATAGTCGAGGTTCTTTTCCAACCGTTCGCGATCGTGCTGAAATCCCCAGAGCGCCCAGAAAAGCGACGTGCCCACCGCAAGGTACGGCCCGTCGTCGTCGACAAACCTGCGGCCCTCGAGTCGAACCAGTCCCTTCCGGGCGGGCCGCGGCGCGCGCGCCGGCGCTTGCGCGCTCCCCGCGTTGCGTTCACCGGCCGCGACCGCCACCCTTCCGCGCGCGGTCTGATCGCGCCGGTCCGAATCAACATGAACGAGCACAGCCATCAGGCTGCAGGCGGCAAGCGCCTGCCGTGTGTGCTGACGGCGGAGGACCGATACGCCCCTCGGTATAATCACGGTTTGTCTCTATGGGCAGCGTTGTGGACCGAATACGCGCGCTCGCGGTGGTGCTTGGTGCACCCGGCCTCTTCCTCGTGGCGTTCCTCGACTCATCATTTCTCTCGCTTCCCGAGATCGCAGACATCCTCGTCGTCTACATGGTGACACACCACAAGCAGCGCCTGGTGCTGTACATCCTCGGGGCCACACTCGGCTCGATCGCCGGCTGCCTCGTCATGTATTTCATCGGCAGAAAAGGGGGTGAAGCGCTCGTGAGCAAACGGTTCACGCCGCAAAACGTCGAGCGGTCAATGGCCGCGTTTCGGCGGCATGGCGTGATGACCGTCTTGATCCCCTCGCTGCTTCCGCCGCCTGCCCCGTTCAAAATCTTCGTCCTGCTGGCTGGGGTGGCGGGCATTGAAGTGCCTCATTTCGTCCTTGCGGTCGCCATCGGGCGCGGCCTGCGGTACACCGCCCTCGGGCTGCTGGCGGTGCGCTACGGCGATCGCACGCTCGCGTACGTGCATGCGAACGGCCTGCTCGTCTCCTTGATCTCGATCGGGGTGCTGGCGGCAGGGCTGGTCGCGTATCTCCTGTGGAGCCAGGCGCAGAAGCGAACCGCTCGCGGTGCCTCCGAGAAATGATCAATTTCACCACGGAGGACGCGGAGGACAGAAGGGACACTCCAGGACTGAACGCGTCCTCCGCGGGAGGAAGTAGCCGATAGACTATGATGGCATGCGTGTGATGATCCCGGAACTCAGCGTCGTCGTTCCCATCTACAACGAAGCCGAATGTATCGAAGAGCTGCACCGGCAGCTGACCGCCAGCCTCGCCGCCTGGGGACGCTTGTACGAAATCATCTTCGTCGACGATGGGAGCACCGACGAGAGCTTCAAAATCCTGTCCCGGCTGCAGACCCTCGACGCGCGCCTCCGAGTCATTCGCTTCCGGCGCAACTTCGGTCAGACCGCGGCCTTCGCAGCGGGATTCGACTACGCCCGCGGGCGGATGATTGTCACCTCGGACGGCGACCTGCAGAACGATCCGCAGGACATTCCCGGCCTGGTCGCCGCGCTCGAGCGCGGCTTCGATATCGTCTGCGGCTGGCGTAAAGATCGGAAAGACCCGTGGTTCTCGCGGCGGCTGCCCTCCGCGATCGCGAACCGGTTGATCTCATGGGCGACGGGCGTCCGGCTTCACGATTACGGCTGCTCCCTCAAGGTCTTCCGCGCGGAAGTGATCAAACCGCTCCGGCTCTACGGTGAGATGCACCGCTTTCTGCCGGCCATCGCGAGCGAGCAGGGCGTCACCATCCTCGAGATGCCGGTCCGGCACCGGGCGCGGCGGTACGGCCGCTCGAAGTACGGCATCGGTCGAACCATGCGCGTCATTCTCGACCTGCTGACGGTGAAGTTTCTCCTGAGCTACTCGACGCGGCCGCTGCAAATCTTCGGTCTGATCGGCGTGTCGATGGGGCTGGTGGGCGGTACGATTCTGTGCTGGCTGGCAGGCATCCGGCTGATGGGGATGCTCGGCCTGATGGCGGACCAGTCAATCGGCAATCGGCCGGCTCTGTTGTTCGGGATCCTGCTCGTGTTCACGGGCGTGCAGCTCGTCACGCTCGGCCTGTTGGCCGAGCTCCAGGCGCGCACCTATCACGAATCCCAGCGCAAGCCGACGTATGCGATCAAGGAAATCCTGCAGACCGAAGAAGTAGGGATCCAGAATCTGGAATTCGGAATGCGCGAAAGCGCTTCGTAATTTGGGACATGGAATGTTTGCGGCTGCGGGTTCGCGGCGCAGGCTGCAGGTTCCGGAGGCCAGCTTCGAACACGAACACCGCATTCAAAGCGATGAAGACCGCTAATTCCTAATTTCGTCAGCCAGGGCACTGGCGACCACTTCATGTCCGCGGCGGTTCATGTGGTCGTCGAGAACGTAAAAGTCATCCGCGCTCAAAAGCGGGGCGACGTCCACGGTTTTCAGCCGTCGAATGAACGGCGGGTAGCGCTCGCGGCCCTTGACGAGTTCGAGCGCTGCGACGAACGGACGCGCTTTGCCAACCTGTTCGTTAATTTCGAAGACGATGATTCGAACGTCGTCGAGCCGTACGTGGGTGGCATGGGTCATCGCGTTCACGAACAGTTCGGCCTCTTCGGTGGGTGAGGCAGGATCGATTCTGGCCTGATCCGGCTCCGGCGCCTCGAGACGCAGGACCTTCATCAGAAGCCGGTACAGGTATTTGCCCGGATAGTAGGATCGCTGAGACGCGTAGTAGCGCACGATCTTCTGATACTGACTCTCGCTCATGATCTGGAGTCGACCGCCTGCGCGCTCGAAGGCGCGATTCTCCAGGAGGTCGTTGTCCGAATACTGCACGATGAGCGTACGCAGACGTGACGTGTCGAGCCGGTTGAGCATCAGCATCTCACGCACGGTCCCGTACGACGACACGCCCGCATTCAGGATCTTCCGTCCGGTCTTGCGCGCCAGCACCTGCGGCACGGCTTCTTCCTGCTCGACGCCCCAGCCCATCACGTGCGAGTCGCCAACCACGATCACTTCCGGCGCGTCGAGAGCGGCTTCATCGTCGCGAAGCCCGGCATGATTGATTCGATAGTCGTTCCTGAATTCGAGGTTCGCGAACGTGCACGATCCGGGACGAAGCGTATAGGCGGCACCCGGATCGTAGCGCGCGCAGCGCGGATCGAACTGGATCAGCGATCGGTTGAAATGGCGGTAGACCTGCTGGATCAGCCGGCGAAACGGCCTCGGCGTTCGAGCCGTGATACCTGGCGCGTGGAGCATCAGCAGAAAGCAGCTCTCGACGATGAGGAACGTCGCGAACAGGTTGTAGACAATCAACGCGGCGGCCTTGCGAAGCGCATGACGCGGCCGCAAACGGTGGGAATGGACGTCAGTCACTCAACGAGCCCGGGGCCGGGGCGCGGCACCGGTAAACGTTACTATAATCGGTCGCGAGCTTGAGGATTGCCGAACATCGCCCCGACCTCAACGTCATCGGTCGACTCCGTCTCCGGCGTCCCAGCTGCCGCAAACGTGTCTGCCATTGGCGTCGCCGTTGCGGTGGCGCTCGTCGCGGCGGTGGGCGTCTGTGTTCGCGCGCTCGCGCCGGTCGCCCTTGGCAGTGCGCTCTTGCTCGTGTTCGTGTGGGTCGCAACGCCTGGTGTCCTCGTCGCACGACGACTGTTCGGATCATCGCGCGCCGCGTGGGGCCCCGCTTTCCTGATCGGACCGGCCTGGGGATTTGCGGCAACCAGCGTCGTGCTGCTCGCGCTCTGGGCGGCAGGCGTCCGGAACGCGGCCGTCCTCGCCATCGCGCCGGCGGTTGCGGCGCTGGTGGCAATACCCGCCGGCTGGCTGCAGGGATCGCTCCTCGTTGCGCGCTTCGACCGGCGCGATTTCGTTCCTGCTCTGACGGTCCTGCTGCTGGTCCCGGCCATTGTCGGTCTTCCATACGCGCACGTCGGGGAAATGGGACCGGAGGGCAAAGCCTACCGCGCGTATTTCATCGCCGATTTCGAATGGGCGATGTCGGTCGCGGCGGAAATCAGCAAAGGCGACGTGCCGCCGAGGAACCCGTTCATGGCCGGCGATCGGCTCCACTACTACTGGCTGGCGGATCTGTTGTCGGCGATCGAATATCGAACGGCACGCCACACGTTGCCGCTGGAGCCGATCCTGCTGACGAATGCGCTGTGCCTGGATCTTGCGTTCGCCGCCTTCCTGTATTTCTTCGTCCGGCAGTTCGTACACAGTCCTCCGGCCGCGGCGCTTGCCTGCATCGCGGCGGTGGCGTTCACCAGTTTTGAGGGCGTTCACCAGCTGTACATGTTCTGGCTTCGCGGCTGGCCGCTCGGGCGCCTCCGCGCGCTGAACATCGACGCGATCAGCAACTGGCAATTCGGCAGCCTGAAAGTCGATGGTCTGCAGCGGGTGCTGTTGTATCAGCCGCAGCACGCCACGTCGTGGGCGGTCAGCCTGTCAGGTCTGGCGCTTCTGGTTCGAGCCGCCCGCGATGCCGCCGCCTGGCGCATCAACCTGCTTGCCGGCATGTTGCTCGCCCTGGCGCTGCTGGTCAGCCCCTTTATCGCTGTCATGGTCGGAAGCGCGGTGGCCGCCTATCAGGGGTTGGCGCTCGCTGCCGAGCGTCGCTGGAAGGAAATCATTCCTTGTGCCGCGGCCGGCGGAGGACCCGTGGCGGTCGCCGTTCTCGTGACGAGCGTGCTGCAGTATGTCGACCGATCCGGCGGACGGATCGTGTATGTCGGTTCCCTGAATCCGGTGGCCGCGCACAATACCGCCACCGGCATTGCTCTCAGTTTCGGCCCCATTCTGCTCGCCGCCGCCGCCGGCGGCGCCACGGCACTCTACCGGCGCGCACGCCAGTTCGGTGTTCTCGGTCTGGTAATCGCCATCGCTTTCTTCTTCTACTTCTTCGTCGATGTGGTCGATCACCAGCACGCGTACGTGGGCTTTCGAGCAGGCCATCTGCTGTTCATCGCGTTTGCGCCGTTCGTCGGCTACGTCTGGCAGGAGCTCCGCGCGGCCGGCCGCGTGGCCCGCGCGGCCGCCGCCGTGGCTGGGTTGCTTCTGGCGATCGCGACGGCGCCGACGACAATCATCGATCTGTTCAACGCGCAGGACACCGCTTTTCGAGCGCGCGGCCCGGGTTTCAACTGGACCGAGATCATCACGCCTGACGAACTCCAGGCGCTCGCGTGGATCAAGACCTATACTCCGCCGGACGCGCTGGTGCAGCCCGATCCGATTCGCGGCGCCGACAGGGGCGAGTCGGGCACGTGGGCTTACATGCCGGCGTTCGGCGAGCGCCGGATGACGGCGGGCATGCCGATCTCGATGATTCCCATCAGAAAATATCAGGAGGCAAGCGCCCGCGTGGAACAGGTCTTCCGAACCGGCGAGATCGAAAGGGCGTATCGCATCGCCACGGATCTGAACCTGCAGTACCTCTATGTCGGTCCGGAGGAGAACAGGGTGTATCCGGGCGTAAGAGAGCGGTTTGATCGTGCCCCGTTCTGGTTCAAGCCTGTGTTCAAGAACGAGTCGGTTGCGGTTTACAGAGTCACGTGAGCGCCATCCCGGCGGCGGCCGTCGCCGGAGCGCGCCACGAAGAGGAACCCGCCGGGAAGATTGCCGACAACCCCCAGGGCGACGAACAGGACCGAGAGAGCAAACGCCGTCGCCGCAGGCACACCGGCACGCGAAAAGAACCAGACAAACGCAGCCTGACTTGTCCCAATCCCGTTGAACGTGATCGGCAGGAGCATGATCAACAGGATAATTGGCACAAAGGCGAAGTACGTTGTCAGCGGCGCCTCGACCGCGAGGCCCTGTCCCAAATAGTACGCCTGAACGATCCGCAGGATCTGCACCGCGATTGAACATGCCAGAACATTGACGAGCGGGCCGGGGTTCGAGCCGTAGTTTCGGATCGATCGGAGGAGCCGCTCGGCGCCATGCCGCAGCTGCGGGAAGGGCAGCGCGTGCACCATGCGAGCCAGCTGCTCCGCGGCCCGCTGGCTGAACACCAGGAGCAGCGTCGTCGCACAGACACCAGCAGCGGCCACCAGCGCGGCCATCACGCCCACGTTGTCGGCCATCCCGCGCGCGAATGGCAAACCGATCAATGCCATCGCAAGGACCGATGCGACTCCGAGCATGCGATCCATGAACACCGACGCGACGGCATCTTCGGTCGGAACGCCGAGGCGGGCGAGACTGAAGGCGCGCACCGCATCGCCGCCGACGCTCGCCGGAAGGAACGTTCCCACGAACGTGCTCACGAAAAAGATCCGCATGACGCCGGCAAGCGGAGGGCGTGAAGCGGGCGCGACCGTGCACAGCAGGATGACCCAACGATACGCCATGAGCGAGCGATCCGCGAGCACGAGCGCGATCGCAATCGAGATCGGCGGCCAGTCGACCCCGGCCGCTGCTGCAAGAACGTCGCGCGGGTGGCTCTTCCACAGAAGGTAGCCAGTCAAACCGGCTGCCACCAGGGCGCGCAGAACGACCTTCAATGGGCGGGTGAACGGCGATCGGTCGCCTGTGGCAATCGCGGAGGACGAAGAGGACGCGGAGGGCAAATCCAGAGAATTTTCCTCTTCGCCGCGGTGGGATTGTCTTCACAGGGGCGGCTCGCGCCCCCACTCCCCGCAGCGTGGCACCTCGCCGGACCAGGCGTCATCGGTTCTTGACAAGGTCTTCACACCCGGCGAGCTCAACGGCATAATAACCGGTCGCACCAACGCGCTGCCACGGCAGACTCGATTGCGTCGCCACCCACCCCCAGCTGATCAGTGCATCCGCGCCCGCCTTTGACAGCGCGATCGCCAGCTGTCGCTGGACCGCAGGATCCGATCTCAGAAACGCGTCGGTATCGGGAATCTGAGCGACGATTTTGATCCGGCCGAGTCGTGCCCAGAACACGTGCTCGATTTTGCGTCCGATAATCGCGACCCGGTTTCCGGGACCGACTCCAATGCTCTGCATCGCGGCGACCACATCCACCAGCTGATCCGCGGGCAACGGAGGGCCGATTGCCTGCGGGCGGAGCGCGCTCCGCGCCGTGAAGTGCACACCAGTCAGAACGGCACCGAGCACGGTCAGCGCAGCCAGCGCCCGCCGCGACCTGTCGGAATCGGGAAGCCGGACACCCGAAAACATCGCGGCAAAGAGGATGACGACGAAGACGGCAACATACCGTGTACTTGGCTGGGTCGCAATGTTCGACACCACCAGATCGGTGGCGAGCAGATAGACCATCAGCCCGGTCGCCGGCACCAGCAACAACCTCCAGTTGTGATTCAGCGCGCCGGCGACGGACCCACGGAATGCGCCCAGGCAGAGGGCCATCGCATAGAGCGCGGCGACAGGGAGCAGAAACATGCGGCCGTAGAAGCCGGCATTTGAAGCACCCACTTTCAGCTGAGCCGCGGCGCTGAAGTGGATCTGCAGGCCCTCGTACCAGTAGGAAGGGTCGTCCCACGGAGGGAAGGTCTCGTTGCCGTGTGCGAACTCGTATGCCGCCGGGTAGACCCAGATCTGACGCGTCGGATGAACCGGTGCCCCCGATCCGCGTGGGCCACCTTGCCAGTGCAGACCGGGGACGACGTAACGTCCGGGATTCACGTTCCACGCGTAGTTCATCCGGCCGCTCTCGCCGATCGTCAGCCGGTGTTTGACGAGAGAAAGGCCGACGATGAACGGGAGCGCGACGATGGCAAATCCAAGCAGCGTCCAGGCGGAGCTCCCGATCCGGCGGCCGGCTTTCCCGCCCGCGCCTGCCGCGAACACGAAGCCGAGCGGGAACATCGCCGTCTTCGCGAGATACGCCAGTCCCGCGAGCAGGCCGATGACGACACTGCCACAACGGGTGAGCGGTACGCTCGGCCGTCGGGCCATGAATCCGGCAGCCGTCAGGACCAGCGCCGAGACACACAGGTCCGGCGTGTCCGTGCACAGACCAATCCAGGTCAGCGACGCCCAGAGAAAAAGACTGTAGCCACCCAGCCACCAGATCCAGCGTGGAATTCGAAGCAGCGGTTCCGGCCCCTGGTCCGCATGGATCGCCATCTCGTGCGACGCGATGATCTGCCGCAGGAAGAATTCGAAGGCGGCGAGCGCACCCAGATAGATGACGAAGTTCACGAGGCGCACGAACCAGAATTCCCAGGCGGGCGGCGGCCGCATCAGCGATTCGCCCAGAGCCAGCACCCACGAGTAAAGCGGACTCCAATAACCGTTGACAGCCGCCTTCCATTGGTGGTGCTTGTAGGCGTCAGCAATGTCGAGATACGACACCACGTCTTCAGACGACATGCGATAGGGGCTCAACAGGATTTGAATGCCGCCAAGAGCGATCGCGGCGAGCCATGCAGCCGATCGCGCCGCCCGCCGGACCCACACGTGAGAGGTGGGGTCCCGGCGCGTTGCCTCGGGCAGAATGGCGATAAACTGCGCGAGTGTCGAGACGGCGGAATCTCGCGCTACTGATGCTCCTGTTCGCATGCGGCAGCGTCCTAAGGCTGTGGGGCCTCCGATTCGGCCTTCCGCACGACTTCGCCAGGCCGGACGAAGAGAAACTTATCGGCGCAGCGCTCGGCATTGTTCAAGGCGATCCGAATCCTCATTTCTTTCTCTATCCGACGCTGTTCATTTACCTGATAGCTGCCGCCTGTTTCGTCGTGTCCGGTGTCGAGCGCCTGGTGGGAGCGACAGCCAGCCAGGCGGATTTTCTCGCGCAGGTGATGGCAGACCCGTCCGTACTGCACGTGACCGCGCGTGTTCTGGCTGCGTCGGCCGGCGCGGCAACGATTCCTGTGCTGTACCTGGCCGCACGCGAACTGTCGACGGCGCGGGTGGGGCTCGTCAGTGCCGCCTTCCTGACGGCGGCGTTTCTTCACGTGCGCGACTCGCACTTTGGCGTCACCGACGTTCCGGCCACATTTTTCGTCGTTGCCGCCTTCTGGGCCGCCACGCGTTGTGCCGCGCGCGGCGTCACGGTTTCCCGCGTGGCTGGCGCCGGAGCGTTGTGCGGGTTCGCAGCTTCCACGAAATACAATTGCGCGCTGGCGGCGCTCCCGGTCGTCGCCGCCATACTCATTGAAGCCGGGGGCGCGACCACGGCGCCTCGCCGTCTCGCTCTGATCGGGCTGCTGTTCCTGTGCCTGGCAGCGGCGTTCCTGATCGGAACGCCGTTCGCGCTGCTCGACCGCCCCGCCTTCATCGACGAATTCACGATTCAGAGCAGGACGGCGCTCGGAGAACATCATGGTTCCATCCTCGACGCCGCGCGAGCGGCCGTCGGGGTGCGCGGATGGCGCCATCACCTCCGGTTCACGCTGCCCCATGGCTTGGGCGTGCCCCTGTTATGCGGTGCGTTGGCAGGTGCCTGCTGGCTGACGATCGAGCGGCCGGAGACCGCGGCCATCGTGCTCTCGTTTCCAATCGCGTTCTACATCGCGATGGGCGTGAGTCTCCTGGTCTACGCACGCTGGATGGTCCCGCTGGTGCCATTCCTCTGCCTGACCGCCGGCATGTTCGTCGACCGGATTGCCGATGGACTCCACGCTGTCACCCGCTCACGCCTCGCCGCCGCCGCCGCGCTGATCGGGCTTCCCGGCCTGCTCGGCGCTCCGACGCTCGCTCGTTCGATTGCGTTCGATCGGCTCGTCGCGCGGACCGACACCCGCGTGCTGGGGGCGCAGTGGATCGAATCACATTTTCCTACCGGCGCAACGCAGTACCAGACAGGTGCGATCTACGGGCATCTGGAGCCCCGCCCGAACGATCGGTACCGCGTCCTGACATTCGACGAGCGCCGGCACCGCTTTCAGAACGCCTCGCATCAGGCCAGTCTCCCGGACCTCGTTATCGTCCTGGAGTCGCCGCTGGTCGTGTTCAACCATGTGCCGGGTGACCTCACCGCCATCCTGGACGACAACTACAAGTGGGTTGAGACGTTCAAGGGCACGATCACGGCGCGAATATCGAGTGCGGTGTACGATCAACAGGACGCGTTCTACGTTCCGTTCGCCAATCTGGACAGCGTGCGGAGACCCGGGCCCGACGTCCACATTTTCGAGCTTCGCCAGCACTGACTCGATAACCGGCTGAAAGCGGGGCGCCGGCGCAATCGCCCGGCGGAAGCTGCCACAGAGACCCGGAATCAACGTGATCTTTCCTCGTTCCCTCCGTGTCCTCCGCGGGTGATTTGTGCTTTTCTCGAACGCACTCCTGCGATTCCGTCGTGAAGCAGCCGCAGCGCGGTGCTGGCAAAATCGTCCGAGAGCCCGAATTCGGACTTGACCTTCGAGTACACGTGTACGGTCTGTTTATCGGCCCAGATCAGGGCCCGCCGCCCCAGTCCGTCGCCGGGCCGCGCGCGGTAGTTGGTCGACCGGGCGGCAACGGCAGACGCTTCAACCGTGTAGTAGTAGAGCGCGAGACTTCTGCGCGTCACCCCGTCAGGACAGCTGAGCGGATCGGGAAAGCCATGATACGAAGGGCTGTCCGTGTTGAAGATGACGGCGTGGTTGCAGAGGGGCGGAATGCGGACGGCGCAGCGTTCCATCCGCCGGTCCCACAACTCGATCGCACCGCCCCATCTGTCGTCCCACTTCGGATTCAGATACACGATGACGTTCACGCGCCGGCGCCAGTTCTTCTGGTGGTGGTGCATCGTGAAATCGGCGTGCACGTTGAGGAATCCCCCCGGGCCGGCCTGATGCAGCCCGCCGCCGTCGAGGCTGGGATCGGCCACCAGCCCGGGAATACCGGTCAGCGCAGACAGCCACGTGACGAACGGCGCGCCGTTCAGCTCATCGACGACGCGGCCGATGAACGGGGGAAAGAGCGCGCGTTTGGTCAGACCCAGCTTGTTCTCGTTGTAATGCTTCCAGTGCACCCACTCTTCGCTGGTGGAGGGAAATTCGTCGACGAGCCTCGCAAGGACCGGGGCATCGAAGAAGTCGATCAGATGGACGTGCGGGAAAGGCTCTTCGCGCCTGTATTGGTCCGCCAGTTCCGGCAGCGCGGACTGCCAGCGGGCATACGGAAACAAACCCGCACCGGAAAAGGGGCCGACTCCTGCGGCAGAGAGTGCCTCTACAGACGAAGGCAGCCCGATCGCGACATCAGCATGATGCGAGCGTACGAAGCGTTCCGGCATCGTGCGATGCAGTATACGCACCGAGTCCTAAGAAATCCGTTAAGGCGATTCAAGTATTGGGATGGGAAATCGCTGCCGGCTCCGCTCGCACGTCGTCAGGGGCTCGGGTGAGTCGGGAGCGTCTTGAGATGCTGCGTCGGATCGCGTTTGATCTGCGACGCGCGAACCAGAAACTTCGCATACGGAATGAACTGCTTCATCGCTCCGACATTGACCTGGCAAGGACTGAGGCAGGTGGGGCAGACGGTGTTCTTCACATGTTCCCGGTGGGCCAGGTTCTCCGCGCCGAAGTACAGCTCTTCAGCAGGCGTCGTGAGGACGTTTCCAATTGACTGCGAGTTCTCGCAATAGTAGAGGTCACCGTACGGATTGAGCAGCAGGCCCTGTGTGCGGAACGGACAGGGCATCGTCCGCTGATAGCCGTTGGCGATCATGTCCGCGTAGTGCAGGTAGAGAAACGCCTGACCGCTCAGGACCGATTCCTCCTGAACGCGATCGAGGAAGAACTTCCGCATGAACTCTTCTTCGCGCTTCTGGAATCCGATCGTGTTCTGCAGCTCCTTGTTGTTCAGCATGGCATCGGTAAAACGAAGCATGTTGAACACGATATCGAGCTTCCTGGCGCGGGCCCACGTGAGAATGTTCTGAGCATCGTCGAGGTTGGTCGCGAAGATCGTGGCGGCGATCCCGAACTGGAAGTTCGGGCATTCCTGCGAGAGCGCCTGCATCGCGGCGATCGTCTCGCTCGCCTTGTCGAAGCCGCGTTTCACGTGCCGGACCTGGTCGTGGATGTCGCCGATGCCGTCGAGCGACACACGCACGCTGATGAGGAGGTCGCGGTCGGCACAGAACCTGACGATCCGCGTCAGCATCGGAATGGCACGGTGCGGAGTCAGGCCGGTCGTGTTGATGCCGATCTTGCGCATCCTCGGCAGATGCCGCTCGAACATCTCCACCATTTCCGGCAGGTCGTTCCGCGTTGTCGGCTCGCCGCCTGAAATGTTCAGGTTTTCGACGTGCCCCCAGAAGGGATGATTCATGACCGGCTCGAGCTGCTCGAGCGTCATGTCCGACTTGCGGTCCCCGTGCTTCCAGTTGCTGCACATTTCGCAGCGCGCATCGCAGACCCAGGTGCAGTTGTAGATGAGCACGGTGGGCCGGATGGGGCCCAGACGCGATCCCATCAGCGCCTGCGCGAGATCCCGAGGCGCGCCCGCGGCCGTACGCGCGAGATACCGGAGCCGGAACGAGCTGGTGGACACGTCTTCGTATTGTACAGCGCCACCGGGCCCATGCGAGGGCCCGGCAACAAGGATGGCGGCGGAGGCGGCGCGGCAGGCGGGTGGCCGGCGGCGCGCTCAGAGACGATTACTTGTTGGCGAACGCCGGACGCGGATTGGCCGACACCCAGATCTGGCGGTAGATCGTGTTCTCGATCGACGCCGCCGCCGGACCGCTGCGGCCGACCGGACAGCCGACGAAGATGACATGTGGATTCGGATCGTATTGACGGCCGCCCCACGACTTCCCGAAGTTGTACACGTTCCGTCCCTCCACACCATCCTCGTTGATCAACAGGTTGAAAAAGTTGTTGCGCCACGTGGTCTGGTAGAAGTACACGCGATCGGCCTGGAACGGATAGCCGCGGCGCTCGTTCCCGACGGTGTCGATCTGATCGTCGTGGGTGATGAAGCGCCACGCGATCGTGCCCTGCGGATCGCCGCGCTTTTCCACCGTCATGCGGCGATCGTTGGTGACGATATCGGCGTAGCCCTGGCTCATTGCCATCACTTTCTGCTTGTCGCCTTCGGTGTTCGCGGCCATGTTGGTGACAAGCAGCGAGAATTCCCCCTCGCGCAGCGTCTCGGGCAGCTGGTAGCTGATGTAAGCGTTCCAATCCAGCAGCTTGGCGCCGACGCCAGGGATGAATTGAACAGCACCATGGATCTCACCCACGGTCTTGCCGTTGATCAGCGGGTCGTAGAGCTCGTTGCCACGAATGTAGCCGTCGGTCTGTGGCGAGATGAACGCCTGACGGTCCGACCAGGGGCCGCCCACGCCCTGGTATTCCGCCCGGGCGCGCCACTGATACATCTTCTCGCCTTCCAGCGCGGCCGTCACCGTCCGCACCGTCGTGCCCGATCCGCCCTCGACGACGACTTCCTCCACGACGGCACCGGCGGCATTCGTCAGCTCGAACCGGTATGACAGCGGTACATTGGCGAACATCGCCGTCGAATTGCCGACGACGAGTTGCACCGGATCATTGCCCTGCAGGCGCACGCCGTTGACTGGCGATTGCAGCGTCGGCGCAGTCGCCTTCAATGTCGAGCCACCCTCGGCGTTCGCCTGGATCAGCGACGGGTCGACCGTGCTCGGAGCAGATGGCTGGGACGAATTCTTACCGCACGCGACCGTAATTGCGAGCACACAGACGATCACTGCCAAGGACGACAACGTTCCTTTCATCTCGGTGTTCTCCCTCAAGGCTCCCACGGATGCGGTCGCGCCGACACTTCTATGTTCAAGTTGGCTGGCTTCACCGATCCAACGGCTCTTCCTCACCGAGCCCGCCTGGGGAGCGAGCTCGCACTGCATGAAGGCAGTCGCGGCAGGTTGTGACGAGCTGCCATCATACATGATCCCGATCGGCGTGTGAAGCTTGCAAGAGCAGGTCGGAGGGCGGTTTCGCGCCGCACCCACACTGTCGAGGTGCGAATCGACGTCCAGTTTAGAGGGGACTGTGAGGTGCGCAGGGCAGGGGTCGCAGCGACGGCGCGGTGCGCCGCGGGCCAGGCTGCTGACCCGCGGCGCGCGAGCGGGCGGTTATTTGTTGGCGAACGCCGGACGCGGGTTGGGCGACACCCAAATCTGCCTGTAGATCGTGTTCTCGATCGATGCGGCCGCGGGTCCGCTGCGGCCGACCGGGGCGCCGACGAACACCACATGCGGACGCGGATCGTATGCACGTCCGCCCCATGACTTGCCGAAGTCGTACACGTTCCGGCCCTCGGCCCCATCCTCGAAGATGGCGAGGTTGAAGAAGTTATTGCGCCATGTGGTCTGGAACAGATACGAGCGGTCCGCCTGGAACGGGTAGCCGTGGCGCTCGTTGCCGACCGTGTCGATTTGATCGTCGTGGGTGATGAACCGCCACGCGATCGTGCCCTGAGGATCGCCGCGCTTTTCGACGGTCATGCGGCGATCGTTGGTGATGAGATCGGAATAGCCCTCGCTCATCGCCATCACCTTCTGCTTGGCCCCTTCGGTGTTGGCGGGCATGTTGGTGACGAGCAGCGAGTATTCGCCCTCGTAGAGCGTCTCCGGCAACTGGTAGCTGATGTAGGCGTTCCAGTCGAGCAGCTTCGCGCCGACGCCGGGAATGAGTTCAACGGCACCATGGATCTCGCCGACCGTCTTCCCGTTGATCAGCGGATCGTAGATCTCGTTGCCGCGAATGTACCCCTCGGACTGCGGCGAGATGAATGCCTGGCGCGTCGACCACGGGCCGCCCACGCCCTGGTATTCGGCCCGCGCGCGCCACTGGTACATCTGCTCGCCTTCGAGCGCGGCCGTGACCGTCCGCACCGTGCTGCCGGATCCGCCCTCGACGACCGCGTCCTCGACGACGGCGCCGGCGGCGTTCGTCAACTCGAAACGATATGACAATGGAACATTGGCGAACATCGTCGTCGAATTGCCGACGACGAGCTGCACCGGCTCATTGGCCGGCGCCTGCACGCCGTTGATCGGCGACTGCAGGGTCGGCGCGGTTGCCTTCAATGTCGAACCGTCTGCGGTCGCGTCGACCATCGACGGGTCGATCGCGCTCGGAGCGGACGGTTGAGATGGGTGTTTACTGCACCCGACTGCGATTGCGAGTGTGCACACGGTCACGGCTAACGACGACAACGATCGCTTCATCTTCGATGTTCTCCCTCAAGGCTTGCGAAACGAACTGGACGGGGCTCTGCCCCGGACGCCGGCTGCTCAACCGGCAAATACGACGAATCGGGAGGTCTTGTCCGCCTTCCGAATCGTCTGAAGCAACGCTCTATTTGTTTGCGTACGCCGGCCGCGGGTTCGGCGATACCCAGATCTGGCGAATGATCATTCCGGCGACCGTACTCGGCTCGCCGCGGTCGGCCGGCTGATAGGGGCTGCCGGCGTAGACCATGTGCGGGAACGGCATGTACTCGCGCTGATAGCCTTTGGCGAGGTCGTAGATCGGGTTGCCATCAACGCCGCCCTCCACGTACTGCACTCTGAAGGCGCCGCCGCCCCATGACGCCCTGACCAGATACGTCAGATCCTCGTGGAACGGCAGGGCCACCCGCTCGCGCCCGATGGTTTCGATGTACTGGCCCGCCCGATTGTTCCCGGTGATGAAGCGCCACGCGACCGCGCCGTTTCCGCGCTTGTCGACGCTCATGCGGTACTCGTTGTCGTTGATGGCGCCGTATCCCTCCCGCATCGTGATCACCCGCCACTTGGGATCTTCGTTGCGGCTGATCACACCCAGGCCCGAGACCAGTGCCGAGTACTCGCCCGCGACCAGCGTCTCCGGCAGGGCGTACTCGATGTAGCTCTCATCGCTGTCCAGGCGCGCGCCAACGCCGGGGATGAAGGTCACAGGACCATGCACTGTTCCGACGGTCTTGCCGTTGACCAGCGGATCGTAGAGCTCGCTCCCGCGCAGGTATCCCTCGGACACCGGGGACACGAACGCCTGCCGGCCCGACCACGGGCCCCCGACACCCTGATATTCGGCCCGCGCGCGCCACTGATAGGTCTGCTCGCCTTCGAGCCCTGTGGACACCGTATAGGCGGTGCTGCCGGATCCGCCGTCGACCACCGCGCTCTCGACGACATTCCCGGCGCCATCGGCCAGCTCGAAGCGGTACGACAGCGCCAGACCGGGGATCGCGGTCGTCGAATTGCCGAGGACCAGCTGCACCGGCTCGTTGATCGGCAGCTGGACGCCGTTAATCGGCGACTGCAGCATCGGCGCGCTGGCTTTCAGGGTCGACCCCGCGGCGGTCGTCTCGGCGAGCGACGGGTCGATGCCGCTCGGCGAAGACGGCTGGGACGAATGTTTACTGCAAGCGATCGCGAGTGCGAGTGCGCACCCGGCCACTGCTGACGACGACAACGATCGCTTCATGTTCGGCGTTCTCCCTCGAGGCTCCCACGGACGAACGGCTCGCAGGCACGCTGTGCGCGCCTATGTGTGATTGCTGGATTTGATTGCTGGATTCGGTCGCGGCGACAATCGATATGAAGGTGGCTGGCTTCGACGTCCCTTTGGCTCTGGCTCACCGGGCCCGCCTGGGGGGCGAGCGCACACTGCATGAAGGCAGTCAGGGCAGGTGGTAACGAGCCGTAATAACCCATGATCCCTACCGGCGCGTGAAGCCTGCCGTGTGACTCCGGTCCGCCCGCAGGGCGGAGTATGATCGTGATTTCAGCGACGATGCTGCCCGCCCCACGTCGTTTCACTCCGGGCTGCAGCTGCCTCGTGTCGGCGGCTGCAGCGCTGCTGCTCTTGTCGTGCGGCGGCGCGACGCCGGCCGGTCCGTCGGGCGGCCCCGCCGCTCCGACACTTTCGTCACCCGAAGACGATTCTGTTGCGCCGGCGCATCCCGTGCTGACTGTCAACAACGTCGCGACGGCTGCCAGTACTCCGCGAAACTACGATTTTCAGGTGGCAGAAACCGAGTCGGCGCTCACAGGACCCGCTGACGCGCTCTTCGCGACGGCGACAGGCATTCCGGAGGGGAGCAACGGTCGTACCAGCTTCCAGCTTGATCGCGAGCTCCGATCCGGGCAGCGATACTTCTGGCGCGCGCGCGCGGTGCAGTCAGGTACGCCCGGCGCCTGGTCGCGTGCGTTCCGGTTCCGCACGGAAGCCCGGGCGAATGCACCGCCGGTCATTCAGTCGCTCACCGCGCCAGCCCGCGCAGAAGCGAGAGGCGACGTAAGCGTCAGTGCAGTGGTTCAGGATCAGGAAACGAATCCTGCGAGTCTGGTTTATGAGTGGTCGGCTGGCGGCGGAAGTTTCAGCGGTGCGGGAGCCAGCGTCCAGTGGACGGCGCCGGCCGTGACCGGCCCGACAGCCGTCGATCTCACGCTCATCGTCATCGAGCGTTACACGGTGGCGGTTGCCGGCGGCAGGGAAGAGACGCGCGAGAACCGCGCGACCGGTAAAACGACCGTGCACGTGAACGACTCGTCGGCGGAAATCACGGCGCTGTCGACCACGTTCATCGACGATTTTCTCCACTCTGATCGGTCGCCCGAATACTGTATCCGGAATTTCACGGACACCTGTGGGGCCGGCAAGCAGTCGGAGCTGAACGACGTCCGCGAGAATCGCCAGCTGTTCATCAACGATCCGGCGCGTTCCAGCATGGGACCATCGTCGATCGCCTTTTACGATGCCGCCAGCACAAAACGCCCCGTCCCGGCCTCTCAGGCCGCCTTCGCAGATCTCCGGGCTCCGTGCCGGTTTGCCAGAACGCCCAAAGCGACGGGAGCGTTCGGGTTTACGATCGGCACGTGCCAGCTCACGCACGTGTACGAGAACTGGCAGTGGCGCCAGTGCGAAAGCCACCTTCTCGACTACACAAGCACCAGCGCCGTCTTCCTGCGTTACCCGTTTTAATGACGCTCGCGTCAAACTAGACGGAGTTCTGCCCCGGACCCCGGCTCACACCACCCCACGGCGCACAGTCCGCGCCGTGGGGACCCCGGGATCGCTCGCGGGGACCCCTTCCCCCGCTTCCGCCTCCGCTAAAGCTACGGCGGACGCGCCGTAGCGCCTCCGGCGCGAAGGCGGCCGCTCCCTCGCAGGCGTGCTGCGCGCGCCTACCGCCATACGGCGCGCTCACAACGAGAACAAAATTCTCGTGACGCGCCGTAGAGCGGACCAATAGACAGGACGTTCTTGTCCCGTGCTACCATCGCCAGGTTGCGGTCGGCGCGTGTGCCGCCGCATAGCAGCAATCGGATCAAGGGCGTGAGGAGCGAATCGCATGACGACTAGGACGATTCTGATCATGGCTGCACTCGCCGCCGCCGCCGGATCAGAATTGAGCGGACAGTCTTCGCAGGTCCCGCCTGCGCCGCCCAGCCTGGGCTTTGTGAACGTCAACGTCGGGGTGCAGCCATCCTCGCGTTCTGTCGACGTGGACCAGAGCTTTCCCAAATACGGGGAGACCGCAACGGTGAGGACCAGTCAGAAGATCGGGACCGGGGCGCTCTTCGACATCTCGGGCGGCTACCGTGTGTGGCGGAACGTGACCGGCGCCATCGGGTTTTCCAATATGAGCAAAAGCAGCGACGCCGCCGGCACCGCGTCGATCCCGAATCCGCTGTTCACCAATGCGCCGGCGACCGTCGCCGTTGCCCAGACGGGACTCGATCACAGCGAGCGTATCGTGAATTTTCAGGCGTTGTGGCTCTTTCCGGTAACCAACGAGTTCGATGTCACGCTGGCGCTCGGCCCCTCGATCTTCAACGTCGGGCAGGAGATCATTTCGGTCTCGGTTCCCGAGGGGACACAGACGGCCGTCCAGACGGTCGGTCGTGAGAGCAAGACTGCCGTCGGGGTGAACATTCAGGTCGACGGCAACTACATGGTCACGCGGCGATTCGGCGCGGGCGGGTTCATCCGGTACGCCGGCCGGACCGTCGATTTGCCGAGCGTTCCCGATGTGAAGATTGGCGGATTCCAGCTGGGCGGAGGCGCGCGAATCCGGTTTTGATCGGGCTCGTCGCCGCAGGGCCTGCCCTTCGTTCCGGGCACGACCTTGTCGATCGCCCCCGGGTCGAATCATGGTGCACGATATAGAGTTCGCCGGCCTCGTCTTCTCCGACACTCACGATGTGGTAGGACGTATCCAGGCGCCGCGCACAGCACGCCCTGTGACGGAGCGGCCCGCCGTAGCTTTAGCGGAGGCGGAAGCGGGGCGGACGGACGTCCGCGAGCGACCGAGCCGGGGGTGTGTGGGGCAGAGCCCCACATCGGGAGTTTTTACGGCAAGCCTAGGTTACACGTAGAGGGATCAGGGTGCCTCAATCCGGTATCCCGCCGTCAGGCACGTGATTCGGCGGCGAGACCTCGAAGAATTGGACTGTGGTCGCGCGGCCTGCATACCCGAGGCTGAAAATATCGTACGCGTGCCACGAGCCGCCGATGAAGATCGTGATCTTGTCGTTCGAGATCGCCCCCGACGGGTTCCGCTGGCGTCCGGCGTCGAATCCCGCGAGGTGCAGGTGCCAGATCGTGCGGCGCAGCAACTCTTCGGCAGCGCCCAGCGCCTGGCTGTCGTTTCCAAACACCCGTGTCAGCTGCGGGAATTCTGAGGCCGTACCGAATACAACCTGTTTGGCGCGATCGGCTGTCGCGGGCCCTGCCGGGATGTGACCGCCGGTGTTCGCCGGCCCGGGTTCGGGCGCACGAGGCGGAGGGGCCGGCGTGACGAACGCCCTGGTTATGGACCACGGCCCGCTGTTCGTGCCGTCCGAGGCCATCACGTGCCAGTAGTAGATGTGTCCGTACTGGCCATCCCGCGGCGGGTCGACGCTGGTCTGGTTCGGCTGTTCGGGAATCGGCCCGAACACCGGATAGGCTGGCGCGAACGCCTCGTTGTCCGACACCTCGACGTAATACGAAATCGGTCCGACCGGGCCCGAGCGCGGCGCGTTGATCCACGTGAACCGCGGCCGCAGCGTGTTGACCGTCTGATTTGGTGCGGGGGCGACCGCGACCGGCGCTTCGATGACGATTGCCGTATAGACTTCGAACGATGCGGCCGGCGAGTAAGGTCCGGTATTCGCGCCGTCCCCGGCGCGCGCGCGCCAGTAGTAGCTGCGGCCGGTAGCCAGGTGGTCGGGGAGCCGGAGCGTCGTCCGACCGCCATCGCCCGGCGTCACACCCTCGCGCTCGAAGACCTTGTTCGTGAACCCCGCGTCGATGGCGACTTCCATCGTATAGGTCAGCGGTCGCGGACCGTTGGTGGAGGCATTCTCGATCAGCAGCGTGACCGGCTGGCTCTCGACCTCGATGCGCGCGCCGTTTGGTTCGAGTGGCTTCGGGCTGGAGATCTCGACGCCGGGGATCGGGCCGGCGAGAGTCGAGCTCAGAGGATTGGAGCTCTTTGACGTCTCACACGCGGCAAGAGCGAGCGCGAGCGGCACCACGCACACGAATACACGGAATCTCTTCATTTTTTGCTCGGCGGTTGTGGCAACTAAAAACCAGCGGCAGGCGGCATTCAGTATATCGGCTGAACTTCGCCAGCCCGCTAGGCAGTCTGAGCTACTGCGGGCAGGGCTGGGGACCTGGCCGCGCGCGGGAAATCGCGAGCAGTAGTGACGATGGTAAGAAAACGCAAGAGCCTCGTCAAGCCGATCCGTTAGCGCCAAGACCAGAAGCGTGAACGGAGAAGATGCTGTTTTTTCTTTGTCCGTCTGCGGCCTTTGCGTTCAATCGCCTGTTCGTTTGGTTCGCCGGGGAGCGGGGCCCGAGGATGACGGCGCGGCGAACCCTTCAGGCTATAATCCGCGTCGTTCCGGCCCCAAGACCACGATCAAATGCGTGATCGGCCCCTCAACGTGCTCCACGTCTGCGATCACCTTGGCTGGCACGGATCGCGGATGCATGGCGTCAAGCGCCTGTTCGGCTGGATGGTTCCGCGGTTCGATTCAACGCGCTTTCAGGTTTCGCTGGTCAGTTTGAGGAAGCGGGACCTTTCAGAAGAGCCGCTCGAAGCGCTCGGCATCGACATCACCTACCTCGGACGATCGAAGTTCGATCCCGCGACTCTCCCTGCGCTGCTCAAGGTCATCGACCGCAAGAATATCGACGTGCTCCATCTGCACGGCTACGGGGCGACGACGTTCGGGCGGCTCGCGGGCGCAATGCGGCGGCTGCCGGCGATCCTCCACGAGCACGCCAACCTGACCGACACGCCCTGGTTCCAGAAGATCGCCGACCGGATCCTGGCGCCGTTTACCGACATCGCGATTGCGGTGTCCCGGAGCACCGCCGAGTTCGTGATTCGTTCGCGCCAGGTGCCTCCCGCGATTGTCAAGGTGGTGTACCTCGGCGTCCCGCTCGACGAATTCGGCGGGGCGTTCTCTCCCGACGAGATCGCCGCGTCGCGGCGCGATCTGGGTATCGAGCCCGGCGACGTGGCTGTCGGAACGATTACCCGGCTTCACGATTCCAAGGGAAATTCATATCTCGTCGACGCCGCAGCGCATGTGCTGGCGCGGAGACCGCAGGCTCGGTTCATCGTGGCCGGGGAAGGACCGCTTCGAGCCGATCTCGAGGCGCAGGCGGCGCGACTCCGCCTGGGCGATCGCGTCCGGTTTGTCGGATTTCAACGCGACACCGCCCGGGCACTGGCGGCGTTCGACCTGAGCGTGTTTCCCTCGCTCTGGGAAGGAACGCCGCTCACCGCGTTCGAGGCGCTCGCCATGGGCAAGCCGATCGTGGCGACCGACGCGGACGGGCTGCTCGACATCCTGACGGATGGCGAGGATGCGCTGATTGTGCCCAGGCGCAACGCCGGCGCCCTGGCCGACGCCATTGTCAGGGCCATCGATTCCCCCGAGGAGCGCGCGCGCCTCGCGTCCGCGGCGCGCGTGACCGGCCGCCGCTACGACGTCGGGCTGTTCGTCCGCAAGATGGAGCGCCTGTATACCCTGCTGCATGAAAGCTCGCGTGTGAGTGGACGCCGCGGAGCGCCCGGAGCGGATCTTTCCTTTCTCAGCGCCGGAACGTTGCCGTGACGGTGCGGCCGCGGCTCATGGCGGGACCTGGCGGCCTGACGGCTGGTGTGTTGCTCATCGTGACGCTGTGCGCCGCGCTCACCACCGACGTTGTCACGGCGCTCGCCGGCATCAAGGGCGACGAAGCCACGTACGTCTCAATGGCCCTGAGCCTCGCGTACGATTACGACCTCGCCTACGAGCGCCGCGATCTCGATCGCTTCACGCGGATCTATCGCGCCGGTCCGGAAGGGATCTTTCTCAAGAGCGGCCACCGGCTGCGCATGCGGTTCGGCAGGTCGGCGCCATTCATCACGGTGACGCACCTGCCCGATGCCGGGCAGGATCGGCTGTACTTCGGAAAGGCGCTGATCTATCCCGCAGCCGCCGCGCCGTTCGTGCGGGTGTTCGGGATGAACGGATTTCTGGTCCTGCATGTGCTGCTGCTGTTTGGCGCCGGCGCGTGCGGATACCACTGGCTGGTCGCGCAAAGCCGGCCCGGTCCGGCGCTGGTGTTCACGCTCGCGTTCATCGCCGCCGCCGCCGTACCGGTGTGGGCCGCGTTCCTCACATCGGATCTCTTCAATTTCTCGCTCGTGTTTTTCGCCTATTTCCTGTGGCTCTACAAGGAAGTGCGGCCGGGCGGACAACCGGCCGCCAGCCCACGATCGGATATCGTCGCGGCCGTGCTGCTCGGTGCAGTCACGTACTCGAAGGTGTCCAACGGACCGCTGATCGCCCCGCTCGTGGTCCTGTTCCTGGTGAGACGCCAGCTGGCGCGGGGTGTGCTGATCGGCGCCGTATGGGCGGGCACGGCCGGCGCGCTGTTCGCCGTCAATGCCCTCACGTCCGGGGATTTCAACTATCAGGGCGGCGATCGGAAGATCTTCTACGGGAAATTCCCGTTCGACGCACCCAACGCCTCATGGGAGCGGCGCGGCATCCGGATGACGACGAACCGGGACGAGGCGCAGGAGGTGCTCGAGCGCATCGACCCGATAGGACGGTTCGGCGGAAATCTCAAATACTTCCTCGTCGGCCGGCACTTCGGCTTCGTGCCGTATTTCTTTCCCGGCCTTGTCGCCATCACGCTCTGGCTTCGCTCACCCGCCCGCCGCGACGTCTGGCGTGTGGCGATCTTCATCACCGTCGCCGGTTCGGCCCTGCTCCTGCTGCTCATCTTTCCGTATACCTGGAGCGGCGGCGGTGGGCCGCCGGGCAACCGGTATTTCGTCAGCTTGTACGCCGCACTGTTCTTTCTTGTACCGCCGCTGGCCTCGTCCTGGTCCGGCATGGTGGCCTGGACGGGGGGTGCGCTGTTCACAGCAAAGATGCTGGTGAACCCTTTTGCGGCCGCCAAATTCCCGTTCTGGACCACGGAGGGCGGCTTCGCGCGCCTGTTGCCCGTCGAGCTGACGATGGTGAACGACCTGCCGATCATCCTGGATCAGCAACGGACCCGCATCTGGTTTTCCGACGTGCTCCTCTATTTCCTGGATCGGCACGCATACGTTCCTGAGGTCGTGGAGCCGCCGGACGGCAAGGCGATCTGGATTGCCGGCGACGGGCGCGCGGACATCCTGCTGCGCTGCGAGTGGCCGATCGATCATCTGACGGTCACGGCGGAATCGCCGATCTCCACGACGTTCCGGATCTCGATGGGACGCGCTGACTCGCGCGTCCGGCTGCTGCCCGGAACACCGGTGACATTCGATGTCGGCGCGTCGGGAGTGCGAGGTCTCAACGGCTACGCGTACATGCTCTCGGCACGCTCCTCAGGCTCGTTTACGCCGCACCTGATCGATCCACGCTCGGACGATTATCGAAATCTTGGCGCAATGATCAGGTTCAAGGCGGTGCCGCTCACCAGCCATGATGATCGATAGAGTGTGATTGCTGACGGTCCTGAGTTGTGAGTCGTGAGTTGTGAGTCTTGAGTGAGGTCTGCCGTCTGACAGACAACTCAAAACTCATCACTCATACCGTCGCCCGGGGTGATGCCTACCGGCTGCCGGCTGACGACTGCCGCCGCGAGCGCGCGATGTAGACGCCGGCGCCGGTCAGCGAAAACAACATGATGACCGCCTGGGCGACCAGCGAGACGAGCAGGGCCGATTCCTTCTCCTGGCCGATGCGGCTGAAATAGTAATAGAACGTCGCCTCACGTACGCCGAACCCGCTGATGGACACCGGCAGCATCTGCACCACCAGCGAGACGGGCACGACCACGGTGAGGTCCCAGATTGAAACATTCAGGTGGAGGGCATAGGCCACGACGAAGTAAAAGACGACGATCGTCGCCTGCACGAAGACGGCACCGCCGAAACATCCGGCGAGCGCGCGCGGGCACTCGCGGAACCGGCCGAGCGCCGTCGTCATCGTGTCGATCCGCTCGCCCACCCATTCGGGGTGAAACACGGTGAGCGGCTGCAGCAGCCGGCCGAACCCCGCCGGCGCGAGGACCGCAGGAGCTGCGGCCATGGCGGCGAGCAGGAACCCGGTCCAGAGCCAGGCCGGCCAGATGGGGCCGGTTGCATGGTGCATCGAGCCGGCGGCCGTCGCACCGAGCGCGGCGACGAAGACGAGTCCCAGCAGGCCGAGGCAGCGATCAACGAGCACAACGGTGGCGGCGAGGGTCTTGGACCGCGCCGGCTTTGCGGTGTCGGCGATCCGCATGACGTCGCCGCCGATGTTGCTGGGCAGGAAATTATTGAAGAAGTTGGCCACCAGGAACGAGCCGAGCAGCGTCTGCCGCCCCACGCGGACACGCTGAGCGTTCAGCAGGATGTGCCAGCGCCACGTGGCCGCTAGCACATTGACCAAGAACAGCAGCATCGCCGCAATGAGCCACACGATCGACGCGTGGCGGGCGATCCGCCAGAGCCGGTGGATTTCGATCCTGGAGAGCAGCACCGACAGGAGAATGATGCTGACGGAAATCTTGACCGCCAGCAGCGTGTTCCTGCGGGCCGATGGTGTCGTGGCAGGTCCCGCGTCCATCCAATCGAAGGCGCCACGTCACTCTACTACGATTTCGTGCGAAAATCACACGAACCGTGCGCATCCTGATGATCGCGCCCGAGCCGTTCTTCGAGCCGCGCGGCACGCCCTTCAGCGAGTTTCACCGGATCCGTGCCCTGACAGCGCTCGGGCATCAGGTGGATCTCGTGACGTATCCGTTCGGCGAGAACGTCTCGATGGCCGGACTGCGGGTGTTCCGCTGTCTGCGGCCGCCGTTCGTGCGCCGCGTGAAGGTGGGGCCCTCGCTGGCCAAGCTCGCGCTCGACGTGCTGCTGGGGCTGACCGTTGTCCGCCGGGTCCTGTCCTGCCGCTACGATGCCGTCCATTCGCACGAAGAGGGCGCCCTCGTCGGCGCCGCGGTCGCGATGCTGATGCGGGTGCCGCACCTCTACGACATGCATTCCAGCCTGCCGCAGCAGCTGGCGAACTTCGCGTTCAGCCGCTCGCGCCTCATGAAGCGGATCTTTCTGGGTATAGAGCGCTTCATGATCCGGCGATCGCAGGTCGTCGTCGTGATCTGCCCGGCGCTCGAAGAGATCGTCCGGTCGATCGAGCCGCACGCGCATACCATCGTGATCGAGAACGCGCCCGGATCCGCAGCGGACTGTGCGACCGCCGCCGAAGCCGCTGCGCTCCGGCGCCGCCTGGGCGTCGACACCGGCGAGGCGCTCGTCGTGTACACGGGCACGTTCGAGGCCTATCAGGGCCTCGACGGCCTGTTCGACGCGATGACGTTCGTACTGCGCGCGCGGCCCGACGCGCGGCTGGTACTCGCCGGCGGCCAGCCCGATCAGATCGAGCGCGCGAAGGCGCAGGCACGCGCGGCGAAGATTGCGGACGCGGTCATTTTCGCCGGCGAACGGCCGGCCGGCGAGATCCCGGCATTCCTCCGCGCCGCCGACGTCCTGGTCTCGCCGCGATCGTGCGGAACAAATACGCCGCTCAAGATCTACCAGTACCTGCGCGCGGGGAAACCGATTGTGGCCACGCGCCTGCTCACGCACACGCAGGTGCTGAGCGACGAGACCGCCATCCTCACCGGCAGCACGCCGCGCGAGTTCGCCGAGGGCATTCTGACGGCACTGACCGAACGCCAGCGCGCCGCGGCAACCGCGGCGCGCGCGCGTGAGCTCGCCGAGACGAAGTACAGCGAGCAGGCGTACCTGGATCGCACCCGCGAGGCCTGTGAAGCGCTGTTCACGCGCCATCCGCCGGCCGCCACGGTAAGGGACCTGGCGTGACCCGCAAACGTGAGCACTATAGCTACGCCTTGTATGCCGACCCGGCGATGGCGCGCTCGTTCGACGGTTGCCGGTTCGGCGGACCCATCGGTGAGCTCGTCGCCGGCACCCAGGCGCGAGTTGTGGCCGACATGATTGGGCGTCTGCCGGATCGCCGCATCCTCGATGTGGGCACCGGAACCGGCCGCGCGGCGTTGATGTTGGCGCGCGGGGGAGCGCGGGTCACGGCAATCGATGCGTCGGAGGAGATGCTGCAGGTGGCAGAGCAGCGCGCGGTTGCCGAGGGCGTGACGCTCGAGACCCGGCGCGGCGACGCGCACGACCTGCAATTTGCCGATCGGACGTTCGAGATCGGTGTGTGCCTCCGCGTGCTGATGCATGCCCCCGGCTGGGAGCGTTGTCTCGCCGAGCTGTGCCGCGTGTCCGACCGCTTGGTGATCTTCGACTATCCTGCGGCTGCGAGCGCCGCGGCGATCCAGTCGCTCGCGCGCCGCGTGAAGCAGACGGCCGGCGGCCGCACCGAGGCGTACCGGGTGTTTCGCCGGTCCACCATCGACCGCGCGCTCGGCCGATCGGGGTTCCGGGTGCGATCGCTCCACCGGCAATTCGTCCTGCCCATCGCCTTCCACCGGTTGATCGGATCGCGCCGCTTCACGGAAACCTCCGAGCGCCTGCTGGCACGCGCCGGCATCCTGCGGGTGTGCGGCTCGCCTGTGACCGTCTGCGCTGAGCGGTGCGCGTTCTAATCACGGGCGCCACCGGCTTCACCGGCGGTCATCTCGCCCGGAGCCTGGCCGCGCGCGGGTACGCCGTCCGCGCCCTCGTGCGCAATGCGCGTCGCGGCGCCGGCCTGGCCTCGGCGGGGATTGCCCTCGTCCCTGGCGATCTCCGCGACGCGGCTGCTCTGGCCGCGGCGACGGCCGGCATCGACGTCGTGTACCACATCGCGGCCATCTACCGGCAGGCCGGTGTCCCGAAAGAAACGTATCGCGCGGTCAATGCACAGGCGGTCCGAACCGTCATCGAAGCGGCAGCGCAGAACCGCGTCCGCCGCGTGGTGCACTGCAGTACGGTCGGCGTCCACGGCGATGTCGAGCATCCGCCCGCTGACGAAGATGCACCGTTCAAGCCGGGCGACGTGTATCAGCAGACAAAGCTGGAAGGGGAGCAGCTCGCACGCGAGACGTCGGCTCGTCTCGGCATGGACGTGACAATCGTGAGGCCGAGCGGCATCTACGGACCGGGGGACCGCCGCCTGCTCAAGCTGTTCCGCGCCGTCGCGCGCCGCCGATGGGTCACGCTGGGTCCGGGTGAAATCTATTACCATCTGACTTACATCGACGACCTGGTCGAAGGCTTCCGCTTGTGCGGCGAGCACGCGGCCGCCCCAAACCGCACGTACATCCTTGCTGGAGGCGAAGTGACGACGCTCAACGAGCTCGTGGCGGTGGTCGCGGATGTAGAAGGGGTGTCTGTCCCCCGGCTCCATCTGCCGGTCTGGCCCATCCGGACTGCCGCGGCCCTCTGCGAACAGCTGTGCGCGCCCTTCGGCCTCGAGCCGCCGCTGCACCGGCGTCGCGTCGATTTCTTCACCAAGAGCCGCGCGTTCGATACCTCCCGTGCGCGTCGTGAGATCGGCTATCTGCCCCGGGTGACGCTCCGCGATGGGATCACACGGACCGTGAACTGGTATCGTGAGCACGGCTGGCTCTGAGGCCGCCCTGACGTGCCAGACGATCCGGCAACCCGGAACCACGCGGCGATTCCCGCCGAGTCCATCACGAGAGCCCAGGACCAGCTCTTCGCGTCAGGAAAATCGAGCCGCGACAAGTACGCCGAGCTGGTCGTGGGGCGGCCGGGAATCGGCGCGCTCATCCGATACGAGCTGGTCGTGATGCTGGCGCAGGCCCGGAGCGGCGCCGCCGGGCTCGCCCTGCGCAAGGCGCTCTACCCATTCCTGCTCGGGTCGTGCGGCCGGAACGTCGTGTTCGGGCAGAACGTCGTGCTGCGCCACCCGCACAAGATCCACATCGGACGCGATGTGGTGATCGACGACAACTGTCTGCTCGACGCCAAGGGCGCGACGAACCGCGGGATCCGGATCGGCGATCGCGTGTTCATCGGCCGAAACACCATTCTCTCGTGCAAGAACGGCGACATCGAGATCCAGGATGGCGCGAACATCGGCTTCAATTGCGAACTGTTCTCGGCGAGCCGCGTCACGATCGGCCGGATGGTGCTCATGGCGGCCTACTCGTACGTGATTGGCGGCGATCATGATTTCTCCGACCCGGCCACTGCGGTCCTGGCGCAGGAGCGCCGATCGGCGGGAATTAGTATCGGCGATGGAGCCTGGATCGGAGCGGGCGCAAAGATTCTCGACGGCGTCGACGTCGGCGCTCACGCGGTCATCGGTGCCGCTGCCGTCGTCCGAGAGCACGTGCCGCCCGCCGCCATTGCCGTCGGCGTTCCCGCCCGCGTCGTCGGATCCCGGACCGGCGCCGGTTCGTGATCGTCGCTCGCGCTTGAAACTCGCGTGAGATCCTGATGGTCTCGCCAACATGCTGCGCAGCAGACACCAAGGACACAACGGTCAAGCCTCGCGGTTGATTGTCGTTGTGTCCTTTGTGTCCTTCGTGCCCTTTGTGTCGGCGCTGCAGGGAATGTCCCGGCGATAAGTTTCCATGCGAGATCTTTATCGAATCAACCTGCGGGGCGCCGTTTCGTGGGCGGACTCAACGTTGGGATTCCGGCGGAGCTGTTCCACTGCGGCGCCCGCGAGATTGGCGGCCACTTCGAGCAAGTACATCTTCCGCATGTCGTCATCGCGTTCGTCGGGAAACAACTGAACGATGGAATGAAGGCCGGGCGTCCCGGCCAGGATTTTTTCCACTTCGACCTGGTTGATGGCTGAAGCGAGTTTCACGTTGATCCGCGCTCGTCGCTCCATGTTTTCACGTGGTTCGTGTGCCCGAGCCGGTCAGCGCAGCGTTGACGTTGAGCAGACCATACCCGAATTCCGGCGTGAACGACTTGCCGGCCATGGCCGGCACCTTGGTTGCCGTCGATGTCAGTCGCTTGGTCACCTGCTCGGGGCCGAGGTCTGGGTCGCGCGCAATCACCAGGGCCGCGGCCGCGGTCACGTGTGGAGTGGCCATTGAAGTCCCGCTCCATTCGGCGTATTTCGTCTCGTCCGCCTTCCGCGCCGCAGACGGCAGGAGCGGCAGGGTCGAAAGGATATTCTGTCCGGGCGCGGCAATCGCGATGTGCCTGCCGGTACTCGAGAACGACGCGCGGCGATTTGTCGTGGTGGTGGCTCCGACGGCTACGACACCGGGATACGCGGCCGGATACTCGGTCGGATTGCCCGTGGTGAATTCGTTGCCCATCGCGGCCACGACCGTGCACCCGCTGGCAATCAGACGGCGAAAGAGGAATTCCTCCGTCGGACTGTGCGCCGTACCGCCGATGCTGAGGTTGACGACGCGCATTCCGGCGTTGCGCGCGGCATTCAAGGCGCGCTGGTACATGACCTCGTCGACGTAGTACTCCCCGTCGAGTGGTTCGGCCTGGTCCGTGAAGATTTTCCAGACCGACAGATTGCACTTGCAGATGCCCGCAATCCCGACTTTGTTGTTGATCGCGGCCGCGATGATACCGGACACGTGCGTCCCGTGTCCGACGACGTCGATGTCGATCGAACCGTCGTGAATGTACGACTTGACGATGTGCTTCAACTCCGGGTGCGTGGTGTCAACTCCGGTATCGAGCACGCCGACCTTCACCGTGCTGGCATCGGGCACTTGCGCCATCGCGAGCCACTGAATCGCCTTCAACCCCCACTGCTTTCCAATCAGCGGATCGTTCGGTTGAACGAGCGTGATCCATCGCCGCGGCACCCGGTGCACGTATTCAAGGCCCGGGGCGCCTGACAGATCCCGTTCAATTTTTCTCAGGTCCGCCGACCGCGACAACCGCAGCATGTTGAGGCCGCGAAGGTCTTCGTTCTCCGAGTCGCGGACGCTCGTCGCAAAGGACGCGGCGACGGAGACCGGCGCAATGGAAAGGGATCGGCCGCGCGTCAGCCGCGAGAAGATGGGACGCACTTCTTTGAGGATGTCGTTCCTGATGAGGTAATCGAACGGGGTCTGAACAGCCTCCGGGAGCGTCAGCGCCCGGACGGACGCGACGTGGGCGGCCTGAATATCCGGAACGTTGGCGATGACGTCCGGCCGGCACTTCACCATCAGCAGGCCTGGCCAATACGGATCCCGCTCGGAGGCGTGCTGGTGCGGCCCGATCCGCGGGATTCGAGCCACCGCGCCGCGCCTTGAACCGCCAGCACGTTTACCCGTCCGAACATTCCTGGAGCCGCGTCGCTTTGCCAACCAGTCTTCTCCTCTCGGTGCTGCCTGTCGCGCAATCAGCAGGATAAATGATAAGTACTGCAATTGCAGCGTGGTGATCGCGCTCCGTCCGTGTGCCTACGGGAGGACCTCATGATGTACGTCGCTCGCACTGCAGCGCTGGCGCTGGTCGGCCTGACGATTGGGCTTTCGCAGACATCGGAAACCCACGGGCAGACGAAGCGGCCGATGGCGATTGACGATCTGATCACCGCAGTTCGCGTGAGCGATCCTCAGCTGTCGCCCGACGGACGGACGGTCGCGTATGTTCGGACGACGACCAACCTCGAGTCGGGCGTCAGGAACGCTGACATCTGGACGGTCCCTGCGGATGGCTCGTCGCCGCCGAAGGCGCTCATCACGGGCGACAAAAACGACAATGCGCCACGCTTTCTGCCGGACGGCAGGCAACTGGTCTTCATCTCGAACCGTGACGGCGCTCCTCAGGTCTATGTCGCCGGCGCCGACGGGCACAGCATCAGGCGCGTCACCAGGCTCTCAGGCGGTGTCCAGGCTCCGCTCACCGTTTCGCCCGACGGCCGGAAACTCGCCTTCGTCTCGGATGTGTATACGCAGTGCGGCGACGAGGATTGCAACAAGCGCACGCGCGAGACGCTGGAGAAGAGCCCGGTGAAGATGCGGCATCTCGCCCGGTTGCCGTTCCGGCACTGGGATGAATGGCGCGAAAACCTGCGTCACCACGTCTTCGTGGCCGACATTGACAACGGGAACGCGCGCGACGTCACGCCCGGGGACTTCGACTCGCCGCCCCATTTCTACGAGGACCACTCGATCGCTTTCTCGCGCGACAGCGCCGAGCTCGCGTTCGTCTCCAAACGGGACGGCCCTGACCGCGAGATGTGGACGACGAATCATGATGTCTATATCGTGCCGGCCGGGGGCGGCGAGGCACGGAAAATCACGGCGAATCCGGCGGCAGACATGCAGCCGGCGTTTTCGCCGGACGGGAAGCTGATCGCGGTCCGTGCGCAGCGCCGCGCCGGGTTCGAAGCGGATCGATGGTATCTCGATGTCTACGATCGCGCCGGCGGCGGCAAGCGCACGGTGTTCGAGTCGCCTGACCTCTCCGTCGATGATTTCCGATTCTCACCCGACGGCCGGTCGATCTGGTTCACCGCCGAGGAAAAGGGCCGCGCGAACGTCTACGTCGTTTCCGTTACGGGAGGCCAGCCGAGACTGATCGCAAAGGGCGGCGCCATTTCAGCGGTTCAGCCGGGTCCGGATTTCGCGATCTTCTCCAATTCGAGCCTTACCGCTCCAGCCGATTTGTACCGCGTCCCGCGTGACGGCGGCGAAGCGAAGCGCCTGACCAACGAGAATGCCGGATGGCTCGGCGCCGTCGAGATCCCCGCGCCGGAGCCCGTCACGGTGAGCGGTGCCGCCGGCACTCCGGTGCAGTATTGGGTGCTCAAGCCGCCGCATTTCGATTCGGCGAAGAAGTATCCGGTCGTCTTCCTGATTCATGGCGGACCGCAGGGAGCGTGGGACGATGCCTGGTCGTATCGGTGGAACCCGGCATTGTGGGCGGCCCAGGGCTGGATCGTGGCCGCGCCGAACCCGCGCGGCTCGACCGGCTTCGGGCAGCGCTTCGTCGACGAGATCTCGCGTGACTGGTGCGGCAAGGCAATCATCGATCTCGAGGCTGTATTCGACGCCGTCGGCAGACTCCCGTACGCGGATGCGACCCGAATGGGGATCGCCGGTGCGAGCTATGGCGGGTATGCCGTCAACTGGATCATCGGGCACCGCAACGGCTTCAAGGCCGCGGTATCCCACGACGGCGTCTTCAACCTGGAGTCGATGGCTCTCGCGACGGAAGAATTGTGGTTCGTGGAGTGGGAATTCGGCGGCTTGCCCTGGAGCGCGGCGGCCCGCAGGAATTTCAACGCCTGCTCTCCTCATCTTGCCGCCGACCGGATCAAGACTCCCACCCTTGTGATTACCAACGAGCTCGATTTCCGCGTTCCCGTCGATCAGGGATTGCAGCTGTTCACGGCGCTCCGGCGCAACGGCGTGCCGGCTGAAGCGCTCGTGTTCCCCGATGAAGGACACTGGGTGCTGAAAGCGCTCAACAGCAGGCGGTGGCACGAAACGGTGTTCGCGTGGATGAAGAAATATCTCGGGAGCGGGTCCAGCGCCACGGACGGCACGTAGCGACCGGTCAGGGTCGCGATTCTGATGGCGGCTCGTCGAGAAGCAGGTTGAACGCAAAGGACGCAAAGGGCCGAAGGATGGAACTGGGTTTCTCCGCGTTGTTTTCTTTGTGATCTTTGTGGTTCCTGCTTACCTCCGTTCCTCCGTTTCTCTGGGTTAATACCGTTCCTCCGTGTCCTTCGTTTCCTCCTCGCGCAGGTTGTAGAATCCGGTTATGGGCTATCGTACTGAGCTCGAGGCGCGTATCGCCAAGCGGACGACCAAGGCAATCGTCGACTACCAGATGATCGACGACGGCGACCGCGTCATGGTCGGCCTGTCGGGCGGCAAGGACAGCTGGGCGCTTCTTCAGGTGCTCGACGTGTTGCGGCAGCGCGCCCCGGTCAGGTTTTCCCTGGTCGCGGTCAACGTCGACTCGGGGTACAAGGAATACAAGCACGAACTCATCGCCCGGACGTGTCAGGCGCGCGGCTGGGAATACCGGATCGAGCACACCGGCATTGGCGAAGTCATCGACGACATCCTGGACGACGGCGACACACCGTGCTCGCTGTGCGCGCGGCTGCGCCGCGGGGTGCTGTACCGCATCGCCACGGAAGTCGGCGCCAGCAAGATCGCGCTCGGCCACCACGCCGACGACTTCATCGAAACGCTCCTGTTGAACCTGTTCTTCGCCGGCGCGCTCAAAGCGATGCCGGCCAAGCTCGTGTCCGACGACGGGCAGCACGTGGTGATCCGGCCGCTGGTGTATGTCGGCGAAGACGAGGCGCGCGCGTACACGAAAGCGTGCGAGCTGCCGATCATCGGCTGCTGCTGTCCCGCCTGCGGCGACCTCGGGCTGCAGCGGCAGCGGACAAAACGCCTGTTGATGGAGCTCGAGCGCGAACATCCCGGCGTCAAACAATCGATGATGAAGGCCCTCGGCAACGTCGCACCGCGCCATCTGCTCGATACGCGGTTGAATCCGCCGGGCGAGCTCAGGGTCCGGACGCCACCGCCAGACCGTGACTCGAGCATCTCCGGCTTCCCGCCTTCGCCTCGCAGCCGCCCTGCATGAGAGCAGTCGTCCAGCGCGTGTCGTCCGCATCGGTGACCGTCGAACACTCACTTATCGGACAAATTGGCGGCGGCCTGCTCGTCTTCGTCGGCGTCGAGCACGGAGACGGACCAGCCGACGCGCAGTACATCGCCGGAAAAATCCGCGACCTTCGGGTGTTCGAGGATGCCGGCGATGACTCGCGGCACCTGAATCGATCGGTTCAGGAAGTCGGCGGCGCGGTCCTCATCGTTTCGCAGTTCACCCTCGCCGCCGATTGTCGGAAAGGCCGCAGGCCCTCGTTCGATGCGGCGGCTCCTCCGCACGTTGCCAGGCCGCTCTATGAAGCCGTTGTCCGGGAGCTCCAGTCCAAAGGACTGACGGTGGCGACCGGCGCGTTCCAGGCCATGATGCAGGTCGCTCTCGTCAATGACGGCCCTGTGACGCTGCTTCTCGACAGCAGGAAACACTTCTGATTCGCCGCTGTCATGCCCATGATGTCTCCTCGATTCACCCTCGCTCTCGCCATCCTCGCCTGTTCCAGTTCGGCGTTCGCGCAGCAGCGACCGCTCATCACCGAGGACCCCGAGCCGATCGGCGCCGGCCGGATGCTGGTTGAGGGAGGGATCGATTACGCCCACGACCAGCGCTATCCCACGTCGGGCCTGCGCGGGAACCTGTGGCGCATAGGCGCCGTCGGCCTCAGCTTCGGCCTGAGCTCCATCGCGGAATTCCAAATCGACGGCGCGCTGCGGAACCGCCTGGCCATCACGGGCCGCGATCCGGCAGCGCCGCTCGCCTCGCTCGTCACCGCGACCGGCAACTCCACCAGCTCGTTCGAGGACGTGGTTGTCGGCACGAAGATTCGTCTGGTGTCGGAGACGGCCGGTCGGCCCGCGTTCGCGCTGCGGTTCGCGACGAAGCTGCCCAACGCGTCGAACGAAAGCGGCCTCGGGACCGATACGATGGACTTCTTTGCCAGCGTGCTCGGCGCCAAGACCGTCCAGTCAGTGAGAGTGGTTGCCAATATCGGCGCAGCCATCCTGTCCGACCCGACGGAGGGGAATAGACAGAACGACGTCCTGACGTACGGCGGGTCGTTCGCGCGCGCGATGACCCAGCGCGCGGAGCTCGTCGGCGAACTGAATGGCCGCCTGTCGACGCGCTCGGGCGGCGCCTTCCCCGGCACCGAGAGCCGCGGGCTTGTGAAGCTGGGCGGGCGATTCACTCAGGGACCGGTGCGGCTGGACGCCGGCGTCTTCTTCGGGCTGACCACAATCGATCCGGCCATCGGGTTCACGGCCGGGTTCACTTACGTGTTCAATGCGTTCACGGTGCCATAAAACCGGTTCACCGCCGCGATCTCGTCGCGCCGCCGGTCGTCCGGCCACTTGAGCTCCGCTGCAACAATCGACGCAGCCCGCTCCAGCGCCGCGTCGCCCGGGTGCCCGAGCGCGCCGAGCGGCGTTCGCCGGAGCACGGCATCGGCCAGGGTCAACGCCATCTCCGATCGCACGGCGTGCACCAGCTGCGCGCCGATAACGGGGGAGTCGGGCGCCAGGCGCGTCCGCCAGTCCGGACGGCTGCCCGCCATCTGCACCACGCTCTCGTATCGTGATCCGTAGGCAGCAATCAGGTGAGGAATCGTGTCGGAGGGCAGTCCCTGATCGTACTCGCGCCGGGCTTCGGCAATCGACATCCCGACGTCGCGAATACTCCCGCCGGGCAGCGGCGTCGATGCCGTGCGGCACGCCACCCGCTCGTGCCGGAGCTTCGACAACAACCGATTCGTGACCCGCTCCGCGACCGCGCGTGCCGTGGTGTATTTCGCTCCCGAGACGGTGATCAATCCTTCGACCCCCTGGTTCGCGTGATCGAGCACCTGATCCCGGCTCTGAAGGGACACTCGTCCGCCACGTGCGGCGGCAGGCACGATCCCGCGGTGCACCAGGGTGATATCTGCAGGTCGGAGGTCGAGTGCGGGAAACGCCTCGTTCAACTCGGCGATGAACGCCTCGATGTCGTGCGCATCCTCGGCGGCATCGGCGCCGCGAACCGCCCGACCCGATTCCCACGTGCCGAAGATCGCGCGCTCACGCCACGGCACGAGGAACAGATTGCGGCCCGATGCCGACGGTCCGCTCAGCGCCTCGTCGCCGGCATCGCGTCGCGTCACCAGGTTCATCACCTTCATCATCGGAATTCCGGCCGGAATCCCGAGCGGGTCGAGGAGCCGATCGATCCCGGATCCGGTCGCGTTGACCGTTATGCGCGCGCTGATTTCCAGGTCGCAGCCGCCCAGCACATCTCTGGCGTGCACGCCGGTCACCAGGCGGCGCTCCTGCGAGCCGGTCAACAACGCGGTCGCCTCGACGTGGTTGGCGAGGACTGCAGAGTGCTCGGCGGCGGCGAGTGCGAACGAGAAGGTGAGGCGGTCGGCTTCGGGCGTGATGTAGTCGTAAAAGACAGCCGCGCCCGTCAGCCCACGGCGTTTGAGGCCGGGAAACTGCTGCACCGCCGTGCCGCGGCCGACAACGCGGCCGCCACGAAGGCGATGCTGCCGCGGCACGCCCCGGTTCCGGTCCATCGTCATCAGGCGGTCGATGAGAAACCCGGCCCGCATCACGGTCTTTCCCCGCACGACCGATCGATAGAGCGGCACCGCGAAGGGGAGAGGCCGCACACTGTGCGGCGCGATCCGGGCCAGCGTCCGCCGCTCCCGGACCGATTCGCGCGCGCGGGCGAGATCGAGCCTCTGCAGGTAGCGCAGGCCGCCGTGAATGGTGCGCAGATGGTTGAACGACGCGCCGCAGCCGAAGTCGTCGCGCTCGATCAGGGCGACCGAGAGCCCGCGCTGCGCGGCGTCATACGCGATCGTCAGGCCGTAAATCCCGCCTCCGACAACGAGCACGTCGAAGGTCGTGCCGGTCAGCCGATCGAGATCGCGAGTCATGGTCGACATTGCTGGCCCGGTGCACAAGTCAACGTGGGGCTCCGGCCCACACACGGCTCACACCGCCCCACGGCGCACAGTCCGCGCCGTGGGGACTCCGTGGTCGCCCGCGGGCCCCTCCGCCCCGCTTCCGCCTCCGCTAAAGCTACGGCGGACGCGCCGTAGCGCTCAGGCGCGCGGTGTGCGCCTATGCCGTGCTTGCAGGCAAACTTGCCACGTTCGTACACACTCGCACCGTGCGAGGACGGCCAGGTAAGCTGTAGCGGCCAGCGGCCGCGAGTCCCGCCGCCGATTGCAGAGAGCCCCGAATGAGCATCGAGGACGTCCGCGTGTACTGGAACAGTCATATTCACGATCTCGAGATCTCCAGCCAGCCTCCGGGCTCGCGCGGATTCTTTGATGACCTCGAACAGTATCATTTCGAAAAGCTGCATCATCTGCTCCGGCTCGTGGATTTTGACGGCTATGGCGGCCGTTCGGTTCTCGACGTCGGGTGCGGGGCCGGAATCGATCTCGCCCGATTCGCGCGAGGCGGCGCCCTGGCGACCGGGGTCGACCTCGCCCCGTCGGCCATCGAGCTCGCGCGCACCAACTTCACGCAACAGACCCTTCCGGGCCGTTTTGAAGTGGCCAATGCTGAGGAGCTGCCGTTTCCCGACAACTCCTTCGATCTCGTGTTCGCACACGGCGTCGTGCAGTACACGCCCGACCCGCAGCGCCTGGTGAACGAATGCCGGCGGGTCCTCCGGCCCGGCGGCGAAGCGATTGTTCAGGTGTACAACCGGGTTTCGTGGCTGAATGCGCTGTCCAAGCTGATGAACGTGGGACTCGAGCATGAAGCGGCGCCGGTGCTGCTGAAGTTCAGCATCCCCGAGTTCCGGCGCCTGCTTGCCGGATTCCGCGAGGTGCGCATCGTCCCCGAGCGGTTCCCTGTAAAATCGCGGCTCCACGGGGGCTGGAAGGGCGCGATCTACAACGGGCTGTTCGTCGGACCGTTCAATGCACTGCCGCGGCCGATCGTCCGGCGGTTCGGATGGCATCTGCTGGCGTTCTGTCGAAAATGAGATTCGATGAAATTCATCAAAGCTCACGCCTACGGCAATGACTTCGTGTACGTGTCCGGAACCGAGGCAGGCGGCCGCCAGCTCGATGACCTTGCCCGTGCCCTGTGTGACCGCCACGCCGGCATCGGCGCCGACGGCCTGATCGTCTACACGCCCGGACCCGGCGGCGCCTCCATGCGCCTGCTGAACGCCGACGGCAGCCGTTCGGAGGTGTCCGGCAACGGCGTGCGCGGTCTGGCAGCGATCCTGCTCAGAGAAGACAATCGGAGCGACGGCGAACTCACCATTCAGACGGAGGCCGGCGCGAAACGGTTGATTCGCACCGCGCGGGACACGAACAACCGCCAGACGTTCCGCGCGGCGATGGGGGCTCCGCGCGGCCTCCGGCAGGTGCCGATCTCCGCTGCCGGCGATGCGTTTCAGATCGTGGTGATGGATTTCGGCAATCCGCAGGCCGTCGTCCTCGGTGCCCTGCCGGACGCGGATCGGTTCCATCGGCTCGGCGCGACGCTCGAACGGCATCAGATGTTTCCCGGGCGGACCAATGTCGAGTTCGCGTCGGTCGAGGCACCCGATCGGGTGAGGATATTGATTTGGGAACGCGGCGTCGGGCCGACGCAATCCTCCGGGACCGGATCGTGCGCGGCGTTGATCGCCGCCGCAGCGTTCGCCGGCGCTGCGCGCTCCGCCGACATCGTCGCACCCGGCGGCACGCAGCGCGTCGAATGGCAGGACGATCAGGTTTATCTGACGGGCTGGGCGGAAATTCTCTTCGAAGGCACCTGGCTGCGAGAACAGGTCAAGTAGGTCGGGTAGGGCTGGTGGGGCTGGCAGGTCGCGTACCAACGCGGCTCGACCGAGTGGCGCAATCGCATGAGGTAACGCGTCAAATGCCCTGATCCGAAAACCGTAACTGACACGATCTACCCGACTGCCCGGGTTCTACCCACCAATCCAACCCAACCCACCTGACCTGCCCGACCCACCTGACCTACCCGACCTATGGTCGCCGTCGTTTGGGCGGCGGCGTCGCCGCTCCCTCGAGGTCGTGCGACGCGGCGCGAAGGGCGGTCGCGGTGTCGCGGAGCGTTTCGATCGCGGTGCGGTAGTCAGCGCGGGCGAACGCTGCGCGCGCTTTTTGCACTGCGGTATCGGCATCGTCGACGACTTCGCGGGGCTTCATCAGCAGGCGCGGGGGAACGTGGTTCTTCTCCGCCGTCCTGAGCCTGACGTGCGCATCGTTCAGCGCGTTCGTGGTCACGCCGAGCACGTGCTCGGCTTCCGTACGTGCGACCGCTTTCCCGTCGGCGGCGAGCTTGGCGGCGTTCTGCGCGCGCTCGCGGGCGTCGAGGGCGTTGTTGAGGGCAAGGCGGTAATCGTGCTGTTCGACCGCATCGTTCGCGCGTTTCAACGCGGCTTGTGCCGCCGTGAGCTCTTCGTTCGCGTATTCATCGGCACCGGCGGCGCGGGCGGCATCGATCGCGCCCTGCGCCTGCTGCATTTCTTTCTCGGGAGGATCGCCGCACGCCGTGGCTGTCAGTGCCGCGGCGATGGCAAATGACAGCGCGAGCCGGCGGCCGACGAGCATAAACGGAGTATAGCTGGATCCAGTTGTCGACTCTCAGCTTTCAAAATCAGCACTCAGCTGTCAGCGTCATGGTTCGGCGCGCGACTGCGTAAGCCGATGCGACTGAACCTGGGAGCCGAACGCCCAGAGCCAAGAGCCGGATCGGAAAGCGCGAAGAGCTGATGAGTGTAAGATGAGAGATCTGTCGCCTGACGATCGGCCGCGCGAGAAGCTGTGGCGGCACGGAGCGGTTGCGCTTGGCGACAACGAACTGTTGGCGCTGGTCTTAGCCCACGGTGGCCGTTACGGCAGCGCGCTGACCGTTGCCAATCGGTTGCTCGCTGTCTGTGGCGGGCTTCACGGTCTCGGCCGGTGCACGTGCGGCGATCTCTCGCGCCTTCCGGGAATCGGTCATGCGCGCGCCGCTCAGATTGCAGCCGCACTCGAGCTGGGCCGCCGGACGCTGACACATGCGCCGGTGGAGCGGCCGCACCTGAAGAGTCCGCAGGCCGCGGCGGCCTATCTGCTGCCGCGGTTCGGGGGCAGAGCAGTCGAGCAGTTTGGTGTGGTCCTGCTCAACACGAAACATCGGGTGATTCGCACGAGCGTGCTGGCAGTGGGCACGCAGAACACGACGTGCGTCGAGCCGCGCGACGTCTTTCGAGAGGCGGCGCTCGGCGGCGCCGCCGCCATCGTCGTGTTTCACAATCATCCCTCAGGTGATCCCACACCCAGCGCCGACGATCTGGAGCTGACGCGCCGGCTCGTGGCCGCGGGCGTCCTGATGGGCATTGACGTGGTGGATCATCTCGTGCTGGGTGACGTGCAGTACTACAGCCTCAAGGAGGCGCGCCAGTTGTGAGCCGCGTGCTGTACTTCGATTGCTTCTCGGGAATTTCCGGCGACATGGCGATTGGCGCCCTGATCGATGCCGGGCTTCCGTTCGACGAGCTGACCCGGGCGCTGGGCAGCCTGGCGCCTGCCAGCGTCCACGTGCATGCGGAGCGCGTCCTTCGAGCCGGCATTTCGGCGACGAAGTTCTCCGTCCGCGAGCACGGTGCAGGATCCATCCAGCACCCTGCCGGATCCATCCAGCACCCTGCCGGATCCACCCAGCACCCTACAGGATCCACCCAGCACCCTACAGGATCCACTCAGCACCCTACAGGAGCCATCCAGCACCCTGCCGGATCCACCCAGCACCCTGCCGGATCCATCCAGCACCCTGCCGGATCCACCCTGCACCAACACGGTCATCGGAGCCTGGCCGAGATCTTCCAACTGATTGACGGATCGAACTTGTCGGAAGCCGGGCGGGCACGCGCGAAATCGATGTTCGAGCGGCTCGGCGAGGCGGAAGCCGCCATCCACCAGATGCCCCTCGATCAAATCCATCTGCACGAGGTCGGCGCCGTGGATTCGATCATCGACATTGTCGGCATCGTCTTCGCCATGACCTGGGCCGGTGTCGATCGGGTCGTGAGCTCGCCATTGAACGTCGGATCCGGGACGGTACGGTCGGCGCATGGGGTCTTTCCGGTCCCGGCACCGGCGACAGTCAGGCTGCTCGGTGACGCACCCGTCTATGGCGCCGACGTGCAGCACGAGCTGGTGACGCCGACCGGGGCACTGATCGTCTCGACTTACGCCTCGTCGTTCGGGCCGATTCCCGCGATGTCGGTGGAACGCGTCGGCTACGGCGCCGGTGCATGGGACGACCCGAACCGGCCGAACGTCCTCCGCGTGCTCATCGGCCGCGAGGCCGGACGCTCCGGCACCGAGCGGGTGACGATGGTCGAATGCGAGATCGACGACATGAACCCGCAGATCTTCGGGATCGTGATGGACAAGCTGTACGCCGCCGGCGCCCTCGATGTGTTCTACGTGCCGGTGCAGATGAAGAAGAACCGGCCCGGCACACTGCTCACGGTGATTACCCCGATCGAGCGGCGGCCCGCTGTCGCCGACGTGATCTTCCGGGAGACCACGACCATCGGCTTGCGCCATTACGACGTGGAGCGTGAGTGCCTGCAACGCGAAACCGTGGCGGTGGCCACCCCCGTCGGCAGCGTCCGCTTCAAGATCGCCCGGCGCGACGGGCGCGTGATGAACGCGGTGCCCGAGTTCGAAGACTGCGCCAGGCTCGCCGCGGCGAACGATCTCTCGGTGAAGGAAGTGCAGGCGATGGCGATTCAGGCGTACGGTGTGAACCGCTCGTGACCAGGTTCTTTCTCACCACCGCGATCGATTACGTGAACAGCCGGCCGCACCTCGGGACCGCATACGAGAAGATCTGCGCCGATGTGATCGCGCGCTACAAACGGCTGCGCGGGCTCGAGACGCGCTTCCTGATGGGCAACGACGAACACTCGCAGAATGTGTACAAACAGGCGATGGAGCTCGGCCTGGACCCGCTGGTGTACTGCGACCAGATGGAGCAGGAGTTCCGCCGCACGTGGCAGCGGCTCGACATCTCGTTCGACGATTTCATCCGCACGACCGAGGCGCGGCACAAGGCCGGAGTCACCGAGCTCGCCCGGCGCATCTACGACGCCGGCGACATCTATGAGGGCGTGTACGAAGGCTGGTACTGTGTCGGCTGCGAGGAGTTCAAGCAGGAAAAGGATCTCGTCGACGGCAATTGTCCGCTGCATCCGACCGTGCGGCCCGAATGGCTGCGTGAGAAGAACCACTTCTTCCGGCTCTCCCGATACCAGCAGCCCCTCCTCGAGCACTTCCGGGCGCACCCCGACTTCCTTCAGCCGGAGATCCGGCGCAACGAGATCCTCCGGCTGATCGAGAGCGGGTTGATCGACATCTCGGTCAGCCGCGCCGGGCAGTCGTGGGGCATTCCCGTGCCCTGGGACCCATCGAGCGTTGTCTATGTCTGGTTCGACGCGCTGATCAACTATGCGTCAGCGGTCGGCCTCGGCGGGGATGGCCCGGTGTTCGAACGATGGTGGCCGGCGGATCTGCACGTGATCGGCAAGGACATCACGCGGTTTCACGCCGTCATCTGGCCGGCGATGCTGATGGCGGCAAGGCTGCCGGTGCCGCATCAGGTGTTTGGACACGGGTTCATGACGCTGAACGGACAGCGCATGAGCAAGACCCTCGGCACGATTGTGGATCCAATCGTGGCCGCCGATCGGCTGGGCACCGATCCGCTGCGACTGTATCTCGCGAAGGAAATCGCGTTCGGCGGTGATGGCGACTTCTCCTGGGATCGCTACGACGAGCGTTATAACGTGGACCTCGCGAACAACCTCGGGAACCTCGTCAGCCGGATCGCCGCGATGGCGGCGCGGTATCGCGAAAGCGTATTGCAGCCTGCCGCCGCCGGATCGGATCAGCTGGTCCGCCTCGGCGAACAGGTCGCACTGGACTATCGACGATCAATGGACGCATTCGCCATTCATGAGGGCGCGGCCGCAGCGTATCGGCTGATCGACGCAGCGAACGAATTCATTGCCGCCACTGCACCGTGGACCCTGGCCAAAGACCCCGCGGCTGCCAACCGGCTCACGCAGGTGCTGTTCGACGCCGCCGAAGCCGTTCGGCTCGCCGCCGTCCTGCTCGAGCCCATCATGCCGTCGTCCAGCCGGGAGATTCTGCGGCGGGTTGGCGCGCCGGCCGGCGCGCTGCTGCTCGATCGCGACGGCCGATGGCGTGCGGAGGGCGAGCGGAGGCTCTTGCAGGAAGGCCCGCTCTGGCCCCGGCGTGAAGCGGGAGTCGGCCAGACGCCATCTCGAGTCGCAGCGGCTGAGCCGCCTGTCAGCCCAGTCCAATCGAAGGAGCCCCGAATCGTGACCGATCAACCGACGCCGCCGCCTGCCCCGGCCGCCGCCGAGCCCGCACCTCAGGCCGACCGCATCTCACTCGACGATTTCATGAAGGTGGAACTGCGCACCGCGAAAGTCCTTGCGGCCGAGCGGGTGCCGAAGTCCAACAAGCTGCTGAAGCTGCAGGTTGACGCGGGCGCCGAGCACCGCACCCTGGTCGCGGGCATTGCCGAAGCGTACGAGCCCGAAGTCCTGGTGGGAAAGACCGTCGTCATCGTCTTCAACCTGAAGCCGGCGAAGTTGATGGGCGTTGAATCGAACGGGATGGTGCTCGCCGCCAGTCCGGACGGCGGCAAGCCGGCGCTCGTGTCGTTTGAGGAACCGCCGCCCCCCGGCACGCGCGTGAGATGAACGGCGGCGGCGGGGTGATGCGCCGGACGACGCTCGCAATCGTCATCATCTCTGCGCTGGCGACGATCGAGGCGGCTCCGCAACCGGGGACGCACGCGGCAGGCGCTGAGACGCTCACCGCCCGGCGGCTGGCGGCGATCCGCCGCGATCCGCTCCGGTTGCGCGCCTTCCTGCGTGACATGCCGAAGGGCGGCGACCTTCACAATCACTTGTCCGGAGCCATCTACGCCGAGAGCTATCTTCGATGGGCGGCTGAGGATCGGCTGTGCCTCTCGACGCCGTCGATTGCGATCGTGGAATGCACTGGAACGTCCGGCCAGGTTCCTGCAACCGAGGTCCTCGAAAACGCCGCCTTGTACAACCAGGCGCTCGATGCGCTCTCGATGCGGCATTGGAACCCGGCGCTGAACGGCCACGATCACTTTTTTGCGACGTTCGGCAGGTTCGGGCCGGTCTCGAGCAAGACCGGAGACATGCTCGCCGAAGTCGCTTCGCGCGCGGCGTCGGAGCGGGTCAGTTACCTGGAATTGATGTTGACGCCGGATCCGGCACCTGCCGCGCTTGGACGATCGACGGAGTGGGATGCGGACTTTGCCCGTCTGCGGGACCGCCTGCTGGCAACCGGGCTGCGCAGCACCGTGACGGCGCAGGTCCGGCGGCGATTGGACGCTGCCGAGGCGCGCCTGCGTCAGCTCTTGCGCTGCGGAGCGCCCGACGCCGACCCCGGCTGCAGTGTGACGATCCGGTATATCGCGCAGGTCGGCCGTACTTTGCCCAAGGAGGCGGTGTTCGCGCAGATGCTGGCCTGGTTCGAGCTCGCCGGCGCGGAGCCGCGCGTCGTCTCCCTGAATCTGGTGAATCCCGAGGACGATCCGCGGGCCGTTCGCGATTTCACGCTCCACATGACGATGCTGGACTTTCTTCACCGGCAGTATCCGCACGTGCCAATCACATTGCACGCGGGCGAGCTGGTCGACGGTCTTGTGCCGCCTGAAGCGCTGCGTTTTCACGTGAGGCAGTCAATCCGGGTGGGACACGCGACGCGGATCGGTCACGCGACGTCAATCATGAACGAGGACGATCCGTTCGCCCTCGTCGAGGAGCTCGCGGACAAGCGCGTGCTCGTCGAAGTCGCGCTCAGCAGCAACGAGCAGATCCTCGCCGGAAAGGGCAGACAACATCCGCTGTCTCTGCTGCTGCAGCACCGTGTGCCCGTCGCCATCGTGACCGATGACATGGGCGTGTCACGCTCGAGCCACACGCTGGAATTCGTAAAGGCGGTCGAGGAGCACGGCCTCGATTACCCCGCCTTGAAGCGAATGGTCCGGAACTCGATCGAGTATGCGTTCGTGGATCGGTCGACGAAATCGAAGCTGAAGCTGGATCTCGAGCGCGATCTCGGGGCGTTCGAGCGGCGGCAGACGGCCCTGGCGGACACGAAGATCGCGCACGACCGTGATTGACAGCCATTGCCATCTCGCCGACGAGACCTTCGCGGCCGATCTCGACCAGGTCGTCGCCCGCGCGCGCGAGGCCGGGGTCGAGCGCGTCATGGTGATTCTCGAAGGAGGAAATGCGGCCGAGGCCGGCCAGGCGGCGCGTCTCGAGCGGCTCTGGCCGGAGACCCGATTCGGCATCGGCGTTCACCCGCACCAGGCGCACCAGTTCGCCGACGATCCGGCCCGCGCCACCCGTGTCGTGCGCGATCAGCTCGCCGCGGCGCCGGCGGCACGAGCGGTCGGAGAGATCGGGCTGGACTACCATTACGATTTCTCGCCTCGCGACGTCCAGCAGGCCGTGTTCCGCGGGCAGGTGCGGCTGGCGCGTGAGCTGCACCGGCCGGTCATTGTCCACACCCGCGAGGCGGACGAGGACACCATTACCATTCTGCGCGAAGAAGGCGGCGGCCAGGTCCGCGGCGTCCTGCATTGCTTTACAGGCACGGACGTGCTGGCGCATGCAGGGCTGGAGCTTGGATTCTACGTCTCGGTGGCCGGCATCATTACCTTCCCGAAGGCTGCCGGGCTGCGGGAGACCGTGCGGCGGCTGCCGCTCGACCGCCTCCTGACCGAAACCGATAGTCCCTTCCTGGCGCCGGTGCCGCACCGCGGCAAACGCAACGAGCCGGCCCACGTGGCACGTGTGGTAGAACAACTCGCCGGCTTGTACGGCATCACGCCGGCGGAGATGGCGGTTCGAACCTCAGCGAACTTCCACACGTTATTCCGGCCGTGATAGAGTTTCCCTGAATTGCTGTGAAAGAATCGTCGCCCGCTCTGTCGCAGATCTTCGAGCCGATTCGCGCCGACCTGGAGAAGGTGGATCAGGAATTCGGGCGCCACATCCAGTCCCAGGTCGATCTGATTCCGAAGATCGGCCGCTACATCCAGACCGGCGGTGGCAAGCGCGTCCGGCCCGCCGTCCTGCTGATGGCCGCGCGGCTGAGCGGGTATCAAGGCGATCGATCCGTCCTCTACGCCGCCGTCGTCGAATTCATTCATACCGCCACCCTGGTCCACGACGACATCATCGACGACTCCGATCTGCGCCGCGGGCGTCTGGCCGTCCATTCGCGATGGGGCAACGACATCACGGTGCTGCTGGGCGATTACCTCTACATCAAGTCGATGGCGATGGCCCTGACGCACGATACGCTCGACATCGTTCGCGTGTTGTGTGATGTGACGTTGAAGATGATCGAAGGGGAGCTATACCAACTCACCAAGAACGGCGACGCCGACATCAGCGAAGAGGAGCACTTCGACATCATCCGGCGGAAGACCGCGTACCTGTTTGGCGGGTGCGCGCAGATTGGCGGCATGCTCGGCAGCGTCAGCGGCGAGCGCGAAGAAGCGCTGCGCGAGTACGGCTTCAATCTCGGTATGACCTTCCAGCTGGTCGACGACCTGCTGGATTTCATTGGTGACGCCGCCGCGGTGGGAAAGCCGGTCGGCAGCGATCTACGCGAAGGCAAGGTGACGCTGCCCCTGATCCACATGCTCGCCCAGGCCAACGACGGTATCGGTTCGCGCATCGTCCGCGACATCGTGGCATCGCGCCACGTCACCGACGATCAGTGGAGCGAGCTGCTGCGATCACTGAAGGAACATGCGTCGATCGATTACGCGTATCGCCGCGCCTCGGAATTCGCCGAGCGCGCCAAGAAGCCGTTGTACGCCTTCCCGCCGAGCTCCGAGCGCGACGCCCTCCTCGCCCTGCCCGACTACGTGCTCTCGCGCGACCGCTAGCGTCACCTGAGATTGCAGATTGCAGATTGAAGATTTCAGATTTGGATGGGACTGTTCGATTGGAGCATTTGAATCCGAAACATTCATCGAGGCCTGGGTACGTTCTGGCGGGTCAAATGTCAGCTGACAAACGGACAATCTTCAATCTGAAATCTTCAATCTGCAATCTCGAGATCACCGAGGGCGACATCGCCGCGGAGCGCACCGAGGCCATCGTCAACGCTGCCAACAACGAGTTCTGGATGGGCGCCGGCGTCGCCGGCGCGATCAAGCGGCGAGGCGGGGACGCCATCGAGCGCGAGGCGATGGCGCAGGGGCCGGTGCAGCCCGGCGAGTGCGTCATCACGTCGGGCGGCCGTCTCGCGGCGGCGCATGTGATTCATGCGGCGGTCATGGGACAGGACCTGCAGACCTCGGCACAGCTGATCGATCGCGCGACCCGCAATTCGCTGGCGCTCGCCGAGTCGCGCCGCCTCGGCTCGATCGCGTTTCCCGCCTTCGGCACCGGGGTGGGTGGATTTCCGCTGGATGAATGTGCGCGCATCATGCTCGCGGCGTTCGCGGAGCACACCGGCGGATCGTTACGGCGGGTACGGCTCGTGCTGTTTGGAGAAAAAGCGTACGATGTCGTCGTGAACGTCGCGCGCGAGGTCCTGGGGCGGGAGGCACGCTAGGTTCCTCCGAAAGACGACATTTCAACCATGAAGGACACGGAGGATAAGAGGAAAACGCCTGTTGCTCTTCACGCTCGCCGAAGCTCGGGGTGCGCTGAGCAACGTCGAGGGACAGGATTGAACCTCCGCATCCTCCGCGTCCTCCGCGGTGGCTGGCGACATGAGTGGTGCTCCAGAACAACGCCTGAAGGAACTGCGAGATCTCATCCGGCACCACGAGGAGCGGTATTACATCCATAACGCGCCCGAGATCTCCGACGAAGAGTTCGATCGCCTGCTGCACGAGCTCGAAGCGCTCGAGGCCGAGCACCCGGATCTCGTCACTGCCGATTCGCCGACCCAGCGCGTGGCCGGCCGTCCGATTCAGGGCTTCCCAACGGTTGAACATCTCATTCCGATGCTCAGCCTCGACAACGCGTATACCGACGCCGAGCTCCGCGCGTTCGACGATCGCGTGCGCCGCGGCGCCGGGCTCCGGGACGCGAGCGCCGCTTATGTCGCTGAGCTCAAGATCGACGGCCTGAGCATCGCGCTGACCTACGAGGACGGCCGTCTGGTGCGCGGCGCGACCCGCGGCGACGGCGTCCGCGGCGAGGAAGTCACCGCGAACGTCCGGACGATTCGCGCCGTCCCTCTCGCGCTGCGCCAGGGCCCGCCCGGCCGCATCGAAGTACGCGGCGAGGTCTTCCTGCCTCGCGCGGCGTTCGACCGGATGAACCGCGAGCGCGAGGAAGCAGGCGAGCCGCTGTTTCAGAACCCTCGCAACGCCGCGGCCGGGACGATGCGCAACCTGGATCCTGCGCTGGTCTCGAAGCGGGGTCTGTCCGCGTATGTCTACCAGCTGATCGGACGGGCCACGGTTCCCCGGTCCGCTGCCGGACCCGAAGGGGCCGCCGAGGATCCATTTGCGCCGACGCATTCCGAAACGTTGCGCTCGCTGGCCTCATGGGGGCTCCCGGTCGAACCGCACTGGCGGCGATGCGAGGGAATCGAAGAGGTCGCCCGGTTCTGCCAGGAGTGGGCGGAGAAGCGACTGTCGTTGGAATTCGATACGGATGGTGTGGTGATCAAGGTCGACGCGCTGCGGCTCCGCGAGCGTCTTGGCGCCACGGCGAAGTTCCCACGCTGGGCCACGGCCTTCAAGTTTCCCGCCCAGCAGGCGCACACGAAGCTGCGGCGGATCGACGTGAACGTCGGCCGCACCGGCGCGAATACGCCGTTCGCCGTGCTCGAGCCGGTGTTCGTCGCCGGCTCCACGATCTCGATGGCCACGCTGCACAACGCCGACGACATCGCGCGCAAAGACATCCGCGAGGGCGACACGGTCGTGATCGAAAAAGCGGGAGACGTCATTCCGAAAGTCGTCGCCCCTGTGCTGAGCCTGCGCCCGCCCGATTCGCAGCCCTGGCGGATGCCGGAGACGTGCAAAGCCTGTGGAAGCCGGCTGCATCGGGATGAAGAGGAAGTGGTCTGGCGTTGTGAGAATTCGTCCTGCCCCGCGCGGCTCCGCCGCAGCCTCGAGCACTTCGCGTCGCGCGCCGCCATGAACATCGAGGGGCTCGGCGAATCGCTGGTCGATCAGCTCATCGAGCAGGGCCTCGTCCACGACTTCGCGGACTTGTATGGTCTCCAGGCGCCACAGCTCGAAAACCTGGTCGTTGCGCCGCGGGATCCGCGGTCCGACCGCGCAGTGCCGCGAAAACTCGGCAAAGTCGGCCGCAACGTGGTCGAGCAGATCGAACGGAGCCGAAGCAACGACCTGTCGCGGCTCGTCTACGCCCTCGGCATTCGTCACGCGGGAGAGAAAGCTGCGGCGACACTGGCCCGTCATTTTCGCTCGCTCGATCGCCTGATGAACGCCTCAATCGAGGAGCTGCAGACGGCGCCGGAGGTCGGTCCCGTGCTGGCCGAGGCCGTGCGGGCGTACGCGGACGAGCCGCGAAACCGTGCGCTCATCGAGAAATTGAAAGCCGCCGGCGTCAACATGACAACCAGCCTCGCGGAGCCGGAAGCCGAGGCCGCGGCGCCGCTGGCCGGAAAGACATTCGTTCTGACTGGCACGCTCGCCACGATGTCCCGCGAGCAGGCGACGGCGGCGCTCGAACAGCTCGGCGCGCGCGTCGCCGGGAGCGTCAGCAAAAAGACGAACTATGTCGTCGCGGGCAGCGAGGCCGGCAGCAAACTGGACAAGGCGCGTCAGCTCGGTGTTGAGGTCTTGGATGAGGATACGTTCCGGGGTCTTATAATGAGAACGCAGGGGTGAAAGCCCGAAACGTTTCCGACAGGACACGCGACGTGTAAACCCTGACCTTTTCGCGGCCTTCGCACGTGTTTCAGCTCTGCCGGAATATGTCCAAACGCTTCACCATTGTCACGCTCCTCCTCACGGCCATTGTCGCGTTCATGGTCGGCGCCATCGTCGCCGGCGGCGGTGGCCGGCCGTCGATCGGAGCCGGCGGGCCGGCAAAGCCAGCTTCGATTCGCAGCGCCTCCCATACGGCGGCGCCGCCTGGCGACCTGGTGAATTTTGCCGATGTGGTCGAGCGGATCAACCCGGCAGTCGTCAATATCGATGCCACCGCGCGCGGACGGGAGCCGCGCCGCCGCGGCCGGCTGCGGATGGAGCCGTCCGACCCGTTCGACGGCGACGGCGCCAATCCTCGTGGTGACGCCCCACGGCGCGGCGCCGGCAGCGGCTTCATTATCGACGCCGACGGCAGCATCCTGACGAACAATCATGTCATCGACCGCGCAGAGCGGATTACGGTCAAGTTGTCGGATGGCCGCACGCTGCGCGCGCGGGTCGTCGGCGCCGATCCCGATACCGATGTCGCGCTGATCAAGGTAGACGGGCAACCCGGCCTGCCGGTCGCACCGCTCGGCGATTCCGGCACGCTCCGCATGGGCGAGTGGGTCTGCGCAATCGGCAACCCGCTCGGCTACGAGCACTCGGTGACCGTCGGCGTCGTCAGCTTCCTCGGGCGCAAGCTGTTCGATGAAAGCCTCGACAACTATATTCAGACCGATGCCGCGATCAACTTCGGCAACAGCGGCGGTCCGCTCATCAACGCGCGCGGCGAAGTCGTCGGCATCAACGCGGCCATCAGCTCGCGCGCAAGCAGCATCGGCTTCGCGGTGCCCATCAACGGCGCCGCGGCGATCCTGCCGCAGCTGCGCGCGCGCGGCCGCGTGAGCCGCGGCTACATCGGCGTCGCCCTGCGCGACGTGGATGCCGATCTCGAACGGTCGCTGCGCCTTCCGGTCAGCCACGGCGCGCTGGTGCAGGACGTCACCACCGGCTCGCCGGCCGACCGGGCCGGTCTCAGGGCGTACGACATCATCGTGGCGCTCGACAATCAGGAAATCTCCAACGATGATGCGTTGATTCGGGAAATCTCGGCGCGGACGCCCGGGTCGCCGGCGCGGTTGACGCTGGTCCGCGACGGCCGCGAACAGAACCTGACGGTAAAACTCGCGGAACGTCCGGCGCGCGACAGCGACAAGAGCGGAGCCGCAGGCGAGCCGGAATCGCCGCCCGGCCAGCACGGCCGGCCTGACGCGGACGGCATCCTGCTCGGATTGAACGTGCGCGATCTCGATCGGCAGACCGCCGAAAAGCTCGAGTTGCCCCGCGGCACGCGCGGCGTGCTCATCACCCGCGTCGAGCCCATGAGCTCGTCGTTCGACAGTGGAGTCGATCGCGGCACCGTGCTCCTCGAGATCAACCGGCAGCACGTCGACTCGGTCGCCGATTTCCGCCGGATCGCCAGAGCCGCACGGCCGGGCGATATCCTCACCCTATACCTCTATTCACCCGATCTCGAGCAGCGCCAGCTCAAGACGGTGCGGGTTGACGAGCGGTAGCCGAAGCGCCCAAAGCCGAGAGCCAGGGTCGCCCAAGAATGAGAATCCCATCACGGAGGACACAGAGGACGCGGAGGAAAAGTCCTGCTCCTTTCGGGATTGAACCTCTGGGTCCTCCCGCCTTCGCTGAAGCGGCGGCGGGCCACCGTCGCCTTGCACGAAGGTGGCCGCGTCCTCCGCGTTGACCTGGTATCGACAGCCGGGAACCATCGCATCCATGCCGAAATCGCGCATTCTGGTGATCGACGACGAAGCTGCGATTCGCGACTCACTCCGGATGACCCTCGAATACGAGGGGTACGAGTTCGTCGGCGCCGCGACCGGCCAGGAAGGTCTCGCCCTTGCCGAGCGTGAAAGCCCGGACCTCATCCTGCTCGACGTGAAGATGCCGGGCATGGACGGTCTCGAAGTGCTCGACCGGCTGCGGGCGATGAACGATGGCGTGCCCGTGGTCGTGATCTCGGGGCACGGGACGATCAGTACCGCCGTTGAGGCGACGAAGAAGGGGGCGTTCGACTTCATCGAGAAGCCGTTCGCGAGCGATCGCGTGCTCGTGAGCCTTCGTAACGCGCTCGATCAGCGACAGCTGCGCGACGAGAACCGCTCCCTCAAACGGGCCGTCGAGGTCCGGCACCAGATGATCGGTGACAGTCCGGCGCTGCGGCAGGTGATGGCCGCCGTCGGCCGCGCAGCGCCGACCAACGCCACCGTGCTGATTCAGGGCGAGAGCGGCGTCGGCAAGGAGCTCGTCGCGCGGACGATCCATCGGAACAGCCTCAGAAGCCGCGAACGGTTCGTCCAGGTGAACTGCGCTGCAATCCCGGAGGAGCTGATCGAGTCGGAGCTGTTCGGACACGAAAAAGGATCGTTCACCGGCGCCACCGAGAAACAGGTGGGCAAGTTCGAGCAGGCCGATCGCGGCACGATCTTCCTCGATGAAGTCGGCGACATGAGCGCCAAGACGCAGGCCAAAGTGCTCCGGGTGCTGCAGGAAGGCGAGGTCGAGCGGCTGGGATCGGCGCGCACGATCAAGGTCGATGTCCGGGTCATTGCCGCGACCAACAAGAATCTGGAAGAGGAGATCGAGAAAGGCCATTTTCGCGAGGACCTGTACTTCCGCCTCGCGGTGATCCCGATCCACGTTCCCCCTCTGCGCGAACGTCCGGGCGATATTCCGCTGCTGGTCCGCCATTACATGGAAACGTTCAGCCGTGAGAACAATACGCGGCCGAAGCGGATCACGCAGGCCGCGCTCGACGCGTTGCAGCGCTATCGCTGGAAAGGCAATATCCGCGAGCTCCGAAATACGGTCGAACGGATGATCATCATGACCGGCGGCGACATGATCGATGTGGCCGATCTCCCTGGCGTTGTCCGATCCCCGTCGGCAGCACCGGCTCCGCCCGGCGCCGCTGGAGCGGGCGGCGTCGCAGCCACCCGGCCCCCGTCGGCAGAGAGCGATCCGACGAAAGTCGGCACACTGCGTGAGTTCAAGGAAAACGCCGAGCGCGCGTTCCTCGTCGGGAAGCTGCGCGAAAACGGGTGGAACATATCGAGGACCGCCGAGGTGATCGGAACGCCTCGGAGCAATCTCTACAAGAAACTGGAGCAGTACCAGATCACACAGGAGACTGACGGGTAACGGGCAGGAGAGGCGGGACAGGCGGGTAGGGCGAGGGGCGAGCAGAGGCAGGTCCGGCCATTGCCGACCATCTTGGCCACCTGCCCGTCTTGTCCGTTTCCCGCCGTCCTGCCTGTCCCGCCGCGCCCTCACGGCCCTTTAAAGCGTTGTACAATTAAGGGTTCGCAGTGAGCCAGACGGTCGCTGTCGGGCATCGGACCTTCGGGTCCGGTGCATCCCGAGAGAGGAAAGTCCGAACTCCGCAGGGCAGTGCGCCGGGTAATGCCCGGTCAGGGTAACCTGAAGGAGAGTGGCACAGAAAACATACCGCCCACCTTCGCGCGATGCGCTACGGTGGGCAGGCCCCGTGTGGGAGCTTGCCCTCCGTAGCTCGCCGGATCGTCAGGTTCGGCGAGCGAAGGAGGGTAAGGGTGAAAAGGTGCGGTAAGAGCGCACCGCGCCGGTGGCAACACGGGCGGCAGGCAAAACCCCGCACGGAGCAAGACCAAATAGGGAAGCGCTCGAGGACGGCCCGTCCGAAGCTTCCGGGTCGGTCGCTTGATTTCGCCAGCGATGGCGAGACTAGAGGAATGATCGTCGCCTGCCGGGGTCCGCAAGGGCGCCGGCAGGAACAGAATTCGGCTTACGGCTCGCTGCGAACGTTATGCGTCATCGGGACATCACCAGGAGGCTCTTCGGAATCGGGACGGCCAGCAGCTCGCCGTTCACCATCAGTCGAACCTTCGCGGTCGCTGCCGTGATGGCGGCGCTTGCCGCCGCGCAGCCGGGATCAGGCCAGGTGCGTCAGCGGCCCGGCGCGGGTCGTGAGCCCGAACTCACGACGCCGACGATCCGCGAGTACAAGCCGAAATCGACGCTGGTTGTCGCTCAGCATCCGGTGCCGCGGGCGAAGTTTCCCGTCATCGACGTGCACAGCCACCAGCCGACGCCGATATCGTCCGACGAGCTCGACCGCGTGGTCAAAGGCATGCAGGAGAACAACCTGCAGGTGCTCGTGAACCTGAGCGGCGGCTCCGGCGATCGATTGCGGCAGGGCGTCGAAGTCATCAGGAACAGCCCTCACAAGGGCCGCATGGTGCTGTTCGCCAACATCAATTTTCGCCAGGCTATCGGGCCTGGATTCGGCGTGAAGGCCGCGAAGCAGCTCGAAGCCGATCTCAAAGCGGGCGCGCTCGGCCTCAAGATCTTCAAAGACCTCGGCATGTTCGTGCGGAAGGCCGACGGCAGCCGGCTGCACGTCGATGATCCCGAGCTGGACCCGATCTGGGACACCTGTGCGCAGCAGAACGTGCCCGTGCTCATCCACGTCGCCGAGCCCCAAGCCTTTTTCGAACCGCTCGATTACACGAACGAGCGATGGCTCGAACTCGCAACCCACCCTGATCGCCGGCATCAGGACGGCGTCCGGTTCGAAGAGCTGATGACCGAGCGCAACGCCATGATTCGGCGCCATCCGCGCACCAAGTTCATCCTGGCGCACTTCGGCTGGCACGGAAACGATCTGGCCCGCGCCGGCAAGCTGCTGGACGCGAATGCCAACGTATATTTCGACGTCGCCGCCGTTCTGTACGAGTTTGGCCGCCAGCCGCGTGCCGCGCACGACTTTTTCCTGAAATATCAGGATCGCATCCTGTTCGGAAAGGACACGTACCAGCCTGACGAGTATCCGTACTATTGGCGCGTCTTCGAAACCAACGACGAATACTTCGACTATTACCGCGACTATCACGCGTTCTGGAAGCTGTATGGGATGGCGTTGCCCGATCCGGTGCTGCGCAAGCTCTATTACCAGAATGCATTGAAGCTCATTCCGGGCATATCGCCCGGGGCATTCACCAACTGATTCCATGGCTGCGTACCTCGTCACCGGCGGCGCCGGATTCATCGGATCACACCTGGCCACCGAGCTGGTTCAGCGCGGGCACACCGTGCGTGTGGTGGACAACCTGATCACCGGGAAGCGGCGAAATCTCGACCACGTCCAAGGCGTGGAATTCGTCGAAGGCGATCTGGCTGACATCGCCGTGGCCACGCGTGCCGTCCAGGGTATGACCTACGTCCTTCATCAGGCCGCCATCCCGTCGGTTCCGCGATCGGTCCAGGATCCCATCACGTCGAATCGGGCCAACATCGATGCCTCGGTCAACGTGCTGGTCGCCGCCCGCGACGCCGGCGTGAAGCGTCTTGTCTATGCGGGGTCATCCGCAGCGTACGGTGATACGCCGACCCTGCCGAAGCGCGAGGACATGCCGACGAATCCTTTGTCCCCCTATGCGCTCCAGAAGCTCGTGGCGGAGCAATACGGTCAGTTGTTCACCCGGCTTTACGGATTCGAAACGGTCACGATCCGGTACTTCAACGTGTTCGGGCCGCGTCAGGATCCCGGCTCGCCGTACTCGGGCGTGATCTCGCTGTTTGCGTCGGCCCTCCTCGAAGGACGCCGGCCGCTTATCTACGGCGACGGCGAACAGACCAGGGATTTCACCTACGTCGCAAATGTCGTGGACGGCGTGCTCCGCGCAGTCGAGGCACCCGCTGCGGCGGGCCAGGTAATCAATGTCGCGACCGGCGGGCGCATCACGTTGAACGAGCTGCTGCGCACGATGAACAAGATTGTCGGGACGAGGCTCGAGCCGATCTTCAAGGAACCGCGTGCCGGGGATGTCCGCGACTCGCAGGCGGACATTACGAAAGCAAAGAAGCTGCTCGGGTACGCGCCGATCGTGACCCTCGAAGAAGGGCTCAAGAAGACCCTTGACTGGTGCCGGACCGACGTCGCCACCACGCGAGGCTGATCGGATCACCGTTCGTATCATTCACATCGTCACGCCTTCACTGTTTCCCCTTCAGGGTGGTGTCCGGCTGACGCGCGCTGAGACCCGACCCGCGAACGACCAGGGCCCCCAAACACGCGGACTGTTCGCCGTGGGTAGTGTGAGCCGGGTCCCGGGCAGAGCCCTCGCACGAGGCGCGCACGGCGCAACCCACGTTCCCCGCAAACATTGGCAATTCAACGCGCGACCCGCCCGTCTGACAACTTCGGGCGTCGATTTTTTCCTGGCGTCCGCGACGAGCAGAACGGGCCAACCCACATCTCCTGATTTCACAATCCATTGCGCAGACGATGACGCGGCTCCGCGTCGGGCGCGCGCCTTGCGGAGGCGTCGGCGGCTCTGGTCGGTTGGCTGAGCCGCGGTGGAGTCCGACCTCCTTCGCCTGTTCGCGCCGTCCAGAGTCCATGACAAGGAGGGATCGATATGGTTCGAATTGCGCTCGTGCTCTTTACGGCGGTGCTGTTGTCCGCGTTCCAGCCGGCGGCGGCTGCACAGGAAAAACCCGCGGTGCGCTCCGGGCCGGCCGCGCCGGCCACCGTCAAGTCTCCGGTGAACATCAACACTGCGACCGTCTCGGACTTCGAGACGCTTCCCGGGATCGGCGCCAGGACGGCGGCGCGGATTGTCGAGTACCGGCAGAAGAACGGGCCGTTCAAGAAGATCGAAGAATTGATGAACGTACGCGGCGTGGGGGAGAAGAGCTTTCTGAAGTTGAAGCCGCAGCTCACGGTCGGCCCGGCTAAAACAGATCACGACCACGGGCGGTGAGCGTTCAAAGGGACCACGTCGCCAACCAGCGTCACGAATGCCGAATTCTGAATTCGCTCGGACATTCCCGATGCCGAATTCCAGATTCCACGTTCATTCGATCGGCTACTCGCTGCTCGAACTGTTGTTCGCTCTGGGTCTCGTGATGACGATGGGCGCGATGGCGGCTCCGCAGCTGCTGGCAAGCGTGGACGAGTACCGGACCGCGGGCGCTGCCCGGTATGTTTGCGTCCGCCTGCAGAGAGCGCGCATGGAAGCAGTGATGCGCTCACGGGCAGTAGCGGTCAGGTTCGAGCGCGTGAATGGCCGGTATGCGTTCGCTGTGTACGTCGACGGCAACCGTAACGGCGTGCTGACGTCCGACATTGCGCGTGGCATCGACGAGCGGTCAGCGGCACCGGAGCACCTCGCGGATCGGTTCGCGGGAGTAGATTTCGGCACATTGCCAGGCCTCCCACCCGTGGAGGCCGGCGGCTGGCCGCCTGGTGACGATCCGATCCGGCTCGGAACGGGAAGCATCGCGACGTTCACCGCAATCGGAACGGCCACGGCGGGCAGCGTGTACGTCTGTGGTCGACACGCACAGTATGTCGTTCGCATTTTCGGTGCAACAGGCAAAACCCGCGTGCAGCGATTCAACATGCGCACCCGACAATGGACGCCGCTATGAAGAGTATCCGCGGTCGTCGCGCTCACAGGCGCCGCCGCGCGGCCGACGACCACGGGATTGTGCTGGCGCGCGTCCGGCCGGGCCACCCCGCCGCATTGGTTGATATCTCGGCAGCCGGCGCGCTCATTGAGACGAATCGGCGCCTCCTGCCCGACACGTTTGTGGAGATGTTCGTGGAAACTCGATCACAGCGCTTGACAGTCCGCGGCCGCGTCATCCGGTGCGCCGTCACCAGCGTCCGCCCGGCCATCGTCTGTTATCGGGCAGCGATTCTGTTCGATGCCTGTCTCCCCTGGTTCGTTGAAGACGAAGAACACGTCCACGTCGACGGACCGGCAGGGCGGGCCACGCGGCTGGTGGCTGCCCGCCAGGAGGTGTGACATGTCTGTGGGACAGGTGATTCCTGGCGCGTTCGGCACACGAGTCGGTCCGCTCGTCGATGCCACACCTTCTGGTGGCTCCTCGCAGGACCCCGAGCGCGCCGATACTGGCGGCCCCCATGTCAGGCCCGACGCCGCTCGCGTGCTCGTGATTCCCCGCCAGCGCGATCGCCGGCAGGGCCTGTTGGATCTGCTCTCGACAGTGACGCGGGTCCTCGTTCACGAGCAGGATGTCGCGCTCATGCGCGGGGCGTTCGAAGAGGCCCTGCGCGCCTTGGTCCCGGTTCGCGCGATTCAGCTCCGCGAATTAGGCAGCCGGTGGGCAGGCCGGCTGCAGGCCGTGCCCAGCGTGGAATCCATCACGCTCGAAGTGCCCGGTCGCGATCAAGGGACGCGCGGACAGCTCGAGGCGGCGTTCGATCCCGGATGCCGCCTGGGTGAATGGGACTTTCAGGTGCTGGCCGTGGCGACACATGTCGGAGCACTCGTGCTCGAGATCGAGCGCACACGGACCCAGCTCGCACGCGCCGGACTGCTCAACCGCCAGCGGCCGCATCGGGACGGCCCAGCGCCGCTTATCGGCTCGACGGATGTGATGAAAAACCTGCGCGCCACCATCGAGCGGGTGGCGAGTACCGACTTCACCGTGTTGCTCGAGGGCGAGACCGGCGTCGGCAAGGAGCTCGTGGCCCGCCAGATTCACGAGTGCAGTCGCCGCCGCACCGGGCCGTTTGTCGCCATCAATTGCGCTGCACTGGTTGAGACACTGCTCGAGGCGGAACTGTTTGGCATCGAAGATCGCACAGCAACCGGAGTGCGTGGACGGACGGGCAAGTTCGAGCACGCCGACGCTGGGACGCTGTTTCTCGATGAAGTGTCCGACCTGTCGCCGTCAGCGCAGTCCAAGCTTCTGCGCGTCATCCAGGACCTTTCCGTGCAGCGGGTCGGCGGGCGATCCACTCATCGCCTCGACATCCGGATCGTCGCCGCCACCAACCAGCGCCTGGCCGACCTGGTTGAGCGGCAGCGGTTCCGGCCGGATTTGTTCTACCGCCTGAGCGGCGTGGACATCCGCGTGCCCACGCTGCGGGAACGGACGGCCGATATCATGGAACTCGCCCGCTATTTCCTGGATCGCTTCAGAGTAGGCCGTCCGCTGCAGTTCTCTTCTGCTGCTGCCGCCGCCCTGATCACCTACCCATGGCCCGGCAACGTCCGAGAGCTCGAGCGGGCCATGGAGCGCGTCGTCACACTGACGGAAGGGGATGTGATTGCTCTTGACGACCTTCCCGCATCCGTACGAGGGCCGTACTCGAGCGCTCTCGGACCGTCGCTGACACGCAATGAGACGATGCGCGTGTGGGCGTGTCGATACGCACGGCTGGTCGTCGATCGGTGCCGGGGGAATAAACGGGCAGCCTGCCGGGCGCTCGGAATCAGCTATCACACGCTGCAGGCCTACCTCCGCGTGCCTCTGGTGCCGAAGCTCGACGATCGAGTAGAGGCTGGTATTTCCGATGTCGAAGACAACGAACGCCCGTGTAACGAACCTGCCGGTATTCAGAACACGAATGAGGCCGTTAGAGACGCGTGATGAGACAAGCGGGTCTCCTCATGGCGCGGACCGCGCGCCGTGGGGTGGTGCGAGCCGCGATGTATGTGGGGCAGAGCCTCACGGTAGGGAGGCGCGCGCAGCGCGCCTGCGAGGGAGTGGAGCGGGGGCGGAGGGGCCCGGCGAGCGACCGAGCCGGGGTGTGGGGCAGAGCCCCACGAGAATTTGTCAATTTGCCTATGCCGGGCGTCACCGGCAAAACCCGTGAACGAGATGGGGCAGTGGTACCGCTGCGAGGTCGCGCGTTCACGCGAAGCGCTGCTCCGCCTCACGGGCGGAGCGGAAGGAGTCACCATGACTGAACGCGATCGAATCAACACCGGCTGCAACGGTATGACTCGCCTGGGCGAGATGGAGGTGCTGGAGACGCGACTCGCGCCGATGTTCATGTGCTGCGGCCACTGGAGCTACACCGTCTCCATCGGTCTCAGCGGTCCGACACTGTCTGTCACGTGGGTCGAGGATGGTGACGCCGCATGCAACCAGGCCTGACCAGCCAATCGGCGGCTCAGGGGGGCGATCTCGTATCGCCTCCTTCCGCAACGGCCGCAGCCGGCCATGCATATCCCGTGCTCGCACGAGACGTCGCGTACATACCAGCGTGCGCCTCAACCGGCGGAGGGCTACTGCATCTGCGATCGACAGGATTGGTCGTGCGCATCGGCCCGCTCGAGTGGGAAGTGCTGCGCCGGTTCGACGGGACCGATCCGGAACAGCTGCTCCAGCGCGTCGAGCGAGAGTGCGGCATCCGTCTCGCGCCACAGGCGCTCGCGATGTTTGCACGCCGCGCAAGCAACATCGGCCTTCTCGAACAAGAAGGCATCCGAGGCACCAGGCGGTCGCGCCGCCGGGGCCTGAGTTGGACCCTGCCGCTGTGGAATCCCGAACCTGCGTTCACCTGGTGCGCGCCTCGCGTGGCCGTGCTGTTTCATCCGTTGTCGCTCGCACTTGGTGCACTCGTCATTCTCATCGCGGGTGTACGTTTCGTGCGGGTGTCGCCGGCTCACGCAGCCACCGCTTCCGGCTGGTCTCAACTCTTTGCCTTCCTCGTCCTTCTGAACATCGTCAGTATCGTCCACGAGCTCGGTCATGGGCTCGCTCTTCACCGGTACGGTGGCTGCGTGCGCGAGATCGGCGTCCGCTTTGTCCTCGGATGGCCGTGCTGGTACTGCGACATCAGCGCGTCGTACTTGCTGCCCCGCCTCCGACAGCGGGTGGCGGTCCTGCTGGCCGGCCCATTCTTTCAGGCAGTGGTGTGTGCTCTGGTCGTGTTGTTGGCCGCGGGCAGTTCGGAATCCTATCTCGTCGCACTCCGGATGGCCGCGGCAATGCTGGGGCTGTTCAGTGTTTTGAACTTCTTCCCTTTCGTGCGGTCGGATGGTTATTACCTGCTCACCGAGCTCGCCCGCTTCCCCAACCTTCGCGCCCATGCCTGGCGATGGCTCTCATCGTCTGTCGCTCGCAATCGAATGCGCGCCGAAATGCCTCGAGCTCGGCGTCTCGGGGTTGCCGCGTATGCAGTCGCTTCAGCCGCGTTCGTTCTTCTTGTACTTGTCGAAGCGATCACAGTAGTCGGCCGCGTGCTCGCCGGTTCGGCGCACGTCTCCCTTCGCGTCGTCACGGCAACGCTCAGCATCATCGTCATTTTGACGACAGTCATCAGAGGCAGGAGCTTCACACCATGAATCGGTCGTTGTGCGCTGTCGCGGCCGCACTGCTGATCCCTTCGAGTCTTGATGCGAGTTCAGTCGTCGGTCGAGTGTACGATGCGGATGGACGGCCGCTCGTGTCCGTCGGTATCGAACTGGTTCCGCTCGACGATCGCTTGCCGGATAGACGGTTTTCCGAGAAAGAGCGGAAGCTTGCCGGCACGGCTGCAACGGACGGAACTTTCAGGATACAGGTGCCGGGCGATTGGCCGCCCTCTGAAATCCGCATCTCCGCGCCGGGCACTGTCACCATCCGGCCGCTCGATGTCGTGACACCCGCTGACGATCTCGATCTGGGGCTCCTGATGGTGCCGCCGGCTCAGACGCTGAATGGCGTCGTACGTGACGAGACAGGACATGGAATAGCCGGCGCTCGAATAACTGCGTTCAGTGCCGACAGCCGGCCTGAGGTGATGCCTGGCGAGGCACTCACCGACGCTGCCGGCCGCTACCTGATCTCGGATGCTCCGAAAGGCGTGGTGCAGATGATCGTGACGCATCCCGGCTATGTTTCGCAATCCGCGCCGCGCACGCGGTCCTCGTGGGTGCTCAAGCAGGGTGGCGTCATCCAGGGTGTCGTTACCGGAAGTGCCGGGCAGCCTGTAGCGGGAGCGCGAATCACCACTGAAGACCACATGACGTTCAGCGGGCCGCGAGGAGCGTTCGAAATCGGCGGCTTGTGGCCGGGCATCGCACACGTGACCGCTTCCGACGATCAGGGTCGCATCGCCAGAGCCGGCGTCGTGGTTGTCGATCACCACGCGGTGGCGGCAACGCTCGTTCTTCAGCCCGGACCCGTCGTTCGAGGGACCGTTCGAGACTTGTCGAACGGCCAGCCGGTTCCGCGGGCTCGCGTTCACGTGCGCCGCGGGTCGGCCTATGCGCTCACATCGCGGCGCGAAATCATCGCAGTCTCGAACGCGTCCGGCGCGTTCCAGATCGTCGGACTTGAGCCCGGGCAGTACGTGTTCGAGGCACAACATTTCGGATATCTGCGTGCGGTGCGAAGCCTCACCGTGCAAGGCGCCGGCCGGCCCCTTGAAATGACCGTGTTTCTGAACAGAGAGGCCCGCATCGAAGGACGCGTCACAGACGACTCGGATCGGCCGGTCGCTGGGGCGCACGTCACTGTTACGGAATCAAATCCCTTACAGGAGATCGTGCGGCAACTCCGTGCCGGGAGGCGCGATGCGCTCGGCACCTATTCGGATCCGGACGGCCGGTTCGTCCTGAAGGGGTTGTGGCCCGGTCGCGCGCTGCGGGTCGAAGCGTCCGCCGGCAAGTTCGTGCCCGCCAGAACCGACGGAATCGAGCTCGCCGCCGGAGCGGTGCGATCCAACGTGATCCTGAGACTGCATGCGGGTGGCTTGGCCATGGGGCTCGTGACCGATCGTGCCGATCATCCGCTCTCCGGGGTCAGCGTGTACGCAAGACGCATCGAAGAAGCGGACGGCACGTCACCCGGTCCGGTGATGCTCCAGGCGGCTCGCGCAGCCGCGGCGACAACGGACGGTGAAGGGCGGTACGTGCTTGCCGGGCTGGAACCCGGACGCTATTTCCAGACGTTCGTGCTGCCGGGCTACTCCAGGGCTTTCGTACCCGCCACGACGGTCGTCGCCGGGACAATGAACGAGTTGCCGCGAGTCAAGCTCGGAAGTGCGGCGTGGATTCGCGGTCGAGTGGTCGATCAGCAGCAGCAGCCGGTAGCCGGAGTGAGCGTTCTGACGATTGACCGGATGCTTGATGTAAGAGCGGCCATCAGCGATGCCAATGGCGAGTTCGCGATTGGCGATCTGACTGAAGGCGACGAAGTGACGGTCCAGGCCGAGTCTGACGGCGCCGCGGCCGGCCGGATGAACGTTCGAGTTCCGGCCGCCGGAGTGACGCTTCAATTGTCAGCACTCTTGACGCTGCGCGGGCGTGTCTTCGATACCATCACGAACCAGGCAATCCGCGATTTCTCCGTTGAGCGGATCGTCCGTGCTCCGGGAACGACGACGTTTCGTCTGGGCGGGTCCGCGGCCCGCCCGTTCCACAGCGATGACGGCACGTTCGAGCTGGAGCGGATTCAGTCCGGACCATGCGTGTTGCGAATACGGTCAATGGGATACCAGACGGCAGAAATTGGTCTGCCCGTCATCCCTCCGCCCGCCGACATTGCTGTCCCGATGACGCGCGGCGTCTCTCTGTCAGGGAGGGTCGTGCTCGCTGGAGGCCGGCAATCCGTTCCGAACGCGACTATCACATGGCGGCGGGGGGATGCAGGCCGAGGAGAGCTCGAGGCCATCTTCGCATCGCTGGCAACGGCGGAGGATACGACGGTGACCGACGCCGAAGGCCGATTCGTGCTCGACGACTTGCCGGCCGGTGCCGTCACGCTGTTTGCCAGCCATCCCGAATACGCGCCGACGAGAACACGGGTCACCTTGCCCACACGATCCACCGTAGAGCTCACGATGAACAGTGGGGGGACAGTAGCCGGGACCGTGACGCTCGATCAGGGTGGCCCCGCGGTCGGGGCGATCGTTGCCGTCAGCGCTGCGGGTGAACGGATGGGTATGGCGCCGCCGGACACCGCCACCACCGATACGAATGGCCGGTTCCGGATTGGTCACCTTCGCGATGGCAGCTACACCATCGTCGCACGCGCTGCCACCGGCGTGTCGTCGCCGCAGACAGTTGCGATCGCCGCATCGGAACAACACGAGAATCTGGTGCTCACGCTGACAGGAGGCACAACGATCCACGGATCCGTGCGCGGCCTGCGCCCCGAAGCGCTGGCAAGCATCTTTGTGATGGCTCATGGAGAGGGCTACTACGATTCCACCCACACCGATGCAGCCGGCTCATTCACACTGCCTCACGTCCCGGCCGGCACCGTGGCCCTCGAAGCCACCACGTCTTTTGGTCAGGGATTGTCCGCTGGAACGCGGCTGGAGATCGCCGAACACAGTCCGGCCACGATGGAGGTCGACATTGAGTTTGCTGGCCGGTCAGAACTGGCCGGAGTCGTGCGGCGCGGCGGACATCCCGTTTCGTCTGTGTTTATCAGCGCGACGCCCGCTCTCCCGGCGGTTACAACCCGGGGCCGGACCAATTCCGACAACAGCGGCAGTTATCGCATCGAGGGCTTGAGCGATGGCCCCTACCAGCTCGTGTTTTCCGGACCGTCCGGCCTGTACCAGCGAACCGTGGACGTGCGAGGCCCGACTCGGCTTGATGTTGATCTGCCATCGGGATCCATCAGCGGGACTGTCACCGATGCAGAATCGCACATGCCGGTCGCAGCGGTCGATGTCACCGCAATTTCCGGCAAGGAACGCACGCCTGCCGACATCAGGCAGACCGTCACCGACTCGACCGGTTTCTACACGGTGACGGATCTCGATCCGGGAGCGTACCAGGTACGCGCGAGTTATACCGGATATCAGCAGGAAGTTCGAACGCTGACAGTCGGGCAGAACGAAGAACGTTCGGATCTCGAGCTCCATCGCAGCAGTGGCATCCGGCTGCGGATTGTGGACGGAGCCAACAGCGCGCCCGTCTCACGTGCGGCCGTACGTTTGACGACACGCGGAATGATCGCGTTTGCGGAGGTGATCACGCTGGACAATGCCGGTCGAGGAGAGCTTCCGGCGTTATCGCCGGGAGACTATGTCCTGACGGTATTGGCCGCAGGGTACGCTCCGCGCTCGCTGTCGATTCAAGCCCCGGTTGCCGCGATCGACATAGCGCTCCAGCCCGGCGGCCGCGTCCAGCTCCGGTTGCCGCCCGCTGCGTCGATACGCGTACGCCTGCTGGATGCGGCGGGACTTCCGCAGGCCGTGAGCGGGTCCGACCCGGCCGGGTGGACCGCCGTCGCCGGACCGACCACGGTATGGACGAATGTGGCAGCGGGCTCGTACCGATTGCAGTCGATGACCGGCGGCGAAACGCCGTGTGTCGTGACCGCCGGTGCGACCTCCGTGGTCGACGTCCGGTGACCGCCGTCTAGCCGTGCTCGCACGGCATCAAGGTGTACGAACGTATCAGGTTTTGCTGTGGCAGGCACGGCGTAGGCGCGCGCAGCGCGCCTGCGAGGGAGCGGAGCGGGGCGGAGGGCCCCGCGAGCGCCCCCGGGTCTCCACGGCGCGGACTGTGCGCCGTGGGGTGGTGTGAGCCGGGGTGTGGGGCAGACCCCCACCTTAGCCGTGCGTGCACGGCATGAAAGGTGTACGAAAAAGTGAGGTTTTTGCCGTGCAGGCACGGCGTAGGCGCGCGCAGCGCGCCTGCGAGGGAGCGGAGCGGGGCGGAGGGGCCCCCGCGAGCGACCGAGCCGGGGTGTGGGGCAGAGCCCCACGTGGCATATGGATACTGACGGTCTTGTACTCCTGGGATGGAAAACACGTGACAGGGCGCTGTCCTTGCTTCAAGACGAATGCGAGTTCGATCCGCCTTTAAAAGACGATGCCGCTGAACACTTGTGGGCGAAATACCGTGAGCATGTGAACGCGTTGCGGGGACGCCCCCTGAGCGCGGTCGTCGCTCTTTCGTTCAGCCGCGACGAGCGCCGGGCTGTTGATGAATTCCTGCGGCACAACGAGATGCACGGTGGCACCGTCCGGGAAGTCATGAAAGTAAACCCGCTTGCCCTGGCTGCGCATCAGCTCGAGGTCACGACCGCGCGGAGCACCGCAACGGCCGAACGGCTGCACACCGAAATGGACTGGGCCAGGGAATGTCTATGTCCGGCGGGATCTTCAGTCGGTCCGACGGTTCGCGCCGTACCGAACTCCGTGGACGTCGACCTCCCGCATGGCGAGTGGGCGTTGCTGTTCGATCCTCGAGCGGGCCTTGTGCTGGGTGAGGCCGCCCGTTGTATTACGCTCACGACCATTGGCCCGCATCAAGTACTCTGGTCCGGGTACCATCGCACTTATGCCGCTGCGGCCTGCCGGCCGGACGGCGAGCGCACCGTGCTGGCCGCGATGGTGGGCGACGTAGACGTGGCTCGGTTCGGTCGCTCGTGCGGACTGCGGGCGGTGCAGAGCGACAATCCGCCGATCTTTGCGGATTTCTTCAACCCTGATCTGGCCCTTCCGGTTCGTTTCAGGCCGAGACGCTTCACCATGCAAATCCGGGCAAGGGTCGTCGTCGACCATGTCGAAAGACTGGCCTGAGGCACTATTGCGGGTACTCGTGCGTCAATGCCGGTCTTCAGCGTGACAGCGGCCGTCGCCGCTGGTGTTCGCGCTTGGACGTGCTCACGTATTCTGGGCCGGCGCGGAGAGGAGTGCCGCAAACACCTGCCCGTCCGGTTCGCATCGAAGCAGCAATTGAGCGCGCGCGGGCGTCACGTGATCCGGCACAATTGTGATGATGAGCGCAAGCGCGCCGCCGGCCATTCGGCGCATTTCTGGTGGAGCGCCGGGTTCGAGATCGTTGAGGTCAACCTGGGACATTTTGGGCCGCACCACTGCAAGGACGCCGCCGCCGCGGCCATCGAAAACGTTCCATCAAACGCTTGCGCTGTGCCTTCCCGCCGTGCGCAGAATCCAAGAGCGGGAGAAAAGTCGGCTTCCTGGTCGTCGCGCCAGCAGGTCTGGATTCCCATCACCCAGCCTGTCGCCTGGAGATGGACTGGCCGACAGGCGCCTGGCCGGACCAGTCATTGAAGGCGTCGGCTCGAGCGCACCGACCCACCGCTCTAGCTTGACCAGTCGTCGTGGCAATTCCACTCCTCCGGGATGCGCCTCTCGGCGAGCTCGGCCCATGTTGACCGGGCCGGAAGCGGCATAGTACCGTTACTACTTTCGACTGCCGCGCTGTGCCGCTCAATGGAACAGGCCACCGCCACTCCACTTAAGAAAACGCCGCTCGACGCTCGTCACCGTGCCTCCGGAGCGAAGATGGTGTCCTTCGGCGGCTGGGACATGCCCCTCGAGTATTCGGGCATCGTCAACGAGCACCTGGCCGTCCGGACCCGCGCCGGCCTGTTCGACGTCAGCCACATGGGAGAGATCGAGGTCGCCGGGAAAGACGCGCTGGCTGCGGTGCAGCGAATCTCGTCAAATGACGCGTCGAGGCTGGCGGTCGGCCAGGCGCAGTATTCCGGCCTGTTGACCGCGCAGGGCACCTTCATTGACGACCTGCTCGTTTATCGGCTCGGACCTGCTCACTTCCTGCTCGTCGTCAACGCCGCCAACATTGCGAAGGACTACACCTGGATTGCCGAGCAGATCAAGCCGGCCGGTGACGCGGTCGCTGTCGATTCCAGCTCGCGGTACGCGCTGCTCGCCCTGCAGGGCCCGGCCGCGGTCGAAACGCTCCAGCCGCTGACCGGCGTCGATCTGTCGGGGATCAAGTACTACTGGTTCGCGACCGGGGAAGTGGCAGGCGTTCGTGCAACCATTTCACGAACCGGCTATACGGGCGAGGACGGTTTCGAAATATTCGTGCCCCCGCAGGCGGTGGACCGGGTGTGGCAGGCGATCCTCGACTCCGGCAAAGCGATTGGGGTGATTCCTTGTGGACTCGGCGCGCGTGACACGCTGCGCCTCGAAGCGGCGATGCGTCTCCACGGCAATGACATCGACGAGACCACCACGGTTCTCGAGGCTGATCTTGGGTGGATCGTCGGATGGAAGAAGGACGACTTCAACGGCGCGGCCGCGCTGCGCGAGCAGAAGGCGAGCGGCGTCAAGCGCAGGATTGTGGGATTCGAGATGATCGACCGCGGGATTGCGCGTCACAATTACGATGTGTACATCGCCGATCGCACCGTTCCGGGCTGCAGGGTCACGAGCGGGACGAGAACGCCGTATCTCAAACAGGCCGTGGGGATGGCGTACCTGCCGGTGGAACACTGCTCCGCCGGCGTCGAATTCGATGTCGACATCCGCGGCCGGCGCAGCCGTGCACGCGTGGTTCCGATGCCATTCTATAAGAGAGCACGATGACCTATCCCGACAGCTACAAATACACGAAGGATCACGAATGGATCGAGCTGGCGGGCGACCGTGGCAAGGTGGGTATCACCGACTACGCCCAGCAGCAGCTTGGCGATGTCGTCTACATCGAGCTGCCGGAGGTGGGCGCGACGTTGAAGCAGGGGCAGTCGTTCGGCACGATCGAATCGGTAAAAGCGGTTTCGGAGCTCTACGCGCCGGTGGGCGGCGAGGTGGTTGAGGTCAACGGATCGTTGAAGGACAAACCCGAAGCCGTCAACGCCGACCCGCACGGCAGCTGGATGATTGTCGTCAGGATCCGTGATTCCGGCGAAACCGCCGCATTGCTCGATGCAGCACAGTACCGCGGACTGCTGAAGTGATGGGCGGCTAGTGTCCGGTTTTTGCCGGACCGGAAAGAACAGAAACAACGATCAACGCAGAAACCGCAGAACTCGCAGGGCAAACGCCATGTTTTTCTGTGTTCCGCGAGTCCTGCGTCGATCGTGTCCGCCTGTCTGCGGGCACCGACCGACTTTTTAGCCGCCTGCTCCCATGCCGAATCTCACGTGACGATGCTTCCGCACGAACGGTTTCAGTCCCGCCATATCGGTCCGGATGAAGCAGAACGCGACGCCATGCTGAGCGTCGTCGGCGCGTCGTCGCTGGATGCTTTGATGGATGAGGCAATTCCTGCGCGGATCCGTCTGCGAGAACCGCCCGATCTTCCGGACGGCCAGAGCGAGTACGAGTTCCTGCGCGATTTGCGGCACATCGCATCGCGCAACCGCATCTTTCGATCGTTCATCGGTCTCGGGTACTACGACACCATCACACCCAGTGTCATCCTGCGCAATGTCCTGGAGAATCCTGGCTGGTACACGCCCTACACCCCGTATCAGGCGGAAATTGCCCAGGGCCGGCTCGAGTCGCTCCTCAACTTCCAGACCATGGTGCGCGATCTCACGGGTATGGAAGTGGCGAATGCGTCGCTGCTCGACGAAGCCACGGCAGCCGGCGAGGCGATGGCAATGCTGCATCGCGTGCAGGCGAAGCGCGTCGATCGCGGCGGCGGACGCGCGCAGTTCTTCGTTGCCGATTCATGTTTTCCGCAGACGATCGACGTGTTGCGTTCGCGTGCGGAGCCGCTCGACATCGAGCTCGTCACCGGCAGTCTTGACACCCCCGCGTTCGGCGACCGGACCTTTGGCGCGATCGTGCAGACGCCGGACGAAGCCGGGCGCGTCCACGATCTGCGCAGCTTCATCGCCGACGCGAAGACGGCCGGCGTTGCTGTGGCCGTCGGCACCGATCTTCTGAGCTGCGTGCTGTTCACGCCGCCCGGCGAGATGGGCGCCGATGTAGTCTACGGCAGCTCGCAGCGGTTCGGGGTGCCGCTCGGATACGGCGGGCCCCATGCGGCCTTCTTTGCGACGTTGGAGCGGCATGTGCGGCAGGCGCCGGGGCGGATCATCGGCGTTTCGATTGATGCCGGCGGCAATACGGCCTACCGGATGGCGCTGCAGACGCGTGAACAGCACATCCGCCGTGAGAAGGCGACGTCGAACATCTGCACGGCGCAGGTGCTGCTCGCCAACATCGCCGCGCTCTACGCCGTCTATCATGGGCCGGCGGGACTCAAACGGATTGCTGCACGAGTGCACGCGTATGCGAGGCTGCTCGAGCGCGAACTGGAACGGCTCGGAATTCGCCAGCTGAACGAGCACTATTTCGACACGCCGCGCTTCGCGATCCCCGGCGGAGCCGCCGCCGTCGAGCGCGTGGCGAAAGCGGCGCGTGCATCGAATATCAATCTTGGCTGTCGCGAGGACGGCACGATCCGCGTGGCCCTGGACGAGACAGTAGACGACCGCGATCTCAGCGCCATTGTCGCGGCGTTTGCGACGGGCGTCGGCAAGCCGGCGCCAACCGTCGGCGGACCGCGCGGCCAGGCACTGGACCCCGAGCCGGTCTCTCCATCCCACCTGGCCAGAACGTCTTCATTCCTGACGCATCCCGTGTTCAACAAGCACCATTCCGAGACGGAGATGATGCGGTATATCCGCAACCTCGAGCGCAAGGATATCGGGCTCGATACGTCGATGATTCCGCTCGGGTCGTGCACGATGAAACTGAACGCGGCGTCGGAGATGCTCCCGGTGACCTGGCCCGAATTCAACAGGCTGCACCCGTTTGTGCCCGTCGATCAGGCCGAAGGCTACCTTCATGTGTTCCGCGAGCTCGAAGGCATGCTCGCGGCGATCACCGGGCTCGCGGCCGTTTCGCTCCAGCCGAATTCGGGCGCGCAGGGCGAGCTCGCCGGGCTGATGGTCATTCGCGCCTATCATCGCGATCGCGGTGAGGCGGAGCGCGATGTCGTGCTGATCCCGGCCTCGGCGCACGGCACCAATCCTGCCAGTGCCGTGATGGCCGGCATGCGCGTCGTCGTGGTCGCCAGCACGAGGGAAGGGAACATCGATCTCGAGGATCTGAAGCGACAGGCCGGGCAGCACGGGGATCGCCTCTCGGCACTCATGATCACGTATCCCTCGACGCACGGCGTGTTCGAGGAAGCCATTCAGGACGTCTGTGCGGCCGTCCACGCGTACGGCGGTCAGGTGTACATGGATGGAGCGAACATGAACGCGCAGGTCGGGTTGACCAGCCCTGCCGCGATTGGCGCGGACGTGTGCCACATCAATCTGCACAAGACCTTCAGCATCCCTCATGGCGGCGGCGGGCCGGGCATGGGCCCGATTGCCGTCGCTGCGCATCTGGCGCCGTATCTTCCGGGCCATCCGGTGGTGAAGACGGGCGGGGACCGGGCGATTGGTGCCGTCTCCGCAGCGCCGTGGGGAAGTGCGAGCATCCTGCTGATTTCCTATGCCTACATGAAAATGCTCGGACGGGACGGCATGACGGATGCGACGCGCTTTGCCATTCTCAACGCGAATTACATCAAGTCGCGGCTGGAGCGGCACTTTCCGGTGCTGTACTCCCGGCGCAATGGCCGCGTTGCCCACGAGATGATTTTCGACCTGCGGCCGCTGAAGCAGGCGAGCGGCGTCGAAGAAGGCGACGTCGCGAGACGGCTGATGGACTATGGCTTCCATGCGCCGACCGTCTCGTTTCCGGTGCCGGGCACATTGATGGTCGAGCCGACCGAAAGCGAATCGAAGGACGAGCTCGATCGCTTCTGCGAGGCGATGGTCGCCATCCGCCGCGAAATTCAGGACATCATCGACGGGCGCGCCGATCGCGTGGACAACGTGCTCAAGAACGCACCGCACACCGCCGCCGTCGTCACCGCCGACGATTGGAGGCATCCATATCCCCGCGAGCAGGCGGCCTTTCCTCTACCCTTTGTCCGTGCACACAAGCGGTGGCCGAGCGTCGGACGCATCGACAACCCCTACGGCGACCGCAATCTGATGTGCACTTGTCCACCGATCGAAGCGTTCGCGTGACGGCTCGCCTGCGGTCCGGATGCCGGTCACGATTCGACCGAAATCGACGTAAGATCGTCCACCGTGCAGCGCCGCATCGGACGACGCGAACTGCTGAAGGCCGGGATTTGTGTGGGTCTCGGCGTCCGGCCGGGCAGTATCGCCGCCCAGGAAGACGAGGCGTCCCTCCGGCCGAAAGCAGGCGATCTGCTGGTGAAGGCAGACGAGGGCGCCACACCGTTGAAGCCGGGCGATATCGAAGCTGGCGCGCGCCCCATTCTGGCGTGGCCGATGGATCCGCACAGCCAGACGGTCCGCAGTGGATCCCGCTTCAACCAGCTGCTGTTGGTGCGGCTCGATCCGGACAAGCTGACGACGGGAACGCAATCGGCGGCTGCAGACGGGGTCGTTGCCTACACCGTGATTTGCACGCACAGCGGCTGCGACGTGGACGACTGGCTGGCGGATGGACAGCTCCTGTCGTGCTCCTGTCATTCGTCCATGTTCGATCCGAAGGATGGAGCTCGCGTCGTGGATGGTCCTGCGCCGCGCCCGTTGCCTGCGTTGCCGCTGCGGGTCAAGGACGGGAAGCTCGTGGTGGCCGGGCCGTTCACCGCGCGCGTCGGTTTCGAGCCGGGGTAGCAGCCACTACTCGCGACGAGTTCAAGTGCAGCGAATGTCGAGAGGCGGGATTAGCCTCCGCGTCCTCCGCGTCCTCTGTGGTGGATTCGACTTTCGCAGTAGCCCGAGGCATCAGAGGAGACACGTATCATGGCGAGCACACTGCACTTCACGTGCTTCATTATCGCCGCGGTCCTTGTTTCGGCTTCACCAGCCCTCACCCAACCGATTCTGGAGGTCCAGGACTATCTGGAGATGCCGATGACGGGGCTCGTGGACGGCAAGGGGTCCAACGAGCTGTTGCTCTCGAGAGTGAACACGCTTCGCGAAGAAGCCGGCGGCGCGAAGCGCCTCTTCATCAGCGATCTCAATGGACCGCTGTACATCCTGGACAAGGACACGAAGAAGCTGACCGTCTATCTCGATTTCAACGGCAACCCCGGCAAGACCGGCATCTTCCGGAAACTGACCATTTTGCAGGGCTACGGTAACGGGTTGAACGGCTTCTCTCTCGACCCTGACTACACACGCAACGGGAAGTTCTATACCGTCCACATCGAGGATCCGGCGCTCCCCGGCTCGAACCTGCCCAGCAACGCGGGCGTTCCCGGCTTGAACGTGTCGGGATACACGACGACGGAGGCGATCAAGACGCCCGGCCCGCTCCAGAACGAAGGTGTTCTGGTCGAATGGACCGATTCGAATCCGGCCAACTCCACCTTCGAGGGTACGGCCCGCGAGCTGCTGCGTGTGCAGCTGAACACGCGCAGTCATCCGATGGGCGATCTCATTTTCAATCCGGCGGCTCGTCGCGGTGATCCGGACTGGCGCGTCTTGTACCTCGAATGCGGTGACGGAGCGTCGGGCGAGTCGCAGAACGCCGCGATCCGGTCCAATCCGCAGCGGCTCGATACGCTCGAAGGAAAGATTCTTCGCATCATCCCCGATCTGCATGAGCACGTCGCGACCAGCACGGTGAGCGAGAACGGCCGGTATCGCATCCCGAATGACAACCCGTTCGTCTCGCTGCCTGGCGCGCGCAAGGAGATCTGGGCCTACGGCTTTCGCAACCCCCACCGTTTGAACTGGGCGATCGATGTGGCCAACCCGGCGAACAACCGGCTCATTGCCAACTCGGTCGGACTGCATACGTGGGAAACGGTGTATATCGTGCACAAGGGGACGAACTACGGCTACGGCCAGCGCGAAGGCAACGAGGTGCTCCGGGCGGACAACACCACCGCGCCGCTCCCGGCTGTGGACAAGATTCCTCTCCAGATTGGCGACAAGGCCACAGAGGAGCTCGTGGTTCCGGCCTATCCCGTCATCCAGTACGGGCATGGACCCGATGGCGGCGACTCGATCGGCAGCGGCTTCGTCTACAACGGCAAGGCGATGCCGGCGCTTCGGGGGAAGTACATCTTCACCGACCTCACGACCGGCCGCATCTGGTACGCCGACTACAAGGACATGCTGGCGGCCGACGATGGCAAGCCCGGCACGCTGGCGGCGATTCACGAAGTGAAGGTGCGCTGGAACGACCCGCACGACTCGCCGGACGCGGGCGCGCAGGTGTACGACTCGATGTTCCCGGTCGTCGAGGCCGCGTATCACGCGCGCGGCGGCAAGAGTCCGCATCTGCCTGGACGCCAGGAGCTGGTCAAGGGCGGCCGCTCTGACGTCCGGTTTGCGATTGATGCCGCCGGCGAGTTGTATCTCTATAGCAAGGGCGACGGCGTCATTCGAAAGGTCGTCGGCGCAACCGGCTTCTGATCGACGCTGCCACGCAGATCGCACGACAACTCGAGACTCCTTCGGTGACGTCGAATACCCAACGACCAGCGACTGACGACCAGCGACGACTGATAACGGTCTGACTGCTGACTGACGACTATTCCCACGCGGTCACCAGACCCACGCGACCCATCAGACTTACCCGCCCGCTCCGGGACATTTGTCCTTTCGGGTCCGGCCGTTTTGTGCCGGGTCCATCCCGCGTAAACCTTTCATTTATCGAAGGTTATAGGCACAGGTCCGACGCGAGCGATGGATTAGAAGTCACCTGTGAGGGAGACTTTATGTCTGCCTGAACACGAAGACTTTGGTCAACCTTCTTCGGCCCTCCATAAGTCGCGGCGACACCGAATAACAGACAAGTGACGCGCGCGCAGGAGTTATCAGTGATCCGTGTGTAGACACGCGACGTGATCACGCTGCGGTACCACGCTTGCCCTGCTGAGGTGCAGACACCCCGCTCACTGTCTGACTTCAGGAGGCTCCCTGTAATGAAAGCTGGTACTCGTTCGCTCATATCGCTGTCTCTCTGTGCGGCGGTCACGTTGTTGATCGCCACGCTCACAACCCAGGCTGCCGGAAAAGCCACGATCCAGACTGATCTCGCAGACTACCCACCGAACACTCAGGTCAACGTAACCGGCAGCGGCTGGCTGTCGGGCGAGACCGTGGAGTTGACGTTCACCGAGACGGCGACGACGCCGCCCGGCGGCGTTCTCGATGCACCGGCCGTTTTCTACGCCGCTGCGGACGCAGCGGGGAATATCGCAAACGGGGAGTTTCACACGGACCAGCACGACCTCGGGGTACATTTCCTGTTGACCGCGAAGGGCACGATCTCGGGCCGCTGGGCGCAGACCACGTTCACGGACGACCTGCCCGGTCTCTTCCAGATCGACAAGGACGCAACGGGAGGCACGGCGACCTCTCACGACTGGAACCAGGTGTATACCGACAAAACCGGGTCCACGAGCCAGGCCGCGGGCACGGGCTCGCTTCAGTTCACCGTAGACGGGGTGAATTCGGCCTCGGACGACACCTTCTCCAACTCCCCCAAGGACACGCTGGACATCAACACGTGGAAGTGGGGAAGGAAGGCAGTGTCAGCGCCGAAGACAGACCTCGAGCATGGCTTCGCCGCAGCGTACCAGCAATCAGGTTACACGACATATGGCAGCGTCCACACGCTCCTCTACGTCGGCACCGACCGCTTTGCCAGCGGCTCCAACTCGGCCATCAGCATCTGGTTCCTTCAGCACCCGATCGGCGTATGCCCGGCGACCCCCGCCGCAGCGTACTGTACGAACGCTAATTCCGGGACGTTCGTGAACAAGGCCACCGGCTTGGCCGAGATCCACGAGGTAGGCGATCTCCTGATCCAGGCCAGCCTCGGCAGCACGGCAACCGTGACGGCCTACCAGTGGGTCGGCGGAGCAAGCCCGCTTTCGCCAATCAGTCTGGGGAGTACACAAGCAATTAACGCGATTAACACGGGCACCATCTCGGTGCCTTGGAGTTTCACGGACTCGAGCAATTCGAGCAGCCCGCTCGCTCAGGAGTTTTTCGAAGTCGGCCTGGACCTGAACGAAGTCTTCAAAGCCACCGCCGATAATCTCCCCGATTTCAGCTCGTTCATCATCACGAGCCGCACCTCGACATCACAGACCGCCACGCTGTCCGATTTCATCCTCGGCAACGTCTCGAGCGCGCCTGACGTCGCGGTCACGAAGACTGCGGATGCGGCCACCGTCAGCGCTGGTGACCAGGTGGGATACACCGTCAGTGTCAGCAATGCTGGCGTCGGCAACCTGACGGGCATCACCTTGAATGATCCGTTGCCGGCGGGAGCCGGGAACGACCTGAATTGGACGCTCGCCTCCAATCCAGGTGGAATCTTCCAGATCACCGGCAGCGCCGGCAGCCAGTCTCTGAGCTTCACGTCCCCTCAGAGTCTGGCGTTCAACGCCCCGGCACTTGTGGCCCACATTGTCGCCACTAGCACCAGCTCCGACCTCGGCAAGCTGACCAACACCGCGGCGGTGACAGCATCCGGAGAGGCCAGCGACTTCCTGTTCAACAACACCTCCAAGGCCGACATCGTCGTGGTGCCGGTGGCGGTGGCCGACGGCTATAGCACTGCTTTGAACACCACGCTCACGGTGACCGCAGCAGGCGTGCGTTCGAACGACGGCACGCCCCTCTCCGACTTCACCTCGGAGCTGGTGAGCAGCACCAGCCACGGCACGCTCACGTTCAACGCCGATGGCTCGTTCACCTACACGCCCAACACCGGCTCCACCGCGACTGACGCCTTCACCTACCGGGACAAGGATGTCTTCGGTAACTACTCGAATACTGTCACGGTGACCATCACTATCGGCAACCACGCGCCGGTGGCGAACGACGACGCTTACAGCGTCAACGAGGACGCCACGCTCAACGGCAGCAGCGTTCTGGCCAACGACACCGATGCCGACCTCAACTCACTCACCGTGGCCACACCGCGGCCGATCACCGGCCCCAGCCACGGCTCGCTGACTCTCAATGCGAACGGCACGTTCACCTATACGCCGACCGCCAACTACAACGGCTCGGACAGCTTCACCTACCAGGCCACCGATGGCGCCGCCAACAGCAGCACCGCCACGGTGACCATCACCGTCTACCCGACCAACGACCAGCCGGTGGCCAACCCGCAGAACGTGACGACCGATGAGGATACGGCGACACTGATCACGCTGACGGGGGATGACGGCGATACGGGCGTGACGCAGACACTGACCTTCGCGATTGCGAGCAATCCGAGCCATGGCAGCCTGTCTGGGTTCAATGCGGCGACCGGGGCTGTGACGTATACACCGGACCCGGACTACAACGGGGCGGACAGCTTCACCTTCACGGTGACCGACGATGCGCTGGCGGGGCCCTCACCGATGACCAGCGGGCCGGCAACGGTGTCGATCACGGTCAACCCGATGAACGACGCGCCGGCCAACGTCAGCGCGAACAACGCCACGCTCAACGAGAACGGCGTCTACAACCTGACGGGCTCGTTCACCGATTTGGAATCGGGTAATCACACCGTCACGATCAGCTGGGGTGACGGGTCGGCGAACACTGTCGTCAATCTCCTTTCGGGTGTGAATTCCTTCGCTTCCTCGCATCAATACCTGGACGACAACCCCACCGCCACCGCGTCGGACAACTACGCCGTCACGGTCACCGTGACGGACAACAGTGGGGCTGAAGGCTACGGCGGGGCGACGGTCACGGTTAATAACGTCGCTCCGGTCGTCGCGATGTCGACCGGCACCATCGCAATCAATCTGGGCGACACCTTCTCGCGACCGGGCTCATTCTCCGATGTGGGAACGCTCGACACCTGGTCCGCCACGGTCGACTACGGCGACGGCAACGGGGAGCAGGTCTTAGCCCTGACTCCGGGAAAGACGTTCAGCCTCACCAGCCCTGCTTACACGGCTGGCTCTTACACTGTCACCGTCAAGGTCACTGACGATGACGGCGGCGTCGGCACCAAGTCGTTCCAGGTGCTCGTCGACTCGACACTGGAGTGTCTGGTTCCTCAGAATCCTTAGTTAGTTAGTGGTAGCGGCGGTTTCCCTGACGCCCCCACAGGGCGTTGACGAGCGGGGTGTCGCCTGGGGATACGGCTTGTATCCTCAGGCGACCCCCGACTGGATTGGCGGAGCAGAGCAAGACCGGAGGCCGGCTGGCAACAGCCGGCCTCTTCGTTTTGGTCCCACCTGACAGCAACAGATTCGAACGGGCGATGGCGCGATTCGGCAACCGCATCGTTCATTCGACGGTGAGCAACCAGCCACCCGCGTGACGACTGCCGACGACCGGTTAGACGACCAGCGAACCGCGCAATGACGTTGCACGAGCTGTCGGAACGACCCGACCCACTCGACCCCACCTGACTTACCGGACCTACCCGCCCACTAGACCTACCAGACCTACTCGACCTACCAGACGTACTCGACATGCTGGCCGATTCTGGCGAGCTCGTCGTAGCATAGCGGGCTGTGGAGGTTTGGATGTCCCAGAGATCCTCCGTGGCTATGCTGATCACTGCGGTCGCCGTCCTTGCGCTGCTCGGCGCAGCCTTCGTCCAGTCCAGCCCTCAACCGATCGCCAGAGCCGTCGCCGACACGGCGCGTCCGCTACCGCTGAACGCCGTGCGCCTGACCGGCGGGCCGCTGAAGGTGGCGCAGGATCTCGACGCGAAGTACCTCCTGTCACTCGAGCCCGATCGCATGCTGGCCTTCTATCGCAAGCGCGCCGGTCTCGAGCCCAAAGCGGAGCCCTACGGCGGCTGGGACGGCGACGACCGTAATCTCACCGGCCACGTCGCCGGACACCATCTGTCGGCCATCAGTCTCATGTGGGAGGCGACCGGAGACTCGCGCTTCAAGCAGCGCGCCGACTACATGGTCGGTGAGCTCAAAGCAGTGCAGGACAAGAACGGCGACGGCTATCTGAGCGCGCTTGCCCGCGGGCGTGAAGCCTTCGGCGAGCTGGCGAAAGGGACCATCCGATCCGCGTCGTTCGATCTCAACGGCCTGTGGTCGCCCTGGTACACTCTGCACAAGACCTTCGCCGGTCTTCGCGACGCCTTCCGCCACACCGGCAACCGGACCGCGCTCGACGTCGAAATCGGGTTCGCCCGGTGGGCCGAGGGGATCCTGTCAGGGTTGAGCGAGTCGCAGCTCCAGCAGATGCTGAACACCGAGTTCGGCGGGATGAACGAGGTGCTCGCCGATCTGTACGCCGATACCGGCGACAGACGATGGCTGGCGCTCTCGCACAAGTTCGATCATCGCGCGGTCGTCGATCCGCTCGTACGCGGCGAAGATCGCCTCTCCGGCCTGCATGGCAACACCCAGGTGCCGAAGGTTCTCGGTCTGGCGGTGCGCTACGGTTATACCGGGGATCCGGCCGATCGGACGGCCGCGCGGTACTTCTGGGATCGCGTCGTCTCCCATCACACGTTCGCGACCGGCGGACACGGGAAGGACGAATATTTCCGCGAGCCCGATCGCCTGAGCAACATCACCGACGGCCGGACCGCCGAGACATGCAACGTCTACAACATGCTCAAGCTCACGCGGCGGCTCTTTGCTCTCGAGCCCGACGTCAAGTACGCCGAGTTTCACGAGCGGGCGCTGTTCAATCACATCCTCGGCTCCATCGACTCGAGCGACGGCGCGATGTGCTACATGGTACCCGTTGGACGCGCGGTCCGGCGCGAGTACCAGGACATGTCGCGCAGCTTCACGTGCTGCGTCGGGACCGGCATGGAGAGCCACGCGCTGCATGGCGACGGCATCTACTACGAATCCGGCGATCGACTGTGGGTGAATCTTTACGCGCCGTCGACGGCGAACTGGGAGGCCGCCGGCGTGCGGCTCGCCATCGATACGGATTTCCCGGAAGGGGAGTCGGCCACAGCGACGCTGACCCTGCGGTTGCCGAAGGCGTTCACGCTGGCGCTGCGCCGGCCGTCGTGGGCCGGGGTGGGATTCAGCGTGAGGGTCAATGGCGCCGCCGTGGAAGAACTGCCGAAACCCGGAGGCTATGTCGAGGTGACGCGCACTTGGAAGACCGGCGACCGCGTTGCGCTGACGCTGCCGAAAGCACTGCGCCTCGACACGCTGGCCGACAACCCGCGTCGCGCCGCAATCCTGTGGGGACCGCTCGTGCTCGCCGGCGATCTGGGTCCGGAGCCGCCGCGCCATCTTCGCGAACGTGAACCGGAGCCGCAGCCGCCGGTGCTCGTGGCGGCCGAACGCCCGGTCACAGACTGGGTGAAGCCGGTTGCCGGCAAGGCGGGCACGTTCAGGACGAACGGGGTCGGACGCGACCGCGACCTCGAGCTTGCGCCGTTTTACCGGCTGCACCATCGGACCTATGCAGCGTATTGGGATGTGATGACGCCGTCAGAGTACGAGAAGCGCCTCGCCGAAGCTGCCGGCGAGCGCGAACGGCTGCGCAAGCTGGAAGCGGCTACGGTCGCGTACGTCGCGCCTGGCGATCCACAGATCGAGCAAGAGCTGAAGCAACAGGGGGAAGAGACGTCGATCGTTCGCGTGGACGGTCGCGCAGGCCGGCGCGCCGGCAAGTGGTTTTCGTACGAAATGCCGGTCGACCCCGGTCGGAGCCTGGCGCTGGTCGTCACCTACAACAGCGACACGCGCCGGGCGCGGACGTTCGACATCCTGGTCGACGATCAGCGGGTCGGCGGTGAGACCATCCCGGAGAGCAGCGAGTCGCGCTTCTTCGATGTCCAGTACCCGATTCCGCCAGAGCTCGCCAGAGGCCGGCAGAACGTGCGCGTGCGCTTTCAGGCGTCCAGCGGCAACGAAATACCGCCGGTGTTCGGCGTCCGCGTCATCCGGCTCGCCGAGTGAGCCAGGCGAACGATCAAGAGCTGCAAAGGAAACGACTGGAAACGCAAAGAACGATCAACGCAGAACCCGTAGAACCCGCAGAGCGACATCCATGCCGCTCTGCGTGTTCCGCGCGTTCTGCGTGATCGTTAACGGATTACGGCAAGAGGGCCTTGATCGCCGCGGTACCCTGCGCGAGGAGACCGGAGCTGAAGAGAACCACCACGACGGAAGTGAACAGCACGGCCAGGATCGTGTTCCGGTTGAGAATGCGTGTTTTCAAGTTAGACTCCTTGGAAAAGTTGTTGATACGCAGGCAGGCGAACGTAGTGACTGCCCGATAGGATCTCCCGCAAACATCTCGTTCGTCGCACGCCCGGCGGAGAGTCCGGCAGACTGCCGCATCGACTCGAGCGACTGTCGCGCGCTGCGTTCGCACACATTGTGTCGCTGCAGATGTCAGCTGCGAGCGGAATGTGGCCGACGCATGCCACGCGGAATCGATTGTTTGGGGTTGCACCGATCTCTTCTGCAATCACGGCGCCAACCGTGACGCGAGCCGATTCATTCAACAAATCGCGATGGATGCGCGTTCGCCGCGCATCCATGCAGCGGCATTTCACCGCGCAGCAGGAAGAAACGACACGGTTGAACTGCGAACGTTCTCGGTTCGCCCGCACGCAGGTCCAAGGAAGAAGAGCACGCTCCTCACAGGCGGGCCACGTTACCTGAAAAGACGCCTGATATCGCCACGCGTGCGCGCGCAAGCCGCGCGCCGCCGGGGCCGCTTCGAATTCCACGTGCTCGTCGCGTAGTGTGTAAGAAAAGACCGGCGCTGTCCGTTAACCCAACAGTTGCGCGCTAAACTACGCGCATGCGCAGAATTTCGATCGTCGCGACATGGCTTCTTGCCGGCGCCTTCACCAGCACCGCGCAGCAGCATGATGCCCGCAGCGTGCACCTGACTCTACACGAAGGCACTTCGATGGCCGCGGCGCTTTCGCCCGACGGGCGCACCATCGCGATCGATCTGCTCGGCACGCTGTGGACGATGCCGGCAGGGGGCGGCGTCGCCAGGCCGATCACCGACATCTCGATGGACGCGAGGCAGCCGTCCTGGTCCCCTGATGGCAGGCGCATCGCCTTTCAGGCCTATCGGACCAGTACATGGCAAATCTGGACGATCAACGCGGACGGCAGCGATCCGACGCCGATCACCTCGGGCCCGTATGATGATCGGGAGCCCTCGTGGTCGCCGGACGGCCGCCGCATCGCGTTCTCGTCCGATCGGAGCGGCAGTTACGACGTGTGGATGTTGACCGTCGGGACTGGCGAAATCAGCCAGGTGACACATGAAGCGTCGAACGAATTCCAACCGTCCTGGCGAGGAGACTCCACTGAGATCGCGTTCGTGTCGGATCGGCGCGACAGGCCCGGAGTGTATGCCATCACGGTGGCGGCTGGAAGGAACGGGCCGGAGCGATTACTGGCCGCCGCAAGTGGAGCGGTCGCCGGTCCTGCCTTCGCGCCCGATGGTTCATCGGTCGCCTTCAGCGTCGTCGCAGGCAGTCGCGCCCGGTTGATGATCTGCGACGTTTCAGCGCGCTCGGTGTCGGCGGCCGGAGAGCCAAGCGCAGGCCGGAACATCGCCGATCCTGACGAAGACATCTTCCCATTCCGCCCGCAATGGGCCGGGCGCCGGCTTCTTTATACGGCCGACGGAAAGATCAAACTGCGGCCGGCGGCCGGCGGCACGGCAGAGGCAATCGAGTTCACGGCCGACGTTTCCTTCACCCGCGCGGCGTTCACGCCGAAACGGCGCAATTTCGCGCTGTCCGGGCCGCAGCCAGTGCGGGGCATCATGCATCCGGCGGTGTCCCCGGATGGAAGCCAGATCGCCTTCGCCGCCCTGGGTGATCTGTGGCTGCTGCCGGTCGACGGAACGCCGCAGCGCCTGACACATGATGCCTCGGTCGATACCGATCCAGCCTGGTCGCCGGACGGCCGATCGCTGGCGTACTCGTCCGACCGCGACGGTTTCATGAACATCTGGGTGCGTGATCTCGCGAGCGGCGACGAACGTCAGTTGACGCACGGCTCGGCCGCGGCCATGCAGCCGGCCTGGTCCGCCGACGCGTCGCACATCGCCTTCAGCGATCCCGAAGGACAAGTGCAGGTCGTGGACGTCAAGACTGCCGCCGTGCGGAAGGTGCACGACCATCTGAACGACGCCGGCCGCGCGAGCTGGTCTCCTGACGGCAAGGCCCTGGTCGTCTCGTCGCTCAAGGTCTACTCGACGCGCTTTCGTGAGGGGACCAACCAGGTGCTCTGGATTTCGATGGACGGCCAACCCGATCGCTGGTTCGAACCGATGCCGCACAAGTCCGTCGGTATGCGCGAAGACTATGGCCCGGTGTGGTCGCCCGATGGCACGCAGATGACGGCGATCATCGACGGGCTCCTCACCGTCTGGCCGGTCGCTCGAGATGGAGCGCCGCTCGGATCGCCCCGCCCGCTGTCGACCGATCTGGCCGGGTCGCCGACATGGACCGGCGATTCACGGCGCATCCTCTATCAAAGCGGCGGCCGCTTGAAGCTGATCGAGGTGCCATCCGGCCGCGTGGTGCACGACATCGACCCGCGATTGACGTGGACGCCGGCGGCAACACCTGAGGGAACGAAGACCATTCATGCCGGCCGGTTCTGGAACGGTCGCGCCGACGCCGTCCAGAGCAACATCGACATCGTCATTGACAGCAACCGGATCAGAAATGTGGAGCCGCATCGGGAAGGGCTGCACACGGGAACCGTGATCGACGCGTCGAATGACACGGTCATTCCTGGATTGATCGAGATCCACACCCATCTGAGCAAAGGCTACGGCGAAGCCCTTGGCCGCGCATTTCTCGCGTGGGGCATCACCACGGTACGAAATCCTGCGACGAATACATTCGAGACGATGGAGAACCGCGAGGCCTTCGAGTCGGGGGCCCGCATCGGGCCGCGGCTCTTCACCACCGGCGAGCCCTTCGATGGCACCCGCATCTACTACGCGGGAGGAACTTCGCTCGATGACACCGGACAGCTGCCGCTCGTGCTGCAGCGGGCGAAGACGTTCGATTTCGACTTCATCAAGACCTACGTGCGGCTCCCGGATCTGATGCAGAAGCGCATCATCGAGGAAGCTCATCGCATGGGGATGCCGGTCACGTCGCACGAGCTCTATCCGGCGGTGGCATACGGCGCCGATGGCGTTGAACACATCCGCGGCACCAGCCGCCGCGGATACTCGCCCAAAATCAGCGCACTCTCGCGCTCGTACGACGATGTGATCCAGCTCCTGACCGCATCGAAGATGACGCTGACGCCGACTATCGGGATCCAGGGCGGCTTCCGTCTGCAGACATTGAAGGACCCGTCATGGATTGACGAGGCGCGTATCGGGAGACTGTATCCGCCGGCGATCCCGCAACGGTGGCGCGAGCAGACGCGGACACCGGCCTCGGCCGATGCACTCGACGAAGCGGTACGCCTCGTCGCGCCGCAGGAGCGCACCGTGTTCCGGGTGGTCAGAGGGGGTGGCCGCGTCACGGCCGGGACGGACGCACCGATCAATCCGTACGGACTGAGTCTGTTGATGGAACTGGAAAACTACGCCTCCGGTGGCCTGACGCCGGCGGAAGTCCTGCGCACCGCCACGAGCGAGTCCGCAGAGGCGCTGGGTGCTGGCGCGGATCTGGGCAGCATCGAGCCTGGAAAACTTGCCGATATCGTGATGATCGACGGCAACCCGCTGGCGAACATCAAGGATCTCAAACGCGTCAAGCGTGTCATGAAGGACGGACGCGTGTTCGAGCTGGAGGACTTGTTGCGGCGCCAGTAGGGCGCCACAGGGGACACGGAAGACGGAGGATCAACGCAGAACTCGCGGAACCCGCGGAGAAACATGGCCAGTACTCTGCGAGTTCTGCGGTTTCTGCGTGAATCGTCGTTTCTGTCGGTGACATTCGAATCGTCTGGTTACTTCAGAAAGAAAACGGCCGATAGCGCAGAACTCGCGGAACACGCAGACAGACATGACATTGCTCTGCGAGTTCCGTGGTTTCTGCGTGAATCGTCGTTTCTGTCGTATCCTCCGTGCCCTGTTATCTCCGCGGCAGCGCAAAGGCCGTCAACGTGCTGCCCGACGGTACGAGGAGATACTGCCGGCCGTCGAGCATGTAGGTCGTCCCCCCGGTCGAGCGCAGCGAGGATCCGAGCTGGTAATGCCAGAGGTTCTTTCCGGTGCGGGAATCGAAGGCCATGATGTTGCCATCGCCGTCGCCGGCGAAGACCAGACCTGACGCGGTCGTCAACACGCCGGACGAAGAAACGGACGGGTAGCGGAACTCCCACTTCACCGTTCCCGTCACGGGATCGATCGCCCGGAGCGCGCCGAAGTTCTTCTGATCGGGCGGCCGCACCGTCCCGCCGGCCTCGTACAGCTCGCCCGGCTTGAACTTCTGATCGAAGCCGAAATATGTGGCGCAGGTTTCACGCGCGGTAACGAAGAACAGCCGCGTCGTCGGGTCGAACGACGGCGACATGAAGTTCGTCCCGCCGCCCAGATCAGGACAGGTCTTCGTGCCGTCCTCGTCCGGCAGATGGCCCGGCAGCAGAACCGGGCGTCCGTCGGAGCCGATTTCCTTCGCCCAGGTCGTCTCCACGAACGGCTTGGCGACAATCAACTTGCCTGTGGCGCGATCGAGCGTGTAGAAGAAGCCGTTGCGGTTGGCGAACATGACGACCTTCTTCGGCTGGCCGTCGATCGGCAGCTCACCGAGCACCGGCACCTGGGTCGAGTCCCAGTCGTGCACGTCGTGCGGGGTGAACTGATAGTGCCAGCGCCGTTCGCCCGTGTCCGCGTCGAGCGCAACGATCGACGCGGTAAACAGGTTGTCTCCTTCGCGTGCGTTGCTGTAGTAGTCCGGCCCGGGATTGCCCGTCCCGTAGAACACCAGGTTCTGCTCCGGATCGTACGTGCCGGTCACCCAGATCGATCCGCCGCCGCGCAGGTAGGCGTCGCCTCGCGGCCAGGTGTTGCCGCCGGTCTCGCCGGGTCCGGCGACGGTGTAGAACTTCCAGGCGCGCTTGCCGGTCTGGGCATCGTAGGCCGCGATGAAGCCGCGGATCCCATATTCGGCGCCCGCAATCCCGACGATCACCTTGTCCTTGACGACGAGCGGCGCGACGGTGGCCGAGTACCCGGCCTTGTAGTCTTCGAGCTCGACATCGAAGACGACGCTGCCGGTCCGCATGTCGAGCGCGAGCAGGTGCGCGTCGGGGGTCGTCATGAAGAGACGATCGCCAAGCACGCCGAAGCCGCGATTGACAGTGCCGCAGCACAGGCGCATATCGTCGGGAAGGTTCCGCCGATACCGCCAGATCGGCCGTCCGGAGCGCGCGTCGATCGCCCAGGCATTGGAGTTGAAGCCGGTGACGTACAGCACGCCGTCAATGAGGATCGGGGTGGTCTGGAAGCTGCCCAGCGTCCCGGTCTGAAACGTCCACTGCGCCGTGAGCTGCTGCACGTTGTCGGGCGTAATCTGCGTGAGCGGACTGTGGCGATGGCCGCTGTAGTCGCCGGAATAGGTCAGCCACCGCGATGGGTCCTTGAGTCCCTGGAGCAGGTCCTGCGCCGTCACTTTCGGCGCGGCCGGCTGCTGCGCGCCCAGCGTGATCGAGCCGATTGTTAGCATGACCGCCACCACCGCACGCATAGGCCTCCTCATTGATCGGGAATCTGAACTTGGAACGGACACTCAGGACGTTGGACCACGCAACGAGCTCAAGTAGCCGACCAGATCGGCGAGATCGCTTTCGTTGAGCTGACTGGGGCCGAACGCCGGCATCAGCGAACCCTTCTCGTCAATGACGTCCTGGAGATCCGCCTTGAGGTACCCCTGGATGCGCTCGCGTAGATCCATGATTTGAATCGAGAAGACATCCTCGTTCTTCTTCGTCCCTCTGATCCGCGTCCCGTCTTTCATCACCAGCGTGACCGTCTCGTACGCCGGCGGCACCCATTCGGCCGGCGTGCGGATCTCGCGCACGAGAGCGGCGTGCGATCGCGCCGCGCCAATCCGCGTCAGGTCGGGGCCGATCCGGCCGCCGCGGCCGGCAATACTGTGGCAGCTCGCACAGTGCGCGCTGAACAGCCGGGCACCGTTCTCGACATTTCCGATGGGACGCTCGGACGGCGCCACGGTACCGATCTTCCGCAGATACGCGATGATCATGAGCAGCTCGTTATCCGGCGCGTTGCTGGGCGGCATTTCGGTGCCGGGCACCCCTTTTCGCATGGTCTGAAAGAGACGCTCATCCGGTGTGCCGGCAGCCATGAGCGCCTTGAGATCCGGGCCGCGATACCCGCTGGCATCGAGGCCGTGACAATCGGCGCAGCGGACACGGTACAAGGTCATGCCGCCGCGGATCGACTCCGCATTCCCCAGATGCGGGTTGTTCGCGGCAGGATTCGGTGTCGTCGTCGTCGGTTCCTGCGCCAGTAGGAGGCCACCTGTCATCGCGAACAGGAGCGTCAGCCACGGCATGGACGGCGTGGATCTCATGAGATCTCCTCCCGGGGGATCACGCGCGATTATTACTGCATCAGAACAGGCGGCAAAAAACAAAATTTTGTACCGCGCGGTTCAGGGCGCCATTCCGGCGATGGGTTCCACTTTACTTTAGCGGTAAAGGGTGATATCTCACGCAGTCACCGGTTAAAGCCATGTCAGGACGGGCGCCACGGAGGCCCCGGCAACGGAGCAGACGGAGGTAGCGCTGTGACCTCCGTCAGGGCCTTTCGCGGTGCGGCTACGGTCGCGCCCGAAGCAGGCCGTTAACCAAAGAGGGTGCCATGATCCGACGAACACTCGCACCGCTGTTTCTTGCACTGCTCGTCGCAAGCCCCGCGCTCGCACAGACAGGGCAAATCAACGGCGTGGTCACCGACAACACCGCCGCCGTCGTCCCCGGAGCGAGCGTGAAAGCCGTCGAAGTGGCAACCGGCTTGTCGAGAGAAACGGTGACCGGCACCGACGGCCGCTATACCTTCACCGCGCTCCGGCCGACCACCTACGATATCTCCGCAGAGCTCGCGGGGTTCCGCACGTCCCAGCGCAAAGGCGTGCTGCTGCAGGCGAACGAAAACCTCACGGTGAATTTCGCGATCGAGCTCGGCACGATCGCTGAAACGATCACGGTGGCCGGCGATTCTCCGGTGGTGGACGTGACCTCGGCGACGATCAGCGAAGTCGTCGACTCCAAGCGCATCGTCGAACTGCCGCTGAACGGCCGCGACGCGGCGACGCTGAGCACGCTCGTGTCGGGCATGGTGCTCACGCAGGTCGATCAAGAATCGGCCAAGACCATTCCCGGCGCGCTGCGGCTTTCGACCAACGGGACGGAGTCGCGCCAGGTGTCGTTCCGGCTCGACGGCACCAGCCACACCGACCCGTATTTCCAGCAGAACCAGCCGTTTCCATTTCCCGATGCCCTGCAGGAATTCAGCATCCAGACCAGCAACTACAGCGCGGCCCAGGGCAACAGCGCCGGGGCCGTGGTCAACGCGGTGACCCGATCCGGGACCAATGACTTTCACGGCGGCACCTTCGGCTATCTGCGCGACAACCGGTTCAATGCGCGGAATTTCTTTTCGCCGACGAAAGACTTTCTCAAACGCAAGCAGTACGGTGGGTATGCCGGCGGACCGATTCAGCACAACAAGACGTTCTTCTTCGCCGGCTGGCAGGGGACGACGATCCAGAACGTGGGATCGACGTTGGCCCAGTTTGCGCCGACGATCGACGAGCGCAACGGCAATTTCACCACCTGTGGCCGTGCGTGCAACAACCTGACGCTCAGGGACCCGCTCACCGGACAACCGTTCCCGAACAACCAGATTCCGGTTTCGCGCTTCGACCCGGCCGCGGTGGCGCTGCTGAAATATTTTCCGATGGTAGGCGGCGACGGCCTGGTGCAGGTGCCGCGCCGGATCGGACAGGACGACAATCAATTCGTCGGCAAGGCCGATCAGATGATCGGCCAGCAGAATCAGGTGAGCGTGCGGTATTTCCTCGACCACTTCACCAACGATCCCACCTACACTGAAGGCAATCTCCTGAGCTATCGCAATCCGACGCTCGGATCGCGGGTGCGGATGCAGAACGTCGTCGGATCGTGGACGCGCACGCTGTCCTCGAGCCGTCTGAACGAATTTCGAGCCGGGTTCAACCGCGTGCACTCGCGCCGGTATCCGCCGGCCGGCGTCCCCTCCATGCAGGACCTCGGCGTCCGGCTGCCGATCTATCCCAGCCTTCCCTCGATTTCACAAATCGAGGCGAACGGCTATTTCTACGTCGGGGACAATCTCGAAGCGTCGTTCGTCCGCAACGGGTACGAGCTCAACGACCGGTTCACGCTGGTCAAAGGCCGCCACAACGTCCAGTTCGGCGGCGAGCTGCAGCATTACACGGTGACGATCCGCAACCAGTTCCGCCGCGCCGGACATTTCACGTTCGACGGCAACGTCACGGGCCACCCGATAGCCGACTTCCTTCTCGGCGCGATCAACACCTTCGACCAGGGCACCGGGGAATACAAGGACTACGTGGTCAACTACTCGTCGGCGTTTGCACAGGATGACTTCAAGGTGAATCAGCGGCTGACGCTGAACCTCGGCGTGCGGTTCGAACCCGCGCCGCCATGGCACGAGAAGGTCGGTCGCATCGAGCGGTTCACGCTGGAGGATTACCAGAACAACGTGCACTCCACCGTGTTCCCGCAGGCGCCGAGAGGCGAGACGTTCCGCGGCGATCCGGGCGTGCCCGAGGACGGCACCAGTGCGGCGACGAACAACTGGGGGACGCGCCTGGGTTTCGCGTGGGACATGACCGGCGACGGCAAGACCAGCCTCCGCGGCGGCGGCGGCATGTTCTACGATCAGCATCGTGACGGGGAGTCGGGTAACGGCGCGGTGAACGCGGCGCCGTGGAACCTGCGCCTGAGCGTCACCCGTCCGGCGGGTCCGTTCTCCGATCCGTATCGCGGCCGGACCGACTTCAATCTCATCACCGACGGTACCATCGGCACGCAGCAGGCCATCTTCCCGACGCCGGTGCTGATTGAAACGCTCGATACCGTGTATCGCACGCCGCTCACCTACAACTACAACGTCACCTTCGAACGCGAGCTGATGCCGGCGTTGATGGGGCGCGTGGCCTACGTGGGCTCGCATTCGGTGAACGGCCGGCAGGACGTCCAGTTCAACCCCTCGGTGTACTCGCCGGGCGCCACGACGGCGACTACCGATCAGCGGCGGCTGTTTGCGGCGGATGCAATCGGCAACGTGAACCTGCAGCTGCAGAATCGGGAATCGATCTACAACTCGCTCCAGTTCACGGTCAGCAAGCGCTACTCGCGCGGGTTCACGGTCACGAGCAACTACACGCTGTCGAAGGTTGAAGGCAACTTCGGCGACGAAATCATCCCCTGGACCGAGCTCACCCTCGACAAGCGGGATCCGCTCGTGTGGGGGCCGCTCTTCCAGGATCATCGTCATCGCTTCACCACGTCGTGGGTGTTGGATTTGCCGGGCCGCACGATGGCCGGCCCGATGAAATGGGTGCTGGGCGGCTGGCAATGGACCGGGGTGATGGAATATCAGACCGGCCGGCCGTTCAACATCGTCAGCGGGCTGGATAACTCGCGCAGAGGCCTCGGCAGCACCAGAGACCGCGCCAAGCTGACCGGACAACCCCTCGACCCGCCCGCGGGGTCGGATCCGCTCCTCTGGTTCAATCCCGCCGCCTTCGCGGTCAACGACGTCGGTACCTTCGGCAACGTGCCGAAGGGCTACCTGTACGGGCCTTCGCTTCACGACTGGAATATGGGGCTGTTCAAGAACTTCCAGATGAACAGCGACGTGAAAATTCAATTCCGCATCGAGTTCTTCAACATCTTCAACCAGGTGAACTTCGACATCCCGGGAACGACGCCGGGTGACAATCGAATTGCCGTCAACAGCGCCAATTTCGGCAAAGTGACACGGACGGTGCCGGGCGTGGGCGACCCGCGCATCGTTCAGTTCGGGTTAAAGTTTGTTTTCTGAGAAGACAAAAGGACACAAAGTAGACAAAGGACACAAAGGACGTCAAGAAACGCACGATTGTGCGCTCAGCGCACTGCGGCTTGTTCTTGTCGGTTCCGAGGAGGCGCAACATGCATGTGGAACGATCGGGCATGGCCGTGGTGGTGATGCTTGCGCTCGCGGGCGCTGCGGCCCGGGCGCAGGATCCCGCCGGGCGAGGCGGACAGCGCGCGGGCGGTGGTGGCCCGGCGATGACGTTGACAACAACCGCCTTCTCCGACGGCGGCCAGATTCCGGCGAAGTACACGCAGGCAGGGGAGCAGGTTTCGCCGGCGCTCACCTGGACCAACGCCCCGTCCAACACCGCCAGCTTCGTCCTGCACATGCACGACCTTGAAGTGGCGCGCAATCGTACGAGCGATACGCAGGTACACTGGCTGGTCTGGAATATTCCAGCCTCGGTGACGAGCCTGCCCGAGGGCGTGCCCCAGGGCGCGGACTTGAAAGACGGCAGCCATCAAATCAGTGCGAGCGGTCCAGTCTACCGGGGTCCCGGCGCGCCGGCGACGGGACCGATGCACCACTACACGTTCGAGATTTACGCGCTCGATACCAAGCTCGACGTGCCGGCCGCGGCGGACGCCTTCGAGACGCGCGCCGCGGTGATGAAAGCGATGCAGGGGCACATCATCGGCAAGGCGGTCTACATGGGGCTGTTCAAGCGGCCGCAGTAGGAATTCGAATTTGGAAGTTTCGCCTTTCCGGACCCTGCGGCGCAGACACAAAGGACACGACGGACACAAAGAAAAAAGCAGTCGCGAAACTGTCCGGGGCTATCGTAATCGCTGCAAAAACAGATTCAGGTTCGACCGCATGACAACGTGCGGCGCGACCGCGATGCGCGGTTCCGGGCAGGTGCCGTTCAGCAGGTACTGATAGAGCGCCTGCAGCGCCAGGCGTCCCTGAGTCAGCGGTCGCTGGTAGAGAGTCGCTGCGACCTTGCCCGACCGGATCCACGCAACCAGTTCCGGGAACAGATCGGTCGTCACGATGGTGAGATTCTGCAGGCGGCCCTCTTGTTCCGCCGCCTGCAGCACTGGCAGCGAATTGACGGTGCTCACGTAGATGCCTTTCAGGTCGCGGTGGGCCCGCAGCAGCTTCAGCGCGCGGCGATAGCCCTCGCGAGGGTCGTCGTGGGCTTCGACGATGGGGCCAATCTGCACCGGCCCGGCTTTGAGACTGGCCTCGAAGCCGCGCAGCTTGTCGGCGTGATCCTGAGTGCCGAGCCAGCCCGTAAAGAAAGCCACACGGCCGCCGGACGGGAGGTACCGGGACAGCAGCTCGCCGGCGACGGCGCCGACGGTGAACGGATCGGCGGACACCGTCGTCAGCCGCTGCGTCTCGGGGGCGTCGGTCACGACGCAGATGACCGGAATTCCGCGGCGCGCCGCCTTGCGGATCGTGGACCGCAGCGCCGCAGGGTTGCCGGGAGCGATGATGAGGCCGTTGGTCCCGTCGCGCAGCGCCTGCTCGAAGAGCGGCTTGTCGCCCTCGCCGAGGCGCGGATAGCTGCGGAAGTCGACCTGCAGCGCCGGCGCGAACGGCGACGCCGCGTCACGGATGCCTTCCCGCAGCGAATCCCAGAACAGCGCGATCTCCTGCGGCAGGTGCACCGAGATCCGGAGATGCCGTCGCGATTTCAGATAACGGGCGGCCAGGTTCGGGCGGTACCCGAGTGATTCGGCCATGCGCAGGACGCGCGCACGCGTCATCGGATTGATACCGGGTTTGGCGTGGAGCGCGCGGTCGACCGTGCCCGTCGACACGCCAAGGGCCTTGGCGATGTCCTTGATGCCGACAGCATGGCCGTGCGGGGCAGCCGGCTGGTGCGAGTCCGTCGCCATCGGCTTGTATGTTACCGCCGGGCATCGGCCCGGACACCTGGCGTGGGGCTCTGCCCCACACCCCGGCTCGCTCGCGGGGGCCCTCCGCCCTGCTTCCGCCTCCGCTAAAGCTACGGCGGACGCGCCGTAGCGCCTCCGGCGCGAAGGCGGGTCGCTCCCTCGCTGGCGCGACGTTGACACGCGATCGGCCGGCGAGTACGCTCCGGCAGCGCGCCGTACGTGAACGTTCACGAACACCGCAGATCCATGGAGGACCCACGGCCATTATGAGCATTCCGCGCCTCGCCTGCCGGCTGTCCGCGGCTCTCGGCGTGATGGCCATGCTCGAATCGTCCGCGATCGCGCAGCAGCAACTGGGCGCGATCCAGGGAACGGTTACCGACCAGACCCGCGGCGTCCTGCCCGGCGTCACCGTGACAATCACCAATCTTGCCACCGGCGTCTCGCGGACGACCGTCTCGAATGAGGCCGGCGTGTACCGCGTGGCCAGCCTCGACCCGGGGGTGTACGAAGCCACCGCGGAGCTCTCGGGATTCCGCCCCGCGAAACAACCGCAGGTCACCGTGTCGGTGGGCGCGACCGTCGGTCTCGACTTCCAGCTCCAGACGGGTGCGGTCGCGGAGACGATCCTGGTGGTCGGCCACGCGCCCGACATTCAGACCGAGAAGGCGGACGTCTCCGCGATCGTCGAGCAGAAGAAGGTGGTGGACCTGCCGCTCGTCGGCCGCAACCCGCTGGCGCTTGCGACGCTGCAGCCCGGCCTCACCGGCATTCCCAGCACGACGGATCTCTTCGTCACTGAACAGGGCCTCGGCATCAACGCGAACGGACAGCGTGAAAGCGGCAACAACGCGATCGTCGACGGCGTCACGATCAGCGGCGGTCCCTGGGGCGGCACCGTGCTGATCGTCCCGAACGTCGAGGCGGTGCAGGAATTCCAGATCATCGCCAACAACGCGTCGGCCGAGTTCGGCCGCAACGCCGGCGCGGCGGTCAGCATCATCACCAAGGGCGGCACCAATCAGGTCTCGGGCGCCGGCTTCGAGTTCCTGCGCAACCAGAACCTGCGGTCGAGAAACATCTTCGAGCCCGCGGAGCGGCCCAAACCCGACTTCGAGCGCAACGATTTCGGCTTCAGCGTCGGCGGCCCGATTCATCGCGACCGTACGTTCTATTTCGCCTCGTACGACGGCGTCCGGGAGACCGGCGGGCAGGGAGCGATTTTCACGGTCGAGACCGAGCAGCTCAAGAACTGGCTGCTCGCGAACCGTCCGGGCTCGAACGCGGCGCAACTGATGCGCACGTTCGCCCCGCCATTCTACCCGACTGACGGGCTCAGAGATCTCGGGAGCCCTGCGCGCGGCGCCAACGTGACCGGCGCGCCCGACGGCATTCCCGACGTCGGCTCGATCTCGCTCACGCTCACCAACCACCGGAAGGGCGATCAGGCGATTGGTCGCGCCGACCAGGTCCTCCGCAACAGTAACGACCGGGTGCGGGCGTCATATTACGCCAACCGCATCGAGACGCAGACGCTGTACGTGCGGCCGCAGTTCGACCATCCGTTCAACTACCTGAATCAGTTTCTTGGATCCAACTACACGCGCGTCATCTCGAATCAGACCATGAACGAGGTGAGCTTCGGCTGGGTCCGCCAGCACGGGGAAACGGGCGATCCGACGCCCGAGGCGCCGACGATCAGCATCACCGGCCTCAGCGCTCAGGGCGGCTTCGGCGTCGACTTCTGGCACCCCATTACCTTCACTCAGAACAACTTCGAAGTCAGGGACGTGTTCACGACCAACCGCGGCACGCACAGCTTCCGGATCGGCGGGGAACTGCGCCACGGGCGCGACGGCGCGACGCTCCACCACTGGGAGCGCCCGAACTACTCGTTCACGAGCATCCTCGACTTCATTGACGATGAGCCGTTCTCGGAGACGCGCGCCGTCGATCCGGCAACCGGGCGCAAGACCGTGGCCCCCGGCACCTACATCACGAATGAGTGGGGCGTGTTCCTGCAGGACAACTGGAAGATGCGCCAGAACCTGACCTTGAACCTCGGCCTGCGCTACGACAACTTCGGCAACCCGGGCAAGAAGGAGGGACCGTTCAACGCCATCGTCCTCGGGGCCGGGGCGACGCGTCAGGAGCAGATCGCCACCGCAAAGGTGGCTGCACTCGACAGCATCTACAGCACGGACGGGAACAACCTGGCGCCGCGCATCGGCGTGTCATGGGATCCGACGGGAGATGCGCGTTGGGTGATCCGGGGAGGCGCGGGTCTGTCCTACAATCGAATCAATAATACCGCGTTCACCGACGAGCGTCTGAACCCGCCGCTCTTCGCACAGGCATCGACGACGATTCAGGATCCAACGGTTGCCATCCTGTACCAGCTCGGCCCGAATTATGCCGAGAACCCGGCCCTCGGCCGCGGCCTCGACGCCAACGGCGGCATTCGCGGGGCCCGCGTAGCGCTGCGCGTGATGGACCCGGCGATCAGGCTTCCCTACGTCTACAACTGGTTTGCCGGCGTGCAGCGGGAGCTGCCGTCGCAGTTCGTGCTCGACGTCAACTACGTCGGCTCTGAGAGCCGCAACCTCCTCACCGGCGACGGGCCGACGAACCGGAACTACAACCGCTTCGCCGGCGACCTGTTCGACGGCGTGCTGAACCGCCTGAACCCGAGCTTCGGCACGATCGACCTGAACGAGAGCAACATCGACGCGCGGTACCGCGGGCTCACGCTGCAGGTGAACCGGCGCTATCGGCAGGGCTTTGCGTTCCAGGCGGCATACACGCTCGGTAAAGCGATGGACTTTGTCGGCAGCGTCCAGGAGATTACCGACGTCGCCCGGGAGTGGGGACCCGCGATCCACGACGTGCGTCACGTCGTGAAGATGAACGCGATCTGGGAAATTCCGTTCACATCGACCGTCAAGGCACTGAACGCTGTGCTCGGTGGCTGGCAGCTCAACGCGATTACCGTGTATCAGTCGGGAGCGCCGTTCAGTGTCGTCTGTACGCTGCCGTATCCCCAGTGCGACTTCAACGCCGACGGTCAGACCACCTGGTTTGAAGGGGGGCAGGCAAGCGGCGATCGTGTCGACGTGAGCCGGACCGATCTCGGTAATCCTTCGCAAGCACAGTGGCTGTCCGGAGTGCTGACCGCAGCCGACATCACCATGCCCGCGCGCGGGACTCTCGCAACGCAACCGCGTAACGCGTTCCGCGGACCGGGGTACTTCAACACCGACTTCTCTTTGTTCAAGAATATCTCCGTGCCCTGGTCGGGTTCGCGCAGTGCCCGCGCGCAACTGCGGGTCGAGACGTTCAACGTCTTCAACCGGGCGCACCTGCGAACTCCGACGAACATCACGAACAGCCCGACATTCGGTCAGGTGACTGGCGTCCGCACTGGCACGCAGCCGCGGGTCATTCAGCTTGGGCTGAAATTCATTTTCTGAAGCGTGGGTCTGGCAAATCCGGTACGAGGCCAGCCGGCGGGGCGGACATGGGTCCGCCGCTATACCCAAATCGTCTGAGAGATCATGTCGGCCTGCCCGGTAAAGACACTTTCCCTCGAAACGGCTGCCTTCGGAATGTCCTCCTCAGTGATTGATCCCTTCTCCACTTCCGAACCACAGGCTCAACAACCGGGTAGAATGCGTTCGCGTCGACCGGCCCAGTTGTCCCGGACCGTTGCGAACGAGGAGCCTTCACGTTGTCGCAGACACAGACTTTTTCGGAAACCCAGGCGTCCACGCTAACCGGCATCGATTGGCTCGTGATTGCCGTCTACTTCGGCATCCTCTTGTGGGTGGCCTGGTGGGTGGTGAAGAAGGGCAAGAACGAGGCGGCCGACTATTTCCTCGCCGGGCGCAATCTGAGCTGGTGGGTCATCGGCGCCTCGATCTTTGCTTCCAACATCGGCTCCGAGCACATCGTCGGGCTGGCAGGCTCCGGCGCCCGAGACGGCGTGGCGCTCGCGCACTACGAATTCCATGCGTGGTGTCTCCTCGTGCTGGCGTGGGTGTTCGTACCGTTCTACGCGCGCTCGCTCGTGTTCACCATGCCGGAGTTCCTGGAACGCCGGTTCTCCACCTCGTCTCGGTACGTCCTGTCCATCATTTCGATCATCACGTTCATCGTCTCGAAGATCGCGGTGGGGATCTTCGCCGGCGGCGTGGTCTTCGCCACGCTGCTGCCGGAAGTCGACCTGACGCTGGGGTCCCTGCATCTCGACAGCTTCTGGATCGGCTCGGTGCTCGTCATTGCGCTGACCGGCCTCTACACCGCGCTTGGGGGGATGCGTGCCGTCGCCTACAACGACGCGGTGCAGGTGACGGTCCTCATCGTCGGCTCCACCCTGCTGACGGTCTACGGGCTCGTCACGCTCGGAGGGTGGGGCGAGTTGAAGCGGATCTGCGGCTCGGAGATGTTCAACCTGTGGAAGCCGCTGGTTCCTCACGGCGTCGCCGCAACCTGGGCGCCGGTCTGGGAGCGCGACGCCTCAGGGCAGACGATTCGTCAGGCGTGGTACTTCAACCAGAACTTCCCGTGGCTCGGTATGGCGATTTGCGCGCCGGTGATCGGGCTGTGGTACTGGTGCACCGACCAGTACATCGTGCAGCGCGCGCTCGGCGCGCCGAACGAAACCGTGGCGCGGCGGGGCAGCGTCTTCGCCGCGGTACTGAAGCTGTTCCCCGTCTATCTCTTCATCATTCCCGGCCTGATTTGTTTCGCGCTTGCCAAGAGCGGCAGGGTCCCCGCGCTCGCGCACGTCTACAGTCCGTCAACCGGCACCGCCACCGCCGCCGCCCAGGCCGCGTTTCCGCTGATGGTCGAGCACCTGCTGCCGCCGGGGCTCCGTGGCATCGTCGTGGCCGGCCTGCTCTCCGCGTTGATGGGCTCGCTGGCCGGTGTCTTCAACGCGTGCTCGACGCTGTTCACGGTGGACATTTACGAGAAGCTGCGCCCGAACGCAAGCCAGTACGAGATCGTTCGCATGGGACGCATCGCCACGGCCATCATGGTGCTGATCGCCATGGCGTGGATCCCGGTCGTGCGGGGCGCAACCGGCCTGTACAACTACCTTCAGGCAATCCAGGGCTACCTCGCGCCGCCGATCTTCGTGGTGTTCTTTTTCGGTGTGTTCTGGAAGCGGCTGAACGCGAAGGGGTGCTTCTGGGCGATGGTTATCGGCTTCGCCGTCGGCATGTTCCGGATGCTGGTGGATACGCCGGTGACACTGGGCCTCGAGGCGTACAAGAACGGCTATCCCGAAGGCTCGTTCCTGTGGATCGTCAACAACATCAACTTCCAGTACTTCAGCATCCTCATCACGATCATCTCTGCGATCGTGATGGTGGCGGTGAGCCACCTGACGGAGGAGCCCGACTACCGCAAGATCGAGAATCTCAGCTTCGGCACGCTGACGAGGGCACACCGGGAAGCGAGCGCTCAGAGCTGGGATTGGCGCGACCTTGCGACGTCCGCCGTCGTGCTCGGAGTCATCGCCGCGGGCTATCTCTACTTCCGGGGGTAGGCGGGCGGGCTCTCGGGATTCCGCCGGTCGGCAGTCTTCATCAGCGACAGCGAAGCGAAGGCGGAAGTCCACACTACATGTGATAAGGTGCGCCGAGCCTCGCGCGGCGCTATGAAACCAGACCAATCCGCCTCTCATTTACTGCGGCAGCTCGCTGTGACGGTGCTGTTGTCCATCCCGATCTGGTCGGCGCTGGGCCTGCGCGCGCAGCCGCCGCCTTCCGCACCGCCGCCGCCTGCTCCGATGCCGTCGATTCTCCGCGGCTACAAGCCGGTGACAGCCGACCGTCTCAAGCATCCGGAAGACGGCGACTGGCTGATGGTCCGCCGCACGTATGACGGATGGGGCTACAGCCCGCTCGATCAAATCACCACCGCAAACGTCTCCCGCCTCCAGCCGGTGTGGGGATTCGCCACCGGTGTGACCGATGGCCACGAAGCGCCGGCCATCGTCAACAACGGTGTCATGTTCGTGGCGACTCCGCGCAATCAGGTGATCGCCATCGAGGCCGCGACCGGAGCTTTTCTCTGGCGCTACAGGCGGCCGCTCGCCGACGATGTGGTTCTGCTGCACGGCACGAGCCGCGGCGTCGCGCTGTACGGGGACAAAGTGTTTTTCGCGGCGGGCGAAGCGGTGCTGGTCGCCCTCGATGCCCGGACCGGGCGTGAGGCGTGGACAACGACGGTCGCCGACAACAAGTCCGGCTATTACATGTCGGTGGCGCCGCTTATCGCCGACGGCAAGGTCCTGGTCGGCACGTCGGGCGGCGAGCTCGGAATCCGCGGTTTCGTCGCCGCCTATGAGATCGAGACCGGAAAGCAAATCTGGAAGACGTACACCGTGCCGGCGCCGGGCGAAGCCGGCAGCGAGACATGGCCGAACGGCGAGCAGTGGAAAACCGGCGGCGGGCCGGTATGGGTCACCGGCAACTACGATCCGGAGACGAACCTTGCCTTCTGGGGCACCGGCAATGGTGGACCCTGGATTGGCGATCAGCGGCCCGGCGACAATCTCTACACGTCATCGACCATCGCCGTCGATGTCGCGACTGGAACGATCAAAGGCCATTTCCAGTACCACCCCAACGATTCATGGGACTGGGATGAAGTCTCACCGCCGATCCTGGTCGACTACCGGCGCAACGGCCGGACGATCACGGGCCTGATCGACGTGGCTCGCGACGGGTATCTGTGGTTTCTCGAGCGCACGAGCGGTCCGATCAAGTTCATCGAAGGCATGCCGTATGTGAAGCAGAATGTCTTCAGGAGTCTCGATCCGAAGACCGGCCGGCCGGATATCGATCCGGCGCGCCGGCCCGGCACCGGCCGGGAGGCGAGCTTCTGCCCGTCGCATTGGGGCGGCAAGAACTGGCCGCCGATCGCGTTCAGCCCGAAGACCCGGATGATTTACATCCCGGCCAACGAGAACCTGTGCACGTCGATGAGCGGCCGGGCCATCAGCTATTCGCCTGGCCGCGTTTTTACCGGCGTGACGAATACGTTCTCCATCGTGGAGGGCGCGGATCATATCGGCGAGGTGCAGGCGTGGAACGTCGACACGGGGAAGCGCGTCTGGACGCACACGTTCGCGCGGTCTGCCAACTGGGGCCCGATGCTCGCCACCGGCGGCGGGCTCGTCTTCAGCGGTGGCACCAATGATCGGCTGTTCCGCGCGTTCGATGCGATGAACGGCAACGTATTGTGGGAGTTCCCGACGAACTCGGGCGTCATCGGCCAGCCCACGTCATTCATGGTGAACGGCAAACAGTACGTTGCCGTGCAATCGGGCTGGGGCATCGACGCGCGTGGCATGCAGGCGCGGCTGAATCGTCTGTCGCCGGGCACGTACCCAGAGGTACCCGAGGGCGGAACAGTCTGGGTGTTTGCAGTGAAGTAGGGCTGGTGGGTGAGTGGGTCAGGTGGGGAGGGTGGGGAGGTCTGACCTGACCTGACCTTACCCGACCTGCCGGCTCTACTCGACCACCCGACCTACTCGACCTACCCGCCCTCGTCCGAGCGACTTCCTCGAACGATCCGACCCATTCGACCAGCCAGCCCTGTCCGCCCCACCAGAGCCACGACATCCATCAGACGCACCCGGCCCGCAAGCAACCGCTCGGTCACGGTGCCTCGCCCGGGAGAAAGCTGACCGGCCGCTGCCCGGACATATGGCCGGCACTGTCGGACCGCATACCGGCCAAACCCGACCTGCCGGACTTCGTCGAGCGTCTGCCGATAGTGATCGAGCAACGCGGTGGCACACACCTGGCCGGTCCGCCGCGCGGCCACGCGCGCGGACGTCGACGCCCAGCGAAGTCGGTCCGGGAATCTCGAGACAGCCGACAACGCCAGAATCGACGACATCTCGAAAATCGATCGCTGCTGCCTCGCCGACTCGGATTTCAACTGGCCCCAGAGCTTGCGCAAGGTCTCGCCGCTGGGAAGCGTGCCCGGAGGGATCGATCGGACTTCCTCGCGAATCGCCTGCCACTCCCGGCGCAGCGTCGCGACGTCGAGCGGCGGCGTATTGAACGTGGCGGCAAGGCGTGAAGACGTTCGTTCCAGCGCATCGAGGATCTGCTCCACGCTCGTGAACCGGACGTCGGGCTCGAGCAGGCCGTCGGCGGCAAGCGCCGCAGCAATCTCGGGCACCAGGAACTTTCCAGCTCCACACGCGTCGGAGAGGGCGGCGAGCAGCCAGACCGGCGACGCACGGAATGCGACGATGCCGAGCATCTCGAGCACGTTGCCGGCCGTTCTCCGCAGGAGGAAGTCTTCGGTCAGCGTCGTTTCCGGCGCGTAGACGCCATCGACGTCGCCCACTTCTTCGATGAGAAAGCGAAGCGTGGTGTCGACGAGGTTCTGATACAGCTGGCTTCGGCGAATCCCGGTGGGAATGGCCAGTTCGCCGACCTCGCGCACGGCGCCGGCGCCGAGGCCAATCGCCGATCGCGCCAGGCGCTCCGGGAGGGACAGCAGGTAGGTCTTGACGCCCACGACCATTGCCATTGTAAGAGCTCACGGCAGAAACGACGATCACCCGCAGAAACTGCAGAACCCGCAGAGCAATGCCGATGTTTCTTCCAGGTGTTCCGCGACTACAACAGCTGCGAATGGGGCCGGTCGCCTGTCCGTTCGTGGACTTGACGGAAGCGAGAACCACTCGGTTCTCGCTTTGGCTCGCCGGCTATGCGACCAACGAAGGGCAAGAGAAGACCAGGTGAACGTTGTTCACGCCGCTGTGCCGAAGGTGGAGTACGAAATGCCGCTCAGTCACCTCCGGCGACGGCATCCGGCAGAGCGGCCATGCTCCGCGAGCCATGCTGCCTCTGGGCTCATGGCGCAGAAATCCCTTCAGCGAGACGTCGACCGGCACGCCAAGTCAGGGGCAGGCGATACCCACGGGATGCAGCGCGAGCATGACGCCCAGGCTACAGAGGCGAGGTTGGCAGGTACTTTAGTACCTAATTCAAGAAATTCCAGCTCCCTGCCAAAACCGACACTCAGTGTGGCAGCGGTTCAGGTTCTAGGACAGCAGTGGATTCGTCATCCGTTTCCGTTTGTGCGGTGCGGGAGGAGCCAGCCCGCCGCCATGCCCACCATGAAACTCAGACCCAGTGCGCGCAGCGGATCCCGCTTGATCCGATACGTCGCGTCGTCGACGAAGTCCTCCGTGGCTCGATAGCCCTGCTTTACGGCCCGCTTGGTCACCTTCATGCGGTCCTCGATCACCTTCGGAATCGCTTTCATCCGCACAGCCTCCTTGCCGAAACGCGTCGATTGTTCCTTGGCCGCGCGAGCCGCCCTGGAAACATTCAGTTTCAACTGCTCGGCCTGTTTTATTGACGCGGCGCGCATATCCCCTCCGTACTGAGCCGTTGCTTCAGATCTAAGCCGTACTCCAAGAACATCCTACGAGCTATGCAATCCAAGGGCCTGGTCGGTGGCTAACAATGTTCGTGGCGTTGCTCAACCAGAGAACGCTGCTCTCGGTATTGCGCTGAAGGCAAAGATACTGCTCCGGTGTAAATCACCCGGACCAATACATGGAAAAGCCGGACGGGGCTATTGGCGATGCGTACCAACTCGGAAACCGGGAGCTCACTGCCGGCGAACTCAAGAACGTCTTTGAGACACGCCTTGAAATGACCTCAGGGATGTCGTCGCGGACCACGCGCTAGAGAACTGCGCCATCTGCGAAAACATGATGCAAGGCCTTTCCGCGTGTTCCGCGGGTTCTGCGTTGATCGTCCGGATGTCTTGAACGTCACCGTCAGAGACGACGTTCAACGCAGAAACCGCGGAACTCGCAGACATATGGCAAGCTTTTCTGCGTGTTCAGCGAGTTCCGCGTTGAGCGTCCGTTTCTTTGTGTCCTTTGTACCCGTTGGTGTCCCTCGTGTCCTTTGTGTTGGTCCCCGCGGGTCACATCCGCCTCACCAGGAGTAAGATAAGCGCCGGAAGGTTCGCATGCTCATGAACGCGAGACTCGTGAAGTTCGGGTTGCTGGCCGGACTCGTCGCCGCGCCGGCGGCTGCGGAGGTTGTTCGCATCGACGTGCAATCGCGGAGCGACCTCGCCGGCGGCGCCGCGTTTGGACCGCCCGGCGCGTACGAGAAGCTGTCCGGCAAAGTCTACTTTGCGGTCGATCCGACGCTGCCGGCGAACCGGATCGTCACCGATCTGGACAAGGCGCCGCGCAACGCGGCGGGCAAGGTCGAATTCTCGTCCGACTTCTTCGTGATCAAACCGAAGCGGATCGAGCGGGGCAACGGCGCCGTGCTGTACGAAGTCTCCAACCGCGGCGGAAAGGGGATGCTCGGATTCTTCAATCATGCCGCCGGGAGTCTCGATCCGACGACCGCCGCCGAGATGGGCGACGGATTTCTCATGCGGCAGGGTTTCACGCTCCTGTGGGTCGGTTGGCAGTTCGACCCGCCAGTCCGGCCGGGCCTGCTGCGCGTCTATCCGCCGATAGCCTCCGAGAACGGCCGCCCAATCCGCGGGCTGGTGCGGAGCGATTTCGTCGTCACCGAAAAAGAGCTCGATCACTCCCTCGCCGATCGCGACCACACGGCATATGCGGTGATCGACCCGGCTTCGCCTGACAACGTGTTGACCGTGCGGGATTCGGTCGATGGGCCGCGCCGGATCGTGCCCCGCGATCAGTGGGAGTTCGCACGGGACCAGGAAGGGAAGAAGGTCGCCGACTCGACGCGCGTCTACATGTCAGGAAAGTTCGAGCCGGGCAAGATTTACGAAGTCGTCTACACCGCTGAGAACCCGCCGATCGTCGGCCTCGGGTCCGCAGCCATCCGCGACGTCATCTCGATGCTGAAGTACAACTCGGCCGCCGCATGGTCGATTCCCTCCGGCTCGATCGCAAGGGCGCTGGCATTTGGCGTGTCTCAAAGCGGTCGTTTTCTCCGCACCTATCTGTACTACGGATTCAACCGCGACGAGGCCAATCGCAAGGTGTTCGACGGTGTCATCGCGCATGTCGCGGGTGCCGGCCGGGGCAGTTTCAACCACCGGTTCGCCCAGCCTTCCAGGGACGCACATCCGTACCTGAACTTCTTCTATCCGACCGACATTTTCCCGTTCACCGACATCGCTCAGAAAGATCCCGAGACCGGCGTGAGCGACGGCCTGCTGACGCATGCGGGATCACCGGAGCTCCTTCCGAAAGTGTTCTACACGAATTCGGAATACGAGTATTGGGGCCGCGCTGCGTCGCTCATCCACACAACCGTCGATGGGACAGCCGACGTGCCGCTGATGGACAACGTGCGGATCTACCTTCTCACCGCGGGGCAGCACGGGCCGGGCCCGTTCCCGCCGGCGCAGACGATCGGGCAACAGAAAAACAACCCGCTCGACTATCGCTGGGCGATGAAGGCGCTGCTGCTCGCAATGGATCGATGGACCGCCAGCGGCGAGGCGCCGCCGCCCAGCCGTTATCCACGCGTCGACGACGGAACCCTGGTGACGCCGGATCGATTGAAGTTCCCGAGGCTCGCAGGCGTGACGACGACCACGGCCGTCCACAAGGCCTATCGCGCCGACTACGGCCCGCTCTTCGCCGGTAGCGGCGTCGTCACCGTGGAGCCGCCAAGAATCGGCACGGCATTTCCGATCCTCGTGCCGCAGGTTGATGCCGATGGCAACGGTATCGCCGGCATCCGCATGCCAGAGCTCGCTGTCCCGCTGGCCACCTACACCGGCTGGAACCTGTTCAACGCGCGCTCGGGGCCGCCGCGCGAGCTGTCGAGCATGCAGGGCTCCTACGTCCCGCTGCCGCGGACAGGCAGCGAACGCAAACGCGCGAGCGATCCGCGTCTGTCGATCGAAGAACGGTACCGGGACAAGGATCAGTACATCGGACTTGTGAGCAAAGCTGCGCTGGAGCTGATCGATCAGCGGTTCCTCCTCGCTGAAGATCTCGCTCCGATCTTGCGCAACGCAGCGCGGCATTGGGATTACGCCGCGTCCACGGCCACGCCGTCGACGGCGCAGCGGTGACACGTCTTGAGTCTTGAGTTTTGAGTTTTGAGTCGCGAGTGAGTTCTGAGGCTGGAACTCAGAACTCAGAACTCACAACTCACAACTCACAACTCACAACTGATAACTCATAACTTGTAACTCACCCGTGTCAGCTCCTGCGCCTTCCGCCGATATCCTTCGAGCAGTGCACGCGTCACCGGCCCGGGCGCGCCCGAGCCAATGGTGCGATCGTCGACCTGCACGATCGGGACCGCCTCACGGGTCGTACTGGTCAGGAACGCTTCGTCAGCGCCAAACAGGTCATCGTCGCGCAGCACCGCATCGCGGACCGCGATGCCGGATTCGGCGCCGACCTCGAACATGAACTCGCGGGTGATGCCGGGCAGCAGTCCCGCGTCGAGCGGCGGCGTCAAAGCAACGCCGTTCTTGACGATGAAAAGATTCGACTGAGTACATTCGGCCAGCTCTCCTTTGTAGTTCCGCATCACTCCTTCAAACGCCCCGCGGCGAAAGGCTTCCTGCATGGCGAGCGCGTTGTTCAGCAGGTTGTTCGATTTGATCCGCGGATTGACGGTATCCGGATGGTTGCGAACGATGGGCACGAGCGCCACCCTGACGCCGCGCTCGAACGCCTCGCGCGACGGTGCCACATTTGGTTTGACGATCACGACAATCGACGGCGTGGGACAGGCCGCCGGATCGTAGGTGAGCTCCCCGATGCCCCGTGTGACGAGGATTCGGATGTACGCGTCGCGTCCTCCCGGATCCCCGAGACCGCCCACCCGCATCGTCTCGCGGCACCGTGCATCGATTTCGCCATCGGTGAGCGGCACCTCCAGCGCCACCATACCCGCCGATGCCCGCAGGCGCCGCATGTGACGGTCGAACAGAAACGGCTCACCGTTGTAGGTCCGAAGCGTCTCGTAGACACCCTCGCCATACAGAAACCCGTGGTCGAAAACAGAAATGACTGCGTGCTCCGCGTCGGACACACGTCCGTTGACATTGACTGTGGCTGCCATGGCTGAGGAGCGTACATCAGACGGTTCGGCCCCGCCAACCCAACCGACAAGATGGACATGGAGCGAAAAGCCGTAGAAAATCCAGGCAGCGTAACTGATCGAGCCGGCGCGACGGTGGAATGCGAAGGCCCAGCCTTCGCTCGCGGCGATTCAGGCGAGCCACGGCTTGGGCAAGCGCGAAGGCGGGCAAGAAACACTGCGTTTCCTTGCATCCCTGGCGGCCTCTGCATTCCATCCTGACGTCCGCTTCGCCGCGACCTAACAGCCGCATGCGTGTATTGAACTCCGCGCAGATGCGCGAAGCGGATCGACGCACGATCGAAGAGATCGGCATCCCGTCACTGGTCCTCATGGAGAACGCCGGCCGGCAGGCCGTGGCCGCCATGGAGGCCGTGTACAGCGATCTTCTCGATCGGCAGGTCGCGGTGCTCTGCGGCCGCGGCAACAACGGCGGCGATGGCTTCGTGATCGCCCGGACACTGGTTCAGCGCGGCGCCGATGTCTCGGTCTTCCTGATCGGCCGCGTCGCCGACGTGCGGGGCGACGCCCGCATCAACCTCGAAATCCTCGGCCGGCTGGGTGTGACCGTGGTCGAGGTCGCCGACAGCCAGGCGTGGGAGCTGCACTTCTCGGAAGTCAGCAACTGTACGTTGATTGTCGACGCGATCTTCGGCACCGGGTTGAAGTCGCCGGTCTCGGGGCTGATCGAATCGGTCATCGCCGACGTCAACGCGTCGGAGATCCCCGTGGTCGCCATCGACCTGCCATCGGGCCTGTCGGCCGATTCGCCGGATCCAATCGGGCCGTCGATCGAAGCCGGCCTGACGATCACGCTGGCGGCGCCGAAAGTTCCGCTGGTGCTGCCGCCTGCCGAGATGCGCGCCGGCGACATCGTCATCGCCGACATCGGCATCCCGGACGCGATCCTCGACGCCGTCGACGGGCCGTGGATCGAGCTCCTGACGCGATCGGCGATGCGCGAGCTGATCACCCCGCGCAGTCCCGACACTCACAAGGGCGATTTCGGCCGCGTGCTCATTGTCGCCGGCTCACCGGGAAAGACCGGCGCGGCGCACCTCGCCGCGATCGGCTGTCTGCGCTCCGGCGCGGGGCTCGTCACTATCGCGACGCCGGCGGCCTGCCTGGCGACCATCGCCGCCATGGCGCCCGAGTACATGACCGAGCCGATTCGGGCCGGCGATGACGGGCTCGACCCCGATGACGTCGATCGCGTCCTCGAGCTCGCACGCGACGTGCTCGCCCTCGGACCGGGGATCGGTCAGGGACGCGCGTCCCGCGAATTCGTGAAACAGATCGTCGACCGCGCCGCAATGCCGGTGGTGATCGACGCCGACGGCCTGAACGCATTTACCGGGGCACCGGAAAAACTGGCCGGACGCGAAGGACGCGATGTCGTGATCACGCCGCATCCCGGTGAGATGGGACGGCTGGTCGGCATGTCGACCGCCGAAGTGCAGTCCAACCGTCTCGACGTGGCCCGGAACTTCGCGGCCGCACATCACGTGTATGTGGTCCTCAAGGGGCACCGTACGCTGATCGCGACACCGGACCGGAAGGTCTTCATCAATCCCACGGGCAATCCGGGGATGGCGACGGGAGGGACCGGCGACGTGCTCACGGGCATGATCGCGGCATGGATCGCGCAGCTGCTGGACGCTGAGGCCGCATGCAAGCTGGCCGTCTATCTTCATGGGCTCGCCGGTGACCTGGCTGAGGCCGCTCAAGGCGAAGTGGCGATGACCGCCGGCGATCTCGTGCGGCACCTCGGGGATGCGTTTCTGGAGATGACCGGGCGACGGAAGAACGCGGATCGGGAATGATATTCACCACGGTGGACGCGGAGGACAGAAGGTGAAATCTCGATTCCTTTCCACTGTTCGAACGGCGTCCGGGTACCCTGCGCCACGCCGAGGAACAGGATTGACCCTCTGCGTCCTCCGCGTCCTCCGTGGTGTCACGATCATCACGTGACTCGAACGACGATCATCACGCAATCGGAACACGAAACGGCCGCCGCGGCACGTGAGCTCGGCGCCACGTTGGCGGCCGCCGACGTCGTGCTGCTGTTCGGCGATCTGGGCGCAGGGAAGACCGCGTTCGTCCGCGGGCTGGCTGAAGGTCTGGGGACCGACGCGGGCGAGGTGACCAGTCCGACCTTTACACTCGTCCAGGAGTACCGGAGTGGACGGCTGCCGCTGATTCACGTGGACCTGTACCGCCTGAACGATCCGCTGGAGATCGACGAGCTCGGGCTGGACGAACTGGCCGCCGACGCGGTGCTGGCGGTTGAATGGGCCGAGAAACTGCCGCGCCCGCCGGCCGGGGCGATCGAAGTGCGCATCGAGCACGGGGCCAGCGATAACCGCACCATCACGATCGGCCACCCGCGAAGCGAGATTGTCGATCGGTGAATGCTGATTTTTTGATTCAAATCACCAATCACCAATCACCAATCACCAATCTCGTGATCGATCACTCCGATCGATAATTAGGCGCCTCTTTGGTAATCGCCACGTCATGGACGTGGCTTTCGCGGAACCCCGCCAGAGTGATCCGCACCACCTTCGCGTCGCGCCGCAGCGCCGCGAGCGTCGCACACCCGCAATAGCCCATGCCGGCGCGGAGTCCGCCGACGAGCTGGTGAATCATTGCCGCGACACTGCCTTTGTGCGCAACGCGGCCTTCAATGCCCTCAGGCACGAGCTTCTCAGTGGTCGTGCCGGCGGCGTTATCGAGATCGAAGTCATCCTGAAAGTAGCGATCGCGGCTGCCGCGGCGCATCGCGCCAATCGACCCCATGCCGCGGTACTCCTTGAAGCTGCGGCCCTGATACAGAATCAGCTCGCCCGGGCTTTCGTCGGTGCCGGCAAACAGGTTGCCGATCATCGTCGTCGCCGCGCCGGACGCGAGCGCCTTGGTGATGTCACCCGAGAACCGGATGCCGCCGTCGGCGATGATCGGAACGTCGTGCGGCTCGGCGGCCCGGGCGCAGTCGCTGATAGCGGTGATCATCGGCACGCCGATGCCGGCCACCACCCGGGTCGTGCAGATGGATCCCGCGCCAATCCCCACCTTGACCGCATCCACGCCCTGATCGATGAGCGCCAAGGTCCCTTCCGCGGTCGCGACATTGCCGGCCACCAGGTTCACGTCGGGGAACCGCAGGCGCAGACGCTTCACCATGTCGAGGACACCCTGATGGTGGCCGTGGGCAGTGTCGATGACGAGGACATCGACGTTGGCGGCGACCAGGGCCTCGGCACGCTCCGGCGTGTCGCCGGCGACGCCGATCGCCGCGCCGCAACGCAGGCGGCCGAGTGAATCTTTCGAGGCGTTCGGGTATTTCACCGCCTTCTGAATGTCCTTGACCGTGATCAGCCCCTTCAACCGGTACTCGTGATCCACGACCAGCAGCTTTTCGACCTTGTGCTGGTGGAGGATTTCCCGTGCGCCGTCGAGCGTCGTGCCGATCGGGACCGTGATCAACGGCTCGCGCGTCATCACTTCCGCAATCGGCCGGTTCACGTTGGTCTCGAACCGGAGATCGCGGTTGGTCAGGATCCCGCACAGCCGCCCCTCCTTGCCGCCGTCTTCGGTGATCGGCACGCCGGAGATCCGGTACTTCTTCATCAGGTCGAGCGCTTCGTAGATTTTGTGGGCGGGTGAGAGCGTAATCGGATTCACGATCATTCCGCTCTCGGAGCGCTTCACCCGGTCGACCTCGGACGCCTGTTCGTCGATCGACAGGTTCTTGTGGATGACGCCGAGGCCCCCCTGCTGCGCCATGGCAATTGCGAGGTGTGATTCGGTGACGGTGTCCATCGCCGCGCTGACCAGGGGGATGTTGAGCCTGATGCGGCGCGTCAATCGTGTGCTGACGTCCACCTGGCTGGGGAGGACCGTGGAATGCTGCGGCACGAGCAGGATGTCGTCGAAGGTCAGGGCCGTCTGAAGCGGCTCGATCGCGGCGGGAGACACACGGTTCGAGAGCTCCTTCCAGAGCTCCCTGAGCTCATCGACCGACTTTATTTCGTTCATCCTCGCTCCCTGAAATGGAAAGGGCCGACGCAAGGTCGGCCCTCTTGCCCGTATTTGCCGCGGTCCCGCCCGTGATGGAGCGCCTGCTCATGACTCACAGCTCATCACTCATAACTCACCCCATGACTACGCAGTCGCACCATGGCATTTCTTGTATTTCTTCCCGCTCCCGCAGGGGCACGGCTCGTTGCGTCCCACTTTCGGCTCATCCCGCCGCACGGTCTTGATGACATCGTCGCCGCCGACGCGCGGCGGCTGCTGCTGGTCGCGGCCGTTTCCGCCGCGAGCCCGTGCGGGCGCCGCCGGGCGCGGCGCACCGAAGACCGAGGCGGCGGCGGACTCCGCGGCCGGATCGTTCATCATCAGCGGCTGTCGCCGCGGTGCCGGAGGACGCCGGGCGGGCGGTTCCTCGG
>JBKPAI010000006.1:0-124426 GCA_046726355.1 Acidobacteriota bacterium | reverse complement strand
ACGCATGATCAACTACACCGAACGGCTCACGCTGCTGATGCACGACATCGTGACACGCGTCCCCATCCTCAAATTCATCAACATCTCCGACGTGATCGTGTTCGCGCGCGCCGGCCGCTCCAACGCCGAAGGCGCGTTCGCCACGTGCCATTGCCTCACGCTTCCCGCGAGCGACCCCGGGTACTACTTCTGGCGCGATCGCGACACGAAGGCCATCACGCGCCGGTCGGAATGGTTCGTAACGAAGTCGCCGCTGGTCACGATCGGGCCGCATGAGATCAAGTATCTGATCTCGTTCGCGATGCCGCGCTTCTGCGATCAGTCGCTCGATCGCTCGCGCAAGGAGCGCCTTTATCCCGGCTCCGAGCCGTGGTTGGCGAAGCTCGACACCGTCGTGCACGAGCTGTATCACATCGACCCGCGGCTCGAGGGCATTCGCCGCATCGAGCGCGAAGACGGCACCTACTCGGCAAACTGCCACGGCGATCAGTTCTTCGAACAGGTGGCGGAAATGGTCCACGCCTATCTGGCCACCAACCCGTCGCCGGCGGTGTACGACTTTCTGCGGGACGACTTTGCCGGTCTCGAAGTGCGCTACGGCGGCGTGATCGGGACGAGCTTCAGGAACTTCCCGTCGTTTCCGCAGCGCTACATCGAGCGGCTCACCGAACAGCCGCCCTGCGACGCGGACAACGACGGCGTGAGGATCGAGCCGCTGCGCGTGTCGGCACCACAGGTGCGCTACACCGAGGACGATCTCGACGTTCGACAATTTACCAAGACAAGTTCACGGCGGCTGATTCGAAAGGGTGCCTTCAAGGCGGCCTGAAGGCAACGGAGAATCGCGTGAAGGCAACGGAGAATACGGAGACAACGGTATCACACAGAGGAGCGGAGAAACGGAGGAAGAACGGAGAAGAGAAAGCCAGTCCGGAGTCGTGAGTTTCGCACGAATCATCACTTACAACTCAAAACTTCACCAAATTCTCTGCTCCTCTCCGTTGCTCCGTTTCTCTGTGCGATACCGTTGCCTCCGTCACCTCCGCTGGGGTTCTGCTCCGATTCACTCCGTCGCTTCCTTCTAATTCCGAATTCTTCTCGCCCCCAGGTAGCGCTGCGACCAGTAGCTCGAGCTCAGGTGCTCGACGCGCACGACGCCTGAAGACGTCGGGGCGTGGATGAATTCATCGCCGCCGATCGCGATGGCGACGTGACTCGCTCCCGTCGTCGTCGTGCTGAAGAACACCAAATCCCCCGGAGCGAGATCGCGCGGTTCGATGCGCCGCCCGACCCGATACTGTTCCCGGACTTCACGCGGCAACGACACGCCGTGCTGCGCGAACACGTACTGAGTGAATCCGCTGCAGTCGAATCCCGCCGGATCGCTGCCGCCGTCGCGGTATGGCAATCCGCGCAGCGACAGGGCCGTGCCCACGAGCGCATAGGAATCGAGCCGGCCTGCGTTCGACGCGGCGCCCGGCCCTGGCGCTCCCGTGCCGCCGGCCGGGGGCTCGGGGCCGCCGGGAACGGGAAACGGCTTCGGCGCGGCACCGGTGGAGGCGCACGCCGTCGCCAGGCAAGCCAGACAGGCGGCCATGACGATGACAGGAGCGGAGCGCCAACCGGATCTTTCAGCCATGTACGGTGCTATCGGCGCTCCCGGCCGAGTTGCTCAGCCGCGGCTGAGACCCGTCCTGGACGGCCGCCCTCAGGGTCCAACGGCGCTAACCGTCACCGTTTCAACGTGTTTCCGGCGTCAGAGCCTTGACACCTCGGCAGTCGTCGGGCAAAATCTCGATAGGGTCGCGCTTACACTCTGGCCGCGCGCCTGCCGACCGAGCCCAGGGTCCGGGGCAGAGCCCCGGTAACTGACGAATGGAACAGACGCTGCTCCTGAACGCGTCGTACGAGCCCCTGAAGATCGTCCACTGGCAGAAGGCAGTCACGCTGCTTTGCCAGGGGAAGGTCGAAGTGATCTCGGAGTACGACCGCGAAATCAGGTCGGTTACGTTCACCCTGAGGCTGCCGTCGGTCATTCGCCTGCTGCGCTACATCCGGATCAAGCGGCGGTTCGATTACGTGCCGTTTTCGCGTGCCAATATCTATGCGCGCGACGATCACTCCTGTCAATACTGCGGGGAGTCGTACCCGACGAGCGAGCTGACGTTCGACCATGTGCTGCCGGTCGCCCAGGGCGGCCGCAAGGACTGGGAGAATATCGTCACCTGCTGCATCTCGTGCAACCGGAAGAAAGGTGGGCGCACGCCGGCTGAAGCCGGCATGCACCTGTTGCGGATGCCAAAACGTCCCGAATCGGCCCCGGCCATCCGCATTACGGTGGGCCTCAGGAACGCGCCCGAAAGCTGGCGCGATTACCTGTACTGGAACGTCGAGCTCGACGATACGTAATGCCCGCCCGCGTTGCCGCCATTCATCCGCTCCGCGCGATTGAAGGCGGCCGCATCAGCATCGAAGGTTCCGGCTTCCCCTTCGAGGAGTCGTCTCCGCCCGGCGTGCGCATCGGCGACGCGCCGGCGCGCGTCGTCTTCGCGTCGCCCCGGCGGCTGGATGTGATCGTGCCGGCAGGACTCGAAGGCGGCCGGGCGACCGTGCGCGTCGCGGGTGTGCCCGGGGAGACCGCCTTCATCGAGGTCGCCGCGCCGTTCGCGACCGGGCTGCACCAGGTCGATAATCCGGTGTTCGATCGCGAGGGCAACCTCTACGTCACCTACAGCGGCACGCGCGGGCAGCAGGTGCCGGTCTCGATCTTCCGCGTCCGCCCGAACGGGACGCGCGAGACCTTCTCGTCAGGCATCGTCAATCCCACCTCGATGGCAATCGATCCTGAGGGCCGCCTCTACGTTTCAAGCCGGTTCGAGGGCACCGTGTATCGCGTGGCACCGGACGGATCGGTCGAGCCCTTTGCGAACGATCTCGGAGTGGCCTGCGGCCTGGCGTTTGCGTCAGACGGCACGCTATACGTGGGTGATCGCTCGGGCACGATCTTCCGGGTCGACCGGGCCGGGCAGGCGACGACCTTTGCCGCGGTGCCGCCGAGCGTCGCGGCCTTCCATCTCGCCTTCGGTCCCGACGACACGTTGTATGTGACAGGGCCGACGCTGTCGACCTACGACTCGCTGTACCAGGTTGATCGCAGCGGCCGCGTTGTGGCGCGCTCGGCGAAATTCGGACGGCCGCAGGGCGTCGCGTTCGACATCCACGGCACGCTGCACGTCGTCGAGGCGCTTGCCGGCGTCAGCGGCTTGTACAGCGTGCCGCCGACCGGAGAGCCGCAGCTGGCGCTCGCGGGTCCGGGGCTCGTGGGCGTGGCGTTCGATCCGTCGGGCGGATGCGTCGTGTCGTCGAACGATACGGCATTCAGGCTCAAGTAGGATCGGGCCACGACATGCCGCAACTCTTTCAACGCAAGCCTATCGCGGAACTCATCGAAGAAACGGAAGGCACGGACAGCCTGAGGCGCTCGCTGGGGGCGGGCGACCTGATCATGCTCGCGATTGGCGCAGTGATCGGAGCGGGCATTTTCGGCGCGATTGGCACGGCCGCCGCCGGCCAGGTCGGACCCGGGGGCGAAGTGATCCGGTCGGGCGCGGGCCCGGCCCTGGTGTTCTCGTTTCTCCTGCTGGGCGCCGCGTGCGCGCTCGCGGGCCTGTGCTACGCGGAGCTTGCGGCGATGATTCCACAGGCGGGAAGCGCCTACGCGTACTCGTACGCAACGCTCGGCGAACTGGTCGCCTGGATCATCGGCTGGGACCTGATTCTCGAGTACGCGGTGGGGAACGTCGCGGTGGCGATCTCCTGGGGCGATTACTTCAATACGCTGCTGCAGGGATTTGGCGTCAACCTGCCCGTCTGGCTGAGGACCGGGTATCGGACCGCGCTTCTCAGCCCGGATCCGGCCCTTCACGGTCTGCTCGATTCGGCGCCGCGGCTGGCAGGCGTGCCGATGCTCGTCCACGTTCCGGCGTTCGCGATCGTCATGGTGATCACGTGGCTGCTCCTGAGGGGCGCAAGAGAGAGCGCCACGGCCAACAACATCATGGTCGTGATCAAGTTGATCGCGCTTTCAGTCTTCATCGCCGTCGGCGCGACGCATCTGAACCCGGTCAATTACCGTCCGTTTGCGCCGAACGGGTTCACGGGCATCCACCAGGGCGCGGCGATCGTGTTCTTCGCGTACATTGGATTCGACGCGATCTCGACGGCGGCTGAAGAGACGAGAAATCCTCAGAGGAATCTGCCGATCGGCATTCTCGGCGGCCTGGCGGTCTGCACGTTGATCTACGTTGTGGTCGGCGCGGTGCTGACCGGCATGGTGCCGTACACCGAGCTGGCCGTCGCGGATCCGCTCGCGCGCGCGCTGGAGCTTGCCGGGTTCAGAACCGTCGGGTGGTTCGTCGCGCTTGGCGCTGCGGTGTCGATGTCAGCGGTGCTCCTAGTCTTTCAATATGGTCAACCGCGCATCTTCTTCGCCATGGCCCGCGACGGCCTGCTCCCGAAGTGGGCGGCGACCGTGCATCCGCGGACGAAAATCCCGTCCACGACGACGATGGTGACAGGAGTGTTCGTCGGCCTGTGGGCGCTGATTGGCGACGCCGCCGAGACCTACGACCTGACCAATATCGGGACGCTGTTCGCGTTCGTGCTCGTCAGCGTCGGCGTGCTCGTGCTGCGGTACACCGACCCCGATCGGCCGCGGCCGTTCCGGGTGCCGCTGGTCTGGCCGGTCGCGGTGCTGTCGGCGGTCGGCTGTGTCTTCATCATGTATGGGCTGCCGGGGAGCGCCTGGCGGCGGTTCGGCGTCTGGCTGGCGATTGGCCTCGTCTTCTATTTCGCGTACGGATTCCGTCATAGCCGCATCAGGAATACCTGATCGTCACTCTCGGCTTTTCGACTCTCGGCTCACGGCTCGTGTGCTCGCGGTCAGCGCGAGGGTCCCCAAAGCCCAGAGCCTGCTGAAGCTCCAGCCTGTCAGTCCTGCGATGTGGGTCGGCCTCCGGGGAATCGCAGGCCGCCGCCAAAGGGGTTCACGCCGACTGTGTGACGGGCGGCGACCTTCATGTCCTTGAGATCGATGACGCACACGTCGCCCTCGCCCGAATTCATCACGTAGAGCTTCGAGCTGTCGGGTGCGAAAACCGGAAACCCTGGGCCTCGTCCGATCTTCACGGTCGCGGCGACCTCTTTCCTGGCCGCGTCGATGATGGCGACATCCTGGGTTCCCGAGTGGGTCGACGCGGCCCACCGGCCGTCCGCGGACACGGCCATCCGGCCGGCGCCGTGACCGAGGTCCTTGAACACCTTCACCACCTCGTCTTTTCTGCCGTCGACGACGTGGACGCTGCCGTCGCGGTCGTTGTGGATCCAGACCTCGCCGTTCGGCGCGAAACCAACACCGACCGGCCCGCCGTCGATCGGGATGATTCTGGTAATCGCATCGCGGCTGGTGTCGATGACCAGCACGCGGTTGTCTTCGCGCATCGGGTAGTAGAGTTTGTCGGTGCCCGGCTGGATCGCCAGAAAGTGACCGCCGCGCAGCACCACGTCTATCTTTTTGACGACTTTGTTCGATTGCGTGTCGTACACGACGATGCCGGGAATGTCGGCGTTTTCGAGACCGACATACAGCTTGCTGCCGTTGGACGTCAGCGCAATGCCATGCGGCGAGGCGGACCCGTTCGGGCGAGAGGATCGGAAGTATTGCGACTCAATCCGGCCCTTTTCCTTGAACGTTGCCGCATCCAGGATCACCACGTGCGGGCCGTTCGGGATCGCGGCATAGAACGTCTTCCCGTCCGGGGACGCGACGCCTTCGTGCGGCTGATTCGCGGCCGTGAACCGGTTGAGAATGCGGCCGGATGACGGATCGACCTCATAGACCGTGTTGTCGTTGTGGCTCAGGGCGACGATCGTGTGCGACTGGCCTGCCGCTGCGAGCGGGACGAGCAAAAGGAAGCACGCGGTCACGAGCGCTTTGCGCATGGCGATCTCCTGCGCGCTATCTTATTGCCATTCAGTGCGGTACTTGCAGCCACAGATCGGAGTTCGAATAAAGATTTCCCGGCCGTATGCAGCACCACCGCGGGCAGAATGGAGTTCGTCAGGTACGTCACGGCGCCGTACATCGCGGCGACCGCCACGTAGTAATGTGGTTTGCACGCAGGCGCCCGCGTCGTTCCAGCGCAGTCGATGACGATCACTGCCAATGCCTCTCTCTTTCGAGCTCCTCCACTCAATGAGGCTCAGCTCTCGAAGCCACCTGCGAACCCCGCAGCATAATTTCAAAGTGCGCAAGATGTGAATCTTCTGGGCCTGCACTCGTTTCGGGTGATGAGCCCTGGCGGTGAATTTGACGCGATGTGACATCATGCCGAGAGTTGGAAGCCTCAATGCCACGCCCGCTGGACGGCGTTCGCATCCTCGATCTGACGCGCTTGCTTCCGGGCGCGTACGCGACGCTGCTGCTGGCCGATCTCGGCGCGGACGTCATCAAGCTCGAGGATCCGCGCGGCGGCGATTACCTGCGCCAGATGCCGCCGCTCGCGAACGGTACGAGCGTCTACTTTCAGCTGCTCAACCGCAACAAACGCAGCGTCACGCTGGACCTCCGCGCGGCAGAGGCCGCCGCGGTGCTCGATGCGCTGCTCCGGCGATGCGACGTCGTCGTCGACAGCTTCCGGCCGCGGACAGCGGCCCGGCTCGGCGTGGATGCCGCCGCCCTGCGCGAACGGCACCCGCGGCTGGTTTGCGCAACGATCAGCGGCTTCGGTCAGTCGGGGCCGTATGTCGACCTGGCGGCACACGACATCAATTATGAGGCGCTGGTCGGCCTGCTCGCTGGACCGAACCCCGCACCGGAAGTGCCCCGCCTGCTCGTCGCCGACATCGGCGCCGCGATGCACGCGGCGGTCGGCATTCTCGCGGCCCTCGTCCAGCGCGAGCGGACCGGCGCCGGCGCCCTGGTCGACATCTCAATTCACGAGGCGGCACTGTCCTGGATGACGTTCCACGGCGCACGGACACTGGTTCCGGGCCCGCACGAAGACCGCCGTGAAGTGCCGCTGACAGGCGAAGCGGCCTGTTACAACGTCTACGCGACGGCAGACGACCGATATCTTGCGCTCGGCGCGCTCGAGCCGAAGTTCTGGAAAGCGTTCTGCGAGCGCCTCGGTCGGCCCGACCTCGCTCCGCTGCAGGCCGCGCAAGGCACGGACCAGAAGCGCGTCGTCGAAGAAGTCCGGGCAATCCTGCGCACGCGGACGCGCGACGAATGGCTGGCCGTGTTCGCTGGCGCCGATGTCTGTCTCACTCCGGTCAACTCGCTCCAGGACGCACTCGGCGACCCTCACCTGGCGGCGCGCGGTGTCTTCGCGCGTGCAGACGGCATCACCTGCATTCGCGCGCCGGGTGCCGGCGTCCGTCCCGCGCCTGCGCTCGGTGCGGATACAGACGATGTGCTGCATGAAGCGGGTGTCAGTGTCGTGGGCCGCGCACGGCTTCGCGAGACCGGCGTGATCTAACGCTCGTTGCTCATTTTCGATCCAGCGGCCAGCACCGCCGACATCGGCAGCACGATGCCGTCGGCCGATCGATAGCGCTCCGCCGACTGCCCCACGGCTGCGCGAATCGCCGCCAGCACCTCGGGCGTCTGGCGTCGCAGGATCGCCGCGGTCCGTACGCCGCCCTGCAGAAGTGCCTCGAAGACCCCGTCGGCCGACGGCAGGTGCCACGTCAGCGGCAGTGTTCGCACGCTCACGTCGACGAACCCCGCCTGCTCGAGCGCACCGCGGCATTCGTCCGCGCTCGAGAACCTGAAGAAGGGCGGCCCTTCGGGCAGGCCGACGTCGAACCGACCATAACGTTCGATCGCCTGCAGGACCAGGCCGAAGCCGAGCGCCTGGTCAGGACCGGCCCACACGGTGAAGGCATAGCGTCCGCCGGCCCGCAGAACGCGGTGCGCCTCGGCCATCGCCGTTTCGGGACGGGCGAGATGCAGCAGGCCGAAGTTCATCACGACCGCATCGAATGCGCCGTCATCGAAGGGCAGGGCTTCGGCATCGCCTTCTCGAAATGCGGCGTCGGGGCAGCGCCGTGCCGCGGCTGCGATCATCGCCGATGAAAAATCGAGGCCGACAACACGCGCGCCCCTGGCCGCGGCGGCCGCGGCGACGAAGCCTGGGCCGGTCGCGACGTCGAGCACGCGAGTGGACGGGGCTACTCCGGCGGCATCGAGCAGCGGTGCGATCGCCTGCGGCGTCACCGTGCCGAATGCCCCGACGTAGTGCTCAGCGGCGCGCTGCCAGCCGTCGTGCTCGAACGTACGGAAGGCGTCGGGGTCGGGCATCATAAAGTTGGGGCTCCGCCCCACACCCCGGCTCACACCACCCCATGGCGCACAGTCCGCGCCGTGGGGCCCCGGCTCGCAGGTGCGCCGTGCGCCCAGGTCCAAGTATAGCGACGGCGATCGGCCCGAAGTTGATCCCGCATGGTACAATCGAATGTTCAACACTGTCGAAAAACGCGCCTGAGCGACCCATGGCTCACGACTGGATTGCGGTACGCGGCGCCCGCGTCCACAACCTGAAGAACATCGACGTCGACATCCCGCGCCACAAGCTCGTGGTCATCACCGGCCTGTCGGGCTCGGGGAAGTCGTCGCTTGCCTTCGACACCGTCTATGCCGAAGGCCAGCGGCGGTACGTCGAATCGCTCTCCGCCTACGCCCGGCAATTCCTCGAGCAGATGGAAAAGCCGGACGTCGACCTCATCGAGGGTCTCTCGCCGGCGATCTCGATCGAGCAGAAGACCACCGGATCGAATCCGCGATCGACCGTCGGGACAGTCACCGAGATCTACGACTATCTCCGCCTGCTGTTCGCGAACATCGGCGTGCCGCACTGCCCGAACTGCGGCAAGGAAATCGCGAGCCAGTCGCTCGAGCGTATCACCGACATGGTGATGCTGTATCCCCAGGACGAACGCATCAACGTCCTCGCGCCCATCGTCCGCGGCCGCAAGGGCGAGTTCAAGAAAGAGCTGGCGTCGCTGCGGGCGCGCGGATTCACCAAGGCGCGCATCGACGGCCAGTTCCGTTCGCTCGACGAGGACATCCGGCTCGATCGCCGGCGGAACCACACCATCGAGCTCGTCGTCGACCGGCTCATCGTCCGCGGCGGCATCGAGCGCCGTCTCACCGATTCGATCGATACGGCGCTGACGCTGGCCGACGATATTGTCGTGATCAACAGCTACGAAGGCGGCGATCGCCTGTTTTCGCGCCGGCTCGCGTGCGTCGACTGCGGCCTGAGCATGCCCGAGATGACGCCGCGCGCGTTCTCGTTCAATTCCCCGCACGGGGCCTGCCCCGATTGCCAGGGCCTGGGCGCAATGGTCGACTTCGATCCGCAGCGCATCGTGCCGGACGAGAGCCGGTCGCTCAATGACGGTGCTATCGCGCCGTGGGCGCGAGGCGACCGCAAGCTGGTGCGCGAGCAGCTGCAGGCGCTGTCGCGCGACTTCGGCATCGATCTCGCGGTGCCCTTCGGACGTCTCCCGAGGAAGTCGCGCGAGATCCTGCTGTTCGGCGCCGGACGGCAGTTCGAAGGGCTGGTACCCAACCTGCGCCGCCGCTACGAGGAAGGTACGTGGTCCGAGCAGGACGAGCTCGAGCCGTACCGGTCGCTCCGCCCCTGCAGCACCTGCCGCGGTCAGCGGCTGAAGCAGCAGAGCCTCTCGGTCAAGGTGAAGGGCCGCACGATTTCCGAATACGTCAACCTGCCGATTTCAGAGGCGCTCGAAGTCTTCGAAAACCTGTACCTCACCGACCGCGAAGCGATCATCGCCGAGCGGATCCTGAAGGAGATTCAGGAGCGCCTCCGCTTCTTGAACGACGTGGGCGTTGGGTATCTCACGCTCGGCCGGAGCGCGGCGACGCTGTCCGGCGGCGAAGGGCAGCGCATCCGGCTCGCGACGCAGATTGGCGCAAACCTCACCGGCGTCCTGTACGTGCTCGACGAGCCGTCAATCGGGCTTCATCAGCGCGACAACCGGAAATTGCTGGCCACGCTCGCGCGCTTGCGCGACCTCGGCAATACCGTGATCGTGGTCGAGCACGACGAAGAAACGATTCGAGTGGCCGACTACGTCGTCGATCTGGGCCCGGGCGCCGGGGACCTTGGCGGCCGCGTGATCTTCCAGGGTACCCCTGAGCAATTGCTGCAGGGCGCGCGCGGCGCAGATGCGTCCCTGACCGGCGCCTACCTGACCGGTCAGCGGTCGATTCCGACGCCGAAAGGTCGACGGCCCCCGATGAAGGGGGAACTGGTGATTCGCGGCGCGCGCGCCAACAATCTCAAGAACATCGACGTGAACATTCCGCTTGGCATGCTCACGGCCGTGACCGGCGTCAGCGGTTCGGGCAAATCCACGCTCGTCAACGACATTCTTTATCGTTCGCTCGCCCGCGCCTTGTACAAGGCGGCAGACGAGCCGGGCGCGCACGACCGGATCGAGGGGATCGAGCTGGTCGACAAGGTGATTGAAATCGACCAGTCGCCGATCGGCCGTACGCCGCGATCGAACCCGGCGACGTACACCGGCCTGTTTACGTTCATCCGCGATCTGTTCGCCATGATGCCGGAAGCGAAGGCGCGCGGCTTTCGCACCGGCCGCTTCTCGTTCAACGTCAAGGGCGGGCGGTGCGAGGCCTGCCAGGGCGACGGGGTCATTGCGATCGAGATGCACTTCCTGCCCGACGTGTACGTCACATGCGAGCAGTGCAAGGGCCGGCGCTACAATCGCGAAACGCTCGAGATCAAATATCGAGGCAAATCAATTGCGGACGTCCTGGATCTGACCGTTGATCAAGCGCTGCCGCTCCTCGAAAACTTCCCCCCGATCGCCAACAAGCTTCGCACGCTGCAGGACGTCGGCCTCGGCTACATCGAGCTCGGGCAGTCGGCGACGACCCTGTCTGGCGGGGAGGCGCAGCGCGTAAAGCTCGCCAAGGAGCTGTCGAAGCGGGGGACCGGGCGAACCCTCTACATCCTCGACGAACCGACCACCGGGCTGCACTTCGAGGACACCAGGAAGCTGCTCGACGTGCTGACGAAACTCGTCGATCAAGGCAACACAATTGTCGTCATCGAGCACAATCTCGACGTGATCAAGTCGGCCGATTACGTGATCGATCTCGGGCCCGAAGGCGGCGAAGGTGGAGGGCGGGTCATCGCCGCAGGGACCCCGGAAGATGTCGCGGAACACGACATGTCAGCCACAGGCCGTTTCCTTACGGACCTCTTGTCCCCTGCCCGCAGGCAACGGGCTCGGCCTATTGCAGGGTGATTCACTGTGGTAGGATTGCCACAGCTCCGGGATAAACAGCTGTGGTGTCGATGCCACAGAACAGGAGATCCCGGAGCGGTCGCTCGCGTCGTTCGATGCCGCCTAAGTCGTTTGACCGCCAGCCCATAGCCGTGAAAAAAGGCGCAGCGTACGGCCGGGCATCTTCTTTGCTCAGTCGTTTTCGCTTCTCTCTTTGCGCCTGGGAGGCTATGGACGTACAGCGAACCCTTCGTCGACAGATTTCCTGCGTCGGAATCGGTCTCCACTCCGGCAACAAGGTCAACCTCACACTGACACCCGCCCCGGCGGATTTCGGCATTCGCTTTCGCCGGACGGACCTTGGCAACTTTGAAGTGCCGGCGACGATCAGCAACCTGGCCGGCATTCAGCTGGCGACCGGTCTGGCGCGCAATCAGGTGTCGGTGGAGACGGTCGAGCACCTTCTGGCCGCGCTCGTGAGCCTGGGCGTCGACAACGTCGGGATCGAGCTGAACTCGCCCGAAGTGCCGATCATGGATGGCAGCGCCGCGCCGTTCATCTACCTGATTCACGAAGCCGGCATCAAACGGCTGCAGGCGCCGCGCAAATACCTGAAGATCATCCGTCCCATTGCGATTTCGCGCGGGGATAAACGCATCGCGCTGTATCCGTCAGATCACTTCAAGGTCACCTACAGCATCAGCTACGATCATCCGCTGCTTCGTCACCAGTCGCGGACCGTCCGCATCACCGAGTCGTCGTTCGTCGACGAAGTTGCGCCGGCCCGGACCTTCACGTTCCTCAAAGACGTCGAGATGCTGCGGCAGAACGGGCTCGCCCTGGGCGGATCGCTCGAAAACGCGATTGTCCTCGGCGAGGCGGGTGTGCTGAACAACGCGTTGCGGTTCGAGGACGAGTTCGTGCGCCACAAGATCCTCGATGCCATCGGCGATCTCGCGCTGGTCGGCTATCCCGTCATCGGGCATCTGGTGGCCCATCGTGCCGGCCATGCGCTGCACACGGCATTTGCGGCGAAGATCCTGGAAGAAGCGCACGCCTGGCGCCTGGTCGCGGCGCCCATCGACGCGGCGGTACCGCTGGCGCTTCCCGTCAAGGATGCCCGGCCCCGACTGGCGAACTGACTAAACGAGATCCGGGGGGCTTCTCCCCCGCGGCCCCCCACGCCTTCGCTCGCGGGGCCCCCGTTGCCCCGCTCCGCTCCGGCGGGCGCGCCTGCGGCGCGCCTTGCCCGTTATCCGGCTCGCTGAAACTGGTACAAGACTCTCGTTTCGAGCCGAATAACGGGCTGCGCCGGGGGCTTCGCCCGGTCCTACCGTCGCCGTCGCTCGCGGTCCCCGCCGCCGTGTGCGTCAAGAGACAACACCGCAAACACGAAATTGTGGTCCGACGGCCTCACCGCGGCGTCGTCGGCCGTCCCCACCTCGACAGACACATCGGTGTTCGACGACCAGTCCCGCTGATCCGGAATCTCCGCCTGCAGCGTTGATAACCCCGTTGAATGCAGGATGTAATCGATCCGTTTTGCGCGGGTACGGGTGTCCGGCCCGGCGGGATTGTCGGGATATCCGACAGCGCGGGCCTGCTGCACCGCTTCCGACCACGTGTCGAACAGGACGTCGCGGAGCGGGCGCATCTCGCGGGCATGCGGTTGGGCATTCAAGTCGCCGGCGAGGATCCAGGGTTCAGGGAAGCGCGAGATGAACATGATGAGCTCGCGGACCTGGGCCTCACGGATGTCCCTGCCCGAGTTGTCGAGGTGCGTGGAAAACACGCTCACGAGCGTGCCGCCAACTTCGATTGTCGCTGCGGCCACCGCACGGCGGAACTCGCCGTTCACGCGCATGCGGTACACGTCGGTCGATAGCAGGGCATGGCGCGAGAGAATCTGATTGCCGGTACCATCCGCCTGAGCTGCCACGTGAAGTGAATACCAGCGGTCACCTGTGGCGTTCTCGAGGCGCTGCCGATACTCCTCCGCCTGCAGAGGCAGGACCTCGTTCAGCGACACGACATCGGGGTGTTTGGCGGCGATCCAGTTGACCTGTCGCGCCATATCCACACGCGCGTCGGTACCGCGGCCGCCGTGGAACACGTTCCACTGCAGCACGGTCAGAGTTTGAAACGCCGCATCCGGCGTGGCCCGGAACAACAGCCCGATCGCAATCGTCGCCGCCAGCGCGCCTTTCTTTGTCATCATTTGTTTTGTTTTTGGGGATTCAAGTTGATGCGTGCGGTCGACGATTCAAGAATTGGTCCGGCGTGGCTGTCGTGCTCGGGGCAGACGGGCGATGGCCGAAGCGAGCCGGACAGCTGTCAGAGCTCGTCCATCCCGCCTGTTGAGCCCGTTACCTGACCCACAACGCCCTCGTTGTCGTATCCGACCCGCAGCGCTCGAACCAGTCGATACCTTCGCTGACGAGATCGAATTTCAGCGCGTATCGTCCGGGCTGCCGGGGTGCGGGGATTTCGATCAGCACGTCGGCGCGCCCTCCCGCCGGCAGCGTCTCGGGCAGCCACGCGCGTGCGAAGTCGCGATCGAGAAGGACGCCATCGCCGGCGCAGAGTTGGGCGCCGAGGCGTACGAGGCGGCGGCCGTAGCTCGCCTGCGCCGGATATGGGCGGCTCGAGAGATTGTGGACGCGCGTGCGCACCTGGAGCGGCGTGCCGGCGCGCGCGACCAGCGGCAGGCCCGGCCCGTCCGCGTGTGGCGGCGAGTCACCACGCGCGCGGCGGCCAAAGGCCCAGCAGGCCGCGGCGATGCGCGCGGCCGGAGGCAGTGTGGCGCCCAGCACCTCGATCCGCGCGCGCGGCATTGCGCCCGGGATAGCAGTGCCGAGATTGTTGTCGTCCCAGATTTCGTGTCGGATCGCGTCGAAGTCGGGCGAGCCGGGAACGAAGCGCCGGGAGTAGGCGTTCTCCGGATGGTCGGTAATCTCCCAGCAGAGACGATCGACGCCGATCTCTGCGGCGATGCGGCGGGCCCGGTTCATCTCCTCATCGTGGTCGTTCCAGGTAAAGAGGATGTAGCGCCAGTTGAGGAACGGGACGTCGCGTCCGCTGCGCCGCTTCTCGTCGGCCATCGCGCTCAGCGTCGCGATCGCGCGATCGAAGCTGCCGCGGCGCCGGTACTGCTCATAGACCGGCTGCGATGCGCCGTCAATGGAGAACGTCACTTCATCGATACCGGAGTGGGTCAGCCGTCGGGCCTGCTCCGGCGTGAGCGCAAGGCCGTTCGTGCTGGTGAACAGGTACACGTGCGGGAAGCGCGATTTGATGTACTCGCACATCTCCACCGCGCGCTTGTGGAGGAACGCCTCGCCGTAATTGAAGAAGTCGATGCGGACGAGCGACGGACCGGCCTCTTCGACGACGCGGCGGAACAGATCGAAGTCGAGCATACCGGCCTGCCGGGTCCGGGCGATCCCCGTTTCCGGCGCGCAGCACGCCTCGCTGCAGGAGATGTTGCACGCGGCCGTGCATTCGATGTACAGCCGCGAGGGCAGCGGGCCGGCATCGAGATCGCGCGCCGGCGGCATCTCGTCCTTCTTGAGCGGCAGCTTGAGAGGACAGTCGCCGCAAAACCTGGAGCCGCCGCCGTTCAATTCCTGACGAAGCTGCCGGACCACGGCGCCGCTCCACACGTCCTGAACCGACGAGGCGCGGGCGTCGCCGAGGACGCGGCGGCCGTACGGATCGGCGCAGCCGCACACCATGCGGCCATCGCAGAGCATGACCAGGGTGGTCCACGGCCAAGAACACTGAAAGCGGGTGGCGAGGAAGTTCAGGGACACGGTGAGAATGAGGAATGAGGAATTAGTTCTGAATTATCTGCTCGTCAGCTTCTTCATGTACGCCTCGAGCTTGTCGTTTTCGTACTTCACCGTATTGAGGAACAGGCTCTCGGCAAGGTAGGTCCGCCGTTCGCTGTCGTCCATCTGATCGATGAGATGGGTGATCTCCTGCACCATGTCCTCGAACGACCGGTCCAGGCCGCGGCGGGCGGTCACTTCGCGAAACAACGCTTCCATGATCGCGAGGAGATCACCATCGAGTGGAATGGACTCGCCGCTGGTGGTCTTGATGGTGCGCATCGTTAGGCCCCGAAGCTCCTGACGGCAGTCGGCTCGTCGGCGTGGATTTCGATGAAGTTCTGCGCACCGGTCAGCGTCAGCATCGTCTCGACGCGCTTCTGGACGCCGGACAGCTTCAGCTGACCGCCGGCGCTCTGGACCTGCCGGTACAGATCCATCAGGCAGCCGATCGTGGCGCTGTCGACGTAGGTGACCGGCGCCAGGTCGATCAGGATCTTGCGCTGGCCCGAGGCGATGAGGCCGGTGACGGCCGACGAGAAGTCCGACAGGATTGGATACATCAGCCTGGTTTCACCGACGCGGACGATCGAGATGGCGCCGGTCTGTTCGGTTCTGACGTTCATCAATAGGCTCCCGTGCGAGACCGATCGGCGTCGTCGCTGCGCGGCCCGCCGCCGCTCGGACTGAAGTCGTCGCCGCGCAGCTTGCGGATCTGGCGTGCCAGCTCGATGCGGCCGCGGTTGATGCGTGATTTGACCGTTCCTTCGGGCAGCCGCAGGCGGTCGGCGATTTCCTGGTACGACAGCTCCTGGATGTCCCGCATCAACACGGCTGTGCGCAGCGTTTCCGGCAGCTCGGACAGCGCCTGGCGCAGGAGCGTCACGCGATCGCGCTGCTCGAGCACCGCGACCGGCCCCGGATCATGCGATGCAGGCGTGAGCTCGTTGGCGTCGACGCCGCGATCGATTGTCTCGCGCTCCTTGCGGACGCTGCGATAGTAGTCGATGCACAGGTTCCGGCTGATGCTGATCAGCCAGGTCTGGAAGTTGGCCCGCCGATCGAAGGTGTCGAGCGATTTGAAGATTTTGAGAAAGATGTCCTGCGTCAGATCTTCCGCCTGATCGTGCTTGCCGACGAACTTGTAGGCGACGTTGAACACCTTGCGCCAGTACTGATTGACGATGGCCTCCCATGCGGCCTGATCGCCATTCAGGCAGCGCTGAATGAGCGCCTCGATCACCTCCGGAGAAGCGGCGGCGGGTGAATCTGGAGCCATGATTGGATTGGTGATTGCTGATTGCTGATTGATGATTGCAATCAGCAATCAACATTCAGCAATCAACAATCTCAGCGTTGAGTAGAATAACGTACCACGTTGCCCTCACAGATTGGCTTTCTCAGGACAGCAGACGCACTCCTCTGCGACGGCGTGCCCCTGGCAGCCATTGCCACGGCCGAAGGCACGCCGGTTTACGTGTACAGCGCGGCGGTGCTGCGCGACCGCTACCGCTCGATCGACCGGGCCTTCGGCGGCTATCCGCACGCGATTCATTATGCGCTCAAAGCCAACTCGACGCTGGCGGTTGCGCGCCTCCTGCGCGAGCTGGGAAGCGGCGCCGATGCGAACTCGATGTGGGAAATCGAGGTCGCGCGCCGCGCCGGATTCCCGCCGTCGGAAATCGTCTTCACCGGCGTCGGCAAGTCGCCCGCCGAGCTCGAATGCGCCGTGGCGCTCGATCTCAAAGCGATCAACGTCGAATCGGCAGGCGAGCTGTCGCGGATCGAGGCGGTCGCCGTGCGGCTCGGGAAGGCTGCGCGCGTAGCGGTCCGGGTGAATCCGGACATCGATGCCGAGACGCACCCGCACATTTCCACGGGCCTCCGGATCAACAAGTTCGGCTTGGCGCGCGATCAGGCGGCCGCCCTGTTCGCGTCGATCGCGGCGAGACCCGCTCTGAAGCTGGTTGCCGTCCACCTGCACGTCGGGTCGCAGATCACGTCGCTCGAGCCGCTGCGTGGTGCCGCCCGGGCCGCGGCGCAGTTGAGCCGGTCGCTGCTGGGCGCAGGGTTCCCGCTCGAGTACGTGGATCTGGGCGGCGGCCTCGGGATCGCCTATGACGACCGCCATCCGCCAGCCATCGATGAGTACGCCGCCGCGCTCGTCGATGAAGTGCGGGACACGGGGCTGCCGGTAGTCGTCGAGCCCGGACGGGTCATCGCGGGCCCGGCGGGGGTGCTGCTCGCGCGCGTCACGGATCTCAAGCCACGTGACGAGGACAGCGAGTTCGTCATCATCGATGCCGGGATGACCGAGCTGCTGCGTCCGGCCCTTTACGGGGCGTACCACCGGATTGAACCGGTGCACCCGCGCGCCGGCGACGAGCGGTTGTACGAAATCGTCGGCCCGGTCTGCGAAAGCTCGGACGTCATCGGCCGCGATCGCCGGCTGCCGCGCCTGGACGTCGGCGACCTGGTGGCGATCCGCGACGCCGGTGCGTATGGATCGGTCATGGCGTCGAACTACAATCGCCGGCCGCTGCCGTGTGAAGTGCTGGTGGACAATGGCGGGTGGAGGGTTATCCGGCGCCGCCAGACGATTGAGGATCAGTTGACGCTGGAGACGTGACGCCGCTGGTGAAAGTGTAGTGATGAGTTTTGAGTGTCGGTTTTGCCAGGTCTCAACATGCCGGCCCCGAGACTCATACTCATGACTCATCACTCAGAACCGGCAGCAACCACCACAATGCCGGGAATACTCATCGCCTTCGAAGGCCTCGATCAGAGCGGCAAGCAGACGCAGGGTGAATTGCTGCGCGATCATTTCAAGCAGCAAGGGCACAAGTCGCGGCTGGTCTCGTTTCCCGACTACGCCACGTCGATTGGCGAGGAAATCGCCAGGGCGCTGCAAGGCGAACGGGACTACGGCGCCGACGTGATGCAGTTGCTCTACGTCGCGAACCGCTACGAGCGCAAGGCCGATCTGCAGCGATGGCTCGACGGCGGCCTCATGCTCGTGTGCGACCGGTATACCGCGTCCAGTATCGCGTATGGCGAAGCGCAGGGCCTCGATCCCGCGTGGCTCACGGACGTCCAGAAATTCCTGCCGCCGCCGGCGCTGACGATCCTGCTCGACATCACACCGGAAACGGCGGCCGAGCGCAAGGCCGTCGATCGGGACCGGTACGAGCGCGATCTCGAGATGCTGGCGCGCGTTCGCGAAAGCTACCGCCGGCAGGCCGCCGAACAGGCCTGGGCCGTGATCGATGGTGAGCAGGCCAAGGACCGCGTCGCGGCCGAAGTGGTCAGTGCGGTGGCGTCACGACTCGGGCCGCCGTGAGCCCGCGCACTTCCCGAACGCCGGCTGCGTTCAACACGCGCGCGCAGGCCTCCAGCGTCGCTCCGGTCGTACACACATCGTCGACCAGAACCACGACCGGGGCCGATCCGCGCACCAGGCGGCGCCCGGCGCGGGAGAGGCTGAATGCGCCGCGCACATTGCGGTGCCGGCGGGCAGCCGGCAGCCCCGTCTGCGTCAGCGTCGCGCGCTTCCGGCGCAGCGCGAAGACAACCGGCAGGCCGAGGTGCCGCGCGAGGTCGGCGGCCTGGTTGAAACCGCGTTCGCGACGGCGCCAGGGATGGAGCGGCACCGGCACGGCGCAGGCGGCACCGCGGAGAGCATCAGCGCCGCGTACGCGCATCAAGGCCGCAAGGGGGCGCGCCAGCGACCGGCGGCCCTCATACTTCAACGCATGGACGATGCTGCGCAACGCGCCCTCGTGCGCGCCGATCGCGCGGGTGCGCACCAGGAGCGGGCGCGTCCGCCGGCACCTGGCGCACACGGCCAGCGGCCGGCTGATCGACCGCCACGTCGGAAGCGGATCGCCGCACCGATCGCAGAGCGGCGGCGTCAGCGGGAGGATCGATTGCCAGCAGTGGGCGCACACGGGCCCGCGGCTGGGATGATCGAGCAGTTGATCGCACGCGGCGCACGCCGGTGCGAGGATGACCGACAGGAGGGCATCGGCCGCGTTGCGAACGATTCCTGATTCCACATTCCTACCGGTCGATGCGCTCGGCGCTGCCCCACAGCCGTTCCAGCCCGTAGAAGGTGCGCGTCTCGGGCGCGAAGATATGAACGATGAAATCGAAGTAGTCGAGCAGCACCCATTCGGACCGGTCGTACCCTTCAATGTGTGCCGGCTTCGCGCCGTCCTTCGCCAGCGTCTCGTGAACGGCGTCGGCAATGGCGCGAATCTGCCGTGCATTCGCGCCCGAGCAGATCACGAAGTAATCGGTGAAGCCGGCCGCCTTCCGCAGGTCGAGCACGAGCAGGTCATACGCTTTCTTGTCCTCCGCCGCGCGCACCGCGCGCTCGATCTGGGCCGGAAGTGGATGATGCTTCGGATGTTTCTCGGTCTTCGTCATGCAACATGCCTGCCCCGGGTATCGGCGCCGTTCCGGCCGGCCGCCGCTCCGCCGGCGTTGAACGATAAAGTCCGTGCTGCTCAATGTGTTGCAACACTCCTGCAGGGACCAGTCCGGCGACGGCCTCGCCCCGCGCGACGCGTTGCCGGATCGCAGTAGATGACACGTCGGGAGTCGGCGCTTCGATCAGAACGATCAGCGTCTCTCCGGCATGTGAAGCCACGGAAGGCGCGGTCATGCGGCCCGCGAGCGCCGGCATCCGGATGGGGAGCTGGCTGGCGGCGGCACCCGGGCGTGAGACGACGGCGAAATGTGCGGAGTCCAGGATTGCCGGATAGTCGCGCCAGGTCGCAATCTCCAGGAACGCGTCGGCACCGAGAATGAAGAACAGCTCGTTCGGCGCGTACCCGTCGTCGCGAAAGCGCCGCAGCGTGTTGGAGGTGAACGATGGCGATTGCGGCGCGAGCAGCTCGATGTCCGATGCGCGCCAGCCGGGACGGCCGGCGACAGCCATCGCCGTCATCGCAAACCGATGGAACGCCGACGCGAACGGCTGCGCACGGTGCGGCGGCACCCGGGCGGGGATGACCACGATGTCGGTGAGATCGAGGGCGTTGGCGGCGGCAGCAGCGGTCTCGACATGCCCGCAGTGAATCGGGTCGAACGTGCCGCCCAGGATGCCGAGGCGCCGGGAGATCATGCCGCCGACTGGCGCGCTGCGGCAAGCCGTTGCCACATGGCCTCGAGCAGGGCGGGGACGCCGGCGCCGGTTGCGCCGGAAATGCGAAAGAAGGGCAGCTGCAGCTGCTGCGCGCGCAGCTCCACCGCGCGCACCTGGGCGTCGATCGCGCCGGGCGCGAGGGCGTCGATTTTGTTCGCGGCGATCAGCTCCGGCTTCGCCGCAAGATTGGGTTGGAACAGCTCCAGCTCGCGGCGGACCGTGTCGAGATCCGTAACCGGATTTCTGCCGCTCGCCCCCGAGACGTCCACGAGGTGAACCAGGATCTTGGTGCGTTCGAGATGGCGCAGGAAGCGGTGGCCGAGCCCGAGGCCGCGGTGTGCGCCCTCGATCAGGCCGGGCACGTCCGCCACCACGAAGCTGCGGTCCTCGTCGAGGCTGACGACGCCCAGATTGGGCACCAGCGTCGTGAACGGGTAGTCGGCAATTTTCGGCCGGGCCGCAGAGATGCGCGCAATGAGCGTCGACTTGCCGGCATTCGGAAATCCGACCAGGCCGACGTCGGCCAGCAGCTTCAGCTCGAGGCGGAGGTCCTTGATCTCGCCCGGCTCGCCGGGCTGCACCTTGCGCGGCGCGCGGTTGGTGGACGTGGCAAAGCGCGCGTTGCCCAGACCGCCGCGTCCGCCGCGCGCCACCAGCACGCGCTGACCTTCTTCGGTGAGATCGGCGACCGGCCGGAACGGCTGCTGCGGGTCGCCGGTTTTCTCGTGGACGAGCGTACCGATGGGCACCGGCAACTCGAGATCGGAAGCGGTATGTCCCGTCCGGTTCGAGCCTTCGCCGTGTCCGCCACGTTCGGCGCTGAATTCGGGATGAAACCGGTAGTTGATGAGCGTGTTGGTATGCGCGCTGGCGACGATGAAGACCGAGCCGCCGTGGCCGCCGTCGCCGCCGCTCGGTCCGCCGCGCGGCACGCGCTTCTCACGCCGGAACGCGAGACAGCCGCGTCCCCCGTGGCCAGCTTCGACGTGAATGTCTACTTCGTCGACGAACACATCTTCAGGTGGGGCTCCGCCCCACACCCCGGCTCGGTCGCTCGCGGGGGCCCCGGCGCCCCGCTTCCGCCTCCGCTAAAGCTACGGCGGACGCGCCGTAGCGTCTCCGGCGCGAAGGCGGGCCGCTTCCTCGCAGGCGCGCTGCGCAGCCCATCACGCGCTTTGAGCAGGCACTGACCACGGAGCAGGCGCCGACCGTGTACAACTCACTCGGGCGGGAGAACACTAATGACGCGGCCGTGGGCGCCGTGGTTCTCGAACCTGATTCGTCCCGCAACCTTCGCGAAGATCGTGTCGTCCTTGCCGAGGCCCGCGTTCAGTCCCGGCCGGAAGCGGCGGCCGCGCTGGCGGACGATGATCGTACCGCCCGGGACCAGGTTGCCATCGTGCGCCTTCACACCGAGCCGCTGTGAATTGGAGTCGCGGCCGTTTCGAGAGCTGCCTTGTCCTTTTTTGTGGGCCATGTTTTGTCCCGAATGGCACAATGATCAACGCGGAACTCGCAGAACTCGCCGAGACGCCTCGGTGTCTTCTTCTGCGTGTTCTGCGTTGATCGTCGTCAACAACAACGGCAAATTCGCTTCCAGGTGAATTCGCTTCTAAACGACGATCTCGGTGATCCGCGCCCGCGTGTACACGGCGCGGTGGCCTTTCGTGTTCCGTTGCCCCTTGCGCCGCTTTTTCTTGAAGACCCGAATCTTCGGGCCGCGCGTCGGGCCTTCGACGACCGCAACGACGCGCGCGTTGGCGACGAAGGGCGATCCGGTCACGATTTCGCCGCCATCGGTTTCGACCAGCAGCACGTTTTCGATCGCGAGCTGATCGCCGGGCGAGCCCACCGTGCCGTCAATCGAGACGAACCCGCCGGGCGTGACCCTGGTCTGACGGCCGCCGTTCTGGATGATGGCGTACATAGTCGGCACCCACGCAAAAGCGTAATTATAACATTATCGCTGGGCCCGAGCAGGCTCAGCTCTACTTGAGAAGGACCCGCGTGCCCTTGATTTTCTGACTGCTCAGCGCACTCAGGAAATTCGGCACGAGCCGATCCATCAGCTCGAAGTACGACGACAGCGCGGGTGTGTTCTGTTGCGCGTTGTAGAGGATTTCCTCGCGGTAGCTCTCTGAGTAAATCGTGGCACCCGACCGTCCGTCAATGAACACGAACTTCGGCCGCAGAATGAATCCCTTGCGTTCCTGGTAGGTGCGCACCGGCACCACGCGGCGGCGCCCGAAGCTGTCGTACACCTCCTGGTCGCGCTGCACGAACCCGGAGCGCGAGTGCGGCGTGAAGAGCACCGTCCCGGTGACGATGAGCGGGTTCTGGTATTCTTCGCCGATTTTCTTCCAGTAGGCCGTGTTCGCGAACAGCCGCTCGTACGGCTCGAGGTCCCTTTCTTCCTTGATGCGCTGCGGCAGGACGAGCGGCTGGCCGGCGGCGTGCTCCTGGCTCTGGCCGTCGTTGTTCGGTCCTCCGGAGCGTCCCTGATCGAAGCTGGCAGTGTTGTTGCGGTTCTGGTCCTGTGCGATGTCGATGAGCGGCAGGATGTCGGCGTCGATCACCCGCAACGACGACTTCGTTCGCAGCTGGCTGCGCAGCAGGCGGACCGTCTCCTGATTCGCGTCGACATCCTCGGTGCCGCCCGCGACGAAGCCAGCGACGAGCACGCGCTGAAACGGAGATACATCCAGCTTCGGCTGGATGGGCGTTTCGATGGGGATTTCGTAGTAGTCGGCGCCGCAGGCGGCCGCCCACACTGCGGTGGCGACTGCCGCGACCACAGCGAACGCCGCTCTACGGCTTCTCTTTGGCTGAACCCGTCCGATCATTGATTTCCTTGAAGAGCTCGTAGTTCTGCCGGACCTGCGTATTGTTCGGATCGAGTTCGAGCGCTTTCTCGTAGGCTTTACGGGCCTTGTCGAGTTGCCCTTCGTGCTCGTACGCGATCGCCAGGTCGTTGTAGGCGGCCGCGTACGTCGGATCGATCTCGACGGCCCGTTCCCAGCGATAGATCGCTTCGCGCCACAATCCACGCTGGGCCACCTTGATACCGAACTCGACCTGGGCTTTGGCGTCGTTCCTCGCGTCGGCGTACGAAGGAGATGCGAACGCAAGAGCGGCAATACCAACGGAGGCCAGGATGATGGCGCGACGGACCGTCATGTGTGGATGCTGCTCACTATGCCACTCGATTGGCGCACTTGCAAGGCATTTGCTGTCAATCTAATCAGAGCAACCGAGCAAGCCATGTGCCACGGCCGGGGTGCGAAATCCGGCCCGTTTCGTATCAGGCCGCGAGGCAGGGTTACGAATCGCGGTCAGTGCTGTCCTATAATGCACGGTGGAGGTCGGGTTCCACGCGAGGAGCGCGGGGCCGCGACCTCCTTCTTTTTGGGTCGGGCCACCCGCGCACGAGGGTGGCCATGACCGATCTGCTGAATCTAGTCGCGCTCTCGTTGTTGCCGCCCGCGTGGTGGCGGCTTGCCGCCGGCCGGCTGCGGGCCGGGTCGACGGCCGCGGCCGCCCTGGAGTTCCTGGCCGACCGGGCCAGGCACGAACCTGGCAAGCTGTCGACACTCCGTTCGCGTGCGGCGCGTGCCATCGAGGCGGCGCAGGCGAAGCGCCTGACCGCGGTGTCCTGGAGCGATCCCGCGTATCCGCCTGCCCTGGCGGCAATTACGGACCCGCCCTTCGTCCTGTGGGTCCGCGGCCTCGTCACGGCGCTGCACGGGGCGTCGGTGGCGATCGTGGGCGCCCGCGCGGCGTCGCCCTACGCGCTCGCGGTCGCCGAGCGGCTGGCCGCCGATCTGACCGCCGTGGGCCTCACGGTCGTGAGCGGCCTCGCGCGGGGCGTCGATTCGGCCGCCCACCGCGGCGCGCTTGCCGGCGGGGGCGGGACGCTCGGTGTGCTCGGATCGGGTGTCGATACGGTCTATCCGGCCGAGCATGCGCGGCTGGCCGCGGAGATGGAGGTGCGCGGCGCCGTGATCAGCGAGCTGGTGCCCGGCACCCGTCCGCAGCCGCAGTTCTTCCCGCTGCGCAATCGCATCATCAGCGGGCTGTCGCGGGCGGTCGTGGTGATTGAGGCCGGTGAAAAGAGCGGATCGCTCATCACCGCGCGATGCGCGCTGGAGCAGGGACGCGACGTGCTCGCCGTGCCGGGCAACGTGCTGAGCGGCAGGAACCGCGGGGCCCACGCGCTGCTGCGCGACGGCGCCGCGCTGGTCGAATCGGTGGACGATGTCCTCGAAGAGCTCGGCATGCCCCGGCGCGGACAAGAACTTAGCGGGGCGGGCGTGGCGCGTCCATCTCGCGCCGTGGCGGACCCGCTGCTGGCGTGTCTGACGCCGGGCGAACCGAGCGATCTGGACGAGATCGCGGCGCGATCCGGCCTGCTGCCGTCGCGCCTGCTGCCGCGGCTCTTCGAGCTCGAGCTGCAGGGTGCCGTTTCGCGAATTGGCGGCGGCCGATTCGTCCGGGTTGACAGTTCGTGCTAGGGTGAGAAGAAAGGGAGCTATGGCAAAAGCGCTCGTCGTGGTCGAATCGCCGGCGAAGGCCAAAACAATCAACAAATATCTCGGCCGCGATTTCAAGGTCGTTGCCTCGATGGGCCACATCCGCGATCTGCCGAAGAGCAAGCTCGGCGTCGACATCGAGAACGATTTCGCCGAAGAGTACGAGTCGATTGCGACGCGGCGGAAGGTGATCAAGGAACTGAAGGACGCGGCGAAGGAAGCCTCGGACATTTACGTCGCGACCGACCCGGATCGCGAAGGCGAGGCCATCGGCTGGCATCTCACCCAGGAACTGGCGGGCAAGAAGCGCCGGATTCACCGGCTCACGTTCAACGAGATCACGCGGAAAGCGATCCAGGACGCGTTGAAGCACCCGCGCGCCATCGACGAGAAGATGGTGGCGGCGCAGCGCGCGCGGCGTGTGCTCGATCGGCTGGTGGGCTACAAGATCAGCCCGCTGCTCTGGGACAAGGTTCGCCGCGGCCTGAGCGCCGGCCGCGTGCAGTCGGTCGCCCTCAAGCTCGTGTGCGATCGGGAGCGCGAGATCGAAGCGTTCGTCCCGGAGGAGTACTGGAACCTGTTCGCCCGGCTCGCCGGTCCGCAGCCTCCGGAATTCGAGGCGAAGCTCCTGAAAAAGGCGGGCGAGGCGATCAAAGTCGCCAACGAGGAGCAGTCGAACGCGATCCTGGCCGATCTGCAGACCGCGTCGTGGGTCGTGGCGTCGGTCACGACCCGGGAGCGGAAACGCAACCCGTCGCCGCCGTTCATCACGAGCAAGCTGCAGCAGGCTTCGCGATTCCCGGTCAAGAAGACGATGATGATCGCCCAGCAGCTGTACGAAGGCGGCATCGACGTGCCCGGGCTGACGGGCGGCCTCATCACCTACATGCGTACCGATTCGGTTCGCGTCGCCGACGAGGCCGTTGCCGCCGTTCGCGACTACGCCACTGCGGCCTTCGGCCCCGACTACGTGCCGGAGAAGCCGAACTTCTACAAGTCGAAAGCCGACGCGCAGGACGCGCACGAGGCGATCCGGCCGACGTCGCTCCAGCACGATCCGGAAACCGTGAAGCCGTTTCTCACGCCGGATCAGTACAGCTTGTATCGTTTGATCTGGAACCGGTTCATCGCCTCGCAGATGAAGCCGGCGACCTTCGACGAGACGACGGTGGACGCCGCCGCCGGCGAGTATCTGTTCCGGGTCAAGGGCACGGTGCCGAAGTTCGCCGGCTGGATGGCCGTCTACGGGCTGATGCCGGGACAGGCGGCGCAGAAGGAGGGCGAGGACACCGCCGGCCGCGAAACATCTCTCGATCGCGAAAGCGACGACGACGAAGCCGTGTCGGGCGTGCTCCCGGCGCTGGCTGAAGGCGACCGGCTCGAGCTGAGGATGCTGCGTCCGGAGCAGAAATTCACGCCCCCGCCGCCCCGCTTCTCCGAAGCCACACTGGTGAAGGAGCTCGAAGAGAACGGGATCGGCCGCCCCAGCACGTACGCGTCGATCATCGCCGTCCTGCAGGATCGCGACTACGTGAACAAGATCGAAGGACGCTTCAAGCCGACGGCCCTCGGGATGATCATCACCGACCTGCTGACCAAGAGCTTCGACGACATCATCGACGTCGACTACACCCGATCGCTCGAAGACGATCTCGACCGCATCGAGCAGGGGAAGACCGACTACGTGAAGACCCTCGGCGACTTCTACCGGAAGTTCAAGAAGGACCTGTCGAAGGCGGGCAAGGAAATGATCGATCTCAAGAAGGGGATCGAGATCGGCGAAGCGTGCGACAAATGCGGGGCGCCGATGTTGAAGCGCGTCGGCAAGTTCGGTCCGTTCATCGCCTGCAGCGCGTATCCGGAATGCACCAACACGCGCGAGGTCGAGGAGCAGCAGCCCGAAGCGGAGTCAGGTGAAGAAGAGATCGAGCCGTGCGAGAACTGCGGCCGGCCGATGGCGGTCAAGCGCGGGCGCTTCGGCCAGTTCCTCGCCTGCACCGGCTATCCCGAGTGCAAGACGACGCGCAAGCTGATTGCGACGAAGCAGGGCGGGCTGAAGGCGGCCAAGCCGGATCAGATCCTCGAGGAGAAGTGTCCGCGCTGCGGATCGAACCTGGTCATCAAGCAGGGCCGGTTCGGGGAATTCACCGCCTGCACGAACTATCCGGAGTGCAAGTACGTCAAGCACAAGACCACCGGCGTCATGTGTCCGATCGATGCCGACAAGGGCGGCGAGATCGTGGAGCGCAAATCAAAGCGCGGCAAGATCTTCTTCGGCTGCTCGAACTATCCCGACTGCGCCTTCGTGTTGTGGAACCGCCCGCTCAACGAACGCTGCCCGAAATGCGGCGCCCCGTTCCTGGTGGAGAAGATCACGAAGCGGCACGGGCGCCGGCTCCTGTGCAACAACGAAGAGTGCGACTACGCGCGGTCGGAGGCGCTCCCGGAGACGGCCGCATAAACCCGGCTTGACGACGACGAGGGCAGGAAGAACAAGCCTGTGGGGTTTCGCGATTGAACCTCGGCGTCCTCCGCGGTAGCTCGCAGGCCGCAGGATCAGCATGGCCGTAACCATCATCGGCGGCGGGCTGGCGGGCTCCGAAGCGGCGTGGCAGATCGCCTCGTCCGGCGTGCCGGCCATTGTCCACGAAATGCGGCCTCTCCGTCCGACTGCCGTGCACAGGACGGATCGCTTCGCGGAGCTGGTCTGCTCCAACTCGTTTCGCGGTGACAAGCTCGATAACGCGGTCGGTCTGCTCAAAGAGGAGATGCGCCGGCTCGGATCGCTGGTCATGCGTGCCGCGGAGGAGAGCCGCGTGCCGGCCGGCGCCGCGCTGGCCGTGGACCGCGATCGGTTTTCGGAGATCGTCACCCGCGCACTCGGCGATCATCCGCTGATCACGATCGCCCGCGGGGAAGTGACGGCCATCCCCCCGGCGACCGCACGGGACCCGGTGATCGTCGCCACCGGCCCGCTGACGTCGGAGGCATTGTCGGCGGACATCGCGGCTCTTGTCGGTGCCGAGCATTTGTACTTCTACGATGCGATCAGCCCGATCGTGCTTGCAGAGACGATCGACCAGTCGAAAGTCTTCCGCGCGTCGCGGTGGGACAGGAGTCTTCGCGGGGTCGGGAACACCGCCGCGTGCGGCGCCGACGATGGGCAGGGCGATTATCTGAATTGCCCGCTCGGGCGAGAAGAATACGACCGCTTCTACGAGGCGGTCGTCACCGCGGAATCGGCCACGGTTCACGATTTCGACAAAGAGCGATTCTTCGAAGGATGTCTGCCGATTGAGGTGCTGGCCCACCGCGGACGCGACACGCTCCGATTCGGTCCGATGAAGCCGGTCGGTCTCATCGATCCCCGCACCGGGCGCGAGCCGTATGCCGTCGTGCAACTGCGACAGGACAACCTGGCCGGCGACCACTTCAGCCTGGTCGGATTTCAGACGCAGCTCAAATGGGGCGAGCAGGCGCGCGTGCTCCGGTTGATTCCCGGCCTCGAGCACGCCGAGTTCGTCCGCTTCGGCATGGTGCACCGCAACACCTATGTGAACGGCCCGACCGTTCTCACGGAAACCTGGCAGGTGCGCCGGCGTCCGACGCTGTTCTTTGCCGGGCAGATGTCGGGAGTGGAAGGCTACGTCGAGTCGGCGGCATCCGGGCTCATCGCCGGACTGAATGCCGCGGCACTGGCCAGCGGCCGGCCACCGTCGACGCCGCCGCGCACGACCGCCATCGGCGCGCTCGCCTACTACGTGGCGCACGCCGACCCGGCGTACTATCAGCCGTCGAACATCACGTTCGGCATCCTGCCCCCGCCCGCCGGGCGGCCGCGGGGCAGAATGGCGCGAAAGCTTGCCCAGTCGGAGCGGGCGCTTGCCGATTTGCAGCAGTGGATCGATGATCGAGCGGCTGAAAGAATACCTGCGGTATCTCAGGCTTAACCGCAACGCGTCTCCGCACACCGTCCGCGCCTACCAGAGCGATCTGGCGCAGTTTCTCGACCATACTGCTGCGGCCGCCGGCGTCCGCCGCGCATCGCTCGACGCTTCACACCTCGGTCGCGCAGCGTTGCGAGGTTTTCTCGCCGAGTTGCATCGACGGGGACTGTCGCGTGCGAGCGCCGCGCGGAAGCTCGCCGCCGCGCGCAGCTTTCTGCGCTACCTGCGGCGCGAGGGCGCCATCGACGACGATCCCGGCCGGCTGGTGCCGACGCCGAAGCGCGAGGTTCGCATGCCGGCGCACCTGTCCGAACGCGAGATGGAGGCGCTGCTCGCGGCGCCGCCGGCCGACACGCCGCTCAGCCGCCGCGATCGCGCGATCCTCGAGCTGTTCTACGCCTCCGGCCTGCGGCTGAGCGAGCTCGTCGGACTCGACGTCGGCGATGTGAACCTGAGCGCGCAGGTCGTCCGTGTGCTGGGGAAGGGACGGAAGGAACGCCTCGTCCCGTTCAACCGGACCACCGCGGGCGCGCTCAGAACGTACCTCGCCGATCGCGCCGCGCTCGTGCCTCGCGGGCAGAAAGCCGATCCGATGTTCGTCAACTACAAGGGCGGACGGCTGACGGTGCGAAGCGTCGATCGGCTCGTACGCAAGTACGTGGCGGCGACGAGCACGCGGATGGGCATCAGCCCGCACGCGCTGCGCCACTCGTTCGCGACGCATCTCCTGCAGCGAGGCGCCGATCTGCGCGTCATCCAGGAGCTGCTCGGCCACGCGCGGCTCGGCACCACGCAGCGGTACACACACGTCAATGTTGCGCAGTTGCTGGAGGTCTATCGGAAGAGCCACCCGAGGGCGAGAAAGGTGTGAATCGGCAATTTGGAATTAGGAATTAGGAATTTGGAATGCGTAAAAAGACTTCGGAGATTCGGAATACTCGGAGAACCGAACGAATTCCAAATTCCAAATTCCCAATTGCTACTTCTTTGCCCCTGCCCGTTCTTGGCACAGCTCCACGACGCAGATAGAGTCGATGACCCGGTTGGGCGGGGGCACCGGCAGTCCGCGCTCGGTCATCAGCTTGCGGAGCAACGCCGCGGTCTCGGGCCGGTTCACTGCCGACTGCACGCCGACACGGACCAGACCGTCGGCGTAATCGAGCGCCTGCCACGTGTGGCCGGCGAGCTCCGAGACGTTGTTGTCGGTGTCGCGGCTGCCGCCGTCGCGCTGATCGAGCCGTGCGCCGGCGTCCACGAGCATCAGGACGACCTCGTTGCGCCCCTTGAGCGCCGCGCCCATCAGCGGCGTGCGGCCTTCGCGGTTGGCGCCGTTCGGGTCGAGACCGAGATCCAGGAGCATTCTGACCGCCTCGACGTTTTCCTTCGCGGAGTGCTCGTACGTGACCCCCTCGACCCAGCCGATGCCTGCGCACGCGGTCAGCGCGGTGTCGCCGTTGTCGGTCGTCGCGAACGGATCGGCCCCGTAGTCCAGCAGCAGCTGCATCAACTCGGTGTCGCTCGATTGCGCCGCGCGTACGAACGGCGTCGCGCCGGCTTCGTAGAACCACTGCATGGTGAAAATCGTCCGCGTCAGCGTGTTGTCCTTCGCGCGGGGATTCGGATCCGCGTCGTGATCGAGCAGGAACTTGATGTACTCGAGGTGGTCCATGTCGGGTTTGGGGACCGGATAGTCGCCGCCTTCGATGTTCCGGTTGTCGGTCGCCAGGTACAACGGCGTCCAGCCGCCCTTGTTCGCGATGCTGGCGTCCGCTCCGCGCTCGATGAGGAACTTCCCGAGCTGGTAATGGCGGTTGTTCGTGGCCGTGAGCAGGGGCGTCCAGCCGTACTCGGAGGTCTGGTTCACGTCGGCGCCGGCGTCGAGCAGGAACTTCGCCGACTGCAGATCGCCTTCGCGCGCGGCGAAAATCAGCGGCGTGAGGCCGCCGCCGCCCGAGCCAACCAGACCGGCGACGATCACGTCCGTATCATCCGCCTCGGGCGCTGGCGGCGTGTCGGGCGCCGGCGCACTCGCCGCCGGCGCGGCGCCTGGCCGAGCCTGGGCCGGGCTTCCGGGCGGCGGCTCCTCGCCCCGCGTGCCGTCGGCATTCAGGATGCGGCGGAAGCCGAGCGAGATCTTCATGCCCTGCGCTGCTTCGTATTCGAGCTGCTGCTCGTAGGTTCTTCCTGCCGCGGCCGCGGCGGCGTGCCGGCGCACCGCGTCGCGCACGGCCGCCGTGTTGACCCGCGGCGCCATGTAATTGCGAGGCAGACCGGCGGGACCGGTTCGGGCGGCGAAGTCGGCGCCGAGCTCCAGCAGCATCTTCACCGCTGCCGGATGCCGCTGTTCGGCCGCCCACATCAGGGCGGTCGTGCCGCGCAGTTTTTCCGCGGCGTTGACGTCGGCGCCGGCGGCGGCCAGCAGCTTGATCGCATCGGGGTTGCCGTTGCGGGCCGCGTACATCACCAGCGTCTCGCCGTTCGGTCCGCGCTGCTTCGCGTCGGCACCGGCTTTCAGCAGCCGGTCGACGATGGCCGGGTTGCCGTAGAGCGCGGCCATCCCGATCGGTGTGGCGCCGTCGCGATTCGCAATGTCGACCTTGGCGCCGGCCCGAACGAGCAGGTCGACGGCCTCCAGGTCGTCGCGGTAGACCGCCCAGTGCAGCGGGGTCGCGCCGTCGATCTGCGCCGCGTTGACGTCCGCCTTCTGCTGCAGCAGCGCGCGAAGAGCGGCCTTGTCGCCTTTCATCACTGCGTCGGCGACGTCGCTCGGGCCTGCTGCGGCCGGGACTGCAGCGGCTGTCAACACGATCACGACCAGCCAGAACATTCGAGCTTCACGCATGGTTGTTCTATTCATCGTTTCGATTTGTGCCCGGGCTTCACCCGCCATCGTCCGCCTAACGGCGGACACTACCGGGACTGCGTAGTGTCCGGCTTCAGCCGGACGGATTACCGGCCTACACCAGCTTTGCCAACCGATCAGTGCTGTCCCCCTGCTGATCGACGTGCACGCCGAACAGATCCTGGACGCTCAACAGCAGGTTGCCGGTCGGCACCGACTTGCGCTCGTAGGTGAGGTGGCGGTTGCCTTTGAGCTGTCCGTTTGCGCCGCCGACGAGAATGTGCGGCACGTCGTAGTGCTGGTGCTGGTTCGAGTTGCCCATGTTCGTGCCGTACATGATGAGCGACCGATCGAGCATCGTGCCGTCGCCGTCCGGGATCGCCTTGAGCTTCTGAGCGAAATACGCGAGCGTCGACACGTGATACCGGTTGATGTCGGCGTAGCGCCGGATCTGCACCGGATCCTCCTGATGGTGCGACGCGCCGTGGAACCCGCCGCTGACGCCGCCGTTCGGGAAGAGGTCGCTCTTCGGGAAGACGTAGCTGCGCGCGGTCAGGTCGCGCGCGCCGAGCAGCGTCGCCACGCGCGTGATGTCGGCGCGGAAGGCGAGCGCCAGCAGGTCGAAGTGCAGCTTGATATGCTCGTCGAACGACTCGGGAATGCCCGGCGGCAGATCGATCTCGGGGATGCCGGCCGACGCCTTCGCGGCGAGCTGGATGCGCCGCTCGATCTCGCGGATCTCCTCCGTGTACTGGGTGATCGTCCGGCGATCGCCGGCGCCGAGTTCCTTCATCAGGCCCGCCAGCTGGCTGCGGACGGAATCGAGGATGCTCCGGTTCTGCCGCATGCGCGCGGCGCGCACTTCAGGCGTCGTGCCGCTGCCGAACAGGCGTTCGAACACCGCCTGGGGATTGAGCTCCATCGGCAGCGGGCTGGTGCGCAGCGGTTCGCCCGGCGGCGTCGGCAGGCCGACCCACGAGATCGAGTTCGTGTAGGAGCAGCTGTACCCTTCACCGCAATTGCTCGAGCTCGAATTCGGGTCTTCGACCGCCAGCTGCAGCGACGGCAGGAGCGTGTCCTGGCCGATCTGACGGGCGATATTCTGGTCGATGGTCGGGCTGCCGACCGACGCGTCGGAGCCGGCAGTCTTCTTCGGCTTGATCGCCGTCAGATACGCGGCCGCGACCCAATGATCCGATCCGGTCGTCCCTTCCGGCGGCTCCGCCGACTTCGACCAGAGACCGCTCAGAATGACGCTCTGGTCTCTGATCGGCTCGAGCGATTCCATGATGTATGGCAACCGCGCCGGCAGCGGTCCTTCTTCTTTCGGCTCCCAGTAGCCCGGCGCCATTCCATGCGGGAAGAAGATGCCGACGAACCGCGGCTTTGGCACCGCCGCGCTCTGGGCCAGCACCGTCGATGCGGGCACCATCGCATCGAGCAGCGGCAGGGCGAGCGTGCAGCCCGCGCTCTTGATGAACGTGCGTCGCGGCACGTGTTTCTTGGCGATGTACATAGCGGCTATCTCACTTCCTTGCGGCTGTCTTTGGCCGGCACGTCCGGTCCGGAGGTCGGCACGGCGGTATCCGGCAATTTCACGTTCATCTGGAACGGCTTGCTCATGACGACGCCGAGGACGAGGGCGGAAAAACGATTCTCCTGGCGCGCGGCATCGCGCGCGATCGCGCGCACCAGCGGCATGTCCCGGTACTCCACGCCGCGGCCGAGCGCGTAGGTCAACAGCTTTTCCGCGATCACTTCGACGAATTGATCGGAATAGCCCGCGAGCCACGCACGCAGGCCCGCCGGGCCGTCAATCTTGGTGCCGTCGAACACCTCGCCGGACGGGTCGACCGGGCTGCCTTCGTCCTGAGTGCGCCACACGCCGATGCCATCGAAGTTTTCGAGGGCGAACCCGATGGGATCCATCAGCCGGTGGCACTGCACGCAGTCGGCGCGGACCCGATGCTCCATCATCTTCTGGCGCATCGTCGGATTCTTGGCGTTCCCGGCGGCGTCGGCTTCTTTCGGCTTCAAGGGCGGCACGTCAGGGGGCGGATCGGGCGGGCTCACGCCGAGGAGGTTCGTCATGATCCACTTGCCCCGCGTGACCGGTGACGTTCGTTCCGGCTTGGAGGTCGTCGTGAGGAACGCGCCCTTGCCCAACAGGCCGCGCCGCATGTCGAGCTCCGGCGCGAGTGTGACGTGGCGGAACTGGCTGCCGTAGATGTTCGGGATGCCGTAATGTTTCGCGAGCCGCTCGTTGACGAAGGTGTCGTCCGCGGTCAGGAGATCGAGGACGCTGCGATCGTCGCGCACGATATCGTCGAACAACAGCTCGACCTCGCGGCGCAGGGCGCGGCGCAGAGGATCGTCGAAGTCCGGATAGATGAGCGGCAGCGGTCCGGCGCTGTCCAACCCGCGCAGGTTGAGCCACTGCCCGGCGAAATTGATCGAGATCGCCTCGGCCCGCGGATCCTTCAGCATGCGCCGGACCTGACGTTCGAGCACCGGCGGATCCTTCAGCTTGCCCTGCCCCGCGAGCGCGAGCAGTTCATCGTCGGGCACGGTGCTCCAGAGGAAGAACGACAGGCGTGACGCCAGCTCCAGATCGCTGATGCGATAGAGCTGGCCGGCCTTGACGGTCGCCGGCTCCACCTCGATGCGATAGATCAGACGCGGGTCGGCGAGGATGCGCGCGAGCGCCAGCTCGATGCCGGCGTCGAAGCCGGACTCTTTCCGCTCCGCCTCGTAGAACTCCATGAGCGACTGCACTTCGCCAGGCGCGACCGGATGCCGGAACGCGCGCGTGGCGAGCGCCGTGACGATTTTCCGGGCGCAGGCGGTTTCCTCCGCGGCGGCTGCCGGCCGGCAGACGAAGATGCGGCGGCGGCTCGGCGAATCGGCTGCCGGCGTCGCGTCGAAGGGACCTTCGATGCGCAGCGTGCCGACGTGAGGAAAGAACGTGAAGCCCGGCGTCGGCCCGGTCTGCACCGTGTCGCGCATGAAATGCTGATCGAGATCCAGCACTGGCGCCAGGTTGGTTTGCAGGAAGGTGGCGCCGACCATGTGCGGTCCCGCCGTCGTCCTGAACCGCACGGTCATCTTCGGAATTTCGTTGCGCAGCGTCAGCGAGCCGCCGCGGCCTCTGGCGCCGCCGGAGGGAGGCCCGCCTGCGGCGCCGCGTCCACGCTGCCCTGACGATGCCCCGCCGCAGTTCGCTTCAGGCGCGCCGAAGCGGCGGCTGCCCTGCCAGTCCATCAACTGCACGCGCGCGCCGTCGAGCAGGATCTCCAGCTTTTCGCACGGCACCGAGCCGAACCCGGTGGGGGACATGTTGTCGCCAAAGATTGGCGTCACCGTGACGGCGTACTCGCCGTCGGAGGGGAACACGTGTTTCACGAGCAGGCCGCCGCGCGTGCCGAAAGGCAGGCCTTCGATGTGGTAGTCCTGTGACGTATCTTCCGGCGTTCGATACACGACGAGGCCGGCGGGCGCCGGCTCGCCGATGGCGAGGCGGCTGATCTTGCCGGCCGCCGCCACGTACGCCTCGACCAGCGTCGAGGAGATGCCGAGGGCGCCGGCGATGTTGTCGAAGCCGTGCGTCGAATCGTCGGAGGGCAGCAGCGCCGCCGGGTCGATCTCGAGATCGAGAATGTCGCGGATCGCGTTCGCGTATTCCGTTCGATTCAACCGGTGCAACCCCGGCGGAGGCGCGAACGGCACGGCGCCGCGATCGAGCTCGGTTTCGAGCCACGTGATGAACCCGGTGTAGGTGGCCTTGTCCGGCCGGCGCGACCCGGCCGGCGGCATCATGCCTGCCCGGAGCTTCCGGACCACGCGCTCCCACGTTTCGGCGTGATCGGCGATATGCGTGATGTCGAGATCGTCCAGCGTCAGCTTGCGCGCCGCTTCCTGGCCGGTGGCCTTCAATCGCTGGTTATGACAGCCCACGCAATAGCGATCCAGTAGCGCGCGCTGAGGTGGGACGCTCGGGGGCGCACCAGCAGCCGGCGTTTGTGTGTCATCGGGCCGGGGCGTCCCGGTCTGACCGGCCGCCGCCAGCACAAACGGGGTAACCGCTACGAAGGCGAAAGCCAACACTCTCTTCGTCATCGCTGCGCGCTCCCGCTGGGGTAGCCTACATCTCTCCTAGACTAATCATATCTGAGGATCTGATATATCTATCGTCGCCGTTTGTAACGGATGCAACGGCAGGAACCTCTGGCAGAGTGCGCCCCGGGCAGAGTAGACTGGCGGCCGCTTCGTCCCGGGTAGGGTCCGGCTCTCAGCCGACCTTCCGGTGCCCGAGGCGGCATTTTTTTCGACGAGTTTCCGTGCGAGGACGGCCATGAAAACGAATGCGCCCGTTGGTCGTCGGCGGTTCCTGCAAGGCGCGGCAGCGGGTGCAGCCGCGCTGGTTGCCCGGCCGGCGCCGATTGCGGCGGGAGCTCAGGAAGCGGCGGCTCCCCGGCCCGGCGGCCTGCCGAATGCCCAGCTCGCGGCCGACACCGATCCGCCTTCCCGCCATCCTGCCGCGCGCATCGTCGATCACCCTGCGTCCGACTTCATGGTCGATGTGATCAAGAGTCTCGGCTTCGAGTACGCCGCGGCCAATCCGGGATCCAGCTTCGAGGGACTGCACGAATCAATCATCAATTACGGCGAGAACAGATTGCCGGAGCTCCTCACCTGCTGCCACGAGGAGTCGTCGGTCGCGATGGCGCACGGCTACGCGAAGATCGAAGGGAAGCCGATGCTTGCGATCGTGCACGGCAACATCGGGCTGCAGCACGCGTCGATGGCGATTTACAACGCCTACGCCGATCGGGTGCCGGTCTTCGTCATCGCCGGCAACTGGTTCGATGGCGGCAGCCGCGCCAACGGCGTCAACTCCTACCATAGCGCCCAGGACATGGCGCTGATCGTGCGCGATTACGTCAAGTGGGACGACGAGCCGGCGTCGCTGCCGGCGTTCGCCGAATCGGCGGTGCGCGCCTACAAGATTGCCATGACGCCGCCGATGGAGCCGGTGCTGATCGTGCTCGATCACGAGATGCAGATGCGCGCGCTGGCGCCGGATGGCGCGCCGAAGATCCCTCGGCTGATTGTGCCGTCGCCGCCGGTGGGAGAGTCCGGAGCGATCCGCGAGGCGGCGCGCCTGCTCGTCGCGGCGGACAATCCGCGCATCAATGCGGGACGCATGGCGCGAACGCCGAACGGCATCTCCCTGCTCGTCGAGCTCGCCGAGCTGTTGAAGGCTCCGGTCAATGGCGGCGGCGATCGGGTCAATTTCCCTTCACGCCACCCGCTCGCCGGCGCCGGTTCGGGCCCGGCGGACGTCATTTTGAACCTCGAGGTGCAGGGTGGCGGCGGGCCCGGGTTCGTCGCCGGCGCACGCGCTCCGAACGCCAAGACGATCAACATCTCGGCCCTCGGTCTCTTCATCAAGAGCAACCTGCAGGATTTCCAGCATCTGCCCGATGCCGACATCGATATCGCGGCGGACTCCGAGGCGACGCTGCCGCCGCTGGTCGAGGAGGTCAGGCGGCAGCTCCGTGCCGACCGCAAACGCGCGCTTGAGGAACGGGGTGCCCTGCTCGCCGACGCGCACCGCCAGGCGCGCGCGGCGGCGATGGAAGCGGCGGCGTACGGATGGGACTCGACCCCGATCAGCCTGGCGCGGCTCTCGGGGGAGCTCTGGGCGCAAATCAAGGATGACGACTGGTCGCTGGTGTCGTGGCAGGGATTCGTCAGCGGGTGGCCGGGACGCTTGTGGAACTTCGACAAGCATTACCGCTACATCGGCGGTCAGGGGGCCGGCGCGATGGGCTACGGCGCTCCCGCCGCGGTCGGTGCGGCGCTCGCCAATCGCAAGCACGGGCGGCTGTCGATCAATATCCAGACCGACGGCGACCTGAACTACGCACCGGGCGTCCTGTGGACGGCGTGTCACCACAACATTCCGCTGTTGACGGTGATGCACAACAATCGCGCCTACCACCAGGAGGTCATGTTCGTGCAGCAGACGGCGAGCCACCGGAACCGCGGCGCCGACCGTGCCCACATCGGCACGACGCTGCGCGAGCCGAACATCGATTACGCGAAGATGGCGCAGGCGTACGGGATGTACGGCGAGGGGCCGATCGAGCACCCGAAGGATCTCGCACCGGCGATTACGCGCGCGCTGGAGCGGGTCAAGCGCGGGGAGCCGGCGCTCATCGACGTGGTCACGCAGCCAAGATAGTCTTTCGTCATTAGTCGGAAATTGTCGTTGGTCGTTGGCCGGAGTGCGCCGTGAAAACCGCATTCACGTTGACTGCCGTCGTCATGTTGATGGCTGCCGCGTTCGTGTCGGCGCAGGCGCCCTCGCCGCCGGCGCAGCCCGCGGCCGGCAATCCACAGACCGGCAAAACGCTCTACCTCAAATACAGCTGCTACGCCTGCCACGGGTACGACGGCCACGGCGGCGCCGGTGCGCGGCTGGTCCCGATGCGCATGAACCTGCCCGGCTTTTCGGCATACATCAAGAACCCGCGCCAGATGCCGCCGTACACGTCGAAGGTTCTGACGGACGAGCAGGCGGCTGATCTCTGGGCTTACATCAAGTCGTTGCCCGAGTCGCCGGCGGCCAGCACGATTCCGCTGCTGTCGCGGATCATGAACGAAGCCGTGGTTGCCCGGCAAGATTGACAGATTCGGACACATCACGCCGTGCGCGCACGGCTCGAGGAGTGACCATGAGGCGACTCACAGTGATGGTGGCGTTCGGTATGGTGGCGCTGGCGGCATCGGTGACGGCCCAGACACCGCCTGCGTCCGGGCAGGCGGCGCAGCAGCCGCCGCCGATGACGAACCTCCAGCTTTACCCGAAGGACACGCCGCGACAGGAAATCATCACCACGATGCAGGGCTTTGCCCAGGCGCTCGGGGTCCAGTGCACGTACTGCCACGTCGGGCAGGCACCGCAGTTCGACTTCGCCGCCGACACCAAGCCGGCGAAGAACGTCGCGCGCAAGATGATCCTGATGTCGCGCGAGATCACGGCCAAGCTGCCGGAGGTTACGGGCAAACCGGCCGCCGAGGTCACCCGTCTCCGGTGCGCGACCTGCCATCGCGGCCTCGCGATTCCCAGGCTGCTGCCAGACGTCCTCATCGAGACCGTGAACAAGAGCGGCGGCGCCGCCGCGGTGCAGCAGTATCGCGACCTCCGGAAGCAGTACTACGGCGGCCAGAGCTACGACTTCAGCGAGAACGCGCTGGTTCCGGTCGCGCTGCAGCTCACCAACGCGAACAAGCCGGACGATGCGCTGGCGCTGCTGCAGGTGAATGCGGAGTTCTATCCGAATTCCGCGGCGACCTATGCGGGCATGGGGCAGGCGTATCTGAAGAAGAACGACAAGGAAAACGCGATCAAGAACTTCGAGAAGGTCGTGCAGCTGGATCCGAACAACCAGGTCGCGAAAAGGAATCTCGAGCAGTTGAAGGGTGGAAAATAGCTGTCCGCATCGGTAGTGTCCGGCTTCAGCCGGACCCGGCGAAGGTCCGCCTGAAGGCGGACACTACCGGATTCCGCGTGTGCGTCAGTAATTCGGCCAGTACTTCTTGTGGCACTTCTCGCAGACTTCGTCGATCCGTCCGCCGACGTCGTACAGCCCGTCGATGTTCTTCGCCTCCGCCGCACGCAGCGCGACGGCTGAAATATCGACCAGTTCCTGCGACATCTTCATCCACTCGTCGCCGTCTTTGGCGCGCGTCGGCATCATCAGCAGGTTGCCGGCTTCGGTCAGCATCATGGCGTGATTGCGCACGTTCGCCCACTCTTCGTCGTTCTTCGGCCGCCGGTCCTCGACGCCCTCCTTCGTATAGATGGTCGCCACCGACTCCCACACGACATCCGCCGACGGATCGACGACCCCCTGCATCAGCTGTTTGACGTCGGCGACCGGCTTGTACGGCGGCGGCGCCGGGCCGCATGCGTTAAAGAGGAGGCTGATCGCGGAAACGACCGCGATCGCGAGTCGCCGGTGAAACCACACAGGACACCAGGGACACGAAAAAGCCCGGACGATCAACGCAGAACTCGCGGAACCCGCAGAAAAATACGACAGCGCTCTGCGAGTTCTGCGGTTTCTGCGTTGATTGTCGTTGTCCGTCGGTCTTTGTGAGCTTCGTGTCCTCTGTGCTGGATTGATTCCCAATGATCGAGCTGCGCTCACCGTCCCGGGTCTCCGGCTGTTCACAGCGGTCTCACTTGGGCGTTCTGGCCGGCGGCGGCACCCAGAACTTGATGAGGCCTTCGCGCAGGTCCTTGTTGTTCTCTTCGCAGGAGTACTCGATCAGCGGGCCTTTCGATCGTGTAAACACTCGTTCGTTCGTCCATGGTCTGGTGTACGTCACCGGATCGTCGATCGTTGTCGTGTACTCGACGTGATCGGCGTCAACGCGGCGGAACGTCTGGACCAGGTGAAGCTGGTCGGAGTGTGGATGTCCGACGGTGTCGAGCCGTGTCCAGCCGTTGAACCCGACGGTGTCCACCACGAGCGTGTCGCCGTTCCACTTGCCGATGGAGTGACCGAACCACGTGGGCTCCAGGTCCGCTGGATGCGTGCTGCCGTCAACCGGCACGACGTGGAACCAGGTGTTCTGTTCGAACAGCAGAGCGGCATGCGTGGCGTTCTGCACGACCTGCATCGGGTACGGCGAGTTGATCGATCGGCTGAACCCGAACGGCATGCAGCTGCCCGTATAGTCGCCGTTCGCGGCGTCGTAGCTTTTCCAGTCCGCCAGGCCGGCGGCTGTGAACGGCAGCTCCGGCATGCCGCGCTGGTTCCGCCCGTTCCGCGTCATGTCCGGCACGTACGGCTTCTCCCAGACGCCGCTCAGATCCGGTGCGCCATTCGACAGCCGCGGAATCGGCGTTGCCGGTGGCGCGCCGCGCGGCCCGTGCTCCTGGGCGTCCGCCTGCGTCAGGGCGCAAACAGCGGTGGCAACTGCCGCAGCAAACGCGATGGCGTGGACTGGTCTGCTCACGGCGACTCCTTTCTAACGTGGGGCTCCGCCCCACACCCCGGCTCACACCACCCCACGGCGCACAGTCCGCGCCGTGGGGGCCCCGGGGTCGCTCCCGGGGACCCCTTCGCCCCGCTCCGCTTCCTCGCGGGCGCGCTGCGCGCGCCTTCGCCTTATGCGGGGGTCCGCCCCACACCCCGGCTCGGTCGCTCGCGTGCCTCGACCTCGCTCGGGGCGACCCTGAGCGCAGTCGAAGGTCGCAGGCGCGGCGCGCGCCTACGCCCTGCTCGCACGTGCCACGAGCTGTCATCGGAGTTTACTACCGCAGCCGTACCGTATTTGACATTTCAGATAGACCTCTTCAAAAATACCTTGAAGTTCGGCGAGGTTCCGGTAGGAGGTCGTCGATGAGGACGATAGTTATTCTATTTGCTGCGCTCGTGGGATTCGTTTTTGCCACGACGTCGGCTCTCGCCCACCATTCATTCGCCGCGGAATTCGACGCCGGCCAGCCAATCAACCTCAAGGGCACGGTGACGAAAATCGAGTGGATGAACCCGCATACGTACTTCTATATCGACGTGGCGGAGCCGGACGGACAGACCGTGAACTGGGGCCTCGAGATGGGCAGTCCGAATGGCCTGATGCGCGCCGGCTGGACGCGCAACACGCTCAAGGTCGGCGATGTCGTCACCGTCGAAGGCAGCCGCGCCAAGGACAAAGCCCACATCGGCAACGCACGCGTCGTCATTCTTGCCGCGACCGGCAAGCGGCTGTTCGCCGCGTCGAGCCAGACCGATACGCCGCAGCAACAGCAACGCTAGCGAGCGCGCTGAACGCGTTGATGCAGGGGCGCCTCGCGAGGCGCCCCTATCTATCGAGATCTATCGAGCGAGCCGCCCCCAGCAAGGAGACACAACGTGCGTAACCGCCGTAACGTGCTGCTTGGCACGATGGTCGCCGTGTTGTTGACGACGTTCTGGGGAGCCGGCGCGCAACAGGCGCCGGGGGAGCGGCCCGCGTCCGGCGGACGCGCCGGCAGCGGGCGCGGTCCATCAGGACCGCCCGAGCCCACGCCGCGGTTGGCGGATGGCACGCCGAACCTCGGACGCGTCCCGGGTGAAAAAGGCATCTGGAGCGTTCCCTACATCACCAACATGGGTGAGCGCGTCGTCGAGCCCGACGGGACCACGGCGATGGAGCGGCGCATTGCGCAGGGACGGGGAGGCCGCGGCCGCGGCGACGGGCCGCTCGGCGGCGGAGAAGGAACCACCGGCGGCGCGCGTGGCGGATCGAAATCGGAGCCGCAGGTGCCGTTCCAACCGTGGGCCGCAGCGATCTACGACTACAACTCCGCGAACCAATCGAAGTACGACCCTGAAGGCTATTGCCTGCCGCCCGGCGGCCCGCGCCTGATGGCGACGCCGTATCCGATGGAGATCATCCAGTTGCCCGAACAGAAACGCATCCTGATGATCTTCGAAGGAGCGACGCACATCTGGCGCGAGATCTACATGGACGGGCGCCCCCATCCGGAAGGCGACGCGCTGAATCCGACCTATCTCGGTCATTCCGTCGGCCGCTGGGAGGGCGACACGCTCATCGTGGACGTCGTCGGCTTCAACGAGCAGACGTGGATCGACTACTTCGGCCACCCGCACACCGACATGCTTCATATCGTGGAGAAGTTCTCGCGGCCCAACAAGAGCCAACTCCGCTATGAAGCGACGTTCGACGATCCCGGCGCGTACACGAAGCCGTTCACGGTGCGCTGGACGATTCCGTGGAACCCGAACGGCGAGCTGACCGAGTACATCTGCCAGGAGAACAACAAGTATCTGCAGTCGTTGACCGATGATTTCGGACAGCCGCTGTTCAAGAAACAGTAACGCAGGTCTCAACTCTCGAGTCTCGACTCTCAAGGCGTTCCGATCTTGAGAGTTGAGACTGCCACGTGAGAGTTGTTTTTTTAGTTCCGCACAATCTTGAAATCGCCCTTCTTGCTGCCCTCCGTCCACGTGCCGGTGATGAAACGCTGGTATGCCCCGATGTTCTGGAGCTTGCCGTCGATGACATAGCGGACGGGCTGTCCCGCCGCGGTCTTGCCTTCGGCCTCGAGGTGTACGTTCCAGTTGGACGGGTCGAGTGTTGCCTTCTGCAGCGGAACGGCGTTGGGGCCGGGATTGATCACCCCGCTGATCTGCTTCCCGTCCCAGTTCATGTCGAGGAGGATCCGGGTCCGGTTCTCCTTCGTCGGTCCCCAGTCGCCGCTCCAGCTGCCTTTCAACGGATGGCCGAACTGCGCGAGCGCTGGTGCTGCCGCGAGGCCCAGCAACAGTCCAAGCATGTGACAGCGCGCGACTCGCATGGACAACATCCTCCTGATGAGGGGTTAATGTATACCGGCTGGACATGATCTGCCATATCAAGCCCGTTGTGCGGTTCGAAAGCAGAATTTTGTACTGGTTTCCGCGAACCGCATAAGGGGCCAGGCGCGCCAAAGGCGCGCCCGCCGGAGCGGAGCGGGCAATGGGGCCCCGAGCGACGGCGAAAGGGAGTCCGCAGGGGCGAAGCCCCTCGGATCTATATTAGTATCCCGCCGCTGCTGCTGCGATTGAATGTCGCGCGCGTCCGGCGTCGGGATCGGGTGCTGCGGAGGACAGATATGAAACGGTGGCGGGTGGCCGTCGCAATCACGGCATCGACTGGCATCTGGCTGTCTGGCTTCGTGCTCGCCGGCCGGACCGCGGCACAAGTGCAGATGTCATCGGCCCGGAAGGCCGGTGAGGCGTTCAAGAACGTGACGACGAGCTCGCTCAAGGAGCTCAGCGTCGACGATTTCGTGGCCAGCATGGGGCTGATCTCCGGCGACCTGGGCCTCGACTGTGCCGACTGCCATCCCGGGGCCGGTACCGATCAAGCGGATTTCGTGACGGATACGCCGCGGAAGAGGACCACACGCCGGATGGTGGAAATGGTGGCCGCGATCAATCGCACCAACTTCGGCGGAGTCCAGCGGGTCACATGCTGGACGTGCCATCACGGCCGCCTCACGCCATCGACCACGCTGTCCCTGGATGCCTGGTACGACGCGCCGAACAGTGAGCTCGACGACGTCGTCCGGCAGGACAATGGAGGTCCGTCCGCCGATCAGGTGCTCGACAAATATATCCAGGCCGTCGGCGGCGCTCAGCGCCTGGCGGGCCTTACCAGTTTTGTCGCGACCGGGACGGCGGTCGGGTACGACGAGTTGGGCGGGACGGCCGAATTCTCGATCTTTGCGAAAGCGCCGAATCAGCGCACGGCTCTTATCAGATACAAAGATCATCCCGAGCGCGGCAGCAGCAGCTGGTCGTTCGATGGCCGTACCGGCTGGATCAAGACGCCGCGCGGCCTGCTCGGTGAGTACGAGCTCGTCGGAAGCGAGCTGGATGGGACCCGGCTCGAGGCGCAGCTGGCATTCCCGGGGCAGATCAAACGGGCACTCGACAACTGGCGCGGCGCCGCCATTCGCAGCATCGGCGATCGCGATTTTCTCGCCGTCCAGGGAAGCGGTCCCAGAGGGTTTCTCGCGACGCTGTATTTCGATCCGTCGACCGGCCTGCTCGCGCGGCTCGTGCGCTACGGCCCGTCGCCCATCGGGCGGATGCCGACACAGATCGACTACGGCGACTACCGCGACGTCGGCGGCATCAAGTTCCCGTTCGAGTACAAGTTCACGTGGCTCGATGGGCGGTACACCGCGACGGTCACCGAGGTCAAGACGAACGTCGCGGTCGACGCGGCACGGTTCGGGAAGCCGTCGGCGGACTAGGGGGCGCGACCGGGAGATAAATTATCACCGCGGAGGACACGGCCACCTTCGCGCAAGGCTACGGTGGCCCGCCGCAGCTTCAGCGAAAGGCGGGAGGCTAGGAGGAAAAGTCCTGTGGGTTTCCCTCGTCGACGAGGCTCAGAGTGCCTTGGGCAACGTCGACGCGCAGGATTGAGCCTCCGCGTCCTGCGTGGTAATTCGCCAGGGATGAGCGCGCGAGCGATCGCTGCGGTGTTGACGATCGCTGCGCTGATCACGGGCGGCTGCCACGAGAGAGCGACCGGCGCCCATCGACCGGCGAGCACCGACCAACGACCGACGCCTGACGACCGACGACCAGAGACCAACGACCAATTCTGGTTCACCGAGGCTGCGGCGCAGTCCGGACTGACGTTCACCCACTTCAACGGCATGTCAGGCGAGTTCTACTACCCTGAAATCATGCCGCCCGGCGTCGCGCTTTTCGATTACGACAACGATGGCGACCTGGACCTGTTTGTCGTCCAGGGACGGATGCTGGGCAGCAAGGCCGTTGCTGAAGCGACATTTCCGCCGCGCGATCCGGCGGCGCTGCGGGCAACGCTCTTCCGCAACGATCTTTCGCCCGATGCGGCCGGGTCGCGAACGCTGCGGTTCGTCGATGTCACCGCCGCGAGTCGGATCGACGCGCACGGCTACGGCATGGGGGTCGCCACGGGAGACTTCACCAACGATGGCTGTATCGACCTCTATGTAACCGCGCTCGGATCGAACCAGTTGTTTCGCAACAACTGCGACGGCACGTTCGCCGACGTCACCCGGGCCAGCGGCACGGGAAGCGCTGGATGGAGCGTGTCGGCCGCGTTCGTCGACTACGACCGCGACGGCTGGCTGGACCTGTTCGTCGGGCACTACCTGAATTACACCGTCGACGGCAACGTCCGGTGTCTCGGGTTCGCCGGCGGACCCGACTACTGTCCTCCACACGTCTATAAGCCGCAGCCAAGCCGGCTCTATCGCAACAGGCGCGACGGGACATTCGCCGACGTCACCGCGGGTGCCGGTGTGTCCACGGAGTTCGGTCCGGCGCTGGGTGTTGCCACCGCGGATTTCGACGGCGACGGCTGGATGGACATCTACGTCGCCAACGACGGGCAGCCGAACCAGCTCTGGATCAACCAGCACGACGGCACGTTCAAGAACACCGCGCTGCTGGCCGGCGCCGCCCTCGGCGCACAGGGCGAGGCGAAATCGAGCATGGGCGTCGACGCCGGCGATTTCGACAACGACGGCGACGATGATCTGTTCATCACCGAGCTGACCGGGCAGGGCGCGGACGTTTACGTGAACAACGGCTCGGGCGTGTTCGAGGAGCAGAGCGCGCGTGCAGGCCTTCGACTGCCGACGCTCCCGTTTACCGGGTTCGGAACGGCCTGGCTCGACGCCGACAACGACGGCTGGCTCGACCTGCTCACCGTGAACGGCGCGGTCACGCAGAACGTCGAGGCTGTCGCGCGGCATGAGACGTTTGCGCTTCAACAGCGGAAACAACTGTTGCGGAATACGGGCACGGGCCGGTTCGAAGACGTCACGGCGCGCGCCGGCGCCTCGTTCCAGAGTCTTGAGGTCAGCCGCGGGGCGGCGTTTGGCGACATCGACAACGACGGGGACGTCGACGTCGTCGTCGGCAACGCCAGCGGTCCGCTGCGGCTGCTGATCAACAACGTTGGGCAGCGCCGCCACTGGATCGGATTGCGCCTCGTGAGCGCGCCGTCGCGCAGAGACCTGCTCGGCGCACGCGCAGCGATCAGGCGGGCGGACGGAGTGCAGATCTGGCGGCGCGCCCGGTCCGATGGCAGCTACGCGTCGGCAAACGACCCGAGGATCATCGCGGGGCTGGGCGAATCGAAGGATCCGCCGCACGTGCGGGTCCGCTGGCCGGACGGCCGCGAGGAAACGTGGCAGGGTCTGGCTGTCGATCGCTACACGACGCTCGAGGAAGGCACCGGAAAATGAGCATCAGCACCGCGGTGTCCGCGGCTGCGATCCTCCTGTTCGCCGGGTGCCGTTCGCAGGTGCCCCACGCCCCGGCCAGGGACGCACTGCGTCCCGTCTCGCTGCCCGATCTGTCGGCCGCGAGCGAGCGGGTGCGGGCGCAATTGCACCGCCAGTACGACGCCCTGACCGGGAAGACTGCGCGTCCGGATGTCCCGCCATCGGATCTGGCGACCGCATACGGCGAGATGGGCATGCTGTTCATGGCCGCGGAGTATCGGGATGCCGCCGAGGCGTGCCTGCTCAACGCGCAGACCCTGGCGCCCGATGCCGCACGGTGGCCGTACTATCTCGCGCAGTTGTACAACGGTCGCGGCGAGACCGCGAAGGCGATTGCGAGCTTCGAGCGTGCCCGCGCGCTGCAACCGAACGATGTCACCACGCTGGTGTGGCTGGCCGAGGCATACCTCGATCAGGGCCAGCCCGAGACCGCCGAGCCGCTGCTGACGCACGCGTTGTCACAGCAACCGCGATCGGTCGCCGCGTTGTTCGGTCTCGGGCGCTCAGCGCTGGCGCGATCCGATTATGCGCGCGCGGTCGAGCATCTGGAGCAGGCACTCGCCCTGGAACCGCAGGCGGCCGCCATGCACTACCCGCTGGCGCTCGCCTATCGCGGCCTGGGCGACGGCGACAAGGCCGACGCCCACATGCGCCGGCGCAGCCCCGGCGAGATTCGACCGCCGGATCCGCTGATGCAGGAGGTCGAGATGCTGCTGGAGAGCCCGGTCGCGTACGAAGTCCGCGGCGCGAAGGCCCTCGACGAACAGGACTGGAAGCGGGCGGCCGCGTCGTTTCGCAAGGGCATTGAGCTGGCGCCGAACGAGCCGTCGCTCCATCACAAGCTGGGGACCGCGCTGTATCTGGACGGCGATGCCGCGGGGGCCGCCGCCGAGTTCGACGCGGCGCTGCGCGTCTCGCCGCACTTCGCAAAAGCGCATTACAGCCTGGGCATCATGCACGGATCGACGGGCCGGCTGGCGCAGGCGATCGAGCATCTGACGGCCGCCGTGCGCGCCGACCCCGGCTACGTCGAAGCGCATCTCCGGCTCGGCGACGTCCTGCGCCTGAGCGGGCGCCCGGCGGCGGCTCTGGCTGAATACGAACAGGCCGCGATGCTCGATCCGCGCCAACCCGATGCGGCGTTCGGCTCCGCCCTCGTCCTGGTCGACCTCCGGCGCTATCGTGAAGCCCGCGACCGGCTGCGCGAGGGCGCCGCCCGCTATCCCGAGTTCCCGGGGTTTGTTCATGCGCTCGTCCGTCTGCTGGCGGCCGCTCCTGATGCCGGCGTCCGCGACGGACAGGCGGCGATGAGTCTGGTGCAGCCGCTTGTGGCGACCGGCGCGCGGACGTATCAGGTCGCTGAGATGATGGCCATGGCGTTGGCCGAGATAGGCCAGTACAGGGACGCGATGTCGTGGCAGCGCCGCGCGATTTCCGGCGCCGAGTCGGCCGAGCGTCCGGAGGTGGCGAAACAGATGACGGAAATGCTGCGGACCTACGAGCATCGCCAGCCGTGCCGAACGCCATGGCGCCGCGACGAGTCGCCCGGCACTGTGCCTTGAATCACACCTGACCCACCCGACCAAACCTGACCGACCATCCACGACGACAGTCAACGCAGAACCAGAACACGGCCGAATGCGGGTTCCGCGAGCTCTGCGTTGATCGTCGCCGTGAACGTCTCCCGGCGAAGGTCCCTGGTCGAAAATCCTGCGAACGCCACCAGCGGTAGTGTCCGGCTTCCCGCGCTTCGCTTCGGCGGGCTCGCCGAAGCGCAAGCGCGGAGGCGGCACCCGGACATTCAGCGAAATGAACTCCGCGTGTTACTCATGCTCGGAGCCGGAACTTCCCGTTGACACCTGATTTGACATCGTTTACAAGCTGCATGGACCCGTCGAAGTGGAATATCAGTCTGCGCGCCTCTGGTGCCCCTGCCGGCGCGCCGGACGGTCAGAGGAGGAAGGATGTCCACGATGGCTGCTCGCGGCAGAGGGCTCTTGGCAATCGCGTTCGTGATCTTCGCGCCCCGGATCGGCCTGGCGCAGGCGTCGATTACGGGAACGGTCAAGGACGCGTCGGGTGCGGTCCTGCCCGGCGTGACGGTTGAAGCCGCCAGCGACGTCCTCATCGAGAAGACCCGCTCCTCGACGACCGACAGCTCCGGGCTCTATCGCATCGTCGATTTACGACCCGGCACCTACACGGTGACGTTCACCCTGCCTGGGTTCTCCACGGTCAAGCGCGAAGGCATCGAGCTCGCCGGCTCCGCGACGCTCACGGTTTCGATCGAGATGAAGGTCGGGTCGCTCGAGGAAACCGTGACCGTGACGGGCGAGTCGCCGGTCGTGGACGTGCAGAACACTCGGCGCGAGACGGTGATCGGCGCGAACGTCCTCGAGACGCTGCCGGCGACGCGAGCCTACGGCGCGGTGCTGAACGCGATGGCCGGCCTCACCGTCGACAACAATGGCCTGGCGGCGACGCCGACGATGACGTTCTTCAGCGCGCACGGCGGACGAACCAACGAAGGACGCATGAGCATCAACGGCATGACCGTTGCGGCGGCCTTCAATGGCGGCGGGGTGTCGTCGCTCACATATGACACGAACAACGTGGAAGAGGTGTCCGTGCTGGTCTCCGGCGGGCTTGGCGAGAACGAGACCGGCGGGCCGACGATGAACCTGGTGCCGCGATCCGGCGGCAACAAGTTCTCCGGCCAGGCATTCTACAACGGCGCCGGCGAGTGGTCGACCGGCGACAACATCGACGACGACCTGCGAAGCATCGGCATCACGAACCCGCCCGCCATCATCAACTCCTACGACGTCAGCGGCTCATTCGGCGGCCCCGTCAAGCGCGACCGGCTCTGGTTCTTCGGCAGCTATCGAAAGTTCATGACCGCCCAGGGCGTGGAAGGCATCGGCATCAACCAGTACGCCGGCGATCCGGCACGCTGGGACTACCTGCGCGACGACAGCATCGAGCCGCGGAACGTTCAGGGAAGGAACATCTGGTCGGCGCGGTTCACCGGGCAGATCACGCCAAAAAATCGCGTGACCTTCTCGCAGGAGAACCAGTACCGCTGCGAGGGGTCGACGCTGACGACGAGCGGAAAAGGCTGTCGCACGCGCCCCGCCGAGTGGATGGCGCTCGGGTCGACGACGCAGTCGCCCGAAGCGAACACCGGCTACTTCGACTTCCCCTACTGGGTCACGCAGGCGACGTGGACGTCGGCGCTGACCAGCAAGGTTCTGCTCGAAGCCGGCTACTCACGGTTCGCCTATCGCCACGCCGGAGGGCCAGGCCAGCTTCCGCCCGACGGCATCTTCAATCTCATTCCGGTGACGGAGCAGTCGGCCATAGCCGGCCACCGCGCCAATTTCAGTTATCGCGGTCTCGCCACCTACATGGACAATTACGGCAATCCGAACAACTGGCGCGCCTCGGCCTCGTACGTCACCGGCGCCCACAGCATGAAGGTTGGTTACCAGGGTGCGTACCTGATTGCCGACACGACCACCGTCACGAACGATTCGCAGCTGGCCTACCGCTTCCAGAATGGCGTCCCCAACCAGTTCACGTACCGCCTGCCGAATTTCCAGACCGCGGACCGGACCAGCACAGCGGCGCTGTACGTGCAGGACACCTGGACGCTCAGGAAGCTCACGCTGCAGGGAGCCGTCCGCTACGATCGGGCCTCGAGTTTCAGCCCCGCCGAACACAACGGTACGACGCTGACCTCGCGCTTCAACGCGAATCCCGTCACCATCGAGCGGACGATAGGCGTCGACGCGTACAACGACATCTCGCCGCGCATGGGGGCGGCCTACGACGTGTTCGGCAACGGCAAGACCGCCGTCAAGTTCCACCTCGGACGCTACCTGGCGCCGGGAACGAACGATACGATCTACACCCAGACCAACCCTGCGCAGAACGGCATCGTGACCAATGTTGCGCGGAGCTGGACCGACACCAACCGCAACTACGTCGTCGACTGCGACATCCTCAACCCGGCTATGCAAATCGTGCCGGGCGGCGACACCTGCGGCGCGCTGACCGACAACTCACTGAATTTCGGCAGACCCGGCACGTCGACACGGGTGAATCCCGATCTCCTCAAGGGGTGGGGCGTGCGGCCCGTCGATTGGCAGTACGGCATCAACCTGCAGCAGGAACTTTTTCCGCGCGTGTCGTTGGAGCTTGGTTACAACCGCCGCTGGTGGGGAAACTTCACCGTGACGGACAACCTGGCCGTCGGTCCCTCGGATTACCAGAGGTGGGTGATTAATGCGCCGAGCGACCCGAGACTCCCCGGCGGCGGCGGTTACCCGGTTGCGGTGTATACGCAGACGGATGCCGCGGCAGCACGCCGTGCAGACAACTACGTGACATTTGAAAGCGACTACGGTCCGGCGCGGAAGAGGTACTGGCAGGGCGTCGACGTGACGCTGAACGCGCGTCTGAGGACCAGCCTGACGCTTCAGGGCGGCACGACGACGGGGCGCTTGTACGAGGACACCTGCGATAGCGTCGTGAAGATTGACAGCCCGGATCCGCGAAACTGTCACGACGTGGAGCCGTATCAGACGACGTTCCGCGGCCTCGCATCGTACAGAGTTCCACGGATTGATGTGCTCGTCAGCGCCACGTTACGCTCGCAGCCGCCGCTCTTGCGCGACGGCGCCAACCCGCCGGGCGTGACCACGAATACGGGCGCGCTGCGGAGCGGAACGAACCCGAGCGGCGCGAACATGCAGGTACCGAACCTCGTTGTGCAGAGCCTCCTCGGCCGCATTCCGCCGGGCGGTCTGCCGAACGGGACCACGACAGTCGCCCTGCTCGACAACAGCGACCGCCGGCTGTACGCGGACAATCGGCGGACGCAGGTGGATATGCGGTTCGCCAAGACGCTGCGGTTTTCCGGCCGGCGCGCGGACGTTGGCATCGACCTGACCAACCTGCTGAACACCAACTACGGCACCGCCTACGAGAACCAGTACGACTTTTTCACCCCCAACGGAGCGACGTGGAACAACCCGACGACGATCCTGGCGCCCCGATTCGTGCGGTTCAACGTGACGTTCGACTTCTAATGGGTGGAGTGCTTCCGAGATATGACAATCGCACCACGGAGGACGCGGAGGACAGGAGGAAGAATCCTGTTGCTTTTCAGGATTGCACCACCGCTTCGTCTGCGTCCTCCGCGGTAGGGTCACCGGAAGGAGGGTGCCGGCGTGCCTGCACGCAGCAACTGGCTGTTGGCGATCGCGTTCGTGAGCCTGGTGCCCCGGGTCGTCCTGGCGCAGGCGTCGATCACGGGAACCGTCAGGGATCCGACCGGCGCCGTGCTTCCCGGCGTCACCGTCGAGGCAGCGAGCGACGCGCTGATCGAACGGGCACGGTCCGCGGTCAGCGACAGCACCGGTCAGTACCGAATCGTCGATCTGCGTCCCGGCACCTACGTGGTCACGTTTACGCTCGCCGGGTTCAATACGTTCAAACGTGAAGGGATCGAGCTGACGGGATCGTTCACCGCGACGGTCAATGCGGAGATGAAGGTCGGGTCGATCGAGGAATCTGTCACCGTCACCGGCGAGAGCCCGATCATCGATACCCAGAGCGTGAAGCGACAGACGGTCCTCAGCAACGAAATCGTCACCGCGTTGCCCGCCGCCCGCGCGTACGCCGGCGTCATGACGCTCATCCCCGCGACGATGACGCAGACGGGGTCCGCGCTGGATATCCAGGTGACGCCCGGAATGCTGGTGTTCGGCGGCACAGGCGGCCGCAACAACGAAGGCCGCATCCAGGTCGACGGCCTGAACACCGGCGCCGCCTTCAACGGCGCCGGCGTCTCGAGTTACGTCCCCGATATCGGCAACGCTCAGGAGATCGCGCTCACATCGTCGGGCGGCATGGGCGAGGCGGAAGTCGGGGGGCCGACGCTCAGCATCGTGCCGAAGACGGGCGGGAATTTGGTGAAAGGATCCGTGTACGCCTCGGGTGTGACTGGCGGGATGGTCGGCGACAACTTTACCGCCGATCTGCAGAAGCGCGGCCTGACGGCTCCAGGCGCGCTGACGAAGTTGTGGGACTACAACGTCGGCATCGGCGGTCCAATCAAGAGGGATCATGTCTGGTTTTTTGGACAATTCAGAGACGAAGGCAGCCACCGCACCGTGCCGGGCATGTTTGCCAACAAGAATTTCGGCGATCCGACGAAGCGGACGTATGTTGCGGACCTGAGTCGTCCCGCGGTGCAGGCGGGCAGCTGGAGAAACGCATCGCTGCGGCTGACGGTTCAGGCGAATCCGAAGCACAAGTTCAACGTGTTCTGGGACGAGCAGCAGCCATGCCAGGGCGCCGCGTTCCCTGGCGTCGATGGCGGGTGCCGGCAGTCGAAACCGAATGAAATCATCTGCGGCGCGCCGGCATCGTCCAATCCCTCGTGCAGTGCGACGATGGCACCGGAGACCGGCACGTACCTCCATCCCTACGGGCAGCGCGTTCAGCAGGCGACGTGGACGTCGACGATGACGAGCCGGCTGCTGATGGAGGCCGGGTTCGGAACGTATCTCAGTCGGTGGGGCGGCTCTGAAATGCCCGGCAACCCGTCGCGCGACATCGTGCGCGTCGTTGAACAGTGTGCGACGGCGCGCGGCTGCGCGGACAACGGCAACATCGCGAACCTCACTTATCGATCGGAGAACTGGGCCGCCAACTGGCAAGGGAACCACAACTGGCGGGCGTCGGCGTCCTACGTGACCGGCGCTCAGAACATGAAGTTCGGGTACCTGGGCGGCTTCCTCGTCGACAACCAGAACAACTCGAGCAATAACCAGTTCCTGCAGTACCGCACGCAAAACGGCGTTCCCGATCAACTCACCGAGAACATCAACCGGTTCTGGATCAAGAACCGCGTCCGCTACGACGCCTTCTACGGACAGGATCAGTGGACGCTCGGCCGGGTCACCGTGCAAGGCGCCGTTCGCTTCGACCATGCCTGGAGCTGGTATCCCGCGGTCCAGGTCGGCGGCGTGCGGTTCCTTCCGAGCATCGTCACCTATCCGAGAACAGCCGGTGTTGACAGCTACAACGACTTGTCGCCACGTGGCGGGCTCGCCTGGGACGTGCGCGGCACAGGCAAGACCTCGCTGAAAATCAATGCCGGGAAATATCTCGAAGCGGCGCAGAACAGCAATACCTACGCCGGCAGCAGGCCGACGTCACGGTTGCAGACGACCACGACGCGGACGTGGAACGACCTGAACGACAACTTCGTCCCCGACTGTGATCTCCTGAACCCGCTGGCGCAGAACCTGTCCGCAGCCGGAGGTGACAGCTGCGGACAGATCAGCAACCTGGCATTCGGGCAGCCGGTGTTTGATACGACCTATGATCCGGCGCTGCTCAACGGCTGGGGCGTGCGGCCGGCCGACTGGAACATCGGCGTATCGGTGCAGCACGAGATCCTGCCGCGCATGTCGGTCGAACTCGGGTACACGCGCCGGTGGCTCACGAATTTCGTCGTCACAGACAACCGGGCGCAGTCGATTCCGGACTTCGGCAGGTTCAGCATTGTCGTGCCGTCCGATCCGCGGCTTCCGACGAGCGGCCAGACGATTACCGATCTCTACAACGCCAACCAGAACGTGGCCTCAGTCGTTGACAACCTGTTCACGAAGGCGAGCAACTACGGCGAGCAGTATCACCGGTCTCACGGCCTCCTGCTGAATGTCAGCGCGCGGCCACGCAGCGCGCTTTTCTTCCAGGGGGGCTTCAATGCCGGGAACACAGTCGCGGACAACTGCGCCATTCGCGCGCAGCTTCCGGAGCTGAACGCCGTCACCACGGTCTTCGGTGGATTCGGCACGGCGGCGGCGGGGGCGCCGACGGTCGCCACGATCAATTCGACCATCCCATGGTGCCACGTCGATACGGGCTGGGTCACGCGGTTCACCGGTCTCGGCTCGTGGACCGTTCCGAAAGTCGACGTTCAGGTCGCCGGCACCGTCCGCAGCGACCAGGGCGGCGCGCTCGCGGCCTTGTACGCGGTACAGAACGCCGAGATTCAGCCGATCCTCGGCCGGCCGCTCTCGAACAACGCGCAGAACGTGACCGTCAACCTGATCCCGCCAGGCACCCTGTACGGCGATCGAGTCAACGAGATCGACATCCGCTTCGCCAAGATTCTGCGGTACGGCCGGACGCGGACCAACGTCGGCGTGGACGTCTACAACATCACGAACGCCTCGCCGGTGCTCACCTACAACCAGAATTTCACCCGCAATCCCGCCGGCGGCTTCAACTGGTTGACGCCGACGTCGGTGTTGCAGCCGCGGTTCTTCAAAGTCAGCGCGACGATTGATTTTTGAACTCTCAAGCACTCTGCTCGCTCTCGATCAGGCGCATCGCGTCCGCGCCATACCGGGTGCCTGCCGCACTGCCAACGGGAAAGGCTTCGTCGAGCGTCGCGACCTCTTGTCCACTGAGCACAATGTCCGCGGCGGCGGCGTTCTCTTCGAGGTATCGTCGGCGTTTCGTGCCGGGTATCGGGACGATGTCCGCGCCTTTGGCGAGCACCCACGCCAGTGCGACCTGCGACGACGAACAGCCCAGGGTCTGGGCGATCTCGTCGAGTGGGCGCAGCAGCGCCAGATTCTTCGCGAAGTTCTCCGGCAGAAACCGCGGCAGCTTCCGGCGCACGTCGGTGCTCTCCAGGGTTTCCGTATCCTTCACGGCGCCGGTGAGAAAGCCGCGGCCTAGCGGGCTGAACGGCACGAAGCCGATTCCGAGCTCGCGGCAGACGGGAAAGACGGAGCGTTCAGGATCGCGCGTCCACAGGGAATATTCGCTCTGCAGGGCCGCGATCGGGTGCGTCGCATGCGCCCGGCGGATGCTCTGCGGGCCCGCTTCGGACAGGCCGAGGAAGCGGACCAGGCCGTCGCGCACCAGCAGCGCCATCGCGCCGACGGTCTCTTCGATCGGTACCTTCGGATCGACCCGATGCAGGTAGTACAAATCGATCGTGTCCACACCGAGGCGGGCCAGGCTCGCTTCACAACAGCTGCGCACGCGCGCGGGCCGTGCGTCGACCTCCACAGCTGTTCCGCCCGCGGGATTCGGCAGCAGCCCGAACTTGCTGGCGAGGACCACGCCGGCCCGGCGCTCACGAATCGCGCGCCCGACCAGGATCTCGTTGGCCCCTTTGCCGTAGGCATCGGCGGTATCAAGCAGCGTGATGCCGAGATCGAGCGCCCGGTGGATGGTGCGGATCGATTCCTCCTCGTCCGGTGTGCCATAACTCTGCGACATCCCCATGCACCCGAGCCCGATCGCCGAGACTCGCAGTCCTCTGGTTCCCAGGTCGCGCTGCCTCATAGTGGCGTAAGATTACAACGTTCTAGAGATTGTTGTTTGGTGAGGGTTGACTGTTGAGTGCTGTGACCGTCATTGACGAGTGAATCAGCATTGAACAATCACAAATCTCATCGAGAGTTGCTCATGCGCACGCGATCTTTCCTAGGCGGCACAGCTGCGTGCTGCGCCGTGGCGACCGTGCTGGCGTCAGCACCCATCGCCCAGGAGCACAGTTATACTGCCGCAGACATCGAAAACGGATCGCGCCTTTATCAGGGAAGCTGCGCCGGGTGTCATGGCGCCGGCGGCGACGGCATTCCCGGCATCGATCTCGGACGCGGGCTGTTTCGCCGCGTCGCCACCGATCCGGAGATCATCGCCGTCATCCGCAGCGGCATTCCGGGAACGACGATGCCGCCGAGCGGTTTCTCGGAGGCGCAGGCGGTGACGATTGTCGCCTATCTGCGGAACCTGGCGTCGGCGGCGGCCCGCGGCGAGCCGGCCGACAGCGGCATCGGCGGAGACTCGTCACGCGGCAAGGCCCTGTTCGACGGCAAGGGCGAGTGCCGCTCGTGCCACCGCGTCAACGGTGTCGGCCCGCGAGTCGCCCCCGATTTGAGCGAGATCGCCACGATCCGGACCGCGTCCGAGCTTCGCCAGAAGCTCCTCGATCCGAACCTGCTCATCCGCCCGGGCAACCGCTATATCGAGCTCGTGACGGAAGAAGGCGCGGCGATCTCGGGACGGCTGCTCAACTACGACACCTTCTCGATCCAGCTGATCGACGCAAACGAGCGGCTCCTCTCATTGCCGAAATCGGCGCTGCGGCAGTACACGTTCGTGAAGGAATCGAAGATGCCGTCGTACCAAGGGAAGCTGAGCGGCGATGAGGTCACCGATCTCGTCGCCTATCTGTTTTCATTGAAAGGGCCACGCCAATGAAATGCCGTTTCGTCCTGGCCGCGGCGTTCATGGCCGCGGCGGCGTCGCTCCACGGCCAGCAGGTGTCGTTCGATCGCCTTCTGCGCGCCGATCGCGAGCCGCACAACTGGCTCACGTATTCCGGCGGCGTGTTCGGTCACCGGTACAGCGGGTTGACGCAAATCACGCCGGCCAACGTCCGGAACCTGGAGCTGCAGTGGGTCTTTCAGACGCGCGCGCCGGCGGAACCGACGGAGAAATTCGAAGCGACGCCGCTGGTGGTCGATGGCGTGATGTACACCGTCCTCGCGCCCAACCATGTGGTTGCCCTCGACGCCGCCACGGGACGAGTGTTCTGGATGTATTCGCCCCGGCTGTCGCCGCTGGCGCGCGTCTGCTGCGGGCGCGTGAACCGCGGACTGGCCATTCTCGGCGACACGCTGTTCATGGGCACCATCGACGGGCGCCTGATTGCCGTTGATGCGAGAAACGGCAAGCCGGTCTGGGACGTGTCAATCTCCAAGCCCGACCTCGGTTACTCGTTTACGATGGCGCCGCTCGTCGTGAAGGACAAGGTCATCATCGGTCCGGCCGGCGGCGAGTACGGCATCCGCGGATTCATCGCCGCCTTCGACGCGAAGACCGGGAAGGAGGTGTGGCGGTTCAACACGATTCCTGGGCCCGGTGAGCCAGGACACGACACGTGGCCCGCAGAGAGCAACGCGTGGGAGCGCGGCGGCGGCTCGATCTGGGTGACCGGATCGTACGACCCGGACTTGAATCTCATGTACTGGGGTGTGGGAAATCCGGGACCGGACTGGAACGCCGACCCGCGGCCCGGAGACAACCTCTACTCCGATTCGGTCGTCGCGCTCGATCCCGACACGGGCAAGCTGAAATGGCATTATCAGTTCACGCCGCACGACGAGTTCGACTACGACTCGACGCAGGTGCCGGTGCTGACCGATCTCGAGTGGCGCGGCCGCACGCGCAAGGTCATGCTCTGGGCGAACCGTAACGGGTTCTGGTACGTCCTCGATCGCGCGACCGGCGAGTTCCTGCAGGGCAAGCCGTTCGTGCGCGTGAACTGGGCCGAAGGCATCGACGAGAAAGGCGTGCCGAAGCGTGTGCTGCATGCGACGCCGGAAGGCACGCTCGTCTATCCGAACAACCAGGGCGCGACAAATTGGTACTCGCCGTCGTACAGCCCGCGCACCGGCCTCTTCTACATTCCAAGCTGGATGGACACGTCATCGACGTACACGAAAGATCCCAAAGTCGCGATCGAATACAAGCCCGGGAATCAGTACGTCGGCCGGTTTCCGACGGTGCCGGTGCCGCCGCTGAGAACCGGTCCCGGGGCGGTCAATCAGCGGCTTCCCGAAGAAGCCTGGGGAGCGATCCAGGCCTTCGATCCGCGTAGCGGGGAGTTGAAGTGGCAGTTCAAGATGAGCGATGTGACCGACAGCGGCGTGCTGTCGACCGCCTCCGATCTCGTGTTCGCGGGTGGACGCGAAGGCTGGTTCTTCGCGCTGCACGCGCGGACCGGCGAGATGCTGTGGAAGGGCAGCGTCGGCGGCCAGGTGTCGGCCGGGCCCATGAGCTATGCCGTCGCCGGCAAGCAGTACGTGGCGATTGCCGCGGGCAGCGCGTTGTTCGTGTACGGACTGCGGCAGGAGGAGGGACGCCGGTGAAGAGTCGCGCCATCGCAGCCGTTCTCGTTCTGACGCTGGGGGCGTCAGCGCGTCTCGCCGCGCAGGCGCCGGTGACCGCCGTTGCCGACGCCGAGTCGCTGTTCACCGACCGCGATCCCAAGCTGCACGCCAACAAGCAGGTGGCGCTGCACATCGTCCGCGATCTGCTGGAATGCAATCATTGGGACGAGGCCGACAAATGGCTGACGCCCGAGTACATTCAACACAATCCGCTGGTCGTTTCAGGGCGTGACGCGGTCGTGAAATTCTTCGGCAGCCGCCCGCGCAAACCGCTGCCGGAAAAAATGCAGACCAAGGTCGTCGCCGTCATTGCTGCAGGCGATCTGGTGATGGTGGCGTTCCCGCGGGAGTACAAGGATCCGAAGGATCCGTCGAAGACCTACACGACGACCTGGTTCGACATGTGGCGGATCAGTGATGGCAAGGCGGCCGAACACTGGGATGGCGCGATGAAGCAATAGAGGATCAAGTGGGGGCAGGTGGGGCACTGTCAACCTACCCGACCCATTCGACCTACCTGACCTACTCGACCTACCTGACCTACTCCCCCCAGATCTTGCGTGCGGTCTCGACCACCAGCCGCAGCTTCGCCCACTGGTCCGCTTCCGTGATCACATTGCCCTCGACCGTGCTCGAAAATCCGCACTGCGGGCTGAGACACATCTGCTCGCGCGGCATGTAGCGCGCGGCCTCGTCGACGCGCCGCAGCAGGTCGTCGCGGGACTCGAGGGTTCCCGTCTTGGTCGTGACCAGCCCCAGCACCACGGTCTTGTTGTTCGGTACGAATCGCAGCGGCCGGAAATCGCCAGCGCGCTCGTCGTCGTACTCGAGGAAGTACGCGTCGACGTTGAGCTCGTTGAAAAGCACCTCCGCGACCGGCTCGTACCCGCCCTCGGCGACCCAGGCGCTCTTGAAGTTGCCGCGGCACAAATGCACGGCGACGGTCAGGTCCTTCGGCCGGTTGTCGATCACCGAGTTGATCAATCCTGCGTAGGCGCGGGGCAGCTGGTCGGGATCGTGGCCGCGTTCCTTTGCACCGGCGCGGAGTTTCGGGTCGCAGAGGTAGGCGAGGTTGGTGTCGTCCATCTGAATGTAACGACAGCCCGCCCGATACAGCGAGTCGACTTCATCGCGGTAGCACCGGGCGAGGTCGGTGAAGAACTCGTCCATGTCTGGGTACGCGTCGATGTCGATCGTCTGACGGCCACCGCGAAAGTGGACCATGGTCGGCGACGGGATCGTGACCTTGGGCGTTTCCCGCGTCACCGACTTGAGGAATTCGAAATCCGCCCGCTGGATGTCGTTCACGTGCCGCAGCCTGCCGGTGACCGAAAGGCTGGGCGGGGCGAAATTGATCTCGCCCGCCTGGCTCTTGAACTTCGTCTCGATCCCGCCGCTCACCGTGACGCCCTGGAGCCGTTCGAGGAAGTCGATATGAAAGAAGGTCCGGCGGAACTCTCCGTCAGTGATGCTCTTCAGGCCGACGGCTTCCTCCTTCGCGGCGACCTCGCGGACGTGGATGTCTTCGACGCGGCGCAGCGCGTCGTTCGAGATCTCCCCACTCCGGTGTTGCCGGCGCGCGTCGATCAGGGCCGGCGGCCGCAGCAGGCTGCCGACGTGGTCTGCCCGGAATGGCGGATTGAGCCTGGACATCAGAGGTGCCTCATGGTTGGCCCGAATTGTATCGGAAGGGCAGGTGGGGCAGGTGGGGTTGGCGGGGCAGATGGCGGCAGGTGAATCAGGCAATAGCTGCTGGTGAAATGAATTGAGGTGCATTTACCTACGCCATCTGACGGCGCCCCCCCGGCCTCCTTGATTACCCGACCCACCCACTCGACCCACTCGACCCACCCGACCTACTCGACCCAACCGACCCACTTGCCCAACCCCACCTCGCCTGCCCATCTGTGATAGAACACGCCGCATATGAACCGCCGATCGTTTCTCGCGACGGTCGCTGCGGGTGCCGCGGCGGCAGCTGCAACCGCCCAGCCTGCGCGCCTGGCGAGGCGAGGCCGCATCAAGCAGGCGCTGATGCGCTTCGCCTTCGGGCCATCGTCCGCGCTGACGTTCGACGAGATGTGCCGCGAGGCGGCCCGTGCCGGTTACGCCGGGTTCGATCTCGTGGGTCCGCAGGACTGGCCGACGCTCGAGAAGCACGGCCTGATCTGCACGATGGCGCCGGCGATGGGGGTCACCATCCGTGACGGTCTCATCAGGCCGGAGCTGCACGCGGCAATCGAGCCCTCGATGCACGAGGAGATCGATCTGTGCGCCGCCCACCACTTTCCGAACATCATCACCGTCGGCGGTGAGCGGCGCGGCATCGGTGATGAGGAGGGAAAGGAGCACTGCGTCAACCTGCTCAACCGGATCAAAACGCATGCGGAGGACAAGAACGTCACCATCTGCATCGAGGTGGTCAACAGCAAGTACAAGGATCCCGAGTTCGGCCGCGCCGATGCCATCTTCGATCGTCTCGCGTGGGGCGCCGACGTCTGCCGGCGCGTCAGCTCGCCGCGCGTGAAAATTCTCTTCGACCTCTACCACGTGCAGATCATGGAAGGCGATCTGTCCGCCAACATCCGCGAATACTTCCCCTTGATCGCGCACTTCCACACGGCTGGTGTGCCGGGCCGGCACGAAATCGACGACACGCAGGAGATCAACTACCGCTTCGTGGCGAACACGATCGCCGAGCTCGGGTTTACCGGTTACGTGGCTCACGAGTACCGGCCGACGCCGGGACGCGATCCTCTCGAGAGCCTGCGGCGGACGATCGAGATCATGGACGTCTGATGACCACGGAGGACGCTGAGGACGCGGAGGGTTCAAGTCTGAAGGGTAGAGGGTTTTCGACTTGTCCTCTGCGTCCTCTTGCGGTGAGCTTCACCGAATCGGCTCATCATCAGATCGTTCGCGTGATATATACTCGTCGCCTCATTAGCCGTGCTTGCACGATGTGAATGTGTACGAACGTGTCAAGTCTGCCGTGCGCAAGCACGACTTGGGCGCGCACAGCGCGCCTGCGAGGGAGCGGAGCGGGGCGGAGGGGCCCCGCGAACGACCGAGCTGGGGTGTGGGGCGGAGCCCCACGTTTAAAGACGTGATCGTTCTTCGAGAAGGGAGTGGTCGAACATGGCAGCGGACTTTTTTCTCGGCGAGTCGCTGGTCGGCGACGGCAATGAGGTTGCGCACGTCGATCTGATCATCGGTTCCAAGACGGGCCCGGCGGGCACCGCCTTCTGCAACGCGCTCTCGAACAACAAAGACGGGTTCACCACGCTGCTCGCGGTCGTCACACCGAACCTGCCGGCCAAGCCCGACACCCTCCTGTTCAACAAGGTGACGATCAAGGGCGCGAAGCAGGCGGTTCAGATGTTCGGACCGGCGCAGGCCGCCGTCGCGCGCGCGGTCGTCGATTCGGTCGAGAGCGGCATCATTCCGCGCGACAAGGCTGAAGACTACTGTGTCCTGGTCGGCGTGTTCATCCACTGGGAAGCGAGCAACGACCAGAAAATCTACGATTTCAACTATCAGGCCACGCGGGAGGCCATCCAGCGCGCCCTGGCCGGGAAACCGACCGTGAGCGAGGTCATTGCCGGGGCAAAGACGGCGAAGCACCCGTTCGCGAGCAACGCCGAGCGGAAGCACGGGGTCGGTGTGTAGGGCGCCTGGGACATCGCCCGAGAACGGGAGACTCACCGCGGAGGACGCGGAGGACAGGAGGAAAAATCCTGTTGTTTTTTCCCGTCGACGAAGCCGGGGATGGTGCTGAGTACGTCGACGGCCCCAACGGCAGGATTGAACCTCCGCGTTCTCTGCGTCCTCCGTGGTTGTTGGGGGCGTGCGCAAACTTCTTCTTCAGCTCGACACCTCGCCGCACCCGAGTGTCTTCGATCGGATCGTCGCGCTCGACGCGGGCGCCGACGAGGTCATGAGCTACGGTGGCGTCGTCGAGGACGCGGTCCGCGATCTCGTTCACGGCGCGATTTTCACGCGCAGTCGGAAACACCTTCATCACACTGCAATCTTCATCGGCGGCGCCGACATGGACGCCGGCGAACGGCTCCTCGCAGCCGTGCGCAAGGCATTCTTCGGTCCATTGCGCGTTTCGGTCATGCTCGATTCGAACGGTTCGAATACCACCGCCGTGGCTGCGGTCGCCAAGCTGCAAAATGCCATTGGTGAAATCAAGGGGCGCCGCGCTGTCGTCACCGCAGGGACCGGCCCCGTCGGCATGCGCGCGGCCGGCCTGCTCGCCGGGGCCGGCGCGGATGTTGTGGTCACGTCCCGGCGGCAGGAAGCGGCGGCCGGCGTGTCTCATCGAATCCAGACACGCTTCGGCGGCGCCGTACGTGGGGTCACGCTGGCGGAACCATCACAGGCGAAAGCGGTCCTCGAAGGAGCCACGCTGCTGCTCAACGCAGGCAGTGCCGGCGTTTCTCTGATTCCACGTGATGCCTGGATCGGACGTGCCGGGCTGTGCGGCGTTGCCGACGTCAACGCGGTGCCGCCGCCCGGCGTTGAAGGGATCGAGGCGGCCGACGATGGCGTCGATCGCGAGGGAGCGCTCGTCTTCGGGGCGATGGCTGTGGGCAACCTCAAGATGCAGATTCACAGGGCCTGCATCGCCCGACTGTTTGAGCGCAACGACCTCCTGCTCGACGCCGAAAGCATCGCCGAGATCGCTCGCGAGGTCGGGGCTGCGAAAGCGTGACGTACTAACGTGGGGCTCTGCCCCACACCCCGGCTCGGTCGCTCGCGGGGACCCCTTTGCCCCGCTCCGCTCCCTCGCGGGCGCGCTGCCGCGCGCCTAAGCCGTGCTTGCACGGTAAACTTGACAGGTTCGTACACATTCTAGCCGTGCAAGCACGGCTAGAGCGGGGGCTTCGCGCCGCCGGACCCCCATCGCCGTCGCTCGCGCCCTTCGACAAGCTCAGGGCGCCCCGAGCGAAGTCGAGGGGTGGGGACCCCGCAAGCTCCGCTCCGCTCCGGCGGGCGGGAAGATGCTTCGACACCCGCGATCAACGTAGAGCCTGCGGAACACGCAGAAGAGCCTCCATTGTTCTGCGGTTTCTGCGTTGATCGTCGTGAGCTCCAAATCGCGGAAGGACTGCGCTCGAATCAGAATGCCACGCGTCATCGGAATCGACCCTGGGACGGTCAGCCTGGACATCTGCGGCCTGCACGATGGTCATGTGTTTCTCGACCGGTCCCTGCCGACGCGGGAGGCCCTTGCCGATCCGGCGCTGCTGATCGGCATTCTCGATGATGCCAATGCCACGGCACCGCTCGATCTCGTGGCCGGACCGTCCGGATATGGTCTGCCGCTCACGGCCGTTCGCGATCTGAGCGACAGCGATCTTCGACTGGCATATCTTGCCGTCGAGGGCGAGTCCGCCGGGATTGGCGGACTTCGCTCGCTCATGCGGGCGCTCGCGCGAACGTCCTTGCCCGTTGTGCTCACGCCTGGCGTCATCCATCTCGAGTCGGTGCCGCCGCAGCGCAAAGTGAACCGCGTCGACATGGGCACGGCTGACAAGGTGTGTGCAGCGGCACTCGCCGTGCGCGAGCAGGCCGCGCGGCACGGGTGTGCAGAGCGTGACGTGTCTTTTATTCTGCTCGAGCTGGGCGGAGCGTTCACCGCCGCGCTCGCCGTGGATCGCGGCACCATCGTCGACGGTCTTGGCGGAACATCCGGTCCGCTTGGACTGCGCGCGGCTGGTGCCTTGGACGGCGAGGTCGCATACCTCGCGGGCGCGGTGTCCAAACGGATGCTGTTCGAAGGCGGCGTCGGCACGATCGCCGGAACACCCGACGCGCCGGTGGACGTGCTTGCGGCGCCGGGCACGCCGGCTGGCCGTCTCGCCTGGGACGCCTACCTCGAAAGCGCCGTAAAAGCTGTCGCGGTGATGGCGGCCTCCGTGGCAGGCGTGCGGCAGGTGATCCTGTCTGGCCGTCTCGGGCGCGTCGATGCCGTGCGTGACCAGATTGCGAGCCGCCTGCGCACCGTCATGGCCGAACCGGCAGTTCACGCGCTCGCCGGTTTTGCTTCCGTGAGCAAGCAGGCGGCGCAAGGCGCCGCCCTGATTGCGGATGGACTCGCAGGTGGCCGCTCCGCCGCGCTGGTGGCCACGTTGGGCATCAGGGAAGCACGCGGCACTGTGCTCGATCACCTGCATGTGATCGGTGCCGCAGCGGCGCGCGCGCGTCTCGGCCTGGCCTGAATGCCACGAGTCGTGATTGCCGGCGTCTCGACGCGGGCAGCAGCGGAATCCGCGGGCCGCGCCGGGTTCGACGTGACCGCGATCGACGCGTTCGCGGACGCGGACCAGCACGCGTCAGTGCGCGCGTTGTCGATTCCCCGTCCATTTTCTGCGCGAGCGGCGGCACGCGCGACGCGGGCTGTCGAATGCGATGCGGTCACCTACCTGTCGAATTTCGAAAATCACCCCGATGACGTGCGCGCGCTGGCCGCGGGCCGTGAGCTGTGGGGGAATCCGCCGGCAGTGCTCCGCCGCGTACGCGATCCGCGGCGTCTGGCGCACGCCCTCCGCGAACGGAAGATCCCCGTTCCACAGGTCATGACCCGTATCGGAGACGAAACGCCGGATGACCGCGAGTGGCTCGTCAAGCCGCTGGCCTCGGGAGGCGGGCACGCCGTTCACAAGTGGACGCGCGGCTCACGAATACCGCACGCGTGCTACCTGCAGGAACTGATCGAAGGCACGCCCGGTTCGGTCGTGTTCGTCGCAGGACGCAATCGGACAGCACCGCTGGGCGTGACGCGCCAGCTGGTCGGCGACGCGGCCTTCGGTGCCGCCGATTATCGTTACTGCGGCAATATTCTCGCGCCGCACGCGGGCAGCGGCGCTCTCGTTGAACGTGCACGCGTACTTGCATGCGCGGTCGTCGAGGAATTCGGGCTCGTCGGCGTCAACGGCATCGATTTCATTGCCCGCGACGGGTGTCCGCTTGCGGTCGAGGTGAATCCGCGCTGGACTTCCTCGATGGAGCTCGTCGAACGTGCCTGCGGGCTGAGCGTCTTCGGCGCACACGCGGCGGCATGCACCGGCGGGACGTTGCCCGAGTGTGACGGCCTGGCGATCCAATCCGGACGAGGCGCTGTTGGCAAGGCGGTCGTGTTCGCGCGCGAAGACGTCACGGTCGGCGACACAACCGGCTGGCTCCTCGACGCGGATGTCCGTGACGTGCCGCGCCCCGGCGAATTAATCCGCGCCGGCCGGCCGCTCTGCACCGTCTTCGCCGCCGGCCGCGACGACGCGGCGTGTTACGCGGCGCTCGTGGCCCGCGCGGACCGCGTGTACGCGGACCTTGAAGGTTTCCGGTAGTGTCCGGCTCTACGGACCCGTACAGGTCCGCCTGAAGGCGGACACTACGAATTTTCGCTATGATCACATAGGTGGCATCGCGCAGCATCAGCATGGCACGCCAGCGCTTCATCATGAACGCGGGTCGGACGACGAAGCAGGGACAGCAGATCAACGTGGGCAAGGACAGCCCGGAATATCAGGCCATCGTCTCCACGCTGAGCATGCATCCTGACGACATGAAAGCCGTCGGCGTGCAGCCGGGCGGGAACGTTCTGGTTCGTTCCGAACATGGCGAAGCGACGTTTCGATGCGTCGAAGGAAAAGTCCCGCAGGGTATGATCTTCGTCCCGTACGGGCCGCCCACGTGTCAGCTGATGGGGCGTTATACCGACGGTACCGGAATGCCCACGTCGAAGGGCTGGGAAGTGGAACTTGAGCCGATCACGTAAAGCCGATACACGCGAACCCGATGCTCGGGGGATCCTTCGGATTTCAGACGACGGCGCGGCGGAGCGAGCGCTGGCGGCATGGGAAATGATCGAGTCCGGTCGATACATGCCGCGCCGCATCCGCGGCAGCTTTCCAGGCCGGGAGCTCGGATGAACCTTCGTCATCCCGCCCGGTCAGGGCGGGCGCGCATCCGGAACGCGCTGAGCACTTCGTTCCTTACCGGCCTTTGTGTTCGATTGTGACGTTCCTCGGACACGTGAAACGGTGACTCAATGGCCCTGACGGTTGTAAAGGACGCCACGTGCACGTTCTGCGGCTGCGTGTGCGACGACATCGAACTGCACGCCGACGCCGATCGCATCGTCAAAGCGAAGAACGCCTGCAGTCTCGGCGAAGCGTGGTTCAGGCATCACACCGCCGAGCGGCTGTTTCCTGATGCGCTGATCGACGGCAAGCCGGCGACGCTCGATGACGCCGTGGAAGCGGCGGCCCGCTATCTCGACCAGGCCAACATGCCGCTGGTCTATGGACTCAGCAACGTCACCTGCGAGGCTCAGCGCGAGGCGGTTGCGCTCGCCGAACTGGTCGGAGGTGTGGTCGACAGCCACACCTCGCTTTGACACGGCCCCACTGAGATAGCTGCCCAGTTGGGCGGCAAGGTGACGTGCACGCTCGGAGAGGTCAAGAATCGCGCCGACTTCATCATGTACTGGGGCGGCAATCCGGCCGAATGCCACCCGCGGCATTTCACGAAGTACACGATCATGCAGAAGGGCAAGTTCGTCCCTGAAGGCCGCAAGGGGCGGACGATGGTGCTCGTCGACATTCGGGAAACGCCGAGCGCGAAGGCGGCGGACATCTTCCTCCAGATCAGGCCGGGCACCGATTTCGAGGTCGCGACAACCCTGCGGGCGCTGATCAAGAACCAGCCCGTCGACGCGGCGCGGGTGGCGGAGACCGGGCTGCCGGTGGAGCAATGGCAGGAGCTCGCCGATCGCATGAAGCGCGCGCGATTCGGCGTGATCTTCTTCGGCATGGGCGTCTCGATGACGCGCGGCAAGCACATGAACTCCGGCGCCATCCTGACGCTGACGGCTGAATTGAACGCGTTCACCAAGTTCGTCTGCATGCCGATGCGCGGACACGGCAACGTCACCGGCGCCGATATGGTCCTGCGGTGGACGACCGGCTATCCGTTCGGGATCAGTTTGAGCCGCGGGTATCCACGGTTCAATCCCGGCGAATTCTCCACGGTGGACCTCCTCGTCCGCGGCGACAACGACGCAGCGCTCATTCTCGGTGCCGACCCGGGTGCGACGATGCCGCAGCCGGGCATCGAGCACCTGGCACGCATTCCGACGATCGTGCTGGACCCGAAGGTGACGCACACGAGCCGGCTGGCCCGTGTTCATATCACCACAGCGGTGACCGGCGTCAGTGCCCGCGGTACGTCGTACCGGATGGACGAGATCCCGCTGCCGCTGCGGCCCGCGCTTCAGTCGCCGTACCCGACTGATGAGGACGTCATCCGCCGCATCCGAACCGCCGTTGCACAGGCGGGAATTCGGAATTAGGGACGAATTCCAAATCCCTGACGCCAATGCGATGCTCAGAATAACCGGCGGCAAGGTCTACGATCCGGCCAACGGCATCGATGGCGTTGTCAAGGACATCTACATCGCGGACGGCCGCATCGTGGCGGAAGGCCAGCCGGTTGAGGGCGAGCGATCGATCGATGCCGCAGGCATGATCGTGTTTCCTGGCGGCGTCGACGTCCACACGCACGTCGCCGGCGGCGCTCTCAACTTCGCGCGCGGGCTCGTTCCCGAGAACCAGCGCGCCGCGCGGCGGTTCCTGCATGCGCCCGGCCGCCGGGCGGGACTCGGCGGCATGACGCCCACCACCTTTGCGACCGGCTACCTGTATGCCGGCATGGGCTGGACCACGGTCAATGAGGCCGCGGTGCCGATCCTGTCGGCCAGACACACGCACGAGGAGCTGCACGATATCCCGATCGTGGACAAGACCGCGCTCGTGCTGATGGCGAACAACGAGCTCATGCTGGACCTCCTCGAGACCGGAGAGGAGGAACGCGCGCGGCATCTCGTCGCCTGGATGATCTGGGCGGCGAAGGCATACGGCGTCAAGGCGGTCAATCCCGGAGGTGTCGCCGCCTGGAAGTGGGGCAAGAACGCGAACGCGTTGTTCGAGCCGGTCGAAGGCTACGGCCGCGTGACACCGGCGCGGATCATCGCCGGCCTGGCCGCGATTGCCGACGAGCTGAAGCTCCCGCATCCCATGCACCTGCACTGCAACAACCTCGGTATCCCCGGCAACGCCGCCACCACCATCGAGACGATGAACGTGCTCGAGGGTCGCCGCGCCCACCTCGCGCACCTGCAGTTCCACGCCTACGGCGGGGACGACTGGAGCACGATGCGGTCCGAGTCGGCGCGGATTGCCGCGGCATTCGCGGCGCACGGGAATCTCACGGCTGACGCCGGCGCGGTGCTCTTCGGCGACGCCGTCACGATCACCGCCGACGGACCGTGGCAGCACCTGCTCTATCAGCTCACCGGCCACAAATGGGGCAACCTCGACGTCGAAAACGAGACCGGGTGCGGAATCGTTCCCTACGTCTACAAGGATCGCAATCTGGTGAACGCGGTACAGTGGGCGGTCGGGCTCGAGCTGCTCCTGCTGATTGACAATCCGTGGCGGATCTTCCTGACCACCGACCATCCGAATGGCGGCGGCTTCTGGCGTTATCCGGAAATCATCCATCTCCTGATGGACGTCGAGTTCCGGAAGGAGGAAATCAGGAAGCTTCCGGCGAAGGCGAGAGAACGCATCGTGCTTCCCGATCTCGATCGCCAGTACACGTTGTACGAGATCGCCATCATCACCTCCGCCGGTCCGGCACGATCGCTCGGGTTGACGCGAAAAGGGCATCTCGGCGCAGGCGCCGATGCCGACGTGACCATCTATCCGGAGAGACCCGACCACGGCTTTCTGTTTTCCTACCCGCGCTACGTGATCAAGGGCGGTGAGATCGTCGTCGAAGAGGGCGACGTGCGCCAGGTCACAGAGGGCCGTGATTTCATCGTGCACCCCGCCTGCGACGCGGCCATCGCAGAGTACCTTCGTCCGTTGTTTCAGAAGGTCTACACGATCTCGTTCGACAACTATCCAGTGGAGATCGAACGGCTGCGCGACCCGGAAATCCGGCCCTGCCAATAACCCGATGCGATCGCGAAGGGAGCTTACGGAGGAAACGGATCAACACCTCACCAACTTCTCTGTTCGTCTCTGTTGCTCGGTTTCTCTGTGTTATACCGTTGCCTCCGTGACCTCGGTTACCGGCGCGCCGTGGTGATCGACGCAATCGCGTCCATTCGGCCCGGTGAGTGCCGAGAGCTCACATGGAGGCGCCTTTGATCGTCCTGACCCTCAAAGAAGAGCCTTCAGTGCCGCTCGAAGCGGAAATGCTCTCGCCGGACATCACCGCCGGCAGGACGAACGACGAAATTCGGGCGCTCCCCGTGTACCTGGGCAAGCGGCAACGGCGCGTCGACGATTTCTTCACCGTGGAAGGCGAGGCGAGCGAGCAGGTGGAGATTCGCGGTGATGCACGCCGTGTCAAGTGGATCGGCCGCGGCATGACGAGAGGACGCATCACCGTGCAGGGTCATGCCGGGATGCATCTCGGCGCGTACATGAAGGGCGGCGACATCGAGGTGTCCGGCGATGCCGGCGACTGGGTGGGCGCCGAGATGTCAGGCGGTTCCATACGTGTCCGGGGAAACGCGGGCGGGCAGGTCGGCGCCGCGTATCGCGGCAGCGCCTCCGGTATGACCGACGGAACGATCATTGTCGACGGCTCGGCAGGCCTCGAGGTCGGCATGCGCATGAAGCGCGGCATCATCGTCGTCGGCCAGCCGGTGCGCGACTTTGCCGGACTTCAGATGAAGGGCGGAACTATCGTGCTGTGCCGGGGCGCCGAGCTTCGGACCGGCGCGTGGATGAACCGGGGGACCATCGTCACGCTCGCTCCGATCCAACTCCTGCCGACGTTTGCCTACGCCTGCACCTACCATCCGACGTTCCTGCCCCTCTATGCTCGATACCTCTCGGCCTTCGGCCTCGCCATTCGCGGCGACGAGAATTATCGGCGGTACACTGGCGACGCCGCGGTGCCCGGCAAAGGAGAGATTCTGGTATGGAGCGGCGCGGCGTAAGGATTGCCGACACCTTTGCTGAGGCGTTCGACATGCGCGCGGCGCGCGTGTTGATCACGGCACAGTCCGCGCACTGGGCACGTACGGCGGCGCACGCGATGACCGGCTTCGCGACGTCGGTCATCGGCTGCAAGGTCGAAGCCGGTATTGAAGGCGATGTCGACGCCGCGAACAGCCCTGACGGCCGCCCCGCCATCAGTGTGCTGCTCTTCGGCTTCGATCTCGACGGCCTGGCGGCGCGACTGCTCGATCGCGTCGGGCAGACGGTCCTGACGTGTCCGACAACGGCGTGCTTCGACGGCCTGCCGCACGTCTCCGATCGCGTCATTGTGGGTGGCCTGCTGCGCCACTTCGGAGATCGCTACCAGTCGAGCAAGTTCCTGAACGGTCAGCGCTACTGGCGGATTCCTGTCATGGACGGCGAGTTCCTGGTGCAGGAAGCCTTCGGGGTGCAGAAGGCCATCGGCGGCGGGAATTTTCTGATTCTCGCCGAAGATCAGAACGCCGCGCTCGCGGCGGCGGAAGCGGCAGTCGATGCGATGCGGAACGTCGACGGCGTCATCCTGCCGTTTCCGGGCGGAATCGTGCGATCGGGCAGCAAGGTCGGCGCGAAGCATTACAAAAAGATGACCGCCTCGACCAACGATGCGTACTGTCCGACGCTGCGGGGTCGGAGCGGCGTGACGAGCGCGCTGCCGGACGGTGTCAATTCAGTGCTGGAGATTGTCGTCGACGGCCTGGACCGGCGGGCGATCGAAAGCGCGATGCGCGCCGGCGTTGATGCGGCGTGCCGTCGTGGCGTGGTCGAGATCACGGCCGGCAATTACGGCGGCAAGCTGGGGAAGCATCAATTTCATCTGCACGCGTTGCTAGGAGATCAGGTGTAGTGCGGACCTTCCGCCTTCGCCAAGGCTACGGCGGACCACCGTAGCTTTAGCGGAGGTGGTCAGGTCCGCCTGACACGGCAGGCCTGCCGCCTTCGCGTCTCCGGCGCTTCGGCGAGCCTCGCCGAAGCTCGCTCCCGCGAGCGAGCGGAGGCGGGAAGGCCTGCACGACAAAGACTCTCGGAGATGCGCATCCTGGTCCACGAGTTCGTGAGCGGGGGCGGGCTTGCCGGCCGCGATGTTCCCCGTCCGCTCTTTCGTGAAGGTGGCGCGATGCTGACGGCGCTCGTCGCGGACCTTGCCGCCCTGCACCGCTACGAAATCGTGACGACGCGGGATCCGAGGTTTGCGCTGGCGGTGCCCCGGGATGTCGAAGTCGTGACGCTGGTCCCCGGCCAGAACAAAGCGGCCTTCGACGCGCTCGTCGGCCGTGTCGATGCGGCGTGGTTGGTGGCCCCGGAGACCGGCGGATGCCTCGCGCGGCTTGCGGGCCGAGTCGAGCGGCAGCGCAGGACGCTGCTCGGTCCGGGTGCCGCGGCGATCCGCCGTGCCTCGAACAAGGCCGCGCTGCCCCGGCGTCTGACGTCAGTAGGCGTTCGCCACCCGGCGACCTGTGTTCTTCGAGCTGGTGCCGATCCGGTGAGCGCGGGGAAGGCGGTCGGGTATCCCCTCGTGGTCAAGCCGGCCAGAGGTGCGGGGTGCAGCGGCGTGTGCCTGGCGCGCAACGCGCGAGAGCTGTTTCGCTGCATCGCGTGGAGCCGCCGGACCAGCGGACGCTCCGCATTGCTGCTTCAACAGTACGTGCCGGGTGTGGCTGCCAGCGTATCGCTGCTGGCGGATGGCCGGCGTGCGGTGCCCCTGACGGTGAACGCGCAGTCGGTATGCACGCGGTTCACGTTCTCGTACCGCGGCGGCGTGACGCCGCTGGATCATCCGCTCGCCTGGCGCGCCGTCGATGCGGCGTTGCGCACATGCCGCGTCCTGCCGGGACTCCGCGGCTACGTCGGCGTCGATCTGGTGCTCGCGAAGTCAGAAGCCTACGTGATCGAGCTGAATCCGCGCCTGACGACGGCCTATCTGGGCGTACGGATCGCGCTCGACGAGAACGTTGCCGGCCTGGCGCTCCAGGCGTGCGCGGGATCCGTGCCGTCACCCCCGTCAGCGCGCCGGCGGGTCCGATTTACCGCTGCAGGTCGAACAACGATCGTCGGTCCAACTGGAGCCTGGGGGAAGTCACTGTGCGTCTGGAGAGAATGCGCAGGACAGCAGGAAAAATCTTCTTCGCTTCAGGATTAATCCTCCGCGCCCTCCGCGTCCTCCGTGGTGAATAGATGTCGATCATCGGCTGGGACGTCGGCGGCGCGAACATCAAGGCGGCGCGGATTGCAGACGGCGGCGAGCTCCCGCCTGACGTCCTCGAGCGGCCATTCCCGCTCTGGCGCGACCCGCACCGGCTGCCTGCGATCCTCGCCGAGATCGGCGCTCGGCTCGGACGCGCCGAGGCCATGGCGGTCACGATGACGGCGGAGCTTGCCGACTGTTACGCAACGAAACGCGAAGGCGTCTCGTCGGTGCTCGACGCGTTCCGAACCGCTTTTCCCGGCATCGAACCATGGGTGTTCGGGACCGATGGACGATTCCGATCGGGGGAAGCGGCGCGGGCACGACCTGAAATCGTGGCCGCTGCCAACTGGATGGCGAGCGCGATGCTGGTGGCGCGGACGCACCCTGACGTGATCCTGCTCGACGCGGGCAGCACGACGACCGACATCATCCCGATTGTCTCCGGGCGTGTTGCGGCCCGGGGACGCACGGACACGGCGCGGCTCCGCACCGGCGAGCTCGTCTACACCGGCGCGCTGCGCACGCCGCTCCCGGCCATCGTGCAGTCGGTGCCTGTCCGCGGACGGCGCTGCAGGGTGGCAGCGGAGCTCTTTGCCGTCTCGGCTGACGTTCACCTGTGGCTCGGTCATATTCAGGAACAGGACTACACGTGTGAAACACCCGATGGACGCGGCCGCAGCCGGTGCGAGGCGGCCGCACGGATCGCCCGGATCGTGTGCGCGGATCTCGAAATCCTGTCGGACGATGACGTGACCGCGATTGCGGAGCACGTATCGCGGGCGCAGACGCGGCAAATCGCGGCAGCGATCCGGCAGGTTGTGCGGCGGATTGGTTCAAGCGGCCCGCGATCGGCGGTGCTTGCGGGCCAGGGGACCTTCCTGGGCAGGGCCGCCGCGGAAGCCGCGGGCCTTGCCGCGTACGATCTGGCCGGTGATCTCGGGCCAGCGGCGGCGCGCGCCGCTCCGGCTGCGGCGGTTGCCTCTCTGTTGATGAACACCAGTCACAGCGAGTTGTTGCGCCAATAGGAACGCCTGCCTATACTGCGCGCGTATGAAGCTGTCTGCCGGTTCAACAGTTGCCGTCGCCATCTGTGGTGTGATCAGCCTTGCCGGCCTTCACGCAGGTACTCGCCGCCTCCGCGCCGAAAGCCGTTCCTTCGTCCCGCAGACGAGCGCACCCCGTCCCGCACAGTCGCAGCCCAACTACATCACCGGCATCGTCAGGAGCAGCCAGGGGCCGGAGGCGGGGGTCTGGGTCATTGCCGAAACCAGGGACCTGCCGACAAACTTCATCAAGATCGTCGTCACCGACGATCAGGGCCGTTTCGCTCTGCCGCAGCTACCGAACGCGAACTACAGCGTCTGGGTGCGGGGATACGGTCTGCTCGATTCCATGCCAGTTCGGACGAAGCCGCGGACCGAGCCGCTCGCGCTGCAGGCCACGATCGCGAAGACACCGCAGGAGGCCGCCAGAGTCTATCCGGGCGATTACTGGTTGTCGCTGCTCGAACCACCGGCCAGGAGCGAGTTCCCCGGCACCGGCACCGAGGGCAATGGACTCGGGCAGGCGATGCTCACGCAAAACCACTGGATCTACCGGTTGAAGTCGGACTGCAACTTCTGCCACCAGCTCGGGAACCGGCTCACGCGCAGCCTCGATCACGTCTTCAAGGCGAAACCGGAGCTCAAGACGCCCGCGGACGCATGGGAGTGGCGTCTGGGCACCGGCGTGCGCGGCAACTCCATGTACGGCGCTCTGAACAACATGGGGCTGCCGCGCACAACGAGGGCGCTGGCCGAGTGGACCGATCGCATCGTGAAAGGAGAGGTGCCGCCTGCGCCGCCGCGGCCGAAAGGCATCGAGCGCAACGTCGTCGTGACGTTATGGGACTGGGGGACGGACCACTCGTTCATGCACGACGAAATCTCCACGGCCAAGAACAACCCGAGAATCAACGGCGGCGGCCGCGTGTACGCGGTCTCGGCCGGACACGGATCGCTGGTCGTGCTCGACCCGAAAGAGCACAGCACGTTCGAGATGGAGATTCCGACGAGAGCGGCTCGCGCCGACGTGCCGTCGCGGTTCCCGAAACCGAACCGTCCCTCGTTGTGGTGGGGTGAAGAGCACTTGTGGGGCAACCCTCCTTACAACCCGGCCGATCCGCACAATCCCATGATGGACAGCAAGGGTCGGGTCTGGATGACGTCGAAGATCCGCCCGAACCAGGATCCGGCGTGGTGCAGCGATCCGGCGAACAAGTTTGCCGAGTGGTTCCCGTTGCAATCGAGCTTCCGGCAGGTGTCCATCTACGATCCGAAGACGAAGGAGTTCACGCTCATCGATACGTGCTACAGCACGCACCACCTGCAGTTCGATACCGATGCCGGCGAGACGCTGTATCTCAACGAGCTCACCGGTCCCATTGTCGGTTGGGTCGATACGAAGGTGTACGATCAGACGCATGACGAGCAGAAAGCGGTCGGCTGGTGCGGACAGGTGCTCGATACCAACGGCGATGGCAAGATCACGCGCCCGTGGAACCGGCCGGCCGGCGGTCGCGGGCGCAGCGCCGCACCGGCGCCCTTCGATCCAAAGCTCGATACGCAGGTCAACTACAACCTGTATTCGATCATTGCCAATCCGGTGGATCACTCGCTCTGGGGCGCCTCGGAGGAATTTCCCGGCTACCTGGTACGGGTCGAGCGTGGCGCCAATCCGCCGTCGACCTGCAAGGCCGAGCTTTACCGGGTTCCCGAACCGGGTCTCGATCCCCGCGGCATCGACGTCGATCGCAACGGCGTGATCTGGACGGCTCTCGCGGCGAGCAGCCACCTGGCCAGCTTCGATCGGCGGAAGTGCAAGGTGTTCAGCGGTCCGGAGATGAAAGACGGCAACCAGTGCGCCGACGGCTGGACGCTCTATCGGACCACCGGTCCGAAGCTGAAAGGCACCGACATTCCCGCTGAATTCCACTATTACAACTGGGTCGATCAATACAACACGCTCGGCCTCGGCGAGAACATGCCGATGGCGACCGGGTCGAATTCCGATTCGTTGCTCGTGCTGAACCCGCGAACGAGAGAATGGGTGACGCTGCGGGTTCCGTATCCGCTCGGGTTCTACTCGCGCGGCCTCGACGGCAGAATCGACGATCCTGACGCCGGCTGGAAAGGCCGTGGCGTGTGGGCGAATTACGGGACGCATTTTGTCTGGCACATCGAAGGCGGGAAGGGCACGAAGGGCAAGCTGCTGCATTTTCAGATGCGGCCTGATCCGTTGGCGCGTTAGGCGCGCCGCAGCCGCGCCGCGCCGGAGCGGCCCGCCTTGGCGCCGGAGGCGCGACGGCGCGTCCGCCGTAGCTTTAGTGGACGCGGAAGTGGGGCTTGCGGGGTCCCCGCGAGCGACGGCGGTGGGGGGGCCGGCGGGCGAAGCCCCCCGGTCTAGAAAGGAAGGCAGCCGATGGAGACGAGAAGACGGGAATTCCTCGGAAGCCTTGGTGTCAGCCTGTGGGGCACGCGCCTGGCTGCCGCTCAGGTGCCGCAACCCGGTCAGGAAGGATCCACACCGCGCGCGGCCGCTGCGGCCGCGGCGCCGCTGCCGCTTCGCAAAGCGAAGACGACGGTCCTCTTCAAGAGTCCGGAAGGTTACCCCAACGCCATCGCGGTGACGCCGGAAGGGTTGTGGATTGGCGAACAGAAGTCGGATAACGCGTGTCTCGTCGACTGGAAGGGAGAGCTGCTGAAAACGGTGAAGACCGAGTCGAAAAACACCAGCGGGATGGGCGTGGGCGGCGGCTACATCTGGATGGGCGCGAACGCCGCGCCGAACGGCATCTTTCAGACCGACATGAACTCGAAGACGATCGCGCACCGCCAGATTCCGCTCGGCGGCGGCGGCTGTCATGGCGTGGAGTACGTCGACGGCAAGATCTGGATCGCCGCACTGCGGCTCAGAGGGATCCTGCGCGTCGATGCGAAAACGTGGGAACCGGAATTCCTCATTCCCTACAACGTGCCGCGCGCGCACGGGACCGCCTGGGTGAACGGCGCCATCTGGATGGTGACCGGCAACGAGCACGGCGCCGGACTGATCAAATACGACGCCGAAACGGGCCGCGCGCTCGAGGCGGTGCAGTTTTCAGACTCCGATCCGGATCCGCACGGACTCGCCTGGCATGATGGCGCGCTGTACAGCTGCGATGCCGGCATCCATCCCGGCTGGCCGGAGAACAAGAGCCCGACGCACAGTTATATCTTCCGCATCGATCTGGCGTAGAGAAGGCTCAAGGCTCTTGGCTTAATTAGTAGCCGCATAGCAGACCTGACCAGGACGGATACGCCCTGGATTTCTTCGCTTCTTCGACGCCTAACCACTGTGCGCAACGGCTTCGTTCAATGGAAGGATGTGCACGGATGAGTATGGATTTTGCGCTCTGACGCCGGTTCGGTCAGAAAAAACGGCTCATCTGTAGTGAACGCGGACGCTCATCGCGGTTCGGACTTAGACTGAATACACTCGCGACAATCCGCGTTCATTTGGGAGCCTGCTCATGGACCGTACTGATAGCACGGGTCCCCAGATACCCGTCGACACCATCCTCGCCACGTCACGTTCCCAGCTGGCCGAGCTACTCCACGTGCTGCATGCGGTCAGAGACGGCGATTTCTCTGTCCGCCTTCCCGGTGACTGGACCGGTCTCGAAGGCAAAATCGCGGACACGGTCAACGGGATCGTCGCCTCCAATGCCAGGATGGCGACCGAGCTCGAACGAGTCGGCAACGTCGTCGGCAGACAGGGCAAGACGCGGCAGCGCGTGAAGTTCGGTCGAGCTGGCGGCGCGTGGGGCGAAATGGAAACGTCGATCAACACGCTCATCGACGATCTGCTCTGGCCAACGACAGAAGTCGCGCGCGCGCTCGCGGCCGTCGCCAAAGGAGACTTGCTGCAGACGGTGCGATTGGATGTCGATGGCCGTCCGCTCGAAGGTGAATTCCTCCGGTCCGCCACCATCGTGAACACGATGATTGAGCAGCTTGGGGTGTTCACCTCCGAGGTGACACGCGTGGCACGAGAGGTCGGCACCGATGGCAAGCTGGGAGGCCAGGCACAGATCCGAGACGTGAGCGGCGTCTGGAAAGACCTCACCGACAGCGTCAACTCGATGGCTAGCAATCTGACGGCGCAGGTTCGCAACATCTCGGAAGTCACCATTGCCGTTGCCAGCGGCGACCTCTCGCGCAAGATCACCGTTGACGTGCGCGGCGAGATCTTGCAGCTCAAGGAAGCCATCAACACGATGGTCGATCAGTTGCGATCCTTCGCGTCCGAAGTCACGCGCGTGGCCCAGGAAGTCGGCACAGAGGGGCGTCTCGGCGGGCAGGCCGTGGTGCCCGGCGTGGCCGGCACCTGGAAGGACCTCACCGATTCGGTGAATGCGATGGCGCGCAACCTGACCGACCAGGTACGCAATATCGCGGAGGTCACAACGGCAGTCGCGCGTGGCGACCTGTCCCGCAAGATCACCGTCGATGTGCGCGGCGAGATCCTGGAGCTGAAGAACACGATCAACACGATGGTGGACCAACTCAACGGGTTTGCCTCGGAAGTGACACGCGTCGCGCGCGAGGTCGGCACTGACGGGAAGCTGGGCGGCCAGGCCGAAGTGCCGGGGGTTGCGGGCACGTGGAAAGACCTCACTGACAACGTGAACTTCATGGCGAGCAACCTCACCGCGCAGGTGCGGAACATCGCGGACGTCTCCACCGCAATCGCCAGTGGCGACCTCTCGAAAAAAATCACGGTGAATGTGAGTGGCGAGATCCTGCTGCTCAAAGAAACCATCAACACGATGGTCGATCAGCTCAACGCGTTTGCCGGCGAGGTCACTCGCGTGGCCCGAGAAGTGGGCACCGAAGGGCGGCTCGGCGGACAGGCAAAAGTGCTCGGAGTCGCAGGGACGTGGAAGGACCTGACCGACAGCGTGAACTCGATGGCGAACAACCTGACGGCGCAGGTTCGCAACATCGCCGAAGTCGCCACGGCGATTGCCGGAGGCGACCTCTCAAAAAAGATCACCGTAGACGTCAGCGGTGAAATCCTGCAGCTGAAGCAGACCATCAATACGATGGTCGATCAGCTCAACGCGTTTGCCGGCGAGGTGACGCGCGTGGCGCGCGAAGTTGGAACCGAAGGCAAGCTCGGCGGGCAGGCGGAAGTCCCTGGTGTGGCCGGGACGTGGAAAGATCTGACGGACAACGTGAACCTCCTCGCCGCGAATCTGACGACGCAAGTTCGGAACATCGCAGAGGTGACGACGGCCGTGGCCCGCGGCGACCTGTCACGGAAAATTACGGTGGACGTGAAGGGCGAGATTCTCGAGTTAAAGAACACTATCAATACGATGGTTGATCAGCTCAACGCGTTTGCCGCCGAGGTGACGCGAGTGGCACGCGAGGTCGGCACTGAAGGACGCCTCGGCGGTCAGGCGAAAGTGCTCGGTGTCGCCGGCACCTGGAAGGATCTGACTGACAGCGTGAACTGGATGGCGAACAACCTGACGGCGCAGGTTCGCAACATCGCCGAAGTAGCGACCGCAATCGCCGGTGGGGACCTCTCGAAAAAAGTCACGGTGGACGTCAGCGGCGAGATCCTGCAGCTCAAAGAGACCATCAACACGATGGTCGATCAGCTCAACGCGTTCGCCGGCGAGGTGACCCGCGTGGCTCGCGAGGTTGGCACCGAAGGGCGGCTGGGCGGGCAGGCGAACGTAGTGGGCGTAGCTGGCACTTGGAAGGACCTCACCGACAGCGTCAACTCGATGGGTAACAACCTGACGGCGCAAGTCCGCAACATCGCCGACGTGGCGACGGCAATCGCCCGTGGCGACCTCTCCCGCAAGATTACGGTGGACGTGAAGGGCGAGATTCTCGAACTGAAGAACACCATCAACACGATGGTGGACCAGCTGAACGCCTTCGCCGCCGAGGTCACACGCGTGGCGCGCGAAGTGGGCACGGAAGGCAAGCTCGGTGGGCAGGCGCAGGTCTCTGGTGTCGCCGGCACGTGGAAAGACCTCACCGACAACGTGAACTTCATGGCGAGCAACCTGACGGCGCAGGTCCGCAACATCGCCGAAGTGGCGACCGCAATCGCAGGCGGCGACCTCTCCAAGAAGATCACCGTTGACGTGCGTGGCGAGATCCTGCAGCTCAAGGAAACGCTGAACACGATGGTCGAGCAACTCCGCTCGTTCGCCGCCGAAGTTACACGAGTCGCGCGTGAAGTCGGCACCGAAGGCCGCCTCGGCGGTCAGGCGGTTGTTCCCGGTGTGGCCGGGACATGGAAGGACCTCACAGACAACGTCAATCTGCTGGCCGCAAATCTGACAATGCAGGTGCGCAACATCGCTGAGGTGACGACGGCCGTGGCCCGCGGCGACTTGTCGCGCAAGATCACCGTTGATGTGAAGGGCGAGGTCCTCGAACTGAAAAACACGATCAATACGATGGTGGACCAGCTCAATGCCTTTGCCGCGGAGGTTACGCGCGTGGCGCGTGAGGTCGGCACGGAGGGATTGCTTGGTGGACAAGCGCAGGTCCCCGGCGTGGCCGGGACGTGGAAGGACCTCACAGACAATGTCAACGTCATGGCTGCGAACCTCACCGAACAGGTGCGCGGCATTGTGAAGGTCGTCACGGCCGTCGCCAATGGCGAGCTCGAGCAGAACCTGACCGTCAAATCCAAGGGCGAGGTCGCCGCGCTCGCAGACACGATTAACAACATGACGCGCACTCTCGCCACCTTCGCCGACCAGGTCACGTCGGTGGCGCGGGAAGTTGGCGTGGAAGGCCGTCTCGGCGGCCAGGCGAACGTGCCCGGTGCGGCCGGCACCTGGAAGGACCTGACAGGAAACGTGAACCTGTTGGCCGCGAACCTGACGAACCAGGTGCGAGCGATCGCCGAAGTCGCGACTGCCGTTACCAAGGGCGACCTGACGCGGTCGATTCAGGTGGACGCCCGCGGAGAGGTCGCGGAGCTCAAAGACAACATCAACACGATGATCGACAATCTGCGGTTGACCACCGACCGCAACACTGAACAGGACTGGCTGAAAACGAACCTCGCACTATTCACCGGGATGCTGCAGGGGCAACGCGATCTCACGACTGTTGGCCAATTGATGCTCAGGGAGCTCGTCCCGTTGGTCAACGCGCACCAAGGCGTGATCTACCAAATGGATTCGGAACCGACGCCACATTTGAAGATCCTTGCCAGCTACGCTGACGCTCACGAGAAGTCGTATCCGCCTGAACTCCGGTTGGGCGAAGGGTTCGTCGGTCAATGTGCGCGGGATATGCGCCGTATTCTCGTGTCGGACGTGCCCACTGACACCGTCCCGATCGGCTCCGAGTTCTTCCATGCGCTGCCGCGCAATCTCGTCGTGTTTCCTGTAATTTTCGAAGGGCAGATCATGGCGGTCCTGGGTCTGGCCACCCTCAAGGAGTTCTCGCCGACGCACCTGGCGTTTCTGGAACAGTTGACGGCCAGCATCGGGATCGTCCTCAACAGCATCGAGGCGACGATGCAGACCGAAGGCCTGCTCAAGCAGTCACAGCAGCTCGCCGGCGAGTTGCAGACGCAGCAGAAGGAGCTTCAACAGACGAACGAGCAACTGGCGCAGAAGGCGCAGCAGCTCGCTGAGCAGAATGTGGAGGTCGAGCGCAAGAACCAGGAAATTGAACAGGCTCGCCGCGCTCTCGAAGAGAAGGCCGCCGAGCTGGCGCTAACCTCGAAGTACAAGTCCGAGTTCCTGGCCAACATGTCCCACGAGCTGCGGACGCCGCTCAACAGCATCTTGATCCTCGGCCAGCATCTGTCGGATAACCCCGACGCTAACCTCACGACGAGGCAGGTGGAGTTCGCGCGGACGATTCACAGCGCCGGCACAGACCTTCTCAATCTCATTACCGACATCCTTGACCTGTCGAAGATCGAATCCGGCACCGTGACTGTGGATGCCGAGGAAGTCGCGTTCACGAATCTTGTCGACATGGTAAGTCGTACGTTTAGTCACGAGGCCGAGAGTCGGGGACTCTCATTCGAAACGCAGGTGGATCCGCGTTTGGGCCGCAGCATTGTGACCGACTCCAAACGCTTGCAGCAGGTCTTGAAGAACTTGCTGTCGAACGCGTTTAAGTTCACATCGCAGGGCGGAGTGCGATTGAACGTCTCGGCTGCGCCCGGTGGCTGGACGTCAAGCCACCCAGTGTTGAGTCAGGCGGGAAGCGTTGTGTCGTTCGAGGTCGCCGATACTGGAATCGGCATTCCTCACGAGAAACAGCGGATCATCTTCGAAGCCTTCCAGCAAGCTGACGCGAGCACGAGCCGTAAGTATGGCGGAACTGGTCTCGGGCTCGCGATCAGTCGCGAACTTGCGACGCTGCTCGGCGGGGAAATCCAGCTACGCAGCACGCCGGGCATTGGCAGCAGCTTCACGCTTTACGTGCCGCTCCGATACGCTGGACCGGCAGTGGTGGGACGCACTGGCGAGGGAGCGGTGGTCCCATCACAGTCGTCCGCGGCACCGCTCAGTTTCCCTGCCGTTCGGATGCCGGAGCGACCCGTCGAGATAGTCCCAGACGACCGCGACGATCTGCGTCCGGAAGACTCGGCGCTGCTGATCGTTGAGGACGACCCGCATTACGCTCGCATCCTCGTCGACCTCGCCCACGACAAGGGACTAAAAGCGCTCGTGGCGATGCGCGGTGCCGACGCGCTGGCGCTCGTGCGTCAATTCCGCCCGACAGCGGTGTCGCTCGATGTCTTCCTGCCTGACATGCTCGGATGGACCGTGCTCAGCCAGCTGAAGCAGGATCCCGAAACGCGTCACATTCCGGTCCAAATTGTCACGCTCGACGAGGATCGACAACACGGCCTGGCGCGCGGGGCGTTCTCGTTCATCACCAAGCCCACCACGGCCGAGGGGCTGGCCGCCGCAATCTCGAGAATGCAGGTGTATGCGGCGCCGCGCCGTAAGCGCTTACTCGTTGTCGAAGACAACGCCGCTGAGCAGCTGAGCATCAAGGAATTGCTCGGTCATGACGATCTAGAGATCGTGACGGCCGATACCGGAGCTGCGGCGCTGGCCGCCATGGCAGAGCAGCCCTGCGATTGCGTGGTGCTCGATCTTCGGCTTCCAGACATGTCAGGGTTCGAAGTGTTGGAGCGCATCAGCCAGGATAAGGCGCTATCGGATGTACCGGTGGTGGTGTTCACCGGTCGAGAATTGTCTCCCGAGGAAGATGCACAGTTGCACACGCTCGCCCGCAGCGTTGTTGTCAAAGGCGTTGAATCACCCGAGCGCCTCCTTGACGAGACGTCCATGTTCCTCCACAGAGTTGTTTCGGACCTGCCTCCGGAAAAGCAGCGGATGCTCGATCGTCTCCATCAGTCGGATGAAGGTCTTATGGGCAAGGCTGTGCTGGTCGTGGACGACGACGTGCGGAACATCTTCGCGCTCAGCAGCGTGCTGGAGCGACGGGGCATGAAGGTCCTCACCGCGAGCACGGGAAACGAAGCGACCAAGCTCCTCGAGAAGGCGCCCGGCGTATCGATCGTGCTGATGGACATCATGATGCCGGAGATGGATGGCTATCAGACCATACAGAAGATCAGGGAGAACCCTGAGCTGCGTCGGCTGCCGATCATCGCGCTCACGGCGAAGGCGATGAAGGGAGACCGCGAGAAGTGCTTCGAGGCCGGCGCCTCAGATTACCTCGCCAAGCCGGTCAATACCGAGCAATTGTTGTCGGCGCTCCGCATGTGGCTCCATCGATAGGGAGGGGAGATGACAACCACACCTCGTATCGATAGGGTCAACATTCTCCTCGTCGATGACCAGCCCTCGAAACTTCTCACCTACGAGACGATTCTCACGGAACTTGGGGAGAATCTGATCACGGCGAACTCTGCGACCGAGGCGCTCGAGTGTCTGCTCAAGAACGAAATCGCCGTGGTCCTCGTTGATGTATGTATGCCGGAGCTCGACGGGTACGACCTCGCGGTCATGATCCGGCAGCACCCGCGCTTCCAAAAAACCCCGATCATCTTCGTCTCTGCGGTGATGTTGACGGAGTTCGATCGACTCCGCGGCTACGAATGCGGCGCCGTTGATTATATGCCGGTGCCGGTGGTTCCGGAGATTCTGCGCGCCAAGGTCAGCGTCTTCGCAGAACTGCACAGGAAGACGCGCGCGCTCGAACGTCTCAATAGCGAGCTCGAACAACGGGTAAGGGAACGCACAGCCGAACTCCAGGCAACGACCGCTGCGTTACAGGAAGCGGACAAGCGTAAAGACGAGTTTCTCGCGACGTTGGCGCACGAGCTGCGGAATCCGCTGGCGCCGATTCGGACCGCAGTGCAGCTCCTGCGACTGAAGGAATTGTCAGACTCTAAGCATGCCCGTGCGCGCGAGATCATCGAGCGGCAGGTCGAACACTTGGTGTGCCTGATTGAAGATCTCCTGGACGTCTCGCGTATCACGCGCGGCATGATTACGTTGCATCGCGAGCCAGTGATGATTGGGGCCGTCATCGCCAGCGCGGTCGAAACCACGCGGCCCGTGATCGACGCTCGCCGCCACGAGCTCACGCTGGAGCTTCCCGACGAGCCGATTACGGTGGAGGGCGATAAGATGCGGCTAGTCCAAATCGTCGGAAACATCCTGCACAACGCTGCGAAGTTCACCGATGCCGGTGGTCGAATCCTTCTGAAGGTTACGCGCGAGAGCTCGCAGGCGGTGATTACCGTGAGGGACACGGGGATTGGAATTCCAAGCGAACTGATACCGAGGATCTTTGATCTATTCGCACGGGTTCATGCCGCCTCCGAGTATTCCGAAGGTGGACTTGGAATTGGTCTGGCGCTCGTGCGGCGGCTGGTAGAAATGCACGCTGGTTCCGTCACGGTTCATAGTGACGGACCGGGCCGTGGCACCGAATTCAGCGTCCGCCTGCCGCTAATAGCAGCGCAAGCCACGGCTGTTGCGCAACAGGCTGACGAGTCTGAGTCGATTCCGGCGGTTGCCTGTCGGCGCATCCTTGTGGTTGACGACAACTGCGACGCCGCGGAAGCGCTAGCGACCTTGTTGGAGGTCCGCGGCCACGATATTCGCGTGGCTCACGATGGCGAGGAGGCGCTCACGATTGCTGACGAGTTCAATCCGCAGATCGTTGTGCTCGATCTCGGAATGCCGAAGATGGATGGGTATGAAACCGCGGGGCAGATGCGGACCCGACCTTGGGGCAAACGCGCAACGCTCGTGGCGCTGACGGGCTGGGGGCAGCAACAGGATCGACTGCGGACGGCCGAAGCAGGCTTCGACGCGCATCTCGTCAAGCCGGTGACTGATGTCGAACTGTTTCAAGCGCTGGCCCGATGCGCCATCGGAGAATCAAGGGTTGATGTCTCCTCTGGATAGCTTTCGGCTGGAACGCTTCTCCGGACGCGCTGTGACACCCGCCAGCTCGAGGCCGCGCCACATCATGACCGCACCCGCTTCGGCGTACTGGTGTGTCGTACTGACGCTCGGGTGACCCAACGATGCCTAGATCGTCACCAAGTCCGTGCCCGCCTGGAGAGCCGCATTGCAAGGCTGAGGAGGCCTCCGCCTCTGACTCAATTCAGATAAACAGGGCAATCTTGTCGCTCGAGTCGGCGACTGGTGCTCTCGTCCCAAAGCCCAGAGCCCGGAGGCGTGAGCCTGAACACCTTACGCAATCGGTTCGATGGCGGCGCGAGCACGTTTGGCCACTTCATACGGATCCGTCGACTGGATGGCCGGATCGAACATCTCCAACGACGCCGGGCCGGCATATTGTTTCCGCTTCAACAGCTCGACGATGCGGCGGAGCGGCGCGATGCCTTCGCCGGGGAAGACGCGGTTCGGCTGGCCGAGAATTTCACGCGGCGGATCGGCCGGCACGTCCTCGAAATGCAGGTGGTGCAGCTCGCCGTCCCGCAACAGTTCGAGATCCTCGAACTTGCTGATGCCGCCCCAGAAGTGATACGTATCCATCATCACGCGCACGTTCGGGTGGCCCGCTTCGCGCACCAGCTTCAGCGCCGTCGGCAGTGAGGCGGCGAACCTGGAAGTTCTGGTGAATTCCAGCATGATCGAGACGCCGAACGGCTTGGCGATGTCCCCCGCTTCGCGCAGGTTGTCGACCCCGCGCTTGTAGTCGTCCAGCGTGTACTGACCCGTTCCGGTGGACGGCGCGACGATGCGGTCGCATCCGATCGCCTGCGCCAGCTCGACTTTCCATTTCAAGTCTTCGAGGCTCTGCGGCCGCACGTCACTCGGCTCAACAAGCCCGAGCTGATTGCTCGACGAGACGGGTTTCAGGCCGAGATCGTCGAGCAGGCGCCGCGCGGCCGCCGGCGATTCCTTCTGCGCGAACTCGCGCACTTTCGTGAGTGCGGGCTCCACCGCGCGAATGCCCGCTTTCGCGTATCCTTCCATCGCCGCGCGGAAGTCGAACCGCTCGGAGGTGGTTTCGTGCATGCAAACGGTCAGCGGCATCGAGCGGGTTGGCTGCAAGAAGGCCGGCGCCGCGGCGGCCGCGACGAATTCTCTGCGATTCAACATATTCATTAATTACACGGGGCTCTGCCCCGAACCCCGGCTCACACCACCCCACGGCGCACAGTCCGCGCCGCGGGGACCCCGGGGTCGCTCGCGGGGGCCCCTTTGCCCCGCTCCGCTCCCTCGCAGGCGCGCTTCGCGCGCCCGGCGCTATTGACGACGACTCACGTCTCGCAACTCAAACTCACAACCTGACCACTAACGCCCGCTCTGTGTCTGGCCCTTTGCCGCCGTGAACGACAGGCTGCCGGAGAAAAACGGAAGGACCTTCTGGCCGATCCGTTCGGCGATCCTGTTGGTGTGATCGCCGTCGTACTCCTCGTAGGTGTGGGCGACGCCGGACCGTTTGAGCTCGCGATCCAGGTCCTGGTTCGGCGGGAGGAGCGAATCGCTGGTGCCGATGTCGATGGCGATCGCCCGATAGCGCTTCAAGTCCGCGATGTATTGGTCGATCATGGCGAGCGGCGCGTTGGCAGCCCACTTTGCGACAATGTCCGGCCGGACCTGGCCGTCCCGGATCGGCAGGTCAAGATAGAGCGGCGGGTTCGCCGGATTGGGCGACCACGCGGCTGCGAGCGCAAGATTCAACGACGGTCCGAACCCGCGGCTCTTCGCCGCCTCCTCCGCTTCTTCACGCGTGCGAATGGCCGCCGATGCCGCCATCGCGTCCGGCCGCGGGTTGATCTGCGCGTTCAGACAGCATGCGCTGAGGACATACAGGCTCGAGAAGACGTCGGGCCGCTTCATGCCGATGCGGAGCGCGCCGTAGCCGCCCATCGAATGTCCGGCGAGTCCGCGCGCCGAGCGGTCCGGGATCGTCCGGTAATGACTGTCGACGTAGGTCACCAGATCGCGGGCGATGTAACTTTCCCAGTCGCCCGTGGTCACGGAATTCGAGTACATGCTGCCCTTGTGCAGCGAGAACGCGTTCGGCATGATGACGATCAATTCGCGAATGCGTCCCTCACCCGCGAGCTTGTCCGCGATCTCGGGCAGATTCGCCAGGCGTCCCGTCCACGTGCTGTCGGTGCCGCCGTAGCCGTGTAACAGGTACACGGCCGGGTATCGCCGCGTCAGGTCGGACGAATAGCCGGGAGGCAGATAGATCGTGACGTCGCGATCGGGAGGGTCGCCTTCCAGGTTGCCTTCGAGTGCGGTGCCGTGCACCTTGATGTGTTCAACCGCACCCGTCCGCGACGCGTGGTTCGTCTGCCCGTCGAGGGCCGGCACGGTGAGCAGCAGCAGCGTCAGCAGCATCGCCATCGCGCGGAAGCACGCAGCCAGTCGATCAACCATCAGAGCCTCCCAGGCCTGCCGACGCTACGCTCGACGGTGACGCGTGTCAAGTGTCGTATAGTCGGCCGCGTGAGCAGGGAGCGATCGACCGATCTCGGGATGAACGAGCGCGCGTGGCGGCTTGCCGACTGGATGGCCGAACGATCGGCCGACCTGCGGCTTGCGGTTCATACCCTGCCGAGCGGCGCACGCGTGATCGATGCCGGCGCCGCCGTATCCGGTGGATTCGCCGCCGGCGTGGGGCTGGCCGAATTGTGCATGGGCGGGCTTGGCCATGTCTCGCTGATGCCGCTGAGCCTCGGCGGCGAGACGTGGCCCGGTGTGCAGGTCTGGACCGACCATCCTGCAGCCTGCTGCATGGCATCGCAGTACGCGGGGTGGGTGATCGACCCGCCAGGCTTTTTCGCGATGGGCTCAGGGCCGTTGCGCGCAAAAGCGCGGGTCGAGCGCGAGCTGTTCGGGAAGCTCGCGTACGGCGAAGAGGCGACCCGCGGGGTGCTGGTGATGGAAACGCGCGCCTTGCCCACCGATGATGTGGCCGCCTGGGTGAGCGCGAAAGCGGGCGTGGCGGCACGCTGCCTGACCTTTGCGGTGGCGCCGACGGCGAGTCTCGCCGGCGGCCTTCAAATCGCAGCCCGCGTACTCGAAACCGGGCTGCACAAGATGGACACGGTCGGCTTCGATGTCACGCGGGTCTCGAACGCGATCGGCACGGCGCCGCTGGCGCCGACGGCCAGGAACGACGTCCGCGCGATCGGCCGTACGAACGATTGCATCCTGTACGGCGGTCAGGCCCACTACACGGTCGATGCCGGCGACGATGAGCTTGCAGCGCTGGCGGAGCGTCTTCCGGCGTGTGCGTCCGCTGATTACGGCACGCCGTTCTACGAGATTTTCAAACGCTCCGACAGCGACTTCTACAAGATCGACCCATTGTTGTTCAGTCCTGCCGAAGTGTGGCTCACGAGCGCAGCGAGCGGCCGGACGTTTCATGCCGGCCGCGTGGATCCCGCGATATTGCGCGCGTCGCTGTTTTCGGGAAGCTAACCCAGGCCTCGCTGTTCCCAGCGGATCAGTGGCGTTCGGCTGCGGCCGACTCGGCTGCCGGCAACGGAGGAAACGGAGGAAACGGTAAAACACAGAGCAGCAGAGAAACGGAGCAGAACGGAGAAGACATGTAAACCATCTGCTCTGCTCGTCTCCGTTGCTCCGTTTCTCTGTGTTATACCGTTCCCTCCGTGACCTCCGTTGCGATCCAGGCCCTGCTCGTGTTCGTACTACGCCGCCATTGACAGCCTGGACGGGCCGTCCTAGGCTGGCGCGGGACTTCCTCCGGGGGCATCGACGAAGGAGGCTGGCTGTGCGCAAGGTCCTGAGCGCGATCATCCTGCTCCCGTGGTTCGTCTGCCCGCCGAACACACTCTATGCGCAGGCATCGATCACGGGCGTCGTGAAGGACACGTCCGGCGCGGTGCTTCCGGGCGTCACCGTCGAAGCCTCGAGCCCGGTCCTCATCGAGCGCGTCCGCTCGGCCATCACCGACGGCACCGGCCAGTACCGGATTGTGGATCTGCGCCCGGGTACCTACACCGTCATCTTCACCTTGACCGGGTTCAGCACGTCTCGGCGCGAAGGGATCGAGCTGACCGGCTCGTTCACCGCCACGGTGAACGGCGAGATGCGGGTGGGCGCGCTCGCCGAAACCATTACCGTCGCCGGCGAATCGCCGATGGTCGACACGCAGAGCGTCAGGCGGCAGACGACAATCGCCGGCGACCTGCTGACGTCGATCCCCACGGCGCGCTCGTGGGCGGCGACGGCGGTCCTCATTCCGGCGATCGTCACCCAGTCCGGCACGACAGCGGATCTCCAGGTCACCCCGCAGATGACGGTCTTCGGCGGATCCGGCGGGCGGGCGAACGAAGGACGGATGCAGGTGGACGGTCTCAACACCGGCGCTTCGCTCAACGGCGGCGGGGTGTCGACCTATCTCGCCGATATCGCCAACGCGCAGGAAGTGTCGCTCACCACGTCCGGCGGCCTGGGTGAAGCCGAGGTCGGCGGTCCCACGTTGAGCATTGTGCCGAGGACGGGCGGCAACACGATCAAGGGTTCGTTCTACGCCGCCGCAGTCGGCAGCGGGATGGTCGGCAGCAACTATAGCGACGCGCTGAAATCCGCAGGCCTCGCCACGCCGGGCAAGCTGCTCAAGCTGTGGGACGTGACCGGCGGCGTCGGCGGCCCGATCAAGAAGGACCGGCTCTGGTTTTACGTCACCGCGCGCGACGAGGGGCAGTATCGATCCATTCCCGGCATTTATCCCAACAAGAACGCCGGCGATCCAACGAAGTTTCTCTACGAGCCGGATAAGACCCGGCAGGCGCAGGGCGCCGAGAGCTGGACGGTGGGTACCCTTCGTCTGACGCTGCAGGCGACGGCGCGCAACAAGTTCAATGTCTACTGGGACGAGCAGCACCCGTGCAACGGCGCCACCTATTCGCACGAGATCGACGGATGCCGCACGCCTCCCGCATCCGGTACCGTGATTGGCGCACTGGGTCTCGGTGGACTGACCGCGACCACGTCGCCCGAGACGTCGGGCTATCTGCATTTCGGCCAGCGCGCACAACAGGTCACGTGGTCGTCGCCGGTCACCAACCGGCTGCTGTTCGAGGCCGGCATGGGCACGTACCTCTCGCGCTGGGGGCCGGTCGAAACGCCGGGCAATCCGACGCGCGGCCTCGCGCGCATGCAGGAGCAGTGCACCGCCGGCTGTCCGTTGAACGGCGACATTCCCGGCCTGATCTATCGATCGGCCAACTGGGCGACGAACTGGAACGGCACCTACACGTGGCGCGCGTCGGCCTCCTACGTCACCGGCGCACACAGCCTGAAGTTCGGACTGCAGGGCGGGTTTCTCGTCGACGATCGCCGGAATGCGACCAACGATCTCAACCTTCAGCTGCGGGTCAATAACGGCGAACCGAACCTGATCACGGAGAGCTTCCTGCCGTACGACGTTCATCAGGACACGAGGTATGACGCCTTGTACGGCCAGGAACAGTGGACGCGCGGCCGCGTGACGCTTCAGGGCGCGCTCCGGTTCGATCGCGCCTCGAGCTATTTCCCGCCCCAGACCATCGGCCCGTCGAACTACCTGCCCTTTTCGACCGCCTTCGCGCGGACGGACGGCGTCACCGGGTACAAGGACCTGACGCCGCGCGCCGGCCTGGCCTACGACGTGTTTGGAAACGGGAAGACGTCGTTCAAGGCGAACATCGGCAAGTATCTCGAGGCGGCCAGCAACGGCAACGGCAACTACTCGATTGCAAACCCGGTGTCGCGCGTTCCCGGCGGCCTCGGTCAGCCGCCGATCACGCGCGCGTGGACCGACTGGAACCACAACTTCAATATCGACTGCGATCTCGTGAACGTCGCGGCACAGGATCTCCGCGCGAGCGGCGGAGACCAGTGTGGAGCGCTCAGCGATCTGAATTTCGGGAAGCCGGTGTTCAGCAACACCGTCGATGCGGCCATTCTCGGCGGCTGGGGCAACCGTCCGACCGACTGGCAGATCGGCCTCTCGGTGCAGCACGAAGTGCTCCCGCGCGTTTCAGCGGAGGTCGGCTACTTCCGGCGCTGGATGAATAACTTCACGGTGACCGACAACCGCGCCGTGGGCGTCTCCGACTTTACGGCGTTCAGCGTGAGGGCGCCGTCCGATCCGCGTTTGCCGGGCGGCGGCGGGTACACCGTTGCGGGACTGTACAACGTCGTGGCAGCGAAATTCGGCCGGACCGACAACGTCGTCACCGATGCGGTGCACTACGGCACCGAGTACATGCGCTACAACGGCGTGCTCGTGAACATCAGCGCCCGGCCGCGCAACGGCCTGACGTTCCAGGGCGGCGTCAACACCGGCACGACCGTGCGCGACAATTGCCAGATCCGCGCGCAGGTGCCTGAATTGATCACGACCGCGACCGGCGGCATCGTCAGTCCCGTTGTCAATCCGACCAACCCGTTCTGCCATGAAGATCCGGGATTTATCACCCGCGTCACCGGCCTCGGTTCGTACATCATCCCGGGAGTTGGCGTCCAGTTCGCGGCGACGTTCAGAAGCGATCAAGGTGGCGTCCAGCGTGCCGACTGGAATGCCTCGAACGCCGACCTGCAACCGTTTCTCGGTCGCACCATCGCCGGCGGGCTGCCCAACCTGACGATCAACCTGGTTGCGCCGGGCGAGGTCTGGGGCGATCGCGTCAACGAATTCGATCTGCGGATATCGAAGATCCTCCGGTTCGGGCGGACCCGCACGAACGTCGGTATCGACATTTTCAATCTGTTGAACTCTGCCGCCGTCCTTACCTACAACCAGACCTTTGTCCCGGGCCGCTCGTGGCTCGCGCCCACGTCGGTGTTGACGCCGCGGTTCGTGAAGACCAGCGCGACGATTGATTTTTGATTGCACATTGTCATCCTCAGCACCGGCGCCGGCTGGTATACGAGCGAGCTGTGCCGCGCGCTCGGGGAACGGAATCACACGGCGGCGGTTCTGCCCTATGAGGCGTTGATTGCCCGCGTCGGCCGGCGTGCGGCGCTCACGAGCAACGGTGCCGCCATCCTCGATGCCGATGCCGTGATCGCGCGGATCATCCCCGACGGGTCGCTCGAGCAGATCATCTACCGCGTGGACGCGCTACACTGGATCGAAGAGCGCGGCGTGCCCGTGATCAATTCGCCGCGCGCCATCGAACGCTCGGTCGACAAGTTCTACACGACCGCGTTGCTGCACGGCGCGGGCCTGCCGACACCCGAGACCATCGTCTGCGCGGGTGCCACCGACGCGCTCGAGGCGATCAACGCGATGGGCGACGCGATCGTCAAGCCGCTCTTCGGCTCGCTGGGGCACGGCATGGTGCGCGTCAGCGATCCTGATATCGCGCTGCGCGTCGTGCGGACGCTGGAGCAGCTGCGCGTCGTCTTCTACGTGCAGCGCGTGGTGAACCACGGAGGGCGTGACATCCGGGCCTTCGTCGTCGGAGGCCGCGTCCTCGGCGCCATCGAGCGGCTGGCGCCGGACGGTGAATGGCGGACCAACGTGTCTCGCGGCGCTGCTGTGCGTCCGTTCGAGTTGCCCCTGGAATGGCGCGACTTCGCGGTGCGTGCCGCGGCGGCCGTGGGTGCAGATTACGCCGGCGTCGATCTGCTGCCGTCGAGCGATGGCAACGTGTTCGTCGGCGAGGTGAATGGGATTCCCGGCTGGCGCGGCGTGCAGGGCGCCACAGGACTCGACGTGGCCGGGGCGATCGTGGAGCATGTGATTCGGCGCGCGGAGGCGCGCACCGCGCCCGTGGCAACCACGGCCGACTAGCCGCGCCTGCGCGGCGTGAATGTGTACAAACGTGGCAAGTTTGCCGTGCGATGACCGTGTCGAGCTGCCGCGCGTGGAGATTGCCGCCGGGGACATCGCGGCAGCTGCGCAGCTGGCGTGCCTGCTGGAGGTGACCGCACCGAAGCCTGGGAACGTGTCGCCGGTTGCGTCGTTCGCTGACAGTTCGTATCTCGATTTTCTCGCCAGCGCCGCCGCGATCGGCGGACCGTTGTCGAGCGCAGGCGCGCGGCCGCTCGGCACGACCATCCGGCTGGCCGTCGAGGCGACGCGGCGGTGGACGACCTCGAACACGAACCTGGGGATCGTTCTCCTGCTGACGCCATTGGCACGCGCTGCGCACGATCCGGTAGTGTCCGGCTCGAACCAGGCTTCACCCGCCCTGGCCGCTTTCACCCGCGCCCTGCGGGAGGCACTGCGTCTGGTGCTCGACGCGACCACGCTCGACGATGCCCGCGAGGTCTATGCCGCGATCCGTGCCGCGGCGCCAGGCGGGCTCGGACGCGTTGACGCGCAGGACGTCCGGAACGAGCCGGAGGTCACCCTTGTCGAGGCCATGCGGCTGGCTGCCAGCCGCGACGGTATTGCCCTGGAGTACGCGACCGCGTTTGAGGTCACGTTCACCAACGGCATTCCTGCGCTCGAACGGGCACGCCGCGACGGGCTATCCTGGAGCGAGGCGATCGTCGAAACGTACCTGACGCTGCTGGCCTCCGCTCCCGACACGCACGTCGCGCGTCGAGCCGGAGCCGCGCTGGCGGAAGAGGTGTCGCGCCACGCGCGTGCCGTGCTCGATGCCGGCGGAGTCCGATCCGCGGCCGGGCGGCAGGCGATCGAGGACATGGATCGAGCCCTGCGGGACCCGCGGCATGCCGCGAACCCGGGCACGACCGCCGATCTGACGGCGGCGGCGCTATTTGTGGTGCTGCTCGGCGGGGGCTGGACGCGGCGTTCGGCTGAAGAAATCGACCGGCGGCGATAACGGGCACTGACCGCACACGCCGTGAACGACGCACGGACGGCTCGATCCGATTCCAGGCTCCCGGAGGTTGAACATGCACGACCGCGGCGGGTTCCGCGTGACCGTGAGCAAAGACGATCACGTCTTTTCGTCGGCGCACTTCATCACGTTTTCCGGCCACCGCTGTGAAGGGCTGCACGGCCACAACTACCGCGCGGGCGTCACCGTCGAAGGGGAAATCGACGAGGAGAGCTGGTGGGTCTTCGATTTCGTGGCGCTCAAGAAGATCATGCGCCGGCTCTGCGACGAGATCGATCACAAGGTCCTCCTTCCGTTGCAGAACCCGCGGCTGCAGGTGGCCGAGCAAGGTGAGTCGGTGACGGTGGCGTACGAGGGAACGCCGCGCTATGTGTTTCCGCGGTGCGATTGTGCCCTGCTGCCGATTACGAACACGACGGTGGAAATGCTCGCGGAGCTGCTCACCGGCCGCCTTCGCGCGGAACTGGAGACGTCGGGCGCGCGGCGCGTCACGGCCATCGAGATGGAAATAGAAGAGAACTTCGGACAGTCCGCTTTCTATCGGCTGGTGCTGCGGTAAGCCGGCCGGTGCGAGAGCCGACTCAGTAACAGCCGGTTAATTGCCTTGCCAGTGCCGCGCCCGCGACATCGAGCCCGCCGTTGTGCAGCGCAGTGGCGGCGAGGGCACCATCGCAGCCCGCTCGGGCCAGACGCGTCAGATCGTTCAGGCCACGCACCCCGCCGCCGGCCAGCAACGCCACTCCCGGTATCGCCTGACGGACGCCGACCATCATGCTGACATCCGGTCCTCGTCCGGTCCCGACGCGGGCCAGATCGAGCACGATCACCGCATCGGCGCCGGCGGCCGCCGCACGGGCAGCGATTTCGTGCGGCGCGAGGCCGCCACCCGCCGATCCAACCGGCTCGCCATCGCGCAGATCAAGGCTGAAGGCCACGCGATTGCTTCCCTGAACCGCGCAGATCTCGGCGAGGGTCTCGAACGATGACAGCGTTTCGAGGCCGACGATGATGGAGGAGGCGCCCAGGTCGAGCGCGAGGCGGGCGCGATCGACCGACGCGATGCCGGCGTCGAGCCAGAGAGGCACACCGATCGATGCCAGACGGCGGACGATCGTCTCCTGCGGCATCCCACCGGTGATCGCATCGAGATCGGCCACATACAGCTCCTCGAGCCCGAAGCGATCGACGTAGGCGTGCGCGAGCGCCACCGCATCGCCGTCGTCGATTGGCGTGCCGGCGATCGTCCGAACCGGCGCGTAAGCGGCGCGCACTCCGCCGTGCGCGTGCACCGCGCGGCCTCCCAGCAGGTCGATTACTCCGATGAGGCGCATGACGCGATGGCCCCGTCCTCTCCGTTATCCGAAGCGCACAAGCACCTCTCCAAGCGCTCAATTTGATCCGCGCCGACAGCCATCGCCGCGACGCGATCGGGAAGAGCCCTGGCAAAATACCTGTCGACGAGAGCATCGAAGGGGGCGGTTGGCGACAGGCCCGCGCAGCTCGCCGCCGGCTTCACGAGAACCAGACGCCGTGCGCCCACGAGCCCGGCCACCCAGGCCGCGATGCTGTCGCTCGTCACGTCCCACGAATGCGGGAGCGGGTCGGCCGCGCGCACCCATCGATATGGCGCAAACACCGGCAATCGACCAGCGGCGATCGCGCCGCCGATTTCCGACACGCTCTCGGCGAGCACTCCGCCGGAGGTTCGCGCCGCGATGAGATGGGCGCATTGTTCCATGCCCAGCACCGCCATCCAGTGAGCCGCATCGTCGCCGAGTCCGAGCCGGCGGTCGACTTCGCGGACGGCATCGGCGAATGGTCCGCCGCCCGGGATGACGAGAATGCGCTGGTGCCTTGCCGCAGCGGCGACAGTCGCGAGCACCGTCGTGAGATGTTGAGCGGAGGCGAGCACGCCGCCGCCGATTTTCACAACGATTTCAACGGACATCATCGGTAGTGTCCGGCTTCCATCTTCGCTGAAGCGACGGTGGACCGCCGTAGCCTTGGCGAAGGCGGTCAGCCGGACCCGCACGGTTCGTTTGACGTCCGCCACTTTGCGCCAAGGTCGTGCACAACGCTCTCACTCGTTCCGCCGTGACACGCCCGGTCCGCCCGCCTTCACAGGCCGCGCCGCGCACGCCCGCTATGTCGGCGCCGCAATCCCGCACGAACGGGAGATCGTCCGCCGACAGTCTGCCTGCAAGCGCAACAATCAATCCGGCGCGGTGGGCGTCGTCAACGACGGCAGCCAGCGCGTCGGGGCTGACCAGCGCACGCAGCCCCGGTCCGTCCTTGCTCGCCGTGTCGATCAGCACGCCTTCGGCACCGGCAAGAGCAGCAGCCTCGACAAGAGCGGCGGACGCAATGCTGGAGCGGTCCTGTCCATCGGCGTATGCGACGGCGACCACGCCTGCGCCATTACATCGCGCGCCCTGCACCGCCGCTTTGATGAGGGATACCGCCCGGCGAACATTCGTGAGTCCACGGAAGCCCATCTTGACGAGCGCCGCGCCCGCGGCCGCATAAGTCCGCGCAGCGCGCTCGATCGCGGCCTCTTCTTCGGCGTCTCCGAGCGCCGCGGTCACCGGGCGTGCGGCGCCGACGACGGCGTGAATCAACCGGAGCCGCTCCGGCGTGACCGGACCGAGCGCGCCCGCGCGTGGATCTTTGGCATCAATCACGTCCGCGCCGCCGGCCAGCGCGGCCGACGCTTCCGCCGTACTCGCCACGCTGATCAGCAGTCGCATCGCGCGCTACTGTATCATCCGGTGAATGACGCGTGCGGCGGCAGGTGTCCTGGCCGGGCGTGGGGTTCTGGTCACGGGCGCATCGAGCGGAATCGGCCGATCGATTGCGCTGGCCGCCGCCCGCGCGGGCGCCGACGTCGCTCTCACGTTTCACACCAACGAAGCCGGTGGGCGCGAGGTGGAGCGTGATATCCGCGCTCTCGGCCGCCGGGCCTTCGTCGAGCAGTTCGATCTGGCCGACGGCGGCGCAGCGCGCGCTCTGGGCGGCGCCGCACGCGAGGCGCTCGGCCGGCTCGACGTGTGGGTGAACAACGCGGGCGCGGATGTTCTCACCGGAAGCGGGGCGTCGCTCTCGGACGTCGAAAAGCTCGACCTGCTGCTCACGGTCGATCTGCGCGGAACCATCCTTGCGTCCTGGAGTGCAGCGGAGCTGCTGGGAGCGCAGCGGGAGGGCGGCGTCATCATCAATATGAGCTGGGATCACGTCCTGACCGGCATGTCGGGGCTCAATCCGCAGCTGTTCGCCGCCGCGAAGGGCGGCGTGCTCGCCTTCAGCAAGTCGCTGGCGCGCTCGGTGGCGCCGCGGGTCCGCGTCAACGTGCTCGCCCCCGGATGGATCGAGACGTCGTTCGCCGCCGGTCTCAAGGCGCAGAACGAAGCGAGGGGCCGCCGGATTGCCGAATCGACGCCGCTGAAGCGCTGGGGAACACCCGACGACGTTGCCGGGGCCGCCGTGTTTCTCGCGTCTCCGGCCGCCGCCTTCCTCACCGGCGAGACGATCCTGGTTGGCGGCGGCGTCGTGATGTGATCTCGTGTTCGACCACAGAGGACGCGGAGGACGCGGAGGTTCAATCCTGAAACCGACTGGATTCTTCTTCCGTGTTCTCCGTGTTCCTCCGTGGTGAAAGATCGTGACTCGGTTACGAATTCCCAAGACTGGATGGTTCTATGCCCCAGACAGAACGCACCTACGACCAGACGCAAATCACTGAGCGGCTTCGCGAGCTTCCCGGATGGTATTTCGAGGATGGCTGGATCCGGCGCGTCTACAAGACCGACGGATGGCCGACGACCCTCATGCTGGTCAACGCGATCGGCTACTGCTCCGAGGCGGCCTACCATCATCCCGATCTTTCCGTCACGTATGCGCGTGTGACCGTCAAGCTCTCGACGCACAGCGCGGGCGGAATCACAGACAAGGACTTCGCGCTCGCCAGGCAGATCGAGCAGATCGCGCTGTGGCGTCCGGGTGAGGGAAGTCCGCTCGAGGGAACGCCGAACAAATTCGTCCGCAGCGGCGATCCGAGGTGATCGCAGTTAACGGAGGATACGGAGGAAACGGAACAACACAGAGGAACAGAGGAACGGAGACGAACGGAGAAGACACCGGTCGGTCCTGAGTCGTGAGTTTTCAGTCGCGAGTCTCATCCGGGCCGCAGACTCACGGCTCACGACTCAAAACTTCACCTGCTCAGCTCCCCTCCGTTTCTCTGTGTTATACCGTTCCCTCCGTGACCTCCGTCCCCTCCAACGTGCGACGCGTGCTGTTCGTGACCGGCCGGCTGGCCGAACCGGCGCTGCGGCGCGTCCTCAGCGAGCTGGCGCCGGCCTTCACGTGCGACGTCGCCGTGCTCGGCATCACCGTCGCCGCACTGATGACCACGACGTGGATCGCGCGTCACCTTGCCGTGCCGGACGGCACCGACCTGGTGCTCATCCCCGGGTTGTGCGAAGGCGATCCGCAAATCATCCGGCAGAGCGTCGGGGTGCCGGTCGAGAAGGGCCCGAAGGACGTCCGCGAGATCCCGAAATATTTCGGCCGGGCGTCGATGCTCGCGTACGGGGCGTGGGATATCGAGATCGTCGCGGAGATCAACCACGCGCCGCGGCTGTCGCGCACGGCGGTGCGCGAGACGGCCGAGTACTTCCGATCGTCGGGTGCGGACGTCATTGACATCGGGTGCACACCCGGTCTCGCGTTCCCGGCGCTCGGCGACGTGGTGCGCGAGCTCGCCGGCAGGGGCCTGCGCGTCAGCGTCGATACGTTCGATCCGCAGGAAATCCGCACCGCTGTCGCTGCCGGCGCCGAGCTCGTGCTGAGCGTGAACGGGTCCAACATCGATGTCGCGCGCGACCTGGCGGGCACAGGCGCGCGCGTCGTCGTTGTTCCCGATGCGGGCGAATCGATCGAGACGATCGAGCCGAGCCTCGACAAGCTGGCGCGCTGGGGGGTGCCTTTTCTGATCGATCCGATCCTCGAGCCGATCGGCCACGGCTTCACGGCGTCGCTCGAACGATACGTGGAAGTGCGGCGGCGGCATCCGGATGCGGAGATGTTGATGGGGATCGGCAATTTGACCGAGCTCACAGCCGCGGATTCCACAGGCGTACACGCGATCCTGATCGGCGTGTGCCAGGAGCTCGGGGTCCGCGCCGTCCTGACGACCGAGGTGATTCCCTGGGCGCGCGGCGCGGTGCGCGAGGTCGACGTGGCGCGGCGGCTGATGCACTACGCCGTCAGCACCCACACGATCCCGAAGGGGATTGACGATCGGCTGGTGACCGTCAAGGATCCCGAGGTGCTCACGTTCAGCGAGAGCGAGCTGCGCGCGTTGCAGGCGGCGATCACCGATCCCGGCTTCCGGATTTTCGCCGACCGCGAAGTGATCACCGTGCTGAACAACAGGCGCTTCGTCCGCGGCACGGACATCCAGCAGATCTTCGCCGAGCTCGGGGTCGACGACGCCACGCATGCGTTCTATCTCGGGAAGGAGCTGGCGCGCGCCAGCCTGGCGGTCACACTCGGCAAGACCTACCGCCAGGAAGGGGCACTCTCGTGGGGATATCTCACGCCGCCGGACGATCCGCGATCTGAGCACGTCCGGCTGTCCCGGCCCGATTCCGGCGCCGAACCGGGTTCCAGCCTGGACTCGAACTCCGGGCGCGATGATCGTTGAGACCATCATCACCACGGTCGCCGGGGATGGCTCGGTGAACTGCGCGCCGATGGGTGTCGAGTGGGGTGAGGACGCCATCGTGCTCAAGCCATTCCTCGATACGGCAACCTACCGCAACGTCGCGGCCACCCGGGCGGCCGTCGTCAACATCACTGACGATGTGCGTCTGTTTGCGCGGGCGGCGATCTCGAATCCGGCCCATCCGACCGTGCCGGCTGCGGTCGTGCGCGGCGTGGTGCTCGCCGATTGCTGCTCGTGGCGGGAAATCGAGGTGCGCTCGATCGACAGCTCACCGCCGCGTTCGCGGATCGAGACGGTGGTTGTGCACCGCGGCATCCGGCGCGAGTTCATCGGCTTCAATCGGGCCTGCCATGCGGTGCTGGAAGCCGCGATTTATGCCACGCGGCTGCACATTCTGCCGCAGCCGTTCGTGGAGAGCGAGCTGGCGCGGCTGCAGGTGATCGTGGACAAGACCGCGGGCCCGCACGAATTCGAGGCCATGGCGCTGCTCACCGATTTCATCCGATCGGCGCGGCACCCGAGTCAATCGTGAGGGGACGGAGCGGGGACGGAGTGGGGACGCAGTGGGGACGGACCCGGGACGGACCCGGGACGGAGGAGGGACGGACCGGGGACGGAGGGGGGACGGAGGAGGGACGGAGGAGGGACGGACCCGGGACGGAGGGGGGACGGAGGAGGGACGGAGGAGGGACGGACGCAGAAGCCCTGCCCGGCGGGCACGCCGACGATGCGGCGGAAGTGGTGTTCGTCGAGGCCCCGGCGCGTCTGCACTTCGGCGTCCTCGATCTGCGTGGATCTTTGGGGCGCTGGTTCGGCGGCATTGGGGCGGCGGCACCGGCACCCACACTGCTGGTATCCGCCCGGCGTGCCGATACGCTCGACGTGACCGGCGCCGACGTCGATCGCGCCGCCGATTTCGCCGATCGGCTCCTCGCCCATTACGGTGTCAAAGGCGGCGCGCGTGTGTGCGTCCACCGCACCCTTCCGGAACACGCAGGGCTCGGCTCGGGCACACAGCTCGCCCTGGCGGTCGGCCGCGCGCTCGCCGAGCTTCACGGCCTCCCGACCGACGCGGCGGCCATTGCGCGGGCCGTGGCGCGCGGAGGCCGCTCGGCGATCGGCACGTGGACGTTCGCCGGCGGAGGGCTCGTGGTCGAGGGCGGACGGCGTGCGGCCGCCACCGCCGGCGACCATATCGGTCCGCTGCTCGTACGGCTGCTGTTTCCGCCGGCCTGGCGATGCGTGGTCGCCGTGCCCAGATCGCGATCGGGCATCAGCGGTGCCGCAGAAGCCGCGGCGTTCGCCGCGCTTCCCGCGCCCCCCGAACGCGAGGTCGAGCACATCGCCCATCTGGTCCTGCTCGCGCTGCTCCCCGCGCTGGCCGACGGCGATCTGAAGACATTCGGCGCGGCATTGACCGAGATCCAGGCGATGAACGGCCGCTGGTTTGCGCCGGTGCAGGGCGGCACGTTCGCGCCGGGCGCGAGCGAGGACCTGGTGAGGCGGATGATCGAGTGGGGCGCGCTCGGAGTCGGTCAGAGCTCGTGGGGCCCTGCCGTCTACGGGATCGTCGAGGGCGAAGACGCCGGCCTCCGCCTCGCCGAGCGGGTTCGCAGCGCGCTGGGCGGGCAGGGGACGGTCTACGAGGGATCGTTCCGCACGGACGGCGCACAGGTGTGGCGTGGCTCACATCGCCCGTTGTAGCGCAGGCCTTCAGCGCGTATGAACAAATCGGCCGGCGGCCCTTTGGTAGCGCAGGCCGTTCAGGCTGCATCGCGGGCCGCCGACCAGCCCTCGTGTCGAGTGGACAGTTCTGATCAAGAATGCAGCGCCAGGATCGAGACGATGACTCCAGAGACTTCGAGTGAGCAAGCGATTCAGATCAGCGACCGCGCCTGGAAGGCGCTGGAAGGTGCGTACGACCTGCAGGTCCATGTCGGGCCGGACGTGATCGCCCGCCGGATCGACGACATCGACTGCGCGCGCGAGTTCCTGGCGCACGGCATGAAAGGCTTCGTCCTGAAATCGCACTACATCCAAACCGGCGAGCGCGCGCAGGTGGTCACGAAGGCCGTTCCCGGCAGCCGGGTGTTCGGCGCCGTCACGCTCAATCACAGCGTCGGCGGACTGAATCCCGTCGCCGTCGAAATTGCCGGGCGCAGCGGCTGCAAGATCGTCTGGATGCCGACGGTCGACGCCGAGAACGAGACGGCAGGACGGCTCGACGGCGGTTCGGTCAAGCTGCCGTTCTGGGCGAAAATTCAGCGCGAGCTTGCCGCCGAGGGGATCTCGCCGCCGCCGCTGCGCGTCATCGACGATGCCGGCGCCGTCGTGGAGGGCGCGCGGCGCTGCATGGAGCGGATCGCGAAGCACGACATGATCCTCGCCACTGGACATCTCGGCCGGCGGGAAATTTTTGCGCTCGTCCGCGCGGCGAGAGACATGGGCCTGAAGAAGGTCGTGGTGACGCACGCCGAGTTCCCGTCGCAGAACCTGTCGGGAGACGAGCAGAAGGAACTGGCCGATCACGGCGCCGTGATCGAGCACTGCTTCACAACGACCTACACCGCCAAGGCAAGCTGGGAACTGGCGTTCGAGAACATCCGCAAAACGGGGGTCTCGCGGACCATCATCTCGACCGATCTCGGTCAGACCATCAATCCGCCGGTCGCGGAAGGCTTCGCGATGTTTGCTCAGCGGCTTCTGGATGCCGGCTTCTCGACCGGGGACGTCCGCACCATGGCGGTCACGAATCCGACGCGGCTGGTTGAGGGGTGATCGGAACAGCTTCGCTCCAGGTCGCATCCCGTCTACTGGATCGCTCGCCCGACGCCTTTCACCACAACGGACACCATGGACACAACGGTGGTGGCAGCGCCAGCCGTCGCTCTGGACGCGCCGGCGGCCATAATGCGTGCCGGCACGTGCCACTCCCACGATCTGACATGTCAAACGTTGTATGATTCCTCGACTTCGGAGGGTCCGACGGAATGAAAATCTGTCTCGCAGGCACCGGAGCCATGGGCGCCATTCACATGAAGGCGCTCAAGAAGATCAACGGCGTCGAGGTCGTCACGGTCAACAGCCGCCTGGAGGAAAGCGGGAGCGCATTTGCCCGGGAATGGGGAATTCCACATTATTCGACTGCCCTCGAGGCCTGCCTCGATCGCCCCGGCGTCGAGGCCGTCATCCTGACCACGCCGTCCAACCTGCACGCCGACCAGACGATCCTGGCGCTGTCCAGGGGCAAGCACGTGCAGGTCGAGATTCCGATGAGCCTCAACCTTCCAGATGCCCAGCGGATTGTCGATGCCGCCCGCTCGTCCGGAAAGATCTGCATGGTCACGCATACCCGGCGCTTCTCGTCTCCCCACCGCGAAATACGCCGCCGCGTCCGTGAAGGGACGTTTCACCTTCAGCACATGGTCGTGGAGACGTATTTCTTCCGCCGCGAAAACCTGAACATGCACGGCGAGCCGCGCTCGTGGGTCGACAATCTGCTGTGGCACCACGGCTGCCACTCCGTGGACCTCGCCTGCTGGATCCTCGATGAGCCGGGCTTCTCGGTCTGGGGGCAGAAAGGTCCGGATCATCCGGTGCTCAAGGTCCCGATGGACATGACCGTGGCGATGAAATCGCCGAAGGGCGCTCTGTTCACGATGGCGATGTCGTTCAACAACAAAGGGCCGTTCGGCGGCTTCTACCGCTACATCGGCGAGGAAGACACGTTCAAGGTGTACCGCGACTCGCTGACCGACAGCGACGGCAAGGAGATCGCGCTCGACGGTGTGGCGGCCTTCGACCGTCAGGACGTCGAGTTCACCGGCGCCATCCGCGAAGGGCGCGAGCCGGAGTCCAGCGCCAGGAGCTGTCTGCCGACGATGGCGCTGCTCGATGGTATCGACAAGGCCATGAGTCAGGAGATTGCAGAGTTTGGATTGCAGATTGCAGACTGATGGTGGAATGTGCGTTCAATCAGCAATCAGCAATCAACAATCAACAATCCAAAATCTGCAATCTGAAATTTCATGATCATTGATTGTCACGGCCACTACACCACCGCGCCCAAAGCGCTGCACACGTACCGGGACGCGCAGATCGCAGCGCTGAAGGACCCGCACGTCCGCGCGAAGGGCACGATCACGATCACGGACGATGAAATCCGTGAAAGCCTGGAGGGCGCGCAGCTCAAGTTCCAACGCGAACGCGGAACCGACATCACGATCTTCTCGCCGCGCGCCTCGGCGATGGGGCACCACGTGGGCGACGCGACGACGAGCCTGCACTGGTCGCAGCACTGCAACGACCTGATTCACCGGGTGTGCACGCTGTATCCCGCGAATTTCGTGGGCGTGTGCCAGCTGCCGCAGTCGCCGGGCGTGCCGCCGGCCAACTGCATCGGCGAGCTCGAACGCGCGGTGAACGAGCTCGGATTCATCGGCTGCAATCTGAATCCTGATCCATCGGGCGGCCACTGGACGTCGCCGCCGTTGACCGATCGCTGGTGGTATCCGCTGTACGAGAAGATGGTGGAGCTCGACGTTCCGGCGATGGTCCATGTCAGCGCCTCGTGCAACCCGAACTTTCATGCGACCGGGGCGCATTACATCAACGCCGACACGACGGCCTTCATGCAGTTCCTGACCGCGGATCTGTTCAAGGACTTTCCCACCCTCCGGTTCATCATCCCGCACGGGGGCGGGGCGGTGCCGTACCACTGGGGCCGGTACCGCGGTCTGGCCCAGGATCTGAAGCGCCCGCCGCTTGACGAGCTCATTCGCGACCATGTCTTCTTCGACACCTGCGTGTACCATCTCGCCGGCATCGAGCTGCTGCTGCAGATCGTGCCGGCCGACAACATCCTGTTCGGATCGGAAATGGTCGGCGCGGTCCGCGGCATCGATCCGGCGACCGGCCACTATTTCGATGATACAAAGCGCTACATCGATCGCGTGACGTCCTTGAGCGAAGCCGATCGGATGAAGATTTTCGAAGGCACCGCGCGCACCGTCTATCCGCGAATCAACAAGACCGCAGCGATGACGAGCCGGGGGACGTTCCACGGCGCGGGATCGGCCGCGGCCGCAGGAAGAAGCGGGAACCGGTGAAGCCGACCATCGTTCGCACGGTGCACCGCGCCGAGCCCGACGCGATTCGCACGCTGACCGAGCTCGGCGTGGCAACCGTCCACGAGGCGCAGGGCCGTACGGGACTGATGCGGCCGTACCTGCGGCCGATCTATCCGGGCGCACGCGCGGGCGGCAGCGCGATCACGATTGCCAGCCAGCCGGGCGACAACCTGATGATCCATGCCGCGCTCGAGCACTGCCGCCCGGGAGATGTGCTGGTGGTCACCACAACCTCGGAATCGACCGACGGCATGTTTGGCGAGCTGCTCGCCGTCTCGGCGCGGGCGCAGGGCGTCGTGGGGCTGATCATCGATGCCGGCGTACGGGACGTCGGCGACATCACCGCGATGGGGTTCCCGGTGTGGGCGAAGGCGATCAGCGCGCAGGGCACGGTGAAAGCGACGGCGGGTTGGGTCAACGTGCCGGTTGTCTGCGCCGGCGCGATCGTCCGCCCCGGCGACGTCATCGTCGCCGATGTGGACGGGGTCGTCGTCGTGCCGCGCGAGGCCGCCGGAGAAATCGCGCGGGTTGGCAACGAGCGCGTCGCGAAGGAGCAGAAGTCGCGCGAGCGCCTGCGCAACGGCGAGCTGGGCATCGACTTCTACGGCTTCCGTGCCCGGCTTCAGGAGCTCGGCGTACGATACGTGGACGAGTTGGAGTAGGCCAGGCAGGTCATGTGAGTCTGGCGGGTCAGGTGGTGTCGTGGGCGGTAGGTCTAGTGGGTCGGTAGATCGGGTGGGGCAGGTAGGTCTGGTAGGTCTCGTGAGTCAGGTGGGTCTGGCGGGGACGATGGGTCGGCACGTAGGCGATGCGGTCAGGCATCGTGGATGGGTGTCGCCACTCGGTCCAACCCTCCTGACCTACTCGACCCACTCGACCTACTCGACCCACCTGACCTACGCGACCAGGAGGATCCGATGGGTCAGATAGTGGCGGCACTCGGCACGTGTCACACGCCGTACCTGTTCACGCGTCCACCCGACGAGAACCCGCAGCAACTCGACACCGCCGCTGCCGCCATGCAGGACCTGGGCAGGGTTCTCGACGAGACGACACCGGATGTCATCGTGTTCCTGGGCAGCGATCACGTCGAGACGTTCTCGGTCACCTGCATCCCGAGCTTCGCGATCATCGCCGGCAGCCGTGCCATCGCCAGATTTGCCGGCCGCGAGTACAACCTGCCGGTTCATCGCGAGATGGCCGAGGACCTGCTCACCCGGCTCGTGGTCGACCATGAATTCGACCTCGCCTACTCGGAAGACGCCGAGCTCGGACATGCGTTCGCGGTCCCCTTCGAATACGTTATCGGCAAGCGGAACATCCCGATCATTCCGTTCTTCACCAACGTCTACGTCCCGCCGCTGCCGACGCCGAAGCGCTGCGCCGCGCTCGGACGCGCGATCGCGCAGATCATCACGGAACGCAAAGAGCGCGTCGCGATCGTCGCCAGCGGCGGCATGTCGCATTTCCCCGGCACCCGCAAGTACCTGACTCCGGAGTTCGATTTCGACAGGTGGCTCGTGGCGCAGTTCGAGAACGGCAACACTGACGCGCTGCTGAACATGACCGGCACGCAGCTCGACGAGGTGGGCAACACCGAGATGCTGAATTGGGCGGTGATGTTCGGCGCCATCGGTCCGCGGGCCGGTGAACTGATCGAGTACATTCCGACGTGGCACCACGGACTGTGCATGATGCGCTTCCTGCCGCAGCGGGAGCGCAAGACCGCGCCCACGATGGCCCGGCAGGAGTACGGCGGCTTCCATTTTCAGAATCAGGGGTTCCAGTTCTACAAGCACCCGCCGGCCGAGGCATACGGCCTCAACCGGCTGCTGTTCGAAGTCCGTCACAGCGCCGGGCTGCGCGACCGAATCCTTCACAACCTCGACGACGTCGCCCGGGACTATGGGCTGAACCCGAAGCAGAGGGCCGCGGCCGAAGAGTTGATCAACGTCGGGAAAGGCGGTCTCGTCAGCGAGCATGTCGGTCCGCTGGTCGACGCCGGCGCGCACCCGCTCCAGGCGCTGATGTCGCTGCACGTGATCTTTTCGATGTCTCATCGCGCACGCGCGTCGGCATGAATACCGCGGATATCGGCACCCTGCTCGACGAGGGAGGCTGGAGCGGCTATCAGAAGCTCCTTGTCGTCGGCACCGCGTTGACGATCATCCTCGACGGCCTCGACAATCAGCTGCTCGGGGCCGCCGTGCCGGCGCTCATGCGCGAGTGGGGCCTGCCCCGGCCGGCGTTCGCGTCGGTGCTGGCGAGCGGCATGCTCGGCATGATGATTGGCGGCGCGACCGGGGGATTCATCGGCGATCGCATCGGCCGCCGCGTCACTCTGCTCGGGAGCGTCCTCTCGTTCGGGCTTCTGACCGTCCTCGTGTCCTTCTCCGGCGACATCACGACACTTGGAGTGCTGCGCTTTTTCGCCGGGCTCGGTCTCGGCGGCGCGATGCCGAACGCTGCCGCGCTGTCGTCAGAATATGTGCCGCGGCGTCATCGGCCGTTCGCGGTCACGTTGACCATTGTCTGCATCCCGCTCGGGGGAACGCTGGCCGGTCTGATGGGCGCACAGATCCTGCCGCGCTTCGGCTGGCGCCCGCTGTTTCTCGTCGGCGGCGCCGTGCCGATTGTGCTGGCGGCGGTGCTGCTGAAGCTGCTGCCGGAATCGCCGCGCTTTCTCGCACGCGATCGGAAACGCTGGCCGGAGCTCGCCTCTCTGCTCCGGCGGCTCGGTCACGACGTGGCGCGCCACACCGAGTTCATCGACGCAAGGGAGAAGGCGGTCGAGCGGGCGTCGGTCCGCGCGCTTTTCGTACCGGAGTACCGCCGCGACACACTCGCGCTCTGCGGCTCGTTTTTCTTCTGCCTGTTGTCGGTGTACATCGGCACGACCTGGGTGCCATCGCTGCTCACCGGTGCCGGGTTCGGCGGCCAGGTCGCCGGCTACGGTCTGACCGCCTTCAATCTCGGCGGCGTCGTCGGCGCGATCCTCGGAGCGGTGATCATCAGCCGCCGCGGTTCACGCGTCACGATGCTGACGATGGCCGGCGGCGCCATCGCAGGGGCCCTGCTGTTGGGAGCGGTGCCGATCGCGAGCCGGTCGGCGGCCACTGCGCTCGCGATGCTGGCGTGGACCGGGGGTCTCATCAACGCGGTGCAGACGACGATGTATGCGCTGGCGGCGCATGTGTATCCGACGGGCATCCGCGCCACCGGCGTCGGGACGGCCGTTGCGTTCGGCCGGATCGGCGGCGTCGCGGCGCCGTACGCGGGATCATGGGCACTCGAATCCGGCGGCGCCTCGCAGTTGTTCTTCCTCATCGCCGGAACGATGACCGTGGTCTTCACCGCGCTGGCGTCCGTACGGAACCATGTTCCGCGTGCCGCGATTGTTCATGTCCGCGCGGTGGCGGCCAATCCGGTCGTGCGGTGATACCGAAACGCAGCATCCGGTCGATACGCCGCAGTGTAGATGAACGCAAAGGCCGCAAAGGAACGCGTACGTTCTTCTTTGTGGGCGTTGTGGCCTTTGTGGTTCCCAGTTCTTTGTGGATCTTTGTGTCCTGAGTAGCGTTTGTGGTTCGGTTTCACCGCACGCTCTACGGTCAGGTGCTCGTCGCCACCGCCGCCGGCGTCCTGATCGGGCACTTCTGGCCGGCTGCGGGGCTGATGATGAAGCCCGCCGGCGACGGCTTCATCAAGCTGGTGCGGATGATCATCGCGCCGATCATCTTCTGCACCGTGGCGGCGGGCATTGCCGGCGGCGGCAGCAAGTCTGTCGGCAGGGCCGGCGGCCTTGCGCTGGTCTATTTCGAGATCGTGAGCACGCTCGCGCTTCTCATCGGTCTTCTTCTCGTCAACATTGTGCGGCCCGGCGCCGGGATGAACGTGAATCCGGCAGCCCTCGATGCGGGGGCCGTGTCGCAGTACGTGCGGGCCGGCCGTGCGCAGGACCCGATCGCCTTCGTGCTCGACATCATCCCTACGAGCGTCGTCGACGCCTTCGCGAGAGGCGACATCCTTCAGGTGCTGCTCTTCTCTGTGCTGTTCGGCCTGGCGCTCCGGAAGCTGGGCCGGCGCGCCGCGCCGCTGCTCGAGCTCGTGGAAAAGCTCGCGGACGTCTTCTTCACCATCGTCGGCGTCCTGATGAGGGCGGCGCCGATCGGCGCCTTCGGGGCCATGGCCTTCACCGTTGCCAGCTTCGGCGTCGGCTCGCTCATGCAGCTGGCCAAGCTCGTCGTGTGCTTTTATGCGACGTGCCTGCTGTTCGTTGGCGCCGTGCTCGGCGGCATCGCTCGATGGCATGGCTTCGGCATCTGGCGCTTCATCAAGTCGATTAAAGAAGAGATCTTCATCGCGTTCGGCACCTCGTCGTCGGAGGCGGTGCTGCCGCGGATCATGCAGAAGCTCGAGGATCTCGGCGTCAATCGCTCGATTATCGGCGTCGTGATCCCTGCGGGCTATTCGTTCAATCTCGACGGCACGGCGATCTACCTCGCCATTGCGACCGTGTTCATCGCGCAGGCGACCAACACCCCGCTCGGCCTGGCGCGGCAGCTCACATTGCTGGCATTGCTGTTGATTACCTCGAAAGGATCTGCGGGTGTCGCCGGCGCGGCGCTCGTCGCGCTCGCGGCCACTCTTTCGGCGACGGGGTATCTTCCGGTCGCCGGCGTTGCGCTGATCCTGGGGATCCATCGATTCATGGGTGAGGCCATGGCGGTGACGAACCTGATTGGAAACGGCGTCGCGGCGATTGTCGTCGGCCGATGGTGCGGGGCCGTGAACGACGAGCAACTCAGGCGGAAACTGGCAGACCTGAAGCCGGTGGCGGTTGCGGCAGACCCGGGGCCGGCGATACAGGTCGCCGTTCCCGACAGGTCTTCTCCCGCCGTGTCCCGATTCAGGAGGCGGTCGTGACCGGCCGGCCATCAGTCGGCTTCATCGGGTTCGGCGAAGCCGGGTCCGGCATCGGCGGCGGCCTCCGATCGGCCGGCATCGATCGTCTGTTCGCGTTCGACATCAACCGCGATGCGCCGGACCTTGGCCCGCGGATCCGGCACCGCGCTGAGCAGAGCGGCGCCACGCTGGTGAACTCGTCGGCCGATCTCGCGCGATCGAGCGACATTCTCTTCTCGACCGTGACATCGAGCTCGGCGCTCGAGGCGGCCATGCAGACCGCGCCGTTTCTCGAGCCGGGTCATCTCTATGCCGATCTCAATTCAGTGTCGCCCGCGCGCAAGCAGGAGATCGCCCAGGTGATCGGTGCAACCGGCGCGCACTTCATCGAAGTGGCGGTGATGGCGCCGGTGCCGCCTTACGGCCACCGCGTGCCGATGCTCCTCGGCGGGGCGGACGCGCCGCTGTTTGTCGAGCGACTGGCTCCTTTCGGCCTCCGTCTGCAGACGCTCGATGGCGCGCCGATCGGGGCGGCGGCTGCGGTCAAGATGTGCCGCAGTATCGTGGTCAAGGGACTCGAAGCGCTGATGTGCGAATGTGTCGTCGCTGCCGGCCGGTTCGGGGCCGATCGCCATGTCTTTGCGTCGTTGAACGAGAGCTTTCCGGGACTCGACTGGATGGCCCTTGCCGACTATATGGTCGGCCGCGTCGTGGTTCACGGCGAGCGACGCGCGCGGGAGATGGAAGAGGTTGCCGAGACGCTTCGCGCGATCGGCATCGATCCGATCATGGCCGAAGCAGCGGCGAGGCGTCAGGACTGGAGCGCACGCCTCGGCCTGGGATCCCATTTCGGCCCGAAAGGGCCGGCGACGTACCGCGAAGTGCTGGACCTGATCGCCAGCCTGGCGGAAGCGTAACGTTTTCGCGTGATACGGGCAAGGCGCGCGCAGCGCGCCCGCGAGGGAGCGGAGCTGGGCAGGGGCCCCCGCGAGCGACCGAGCCGGGTGCGGGGCGGAGCCCCACGTAAAGGAAGGTGCCATGCGTACTATGTTGATTGCCGCCTGTTTGAGCGTGGCAGCCGCCCTGCTCGCGGCACAGGCCCAGCGCACCACGATGCCGGCGGGCCCGACGCCCCGGCTCGCGGACGGTACGCCAAATCTGGGACGTGTGCCCGGGGAGAAAGGCGTCTGGAACGTGCCCTGGATCCGGAACATGGGCCTGCGGGTCGACGCACGCGAGGGCGGCAGCGATCTGCCTTCCTCAGGCGGAAGGGTCGGTCTGGTCGGGCACGATCTGAAGCGCGACGGCTCGCGGTTCGAGCCGCAGGTGCCGTTCATGCCGTGGTCGGCGGCCGTGTACGACTACCACGTCGCCAACGAATCGAAGTACGACCCGGAAGGTTATTGTCTGCCGCCGGGCGGCCCGCGCATGATGGCCACGCCGTACCCGATGGAGATCATCCAGCTTCCCGAGCAGAAGCGGATCATCATGACCTTCGAAGGCGCGACCCATATCTGGCGCGAGATCTACATGGACGGGCGGCCGCACCCGGCTGGCGACGCGCTGAACCCGACGTATCTCGGACACTCCGTCGGTCGCTGGCAGGGCGATACGCTCGTCGTCGATGTCGTGGGATTCAACGAGGCGACCTGGATTGATTATTCCGGCCACCCGCACACGGATCTGCTGCATGTGATCGAGAAGTTCACGCGGACCGACAAGAACACGCTTCACTACGAGGTCACGATCGACGATCCGGGTGCCTACACGAAGCCCTGGACCGCCGCGTGGAATCTCACGTGGCGAGCGAACAGCGAGCTCGCGGAGTACATCTGTCAGGAGAACAATCAGTATCTGCTTCACCTGACGGACGATTTCGGGCAGCCGTTGTTCAAGACGCAGTAGAGTCCGGCTCTGGGACTGTCGAAGATGACAACTTCACCACGGAGGACGCGGAGGAAGAATCCGAATCCTGCTCTCTTCAGGATTGCAGCTCCGCGTCCTTCGCGTCCTCAGTGGTCTGCCCTCCACCTTCAAGACAACAGCATGAGCGCGGCGAGTACCGAGACGTACGCAGCCGCGCCGTACGCGCCCGCAAGCAGATAGCGGCGCGGCCTCGAGAGCACCCGCCACGCGGCGATCGGGTGACGGCACGCGGCGAGGGACCAGCCGATGGCGATTTCAATCCGATTGCTCGCACCGGCAGCAGGCTGGAGGTTGGTCATGTGTGACGACAATGACAAGATCTACGCCAGCACGGCTTCGCGGAACTGCCCAGCATTTCGAGTCAGTCCGGCAGGGATTTCCGCCGTGACCGCGACTTTTGTCGCCCAGGTCGGGCTGATCTGTGAACTGATCTATTAATCCGCCGGGCCGCGCGGACCGATGCCAACCGGCCACCAACTAATAGCGCTGTCGTTACACACCTGCCGCGGCCCTCTTCGACCACGTTCGTCGCATCGCCTGGGAAATCCTACGGTCTGCGATCAACGGACCAGCCGGAAGCCCGGGCAAAAGCCTTGCACCGCACGCGTCGCGCATGAGTGCTCAACAGCAGCGCTCGTCCGTCGCCGCCAGGCTGTTCTGGTGCGCGGCGCTCGCCTGCCTCGCCTCGGCCTGCGGATCTTCCTCCATTTCGGTCACAGCGCCGACCTTCGAGAGATGTTCAGTAACGGTGGCCAACTCGATGTCGACTGTGCCGGCCGCCGGCGCCTCCGGCACGCTCACCATCACCACGAATCGGGACTGCACGTGGTCGGCCTCCACAGCGACGCCGTGGATTTCGATTACGTCGACGCCGAATGGACAAGGCGAAGCTTCGCTTTCGTACCGCGTCGCGGCGAACGTCGATCCGTCGCCACGCCACGGCCTCGTCACCGTGAACGACGCGACGGCGGATGTGACGCAGGAGGCCGCGCCATGCGTGTTCACCGTCACGCCCACGACAGCGGCCAGCCCGCCCGCGGGCGGATCGATTGACATCGCAGTCGCGGCGAGCTCACCCGCCTGCGGATGGACCGCCGTCAGCAACGCTTCGTGGATTACCGTCGCCGGCGGAACGAGTCGATCCGGGAATGCCACAGTGACCCTGACGGTCTTGCCCAACGGTGATGCTGCCCGCGAAGCAAGAGTTGTCGTCGCCGGCCAGCAGGTGACGATCACTCAGGCCGCTGCCGCGTCCGATCCGCCCGCGCCGATGCCGCTGCCGACGCCGACGCCACCTCCCGCCCCGACGCCCACACCGTGCACCTACACGCTCGATCCATCGTCGCAAGCGATCGCGGCCCCGGGCGGAAACGGTTCGATTGCCGTCACGTCGGGCGCCGGGTGCGCCTGGACCGCCACCACCGCCGCGAACTGGATCACGATTACGGCCGGAACGGGGGAGGGTACGGGCACGGTGCTGTTCAGCGCCGCCGCCAACAACGGCGCGGCGCGCTCGGCGACGATTCAGATCGGCACCAACTCCGCCACCATCACGCAGGCGGCGGTCTCGTGCACGTATAGCATCGCGCCCACGAGCCAGTCGGTTCCGGCTGCGGGCGGCACCGGCAGCGTGACGGTGACGGCCGGCAGCAGCTGTGCCTGGAGCGCCACGAAAGACGCTTCGTGGATTTCGATCACCAGCGGCGCGAGCGGAACCGGCAACGGTACCGTGCAGTTCTCGGTCACGCCGAACACCGGTCCCGCGCGCAGCGCGACCCTGACGATCGCGGGCAAGACCTTCAGCGTGAACCAAGCCGCGGCCGCGTGCAGTCTTTCCATTGCTCCGCCCAGGCAGACGGTTCCCGCCAGCGGAGGCAGCGGTACGATCACGGTGACCGCCGCGGCGGGCTGCACGTGGACGGCGGTCAACTACGCGGACTGGTTGACGTTCACGAGCCCGTCCTCTGGCAGCGGCAATGGATCGATCGCGTTCAGTGCCGGCGTGAACACTGGCGCCGCGCGCACCGGCACCATTTCGATTGCCGGACAAACGTTCACGGTGATGCAGGAGGCGGCGGGCTGCAGTTACTCGATTTCACCGTCGAGCCAGAATGTCGGTGCAGTTGGAGGGACCGGATCGGTGGCAGTTTCGGCCGCCGGCGGATGCGAATGGAGAGCCGCTTCGAACGTCGCCTGGATACTGGTCACTCCGGGCGCCTCCGGCACGGGCAACGGGACAGTGGCATTTGTGGTTCTTCCGAATATCGGCGCCGCGCGCAGCGGCACGCTGACGATCGCCGGGCAGACATTTACCGTCACACAGGAATCGCTCGTCTGCACGTTTTCGGTGACGCCGACGGCCGTGACGTTCGACGAGGATCGTAACGATGGAACGATCACCGTCACGGCCGGCAGCGGCTGCAGCTGGACTGCGACCGCGAATGCAGACTGGCTGGAGATAAGGTCCGGCTCGTCTGGCAGTGGCAACGGCACGGTCTCTTTCCGGGCCAAGAAGAATGAATCAGACGCGGCTCGTACAGGCACGCTGACGATCGCCGGCCAGACGGTGACAATTATGCAGCAGGGAGATTGAGAAAGGAGACGAGCTTTCCGCCGTCAGCTCCCAGCTTTAGCCGCGAGCTGAGAGTCCAAAGCCGAGAGCCGAGAGTCATGTTTCAGCTTGTTCGCAAGTACGTACCCGTCGCCGATGCAGCCGGAGCCGTTTACCAGCCTCGCGCGTACGGCGAACTTCACGCAGACGGCACCTGGGATGGGTGGCTCGTGTTCTTTCCAATCCCGGCAGGAGTTGCCGTTGCTACCGAGCGTGAGACCATTCAACCGTCGTTTGTCGATCTCGTTCGCTGGTCGGCCACCATCGGCCCCCTTGACCTCAAGGGCGCGCTCGACCGGGCACTGCGCCTCGATGTCGAGCCGCGCCTGAGTGCAAGGCTCGCAGAGCTGTCGCTCATCGAACGCCAGATCGCCGATGATGTCATTGCGCTCGACACGGCCGCGGCCGAGGCCCGTGCGGACGCCGAAGTGGCGGCGGAACACGCGGCTGTGCATGAGACGGCGGCTGCGGCTGCCCGTGCCGAAGCCCAGGCACGCCTCGAGGAGGCCCGCGCGATTGAGCGGAGCCTCGCGGGTAAGTCGCTCGACGAACGCCCCCGTCGATCCCAGGCAGCAGATTCGAGCGGCCGGCGTCGGGCGACGGGTACGAACAAGAAAAAATCGAGAGCGACGAAGCGGGGGCAGCCCGGCTCGTGAGCGTCCGCAGCGCGATAAGCCGATCCGACGCTGTCGAGATCGGCGAACTCGTGCCTTTTTCCCCAATATTTCCGCGGCTTCAACCAGAAGACAATCGCTGACAACCAGTGACGACAAAGTGCAACTGGTGACCTCCCTTTCCTCGCAGCGGCCATATAATTCGCTGTACGTGTGACTTGCGCCGTTCGCCGAGCGTGGCGTCAATGCTGCGCCAGGGAGAAGGCGGGGGTTCAACAAGAATGACGAGATTGAGCATCGCAGTCCTGGCGGTCGTTCTTCTGGTGGCCGGAGTGACTGCGGATAACAACAATTCAGCTCAGCAGCGGCCGCGTCCGAAACCGGCGATGGCTGTTGCCCACGACGCGGGAGGACTGTCGGTCGAGTCGCAGAGCGAACTCGTCAAGCAATACTGCGCCGGCTGCCATAGCGAAAAGGGCCGGTCCGGAGGGCTGAGTCTTGCGAGCTTCGATCCCGCTCAGACACCGCAGAACGCGGAAGTCGTCGAGAAGATGATTCGCAAGCTGCGCGCAGGCATGATGCCGCCGCCGGGTGCGCGCCGGCCGGATGCGCAGACGCTGACCGCGTTCGTGACGACGCTCGAAAACACCATCGATGCGGCAGCGGCCGTCCATCCCAATCCCGGCCATCGCATCTTCCAGCGGTTGAACCGCGCCGAGTACGCGCGGTCGATTCGTGAGCTGCTGGATCTCGACGTGGACGTCAACGCGTTCCTGCCGCCGGACACGATGAGCGCCGGCTTCGACAACATCGCCGACGTGCAGGCGGTATCGCCGACGCTGCTCGAGGGGTATCTGCGCGCAGCGGCGAAGATTTCCACGCTGGCAATCGGCGACCGCACGGCCATGCCGAGCGAGACGACGTACAAAGTGCCGCGGACGCAGTCGCAGATGCGGCACGTCGAGGGCACGCCGTGGGGCACGCGCGGCGGCCTCGCCGTTCAGCACACCTTTCCGGCCGACGGTGATTACACGTTCCGCATCATGCTGCACGGCACGCCGACCGGCCAGTTGTTCGGCAGCGTGTTCAGCCGGAGCGAGCAGGTCGAGGTCTCGATCGACGGTGAGCGCGCGGCCTTGCTCGACATCGACTTCCGCATCAGCGAAACCGACCAGAAGGGGCTGAACCTCACCACACCGCGCCTTCACGTCAAGGCCGGGCAGCACCATGTGTCGGCCGCGTTCATCCAGAAGTTCGACGGCGTGGTGGACGACCTCATGGCGCCGATCGACTACACGTTATCGGATACCGAGTACGGCGACAGCGTCGGCATCACCGCGCTGCCGCACGTGCGCGATTTCAGCATCACCGGTCCGTTCGTTGTGACCGGCGTTTCGGACACGCCCACCCGGCGGAAGGTCTTCGTGTGCCGGCCGTTGGCGGCCGCCGAGGAAATTCCGTGCGCCCGCCGGATCGTGTCGAGCCTGGCCGGCGAGGCGTACCGGCGCCCGGCGAGCAACGAGGACATCGAATCGTTGATGCAGTTCTACGCCGAGGCGCGGAAGGACAGGGACTTCGAAGCCGGCATTCGCGCCGTGCTCCAGGCTCTGCTGGCGAGCCCGCACTTCCTCTTCCGCCTCGAAGAGATGCCGGCCGGCATCAAGGCGGGGCAGAACTACCGGATTACCGACCTGGATCTCGCGTCGCGGCTGTCCTACTTCCTCTGGGGCACCGTGCCTGATGCGGAGCTGGTCAAGGTGGCCGCGGCCGGTACGCTGCACACACCCGCCGTGCTCGAGAAACAGGTCCGCCGCATGCTCGCCGATCCTCGCGCCGAGGCGCTCTCGACGCGCTTTGCGTCACAGTGGCTGCGGCTGCAGGACGTTGAAAAAATTCATCCGGACGCGCTGTTGTACCCGTCGTTCGACAACGCCCTGACGGAGTCCTACAAGCGGGAAACCGAGCTGCTCTTCGACAGCATCGTCCGCGAAGACCGCAATGTGCTCGACCTGTTCACCGCCGATTACACCTTCGTGAACGAGCGGATCGCGAAAGTCTATCGGATTCCCAACGTCACCGGCGAGACCTTCCAGCGCGTGACGCTGAAGGATGAGAACCGGCGCGGCATTCTCGGTCACGGCAGCGTGCTGATGATGACCTCGGTGGCCGACCGGACGTCACCGGTGCAGCGCGGCAAGTGGATCATGGAGACGCTCCTCGGGTCGCCGCCGCCGCCGCCGCCGCCGAACGTCCCGCCGCTCGAAGATACCAAGGCGGCCACGGAGAGCGGGAAGACGCTCTCGACGCGCGAGCGGATGGAGGAGCACCGGAAGAATCCGGCCTGCACCTCCTGTCATCGCGTGATCGATCCGCTCGGCCTCGCACTCGAAAACTTCGACGTGGTCGGCGCCTGGCGCATCAAGGACAACAGCGTCGCCGTGGATACGGCGGCCAAGCTGTACGACGGAACGGATCTGGACGGACCGTCGAGCCTGCGGCAGGCGCTGCTCAACCACTCGGAGTCGGTGATTCGTAATTTCACCGACAACCTGATGTCCTATGCGATCGGCCGGCGCATCGAGTATTTCGACCAGCCGGCGGTCCGGGCCATCGTGAAGAAAGCGGGCCAGAGCGGCAACCGGTTCTCGGCGTTCGTTCTGGGTGTCGTGAACAGCCCGGCGTTTCAGATGGGACGCGCCGAGGCCGCGCCCCAGATAACGACGACGCAACAGTAATCCAGAATGGGTACGTTCCGGCGCAGCCTGCCAGCCGGGTGCAACGAACAGGCTGGCACTGAGAAGTAGGAGCGATGAGATGCGGATTACCAGGAAGGCCCTTTCCCGCCGAACCGTCCTGAAAGGCATGGGCGTGACCGTGGCCCTGCCGTTCCTGGACGCGATGATGCCCGCTCGCCAGGCCTACGCGGGGACGGCGGCTGGCGGCTCGGCGTCCAGAGTGCGGCTCGTGGCGATGGAAATGGTCCACGGCGCCGCCGGCAGCACGGCCTTTGGCGTCAAGAAACACCTGTGGGCGCCCGAGAAGGTGGGACCTGATTTCGACTTGTCAGGCACGAGCCTGAGCCCGCTCGAGCCGTTCCGCAACGACATCACCATCGTCAGCAACACTGACGTGCGGAACGCTGAGGCGTTCACGCTGCCCGAGATTGGCGGCGACCACTTCCGCTCGAGCGCGGTGTTTCTGACGCAGTCGCACCCGAAACAGACCGAAGGCAACGACGTCTATTCGGGAACCTCGCTGGATCAGCTCTACGCACAGCGGTTCGGCCAGGAGACGCCGATTCCGTCGATGCAGCTGTCGATCGAGAACGTGGATCAGGCCGGTGGCTGCACCTACGGCTATTCGTGCATCTATACCGACACCATCAGCTGGGCGTCGCCCACGCAGCCGCTGCCGATGGTGCGCGACCCGCGCGTGGTATTCGACCAGCTGTTCGGCGTCGGCGCCACGCCCGAGGAGCGGGCCGCGAACCGGCGCACCGACAAGAGCATTCTCGACTGGGTCACGACCGAGATCTCGGCGCTGCGGAAGGAAATCGGCGCGGGCGACCGGGTGCGGCTCAACGAGTATCTGGAGAACATCCGCGAGATCGAGCGCCGGATCCAGCGAATCGAGGCGCGCAACGCGAGCGGGGAGCTGCGCCAGTTCCCCGATGCGCCGATCGGCGTGCCCGACTCCTTCGAAGAGCACGTCCACGTCATGATGGACCTCATCGCGCTGGCGTTCGCCGCCGACACGACGCGCGTCTTCTCGTTCAAGCTCGGACGCGACGCGTCGGGCCGGTCGTATCCGGAGAGCGGCGTGAACACCGGCTTCCACAACGCGTCGCATCACGGCGAGCGCGAGGACCGGATTCTCGAGTTCGCCAAGATCAACAAGTACCACGTCAGCATGGTTCCGTACCTGCTCGAGAAGCTGAAGAACACGGCGGACGGCGACGGCACGCTGCTCGACAACAGCCTCGTGATTTACGGCTCGCCGATGGCGGATTCGAACATCCACAACCACAAGCGCGTGCCGTTGTTCGTGGCCGGTCACGCCGGCGGCCGCCTCAAAGGCGGGTTGCACGTCAGGGCGGCGGACGGCACGCCGATGGCGAACTCGATGCTGACCATGCTGCACCTGCTGGGCCGCGACGATCTCCAGAGCTTCGGCGACAGCTCCGGCGAGCTCGATCTGAACCAGGCGGCGCCGCAGCCGACGACCGAAGCGGCCGCGAAGGGGTGAAGGTATTCAGGTAGGGTCCGCCGTTAGGCGGACCATCGGGTCCGGCTGAAGCCGGACACTACGGGTGATAACGAGAACGGCCATGCGAAGAATGATCTCACTGGGCGCAATTGTGGCGCTGTGCTTCTCGGCGCTGATGCACGCCGCCTCGCCGGCGACGTCCGTGGTCGATGCTGCGATGCAGGGCAACAGGGACGCGGTCAAGGCGCTCCTGAAAGACGGCGCCGACGTCAACACCGCCGCCGGCGACGGCATGACGGCGCTGCACTGGGCGGTTCAGAAGGGCGACCTCGAGCTCGCCAGAATGCTGCTCTACGCCGGCGCCAATGTGAAGGCGACGACGCGCATCGGCGGGTACAGCCCGTTGATCCTCGCGAGCCGGAACGGGAACGCCGCGATGATCGAAGCGCTCCTGGCCGGCGGCGCCGATCCGGGCTCGGCGACGGCCAGCGGGACGAGCGCGCTGATGTTCGCGGCGCAGGCGGGCAACGCCGCCGCGGTGCAGGCGCTCCTCACTCACGGCGCTGATGTCAACGCCCGTGAGAAGGTGAAGAACGAGACCGCGTTGATGATCGCCGCGGCGTATGGACGCGCCGATGTCATTCGCGCGCTGACCGCGAAGGGCGCCGACGTGAACGCGACCACCAAGGTCATGGATCTCGCCGCGTTCAACAAGGAGGAGCAGGAGCGTTTCGCGCAGTTCCAGCAGCAGCAACAGCAGCAGGCCGCAGGCCGCGGCGGCCGCGGCGGGACGCCGGAGCCGCCACAGGGACAGGGACGGCGCGGCTTCAACCCCAATGCGAAGCCCGGGATCGAACGGCAGTACAACTTCACCGAGCTCGTCGCCTATTGGGGCGGCATGACGGCGCTCCACCTGGCGGCGCGCCAGGGTGAAATCGAGGCGGTGAAGGCGCTCCTCGACGCGGGCGCGCCGATCGACCAGAAAGCCGTCGGCGACAACAGCACGCCGCTGCTGGTCGCCACGATCAACGGCCATTTCGATCTGGCGAAATTCCTGCTCGATGCCGGCGCCGATCCGAACGCGGCGCAGCACAACGGCGTCACGCCGCTCTATGCGGCGCTCAACTGCCAGTGGGCGGCCAAGGCGCTTTATCCGCAGCCGCGCGCCTACGAGCAGCAGCACGTGACCTATCTCGATCTGATGGCGGCGCTGCTGGACAAGGGCGCCGAACCGAACGCGCGGCTGACGAAGAAAGTGTGGTACTCGCAGTACGACTTCGATCAGTCGGGCGTCGACGAGATCGGGGCGACGCCGTTCTGGCGTGCCGCCTACAGCGCCGACGTCGAGGCGATGAAGCTGCTCATCGCGCACGGCGCCGACCCGAACATTCCGACCTCGAAAGGCGCCGGCCGGCCGCGGACGGGCGACATCGGCGAGCGGCAGGTGCAGGACGTCTCCGGCCTGCCGCCGATTCCCGTCGGCGGCCCGGGCGTGCCGCCGCTCCTCGCGGCGGCCGGCCAGGGCTACGGCGAAGGCTTTGCCGCGAACCATCACCGCTTCGCGCCAGGCGGCATGCTGGCGGCAGTCAAATACCTCGTCGAAGAGCTCCACGTCGACGTCAACGCGCGCGAACACGAGGGCAACACGGCGCTCCACAACGCCGCCGCGCGCGGCGACAACGAGATGATTCTGTATCTCATCTCGAAAGGGGCCGATCCGAAAATCGTCAACCGCGCGGGCCAGACGACGGTCGACATGGCCAACGGCCCGGTGCAGCGGATCTCGCCCTTCCCCGAGACGATCAAGCTGCTCGAGGGGATGGGCGTGAAGAACAATCACAAGTGTGTGTCTTGCTGAGGTGACCTCCTTCGCTTGTAGCGCGGCCCTTCCGCCTTCGCCAAGGCTACGGGCGGACCACCGTAGCTTCAGCGGAGGTGGTCAGGGCCGCCCCGCCGCCGGCCCGATGCAGGCCTGAAGGCCTGCGCTACAGGAGGCCGGCGGCCGCATGCAACCTTAAGAGCGGCCTGGCGCTACCCGAAACCCGCCACACATTTTTCAAGGTTCCGCGACTCATTCGGATCATCACCAAGGATTGGGTAACCAGTCCGTTGCGCGCGCCGTTCGTCGAGGACGTCGGATCGGCAGGTGGTGAAGTCAAAGGAAGTCAAAGAACGATCGCGCGGAACGGGTCTACGCCGCGGGTCAACCTGACGTACCTACAAGCTCCGAGAGGTCGGGCCGGATCGCAGCCTCGGCATGTCTGGTTCGGTTAGGCAAACAGCCGATCCGTGCGGCGGCGCAGTCGTTGCATTTGCCTGACACGTGGCGTCGCGTCGCAATACGCCTCAGGTCGTGATGGTCACAGGCGCGTCAGCAGGCGTAGGCCGCGCCGTCGCGCGTGCATTCGGCGCGCGTGGCGCATCGGTTGGGCTCTTCGCGCGCGGTCGAGCCGGCCTTGAGGCTGCCGCGCGCGATGTCGGGCGCGCGGGCGGCCGTGCACTCATCCTGCAGGCGGACATTGCCGACGCCGACCGCGTCGAAACCGCAGCGGCGCAGCTCGAAGAGACCTTCGGCACCATCGACATCTGGATCAACAACGCGATGGCGAGCGTCTTCTCGCCGGTTCTCGCGATGGAACCGGCGGAGTTCAAGCGTGTCAGCGACGTCACCTACCTTGGCGTGGTGTACGGGACGCTCGCCGCGTTGCGCCGAATGACGCGGCGGAACCGCGGCGTCATTGTCCAGGTCGGATCCGCGCTCGCCTATCGCGGCATCCCGCTTCAGTCGGCGTACTGCGCCGCCAAGCACGCCGTCGAAGGGTTCTGTGATTCGCTGCACGCCGAGCTGCTGCACGACCGCAGCGCGGTGAAGCTCACGATGGTGCAGTTGCCGGCGCTCAATACGCCGCAGTTCGACTGGGTGAAGAGCCGGTTGCGCGGACGGGGGCAGCCCGTGCCGCCGATCTTCAAACCGGAAGTCGCGGCTGACGCGATTCTGTGGGCGGCCGATCATCCTCGCCGCGAATACTTCGTCGGGTTTTCCACCGTAAAAGCGATCGTCGGCGATCGTGTCGCCGCCGGTCTTGGCGATCGCTATCTCGCGCGCAAGGGATACGACGCACAGCAAACGCCCGAGCCCGAGGATCCCGGCCGTCCGCACAACCTGTGGACACCCGCGGACGAGGAGCGGGACTTCGGCGTCCACGGACGCTTCCACGCGCGTGCTCGTTCGACGAGCTGGGAGCTCGTCATCTCCAAACATCGCAGCGCATTCGCGGCAAGTGCCGCGGGAGTGGCCGCATGGCTCACGGTATCCGCCTTGCGGCGCAGACAGGAAAGACACGATGGCTCAAACCGCATCCGACATCCTCATCGACATCCTTCAGGAATGGGGCGTTGACACGATCTTCGGACTACCCGGCGACGGTATCAACGGAATCATGGACGCGCTGCGCAGGAAGGCCGACACGATCCGCTTTGTGCAGGTGCGTCACGAAGAGGCGGCCGCATTCATGGCGTGCGGCTACGCGAAGTTCACCGGACGGTTGGGCGTCTGTCTCGCGACGTCAGGTCCGGGTGGCATTCATCTGCTGAACGGCCTGTACGATGCGAAGCTCGACGGACAGCCAGTGCTCGCGATCACGGGCATGCCGTTCCACGACCTCATCGGCACGTATACACAGCAAGACGTCGAGCTCGATAGGGTTTTCATGGATGTGGCGAAGTACAACGCGCGCGTCATGGGACCGACGCATGTGGAGAACATCGCCCACCTCGCCTGCCGCACCGCGCTGCTCTACCGCGGCGTCTCGCATATCACGTTTCCTGTGGATCTGCAGGAGCGCGAGATCAAGGGCGAGCGATCGCAGCGGAACATTCCGGGGCACAACGCCGAGTTGGAACCACACAGCGCGCGGCTGCCGAACGACACTGATCTCGCGCAGGCGGCGGAAATTCTCAATACCGGCAAGCGCATTGTGATCCTCGCCGGACGTGGCGCGTTGGGTGCAGCGACCGAACTGGAACAGATTGCAGAAACTCTGGGCGCGCCGATCGTGAAGCCACTCCTCGGCAGAGCGGCAGTGCCCGATGACAGCCCGTACACGACTGGTGCCATCGGTCTACTCGGAACCCGTCCATCCCAGGACGCGATCGAGTCATGCGACACGCTGTTGATGGTCGGCACCTCGTTCCCCTATCTCGAGTTCATGCCGAAACCGGGGCAGGCACGCGCCGTTCAGATTGAGCTCGATCCAATCCGTATCGGCCTCCGCTACCCGGTAGAAGTGGGTCTCGTCGGCGACAGCCGCCGCACGCTGCAGGCGCTGCTGCCGATGCTGCAGCGCCACGACGACCGCGCGTTCCTCGAGAAGGCGCAGCAGGGAATGGACAAGTGGCGAAAGGTGATGTCCGAGCATGCCACGGCGCCCGGCGTGCCGATGAAGCCGCAGGTCATCGCCAGCGAAGTCAACCAGCGGCTTCGTGACGATGCGATCGTGACGTGCGACAGCGGAACGATCGCGACATGGTGGGCGCGCTACATCCAGGTGAAGCGCGGCCAGATGCATTCGCTGTCGGGAACGCTTGCCTCGATGGCCAACGGGCTGCCCTACGCCGTCGCCGCGCAAATCGCACATCCCGGGCGCCAGGTGGTGGCCTTCGTCGGCGACGGCGGCTTCTCGATGCTGATGGCCGAATTCGCCACGGCCGTGAAGTACCGGTTGCCGATCAAGGTCGTCATCGTCAAGAACAACTCGCTCGGAATGATCAAGTGGGAGCAGATGGTCTTTCTTGGCAACCCCGAGTACGGATGCGAGCTCCAGCCGATCGACTTCGCCGCCTTCGCGCGTGCGTGTGGTGCGACGGGATTCAGCGTGGCGGATCCGAAGCAGTGCGGCGGCGTGGTTGATCAGGCGTTCGCCACCGAAGGCCCGGTCATCATCGAGGCGACCGTCGATCCGTTCGAGCCGCCGATGCCGCCGAAGATCAGCGTGGATCAGGCCACGAAGTTCGCCCAGGCGCTGGCCCGGGGCACGCCGCATCGCAACCAGATCGCCTTGACCGTGCTCGCCGACAAGGTGCGGGAGCTGGTATGAACGCGCGGCAGCTTGATGCTTCCGGCGGCACACGGACATTCGTGCTCGTCTTCAGCACCGGCGAGCCGGTGACCACGCCGATGCTCGAGTTTGCGCGCGCGCACGCCATCGACGGCGCGTCGCTGACCGGCATCGGCG
>JBKPAI010000005.1:0-35209 GCA_046726355.1 Acidobacteriota bacterium | reverse complement strand
TTAGCATCAGTGACGGGACGGCCTCGGTTCCCGGATGCCCCATCAGTCTCGCAAGAGTCATCCGAAAATCCACGCGAGAGCCGAGAGTTTCTGACGTGGTGCGTCGCGATTGCATCGCGTGGGCCGCTAAAGCCGGACACTACCGATGACTTTGCTGACGAACTCTCTTAACAGACTTCCAACAGCGGACACTGCCGGCCGAGGATGTTTCGGTAGTGTCCGGCTTTAGCCGGACCGCAATCAAATGAATGATGTCTAAGGCCGCTAAGCCCGCCTTCCCTGCGCTGCTGGCGGCCTCCGCGTTCGTCGTCGTCTTGCTCGCAATCATAGTGGTCATCGTCGTTCTCGCCCGAAAGCCGAGCGCGCCGCCGAACATCCTGCTCATCACTCTCGATACGACGCGCGCGGACCGGATCGGCGCCTACGTTTATCACACCGCCCGGACGCCGCGCCTCGGTCGCCTCGCCGCCGGCGGGGTGCTGTTCGAGCGCGCGATCGCGGCGGCCCCCCTGACACTGCCGGCGCACGTCAGCCTGTTCACCGGTCTGTATCCCTTTGCGCACGGCGTGCGCAACAACGGCAACTTCGTGCTCGGCGAGCACGTGCCGACGCTGGCGACCGTGCTCAGAGATGCTGGGTATCAGACCGGCGCCTTCGTCAGCGCGTTCGTGCTCGACCGCCGCTACGGCCTCGCGCGCGGATTCGATCATTATGACGATCGCTTCGAGCTCGAGCGCCGCGGCGACCGGACGGCCGCGGTCGCGGCCGAGTGGCTGGCGCGCGCGGCGCAGGATCGCCGGCCGTTCTTCGCGTGGGTGCATTTTTACGATCCGCACGACCCGTACGATCCGCCGGCGGCCTACGCCGGCTTCGGCAGCCCGTACGACGGAGAGATTGCGTTCGTCGATGAACAGATCGGCGCTCTTGTCGATCGGCTCGACGCGCTGGGTCTCGCATCCGCGACCATCGTCGCGGTGGTCGGCGATCATGGCGAAAGCCTCGACGAGCACGGTGAGGCGACGCACGGCCTGTTCGTGTACGAAGCGGCGGTCCGCGTGCCGGTCGTTCTGTGGCGTCCGGGAACGCTCCCCGCGGGGCGGCGCATGGCGCCAATCGTGCGGCAAGTCGACATCGCGCCGACGCTGCTGGCGCTCGCCGGCCGGCCCGCGCTTTCCGGCGCTCACGGTCAGAGCCTGATGCCCTTGATCGACGGGAAGGGCGGCGCACCGGGCCCAGCCTATGCCGAGACCTATTTCCCGCTGCTGTTCATGAACTGGTCGGCGCTGCGATCGATTCAGGACGAGCGGTGGAAGTTCATCGACGCGCCGGTGCCTGAGCTTTACGATCTGGCCAACGATCCGGGCGAACGCGCCAACCTCGCAGCGCGCGAGCCCGGACGCGTCGCGGCGCTGCGGCGCGCGCTCGACGCCACGACCGGAGGGAGCGAAGGCGCCGTCGCGCCGAGCCCGGTCGATGCCGATACGCGGCAGAAGCTCGCGGCGCTCGGATATATCGGCACGACGACTGAGCATCCGCCCGCTGACGGCTCGAGCCGTGCGGATCCGAAAGCCATGATCGGTGTCTTCAACCGGCTGCGGCAGGCCAACGCGCTGGTGAGGAGCGGCCGCTTCGCCGACGCGGAATCGGTGGCGCGGGCCGCGCTGACAGCCGATCGCACCAACGCGTTCGCGACGATGATCGTCGCGCGCGCGGAAATGGAGCAGGGCAAGTACCGCGATGCGATTGCGGACTACCGGGCGTACGCGGGGCTGGTGCCGTCGAGCGCCGATGCACACCACTGGATCGCGATCTGCTGGTCGCGCCTCGGCGACGTCGATCGCGCGCTCGCGGAGGCCGAGGCGGCGCTCGGCCTCGATCCGCGGCACGCCGAAGCACACGCGCTACGGGGCGGCCTGCGCGCGAGCCGCGGCCGGATCGAGGAGGCGCTCGTCGATCTGCGTGCGGCGGTTGACGCGGCGCCCGACAGCGTGCCGTTCCGCGTCGGCCTGGGCCGGATTCTGCTCACTGCCGGCCGCCTCGACGAGGCCGACGCCGAGCTGCGGCGCGCCGTCGAGCTGCGGCCGCAGAATCCGGATGCGCACGCGGCGCGCGGCGCGGTGCTGGCGGCGCGCGGCCGGCTCGAGGCGGCGCTGCCGGAGTTCGAGCAGGCGCTTGCGGTCCGGCCAGACGCCGACGACGTGCGGCTCGACTTCGCGGCGATTCTCGCGCGGCTCGGGCGCCGGGCGGAGGCGCGGCGGGAGTACGAGCGGCTGGCGGGCGGGAGCGACACGCCGGCAGACATCCGCAAGGCCGCACGCGAGCGCCTGCGCTGAATCATCCTCCAGACGATGGCGTGCGAGGCACCTTCGAACGCTGTACCCGTTATCGGTTGCACAATGTCCCTGTTGATTCGACCGCGCTGACGATGCGATCGCCGTGTCTTCTGCGGTGTCCGCGGACAACGGCCGTCCTGGGCCGCGTTCATCGTGGGGGTATTCGTCTGGTGAGCTGTGCGCCCACTGTTCAGGCCAGAAACTGGTAGCATAAGGGGCATGAAACTGGTCTCAATTCAGGACCTCAAGGCACGGCTTTCGGCACTGGTCACTGAGGCCGAGTCCGGCGAGACCATCGTTGTCACACGGCACAACGCCGCCGTGGCCCAGCTGGGCCCGGCGCGGGCCCGGGCAGTCCACCGCGGCAAGAATGTCGGTGCCGGTCGGATCAAGGCGGCAGTGAAGCGGGGCACCAACGGCAGGTACTTGGAAATCCTCCTCGAGGACAGAGGCAACCGTTGAATCGCCGTCCTGACGAGACTCCGAAGCGCCGCCGCCTCTATCTCGACACGTCCGCCTATCTCTGCATCCTGCTCGCCGAAGCGGGATGGGAACGCTTATCCAAAGATACTGACGGCGCTGAGCTGCTGTCGAGTGTGCTCCTGGTGCTGGAGGCCCGGCGGAATCTGATCCGGTTGGCGAGGGAAGGAGCGATCAGGCCGGAAGTCTTCAAGACCTGCATCGAGCGTGTGAACCAGGATACCGGTCTCTTGGTGTTACGGGATTTGACGTTGGATCTCTGCGAGTCCAACCTGGTGCCTGCCGTGGCCACCCCGCGATCACTCGACCTCGCGCATCTGCGAACCGCTCTCTGGTTTCATGCCGGCGGACGGATCGACCGGTTCGTCACGCTGGATGGGACACAGGAAGAAGCTGCCCGAGAGCTGGGACTGCCGGTGTGATCCGTATCGCGGTCTGCGGCTCGATTGGTCGCCCAACCCGTCGGGTGCGCTCCAGACGCGCGTCGCCCGCTCGCAGGTGGTGCACTCACAGCGAGGTTCCCACCTTCTCTGCCAACTCGACCATCCGGTTGACGTAGCCGATCTCGTTGTCGTACCACGCCAGCACCTTGACACAGGTGCCGTCCACGACCATCGTCGAGAGAGCGTCAACGATCGCGGACCGCGGATCGTCCTTGAAGTCGACCGAGACGAGCGGGCGTTCTTCGTAACCGAGAATCCCCCGGAGCGACCCTGCGGCCGCGCCCTTGAATGCAGCATTCACCTCGTCGACTGTCGTGGGACGATGCACTTCGAACACGCAGTCCGTCAGCGACGCATTTAGCAGCGGCACGCGCACGGCGATGCCGGTCAGCTTCCCCAGCAGCTCGGGGTAGACCAGGCCGATCGCGGTCGCCGACCCGGTGCTGGTCGGAATCAACGACAGCGTGCTCGCCCGCGCGCGGCGCAGATCTTTGTGTGCCGCATCGACGACCACCTGTGTGTTGGTCATGTCGTGCACCGTCGTGATAACTCCGTGCCTGATGCCGATCGATTCGTGAATCACTTTAACGACGGAAGCGAGGCAGTTGGTTGTGCACGATGCCGCGGTGAGGAGTTGGTGCTTCGCCGGATCGTAGAGATGGTCGTTGACGCCCATGACGATGTTCAGTGCGCCCGACTTGACCGGAGCGGCGACGATCACCCTCTTCACGCCGGCGGCAAAGTAGGGTTCCAGCGTCTCCGTCGTCCGGAATTTGCCGGTGCATTCAAGCACGACGTCGACGTGGTGGGCCGCCCACGGCGCCTCCGCAGGCCTGACCGCCGCCGAAAACCCGATCAGCCGTCCATCGACCGCGAGCCCGCCGTCTCGTGCCTCGACCCAGCGATTCCAGCGGCCGTGCACGGAATCAAACACCAGGAGGTGGGCTGCCGTCTCGGGTCCGCCGGACACCTCGTTGATGTGCACGAATTGAAGCCCCGGACGTCCCCAGCCGGCGCGCAGTGCCAGCCGCCCCATGCGGCCGAAGCCGTTGATGCCAATTCTTGTGGCCATTCTGCCAGTCCCGAGATTCTGGCCGCGGTGGAGCTCGAAGTCGAGCCTGAGTTGGTGGCCGCCGGCGACGTGCAGTCCCTCCTCAGGCGGGCCGCCACGGGAAGGATAGGTGCGGGCCGTAACATTGCTGTGACGCCTGCAACGCGCCGAGGCGCTGTGCGGGGCCCGCCACACCGTCCGGCGAGCGCGGACCGGTTCGTCCCGGCATGGTCGCGCGATGCCGCGCGATTTTCTTGACGAGCCACTTCGGGAAGCGTTAGAACTCCGTGGTCGAGTCCGGCTTCCGCCGTCGCTTTAGCGAGGCGGAAGCGGGGCCTGCGGGGTCCCCGCGAGCGACGGCGTCGGGAGGTCCGGCAGGGCGAAGCCCCCGGTCTAGAATGCGAAACTGGCTCAGAAGCGCGCTGACGGTGAGTCTCGGTCTGATGCTGACCGTGATCTCCGCTGGGGGCCAGACCCGCACGTATCACGCGCCCCGCACTGCCGACGGCAAACCCAACTTCAACGGCATCTGGCAGGCCCTGAACGAGGCCTATTGGGATATCGAGGCTCATGCTGCCGCACCCGGCCCGGTGCTCGAGCTGGGTGCGTCCCATGCGGTCGCCGGTGGCCTGAGCATCATCGACGGCGGGACGATTCCGTACAAACCCGAGGCGCTGGCAAAAAAGCAGGACAACTACGCGAACCGCCTCAAACTCGACCCCGAGATCAAGTGCTATCTGCCCGGCGTGCCGCGCGCCAACTACATGCCGTATCCCTTCCAGATCATCCAGGGCCCGAAGTACATCATGATGATCTACACGTTCGCGGGGGCGGTGCGTACCGTCTACATGGATGAACACAAGGAGGCGCCCGCTGACAGCTGGATGGGCTGGTCGAACGGACACTGGGAAGGAGAAACGCTGGTCGTCGACACCACAGGTTTCAATGACCAGACGTGGTTCGACCGGGCTGGAAATTTCCACAGCGACGCGCTGCACGTGGTCGAACGGTACACGGCCACCAGCCCTGACCACCTCCTCTATGAGGCCACCATCGAGGATCCGAACGTGTTCACGCGACCGTGGAAGATCAGCCTGCCCCTCTATCGCCGATTGGAAAAGCACGCGCAGATTATGGAATTCAGGTGCGTGGAGTTCGTGGAAGAATTGATTTACGGACATCTCCGCAAGAAGCCGAGCCAATGACCAAGTCAAGGAGATTCGAGATGAACCGTCGATTTCTCGTTCTGGCAGGCGGTTTCGTCGTTCCTGCCGCGGTCACGTGTTTGGCGACAGTGCCCGTTGCCGGCCAGGCCCCATCGGCCGGCACGAGGACGAACGGAAGCTCCAAGACCTACACCGCGCCGCGCACACCGGACGGTCAGCCGGATCTGCAGGGCTATTGGACGAACGCCACGTATACGCCGCTGGAGCGACCGAAGAACGTGACCAAGGAGTTCTACACTCGCGAGGAAGCGCTCGAACTCGCCAAACGAACGGCCGCGCAGGAAGCAGAGCAGACGGAACCGGGCACCGTCGCTGACGTGCACTACGACTTTACGCAGTTCGCGCTGGACCGGAGCCAGGGGGCGATGGCCGTGAACCTGCGGACGTCGCTGATCGTCGACCCGCCGGACGGCAGACTTCCGCCTTTGTCCGCCGAAGGACAGCGGAGAGCCGCCGAGCGTGCCGCAGCGCGCAAGAACCGCGGTGGCCCGCATGATGCGGTGCAGAACGAGCCGCTCGGTGCGCGTTGTCTTCTCATGGACCGCAACGGGCCGCCGATGCTTGGCGGCGCCTATAACAACACCTATCAGATCATGCAGGCGCCCGGATACGTGATGATTCTCACGGAGATGCTCCACGACGCGCGCGTCATCCCGCTCGACGGACGTCCGCAGCTCCCGCCAGACGTCCGCCAGTGGACCGGGAGCTCCCGCGGCCGCTGGGAGGGCCAGACGCTGGTGATCGAAACGACGAATCTCACGGACAAGTTCGCATTTCAGGGCGCGAGCGAGAACATGCGGCTGACCGAGCGCTTCACGCGCGTGGACGACGACACGCTCCGCTATCAATTCACGGTTGAAGATTCTGCGACGTGGACCAGACCCTGGTCCGCGGAAGTACCGTGGAAGAAGGATCCAGGCCCGATATTCGAGCACGCGTGTCACGAGGGGAATTACGGCTTGTACAATACCCTCGCGGGCGCCCGGGCAGAGGAGAAGCGAGCCGCCGATGAAGCCGCGAAAAAGAAATCCCCGAAATAGGAGGGACTTCCAATGCGAATGAGGCGAGTTGTGGCGGGTGTCGGCGTCGGTCTGCTGCTGGCCGTCGCGCCAGTCATCGCGCACCACGCGTTCTCCGCGGAATTTGACATCGACAAGCCGTTCAAGCTCCGGGGAATTCTCACGAAGTGGGAAATGATCAATCCCCACTCGTGGTTCCACTTCGATGTGAAAGATGAGAACGGGACCGTCGTCACCTGGATGATCGAAGGAGGCAGCCCGAACCAGCTCATCAAACAGGGTGTGACGAAACGTACCCTGGCCATCGGAACGGAAATGATCATTGAAGGCTATCAGGCGAAAGACGGGACCAATAAAGGCGTGGGCCGCAACCTTGTGCTCGCGGACGGGCGACGACTGTTTCTCGGCGGGGAGGCGAACTCGCCGGACAAAAAACCAGGCGACAGATAATCACGCAGTTCCGACGGATATGAGCGACCGAGCTGGGGTGTGGGGCAGAGGCCCGCGTTAGCGTGCGTGCACGGGCCTGACGGTTGTACGAGCGCGTCGAATTTTGTCGTGCAAGCACGTAGGCGCGCGGAGCGCGCCCGCGAGGGAGCGGAGCGGGGCAAAGGGGTCCCCGCGAGCGACCGAGCCGGGGTGTGGGGCAGAGCGCCACGCTTAGGCGCGCGGAGCGCGCCCGCGAGGGAGCGGAGCGGGGCAAAGGGGTCCCCGCGAGCGACCGAGCCGGGGTGTGGGGCAGAGCCCCACGTGAGATGTCATCCAACGCGCAAGTCTACGCGGCCGGCTTGTTGAATCGAGCGCTTGATCCAACAACGCAGCCGCCCGAAATCCGCGCCTTCCTGCAGGCGGAGATCGAGCTGCTGAACAACCTGGTTGTCAAAGGGATGTCAGTGATCGATGTCGGGTGCGGCACCGGGCGGCATCTCGTCATGCTGCGCGGCGCTCTCCGGATCGGCGTGGGAGTGGACTACATGCACGGCTATCTCGTGGAGGCTCGCCGCCGGGCGGGAAGCGGCCGATTGCATTTCGTGACCGGGGACGCCACCTCTCTTCCCCTCCGCGCGCCGTTCGATCTCGGCATCTGCATGACGAACACCTGGGGCACCATGAACGACAAGACGGGGGTGCTGGATGAAATGCGGCGGTGCGTTCCGCAGCGCGGGATGCGACTCCTGTCGGTGTTCGCTGAAGCCTCGGTTGCGGCACGGCGCGAATGGTACCGGCGGTTGGGGCATACCGTTGTGGAGGAGTCGGCCGAGTATCTGATGACCGAGGGTGGGCTCCGGTCGGAGCATTTCACCGAGTCACGTCTGCGATCCCTCGTGGGCGATTGCACAATTCGCCCGTGTACCGGCATCGCCTACGCCGTGACATTCTGAGCGTTGTCGAGCGCGATTGTGAGGCCCGTTATGCGGCTCGAAACGAGAATTCTGTACCCGTTTCCGCGACCCGCATAACGGGCCCGGCGCGTCCGCGGCGCTTTAGCGGAGGCGGAAGCGGGGCGACGGGGGCCCCGCGAGCGAAGGCGTGGGGGGCGCGGGGCGAACCCCCGGGATCTCGTTCGTTAATGGGACAGCGCGTATAACAACGCGTTGATCCCGAAGGCGTAGCCGACGCCGGCAAAGCGCTCGAAGTACGCGCGGTTCTCCCCTTCACGCTCGAAGGCGTCACTGTAGTCGGTATTGTGCGTGATGAGCACGAGCATGCGGTCGTTGCCGAGAATCGCCCGGGCGTGCGGGACCTGGCTGTCCGGACGCTCCGAGGTGCGACCCGTTCCGAGCCAGAAGTTGATCGCCGGAATCTGGGCGACGCCTTTCACGTCGTACAGGATGTGAAACAGCGGGTGCGCGAGCGGAATATCGATCATCGGGAATTCACCCGCTGGGAGCGCTTTGCGAATCTCGGTCTCCCAGATGTGCCACGCGTACTCGCCCCAGAAATCGTCGACCCAGAGAAATCCACCTTTCAAAAGATAATTCCGCAGGTGCATAGCGTCGGCCTCGTCCAGGTACAAGGATCCGACCTCCTGCATGATCACGATCGGACACCGGAACAGGGCGTCATCGTCGAGGCGAACGATGGCATGGTTGTAATTGCCGTGGGCGTCCCGGCTGACGGAGGCCTTCGTCAATTCGGCAAATCGGTAGGGCAGGTTTTCGTCGGCTTGTGGATAGTCCGTCGCCCAGCCGCCGCCGTCGCCCTGGGGGTGGATCTTGTACATCCCACGACAGTACTGAAAGGCGCCATCGTAGGGCGGATTTGGGGGGACGCGCATCCAGAAGCGGCCGAAGCGCTGTGCCGCGACGGTCGCGGCGAGTGAAGCCGCCAGGATCACCAACGCGACGATCTTCTTAGGTCGCCAAAGGATGCTCATCGTCGGGCCTGCGCCAGGCCGGCACGCATTATCGCCGTTGGCAACCCTTAGTGTACCTTCACTCTCGTCACCTCGGTGGGGCAAAGGGGTCCTCCGAGCGCCGTGGGGTGGTGTGAGCCGGCGCGTGTGGGGCAGAGCACCACGCTTAGGCGCGCGGAGCGCGCCCGCGAGGGAGCGGAGCGGGGCAAAGGGGTCCCCGCGAGCGACCGAGCCGGGGCGTGGGGCAGAGCCCCACGTTAATCACGTTAATCACGTTAATAAGGAGGCAGTGGATGCGTGTCGAGTCACGACTCGGCCAGGGCGTTCTGCTGGCGTTCGCGATGTCGGTGCTGCCGCCCGGACCGGCGCGGGCGCAGGTGGACACCGGCACTATCCGCGGCACGGTGAAGGACCAGTCGGGAGCCGTGCTGCCCGGCGCCACCGTCACGATCACCCACGAGGGTCAGGCGCTCACGCTCACCACGGTGACGCGCGAGGACGGCACCTACGTCTTCACGCCCATTCGCACCGGCGCGTACGCGGTCGACGTCGAGTTCGAGGGCTTCAAGAAAGGGGTGCGACGCGGCATTACCGTCGCAATCCAGCAGCAGGCGGTGGTCGACTTCTCACTCGAACCGGGCGTGTTGAGTGAGGAAGTAGTGGTGACCGCAGACGTACCACTGCTGCAGACAGGCTCGGGGGCGGTCGGCGGGACGCTGAAGTCCCAGACGATCGAAGACCTGCCGATCAACGGCCGGGACTACACGATCCTCGCCCGCCTCACGGCCGGCGTGGTGCCGCCACAGCCCGGGGCTCGTGCGCCGTTGATGTTTTCCGCCAACGGCGTCAGGCCGGCGCAGAACAACTACCTGCTCGACGGGATCGACAACAATACCAGCAACGTCGACTTCCTCAGTGGCGTGGCGTATATCGTCAAGCCGCCGGTCGATGCCGTCGACGAGATCAAGGTTCTGACGAGCTCGTTCAGCGCCGAGTACGGCCGCGCCGGTGGCGCGGTGCTCAACACGACGCTTCGGTCGGGCACGAGCCAGCTGCGCGGGACAGCGTGGGAGTTTCACCGCAACGACGCGCTGAACGCCAACGACTTCTTCGCCAACCGCGCCAACATCAACAAGGGCGAGTACCTGTCGAACCAATTCGGCTTCACCGCGGGCGGTCCGACGCCCGGCACGAAGACGTTCTGGTTCGCCGATTTCGAGGGCAGCCTGATCAAACAGGCGCGCACGTGGGTGACGACCGTGCCGACGGCGAGCCAGCGGGCGAGCGGCTTCACCAACTTCGCCGACCTGATCGGGCTGCAGAGCGGGACCGTTGGTGCCGACATCCTCGGGCGCACGTTTCCACGCGGGACGATTTTCGATCCGGCGACTACGCGGCTGCTCCAGGCGGGGCAGCTCGACCCGGTGACGGGATTGGCGGCTGCGCGGGCGGGCTACGTGCGCGAGGCGTTTCCCGGAAACCAGATTCCGGCGAGCCGGCTCGATCCCAACGCGCTGCAGCTGATGCGGCTCTACCCGGAGCCGAACCTGGCTGGTTTGAACAACAACTACGTCGTGAACCGGAGCAACACGGACGATACGCACGCGTTCGACGTCAGGGTCGACCACAATTTCAGCGGCAACGATCGCATGTTCGCGCGCTACAGCTTCTCGGACAATCGCAAGCTGCGCCCGCCGCCGTTCGAGGGTGACGGCGACGGCGGCGGGTTCAACGAGGGCGACGAAACGGTGCGGGTGAACGGCTTCGCGGCGAGCCACACGCACATGTTCTCGAACACGCTCATCAACGAGGCGCGGTTCGGCCTGAGTCGCGAGCACACGAACCGGCTGCAGCCGTACGGCGACGATACCAGCAACCTGCCCGCGCGCTACGGCATCCTGGGCGTACCGCAGCTGCCCGGCAACGGCGGCCTGCCGGCGCTGCGGCCGTCGAACCTCACGCAGCTCGGTCACGACGGCTGGGTGGTGAGCGAGCGCTTCAGCAACACGGCGCAGTTCAGCGACAACCTGACGAAGGTGTACAAGTCGCACACGTTCAAAGGCGGCTACATGTACCAGGACATCTTCTTCGGCTGGACGGCGCCGCCGTACGCACGGGGCGAGTACTACTGGGACGGCCGCTATACGTCGGTGGTGAACCAGACCGACAACAGCACCGCGCGAGCCCATTTCCTCCTCTCACAGATCCCCGCTCTGGTGCCCGGGGGCGTCGATTTCCTGGGCGGCATTCACGACATCCGCGTTTCGCCTTTTGGCGACGTGGATTCGTTCAGGACGTACCACGGCGCTTACGCTCAGGACAGCTGGCACGCCTCGCCTTCCCTGACGGTGAACTACGGTCTGCGCTGGGACTATTTCAGCCGCGAACAGGAACGGGAGGCGGAGCAGGCCAACATGGTGCCCGGGCCGCCGGCGCGATACCTGATTCCTGCGGAGTGGAGAACGACGCCGTTGTCAGCCAGCTTTGTCAACAACCTGCAGAGCAGCCGCATCGACCTGGTGTACACCGACGAGTTCGGCAGCGGCCTCGGGAAGATGCCGAAGAACAACTTCGCCCCTCGCGTCGACGCGGCGTACCAACTGGGTGGGAAATACGTGCTGCGCACCGGCTACGGCCTCTTCTACGGCGGCTTCGAGAACCGGGGCGGCAATCCGAGTCTCGCCTACAACTATCCCTTCCAGTACACGCTGATCTATCAGGCGCCCAACGACGTCACGCCGAACCGGCTGGGCGACGGATCGCTCGCCGGTTTCGATGCCCGCGAGCGGATCGTCCTGGACCCTGTCAACGTCAACGCCAACGGTCTGACGCTGCGAGGCGTGGAGTTCGACTACCAGACGCCGCGGTACCACAGCTACAACGTGAGCCTGCAGGCGGAGGTGTTGCCAAATCACTCTGTCGAAGTCGGCTACGTGGGCACCAGGGGGCGGCATCTCGAGACGTTCACCGGCATGAACAACGTCAAGGTCCTGCTGCCGCCGGGCACGAACCCGCAGCCGTACGTGGAATGGCCCGATTTCGGGCGCGGGTCACTTCTCGTCCGCACGGTCGGCGTGAGCTCCTACGACTCGCTGCAGACGAAGTTCGAGCGGCGCTATCACCGCGGGCTGCAGTTCCTCGCCAGCTACACGCTGGGGAATGCGAAGACGAACGCCGGCGACTCACTGGCGGGCGGCGGCGTGGGGGGGCTCCGCGCTCCAGACGTCGTCGGGTGGAATCTGGCAAACGACATCGGGTTGTCCGGGTTCCACACGAAGCACGCCTTTGTCGTCAGCGGCAGTTACGACCTGCCGGGCAGCGGCGCCATCCTCGGCGGCTGGCGCACGAACTGGGTGCTGTCGGTCTACAGCGGCCAGGCGCAGACCATCAACTGCACGCCGGCCACGGGATCCGGGACCGGCTGCTACGCGCTCGTCGTCGGGGATCCGTATGCCGGCAGCCACAACGTCGATCAGTTCTACAACCCGGCGGCCTTTGCCAACCCGAATCCCGTGGCAACGATTGGCCAGACCGATTTCAGTCCGCTCGGCGGCACGCGCAGCCAGGTGACCGGCCCGCCCCTGCGGCAGCTGGATGTGGGTGTGGCAAAGCAGATCCGGATCAATCGGCAACGGCAGTTCGAGATCCGTGCCGAGGCATTCAATCTTACGAATACGCCGTCATTCAATTTGCCGGGGTCGTTGAATTTCCTGGACGCCAGGAACTTCGCGAGCATCACGAGCATGCGCAACACACCCAGGCAGATTCAGCTGGGCGCGAAAATTCATTGGTAGACTGATGTGTGACCGCCGCTCCCGCAGACGTCGGCCTGTCGGCCTGTCGGCCTGTCGGCGTGGTCGTGCGCGAGCGGCGAACCTGTTCGCAGATCCGACCTGGGGATCCCAATTATTGGGTGCCGATGGTCAGATTCAGGGGCTTCGCGATGTCCTGCCATTTCACGATCGCAACCGGACAGGGACAGCGGCGGCCGTTGTGGAGGGCGAATATTCCCTGCGCGAAGTTGTTATTCAACGGCAGGTTGATGACATCCACGCCATCGCTGCCGGCGGCACCGCTGACGGCGAACGTTCCTATGAAAGCATGAGGCGCCTTACGTTGATAGACGTTGAACGTGCTGCTGCCCTGACTGGAAGCGATCAAGTACCCCTCACCATTGGCTGTGTAATAAATCGCGATGCCTTCGACATCCGGCCTCAGCCCGTTTTGACCGACGGAGGCGATCTTCGTGCCTGATACGGCGCCGCCAGGCTCGGCATCGAATTTCCAGACTCCTCCACCTTCCTCGGCGACATAGAAGTTGCCGGTCTCGTCATCGGCAACCATGCCTTCGGACGTTGTCAGCTGTTGAAGCTGGCGGAGCGGACCGACGCCCGATACCCGGCCGTTGCCTGCGTCGACCAGCTCGAATTGTCTGACCTTGGTGTTCTTTTCAGGGCCGGTAAATGCGTAGAATTTGCCCGTCGCCGGACTCTTGTACAGGCTGAACCCGTAGTTCGGACCAGAGTTGATATTGCCGTCATCTATCTGTTCCAGATGACGCGTCACCGGATTCATCTTGTAGACGCGAATCTTATTGGTGTCCCGCTCGTTGAAGGCCACGATATCGACACGGTCGACGCCTAATGGGAAGCCGTACCGGGTGTCGATATTCCCCGGGTGCTGAGCGGCGACTTCCTGGAGTTTCTTGCCGTTCAGATCATAGACGAAGATTCTGTTCGCGGCCTTGTCGGAGGCGATAATCGTGCTTTGAGAAGGATCGGAAGGATGAAGCCAGAACGTCATGTCGTCTTGATCGTGGATGCCGGGAGCGGCGAGAGTCAGACTGGGAGAGACGGTGACCTGCGCGTCTGCTATTCCGGTTCCAGAAGCGATGAGACAGAAGCCAACCCACAAACCGACAACCATGAACCGATGCCGCATTACACTGACTCCTTTCTGTTATGGGCCTTCACTCGCCCTCGACCCTCACCCATACGCCGTTCAGCCTTCGTGCCTAGACAGACCTCACCAGTTCCGGCCGGCGCTCCCCCTACGAACGCGCCAAGCGTCTCGACGGTTCTGCGACCCTCAGCCGCTCTGCCCAGCCGCGCGATGCACGTCGAAGCGGGCCAACGGTCGAAGCGGCACCGTGCCAATGATGGTTGCAACCGCGACGTGCAGAAAGCCCGCAAAATCTCCGTCGGCCGGAAAGATGCTCATGAGGCGCTGGCGGAGAACCGGCCTCAGCAATATTCTCGGCGTGTGGTTGATCGATTAGACGTTATCCCGCTCGCGCTGGTCCGTGCAAGTGGTAGCACCTTACCAACATCCGGAGCGCCCATCGAGGGAACGGAAGGCGCGGTCACGTTTCACATTGTCGAGATGCCCTGAGGGCGCTGCTGTGTGCGCCATCTGCGTCAGCCGTTCTGGACCGCTATATGGCGCGTTACGAAAATTTTCTTCTGGTTGAAAGCGCCTATGCGGACGGCGCCGTGCTGTAGCGTCAGTCCGCCTTCGCGCGAAGCGCTACGGGCGACCTCGCCGACCGCCTCCGCCAAGTTTCGGCGAAGAGCGCAGGCGGGCGGACGCGGAAGCGGGGCTTGCGGGTTCCCGCCCGTCGAGCGGCTCGGGCGTCCTGACTTTCATCGAAGGACGCGAGCGACCGAGCCGGCGGCGGCGTCGCGCTCATTCTGCGCCACCGGCGAAGTGATGTTCGCGGGTCTGACCCTGGGATCCCAGTATTGGGCGTCGATGATCAGATTCAGGGCAGTCGCGATGTCCTGCCACTTCACGAGTTCCACCGGACAGGGACAGCTTGTACCGTTGTGCAAGGCAAATATGCCCTGGGGGAAATTGCCATTCAACGGCAGGTTGATCACATCCACGCCATCGCTGTCGGCGGCTCCGCTGACCGCGAATGTTCCTGAGAAGGCATGAGGAGCCTTGCGCTGATAGATGGTGAACGTGCTGCTGCCCTGACTGGACGCGATCAAGTACCCCTCTCCATTGGCGGCGTAATAAATCGTGAGGCCTTCGACATCTGCGGTAAGCCCGTTTTCACCGACCGAGGCGATCTTCGCGCCGGTGTCGGCGCCGTTCGGTTCGGCCTCGAACTTCCAGATTCCAACACCCTCCTCAGCGACATAGAGCGTCCCTGTTCGCCGCCTTGTCGGAGGCAATGATCGTACTTTGAGAAAGATCGGTCGGATGCAGCCAGAACGTCATGTCGTCTTGATCGTCGATGCCGGGCGCTGCGAGAGTAAGACTCGGAGAGACGGTGACCTGGGCTGCGGCAAATCTAATTCCAGGGCCGACGAGGTACAAGCCGATCGACAGAACGACAGCCGCGAATCGAGCTCGCATGCACTGAACTCCTTCCGGTAAACGTCTGCACCACGCGGTGACGGGAGAATGCCCACCTGATGCAACGCGGTTGTGCAGAAAGCCGGCCAGATCGCCTCGGGCAGAAAGATGCCCATTGGAGGCGCGGGGCAGGCGACTGATCTCAGCAATCTTTTCGCAATGTGTTTAGCCGTTTAGCGGTTGTCCGGCTTGGGCTGCGGCGCGCATCGCCAGCATCTGGGCAGGTGGATCGAGACGAGAGTGTGGGATGTCGTCTCCACACCCGCCGATGTCACGACAGTCACACATCCCGCACCGCGTCGATCGGGCGTGCACGGCGGAGAAGCCGTAGTCGCTTTTTACGCTGTCTTTACGGGGTCGAGATGCCGTGATGGCGCGTCGGTTCGGCGAGCCCTGCGTCGGCGGCTACGAGTCGGATGAGAACAGCGACGCTGCGCGAGCCGACACAAAGACCAAGGACACAAACGTCAAATGCTGCTGCTTACCTCATTTTTTCGGCGCAACCATCTTGGTGATGCGGCCAACGCTCGTGTCGCCTGCATATAAGTTGTCCTGCTTGTCCATGGCCCAGTAGCTGGCTTCGATGAATTGACCGGTCCCTATCCCCATTCCGCCTCCGATCGCGCCGAGCACTCTCCCACTCCGGTCCAGTTTGAGGAACTGGCCGTCCTGACCGCTCGCCATCCAGGGCTGGCCGTGCGAGTCGAAGTTGAGGGCGCAGACGAGGTTTCTCATCTGCAGCGTCTTGATGAAATGCCCGTCGCCCGAATAGACGACGATGCGATATTCCTCGCGGTCTCCGATCCAGACATCGCCGCTGGTGGGATCGACGGCGAGCCCGTGGGCCGAGCTGAACGTTCCCTGGCCCACTTCGTTGCCGTACCACTGATTGATGAATCTGCCGTTCTTATCGAGGTGGATGATCCGTGCGGCGCCGATGTTGTTGGCCGGGTCGTCTGAATCAGTGTCGTTGGGGCTCTCGTTTGCATGGCCCTCGCCGATGTAGACATCACGGTTCGGAGCGAAGGCGATCATCACCGGCTGCCACAGCAGTCGCTGTCCTTTGGCCTCATTCCAGTCGCCTCGGCGCCCGCGCTCGCCAATCGTCAACAGGAGCTTGCCTTCGGGACTGATCTTCATCACCGTCGCACCATTCGCGGCGGTAATCCAGACATTGTCGTCGGCGTCGACGGCCATCCCGTGCGCCTTGTCCTGGTAGCCGATCACGTCCGGCCCGACCTCCAGGATCAGCCTGTCATTCGCATCGAACTTGAACAGCTGCGGTTTCCCGGCGTCTGCGCGCTGGAAGGCCCAGAGATTGCCTTTCGAGTCGAGCGCGACCGCCGGGACACCGCCAAAGCCGGGAGGCAGCACATACGGGTACGTGAACGTGTACCCCATCGTCTGTTTCCACTGCACCCGCTGCAAAGACTGGCGAGTGCGGCCAAGCCGGTTCCCACACACGGGCGACCGACGGCAGGCAGGCGTCTCTCCGATGCCCGGCGGTGTGGCACCGGACGAGTTGCCCGTTGCGCCGCGGCCGCCGTCGGCGGTGCGGGGCGGCACCGTGACATGTCCGTCCTTGTCGACAATCGTTCGTCCAGTCGGATCCGGGAATGATCCCTGAAGAAACCAGGCCGGTGTCTCGCCGACCGCCGGTCCTTCCGTTGGCGGCTGAGACTGCGTGATTCCCCGCGTCGCGGCAAGCAACATGGCGAACGTCAGGGCGACAGCTGCGGCAACGTTCCGTCGGTCCATTTCAACCTCCACGGACTTCGCTCAGCGCCCGATCGCGCTGCTCTTCAGCGCTTCAATCGTCTTCACGATGTCGAGATATACGTTTTCCACGCGACGGAGCTGGAACCCGGCCTTCTGAACGTTGCCGACTGTGTCGCGGTTCAAGTCGGGACCGACCCGGCTGACGAGCGGCGTCATGAGATCCATCAGCACGCCAAGCGGGCCGAGCTGACTGCGGACATGTTCGAACATCAGCAGCTGGCCGGCCGGCTTCAACACGCGATGAATTTCACGCAAGCCGACGATTGGCTTCGGGACCGAACAGAACGTGCACACGCTCAGAACCGTCTCGAAGGTGGCATCGGGAAATTTCAGGTGCTGCACGTCCATCTCCCGTAACTCGAGGCTGCCGACGTACGCGCCCGCCTTGAGCGCCGCGCGCTCGAGCATCTTTGGACTGATGTCGATGCCGAGGATGTGCAGGTGTGGCGGCAGGAACTTGATATCGTTGCCGGTGCCGATTCCCACCAACAGCGTGTCACCGCTGACCTTCTGGAAGAGTCGCCGCTTGTGCGGCCCGAGGCGATGATCGTCGGCAAAGGTCAGGAGGTCGAACCGACGGCTCAACGCATCCCATTTGCTGCGTGCATCCGTCGTCATACATGTTCCTCCTCGGCGTCGGCATCGAGCACGACGCCGCGTACGCTCCGATCGTAGAGCTTGACGCCGAGCACGACGACGGCACCGAACAGGGCGCCGACGAGAGCAGCAGCTATGTTCGACCGGGAGCCGGCTGCCATCGAGTCGCGCATGCCGAAGAACATGCCGCCGTACATGCCGATCAGGGACGCCGGCGCCATCGTCTCGAACATCCCTAACAGCGGCGACAGCAGGAAGGCGACGACCAGGTGAAGCGCCATGCCCGCCATCATGCCGAGCAGCATGCCTACCACCATGTCCATTCCAGGCCACACGATTGCGCGCACGGCCAGCGCAGTCACCACGCCGGTCAGCATGCCGGCGAGGTAGTCACCGAGCATGAAGAGCATGAATGATCCTCCTGGACCGGGTGCTTCGCCCGCCGGCCCCCCAGCGCCGTCGCTCGCGTGGACCCCGCAAGCCCCGCTCGGGGCGATTCCTGGCAGAGCGGAGCGGACGGAGAAACGGCATAACCGCAGAGGAGCAGAGGAACGGAGAAGGAAAAGACAAAGTCAGTCCTGAGTCCTGAGTCTTGAGCCTTGAGTCGTGAGTCTCAGATTTTCATGCACGCCGCACGAGTCATCACTCACGACTCAAACTCAAAACTTCAGCAGCTGATCTGCTCGTCTCCGTTGCTCCGTTTCTCTGTGTTGATACAGTTGCCTCTTCTTCTCCGTTTTCTTAAGCGGCGCCCACGCCGCGTACCATCATCGGACAAGTCGGACATCAAAAGCGAACCTGAACGGCCGCGTGTCGCCCGCGCCGTGCGGCAGCGGTATCCTGCGCTCCAATCGCGAGCCGCGTTCACCGGTGCTCACGCCGAACCTCCTGCACGAGATGAGGTTGGGAAGATCTACGTGGCGACTGCAATCACGTGCAGCAGCCGAAGCAACACGCCGGTCACGCAGCACCGTCGAAGCGGTGACCGATGACGCAACCAGCCAGCCAGGGCCGGGGCTCTGCCCCGGCCTGGCTGGCTTCACAGTCAGCGCCCGAACAACGTCAGGCCGAGATAGATGTTCAACGCAGAACCCGCTGAGATCGCAGAGAATGCGTAGGAAAAAGAGTCTGCGGCTTCTGCGAGTTCTGCGTGTTCGTGCTTTTTCAGGGTCCTGCTACAGACGAGCGGCCTGCAGTTCCCGGACAAGATCTTCGAGGTGGTCGTAGCTGATGGCGGCACCTCTTTCCATGCCGGTCTTCAGCACCGAATCACGCACCTCCACGGATGGATACAGGGCCGTGACGGTGAGGCGGGTCTTGCCGCTCTCCTCGGTGAACACCGACGTCACGACCGATTCGGCGTCAGGAAAGGGATCGTAGATCTCGGTGAAGACCAGTCGATCGGGCGGCGCGATCTCGCGATATACACCGTGGAAGGCGTACTCGCCTCTCGGGCCGCGGCCGACGAAGCGCCAGGCACCGCCCGGACGCAGATCGATTTCGCACACGGTGACCGAGTATTCATCGCTCAGAATGCCCCACCAGCGCCTGACGTGCTCGGGCCTCGTCATCGCTTCGAACACGAGGTGCCGGGGCGCGTCGAAGAGCCGCGTCAGGCGGATCTCGCGATCCGATGGGGTCGTTGACTGGAACGTGCCGCTATTTGCCGCGCTGCCTACGGCCATGTCTCTTCTCCTTGGTCTGCAGTTGCTGTAGATACGCATCCAGCTGATCGAGCCGCTGCTCCCAGATGTGGCGGTAGCGCTCCGTCCAGTCGGCGACTTCCTTCAGCGGCGCCGCCCGGATGCGGCACGGCCGCCGCTGCGCCTCGCGGCTCCGGGCGACGAGGCCGGCGCGCTCGAGCACGCGCAGGTGTTTGGAAACGGCGGGCATGCTCATCTCGAACGGACGGGCCAGCTCGGTGACTGAGCAGTCGCCCGACGCGAGCCGCGCGAGGATGGCGCGCCGCGTGGGGTCGGCGAGAGCGGCAAACGTGGCGCTGAGGTGATCGGCCGGCATTGTGTTAAACCAATAAGTTAAATAACCTTGTGGTTTAATACATCACCGGGACGCCTTCTGTCAACCCCCACGGCGGAGCGCGATTCCCTTGCGTCTTGTGTATCCTTTGTGTCCTTTATCGCCGCGAGCGTAAAATGCAGCGCGAACTGCGCATCTCACGCGACCGCGCGTCGAATGGTCGCGCCGGCCGTGCAGCAAGAGCACCGGAGAACAGTCGCCGCGCCGCATCCAGCGGCGGTCCCTGGGGCGACAGGAAAACTGTATCGTCGCATTTTCGTGATTCATTGATCGAGCGTCGGTCCTCGACAGGTTCTGTTCTGCGTACAGACGGCCTCCGACACCAGGGCTCGAACCGACGTCGCGCGCAGACCGGATGATCCGCAACCCGGCGACAGCATTGAGGAGGTGATTCGGTTCGACACACAGAGACCGCCGTCTTTGTTCCACATTGCAAGATCAGGAGGATTGGGATGAGCCGCTGCAGATCCGCACTGCACGCCAGCAGGCTGGCCACGTTCATTCTGTGCGCGTGCCTGCTTCCGACACCCGGCTGGACACAGGAAACCCGCGCGACCGTCACCGGCACCGTCCGCGACGTCCAGGGCGCCGTGGTGCCGGGCGTCACCGTCACGGTCCTGAATACCGACACGAACGTTTCCTATGAGGTGGTCACGAACGAGTCTGGGGTCTTCACCGTTCAGAAGATTCAGCCCGGTCCGGTGAAAGTCACCGCCTCGGTTCCGGGCTTCAAGACCTACGTGCGCGAGGGTCTGACGCTGCGCACCGCCGAAACGGTCACGCTCGCCATTCAGCTCGTCATCGGTGAGCTCGAAGAGACGTTGACTGTGAGCGCGCAGGCCAGCGCGATCGAATCGAACGAGAGCACGATTGCCCAGACGATCGAGAACAAGCGCATCAGCGAGCTGCCGTTGAACGGCCGCCAGGTGTACATGCTGATGCAGCTCACCGCCGGCACGCTGTTCACGCAGACGACATTCGGCGCGACCGGCTTCTCCGGGACGCGCGCCTGGGACGTCAACGGATCGCTATCGGTACATGGCAGCCGCACCGGCAACAACGAATTCCTGATCGAAGGGGCGCCCAGCTCGGGCACGGGCGGCGGCACCGGATCGTGGAACTACTCGCCGCCGGTCGATGCGATCGAAGAGTTCAGGATTTCCGCCTCCAGCATCGACGCCTCGTTCGGGCGGACCAGCGGCGGCGTCATCAACGTGATGCTGCGGTCCGGCACGAACAGGGCTCGGGGCTCAGGGATTCTGCTCCATCGCGGAACCTGGCTCGACACCAACCAGATCCAGAACATCCGCAACCAGATCTCCAACAGGGGGCACGAATACTACAACGGCGAAGGGATGATGAGCGGCCCCATTCACCGCAACCGGACGTTCTTCATGGCCGGCTATCAGGGCTTCTACGAGAACATTCCGTTCCCTGTCACCCGTACGATTCCCACCGAGGCGCAGCTCCGCGGTGACTTCTCGCAGACGACGACCGCCAACGGCACGCCGATCATCATCTACGACCCGGCCACGACCGTCTGCAACGCGAATTTCAGCAGCTGTACGCGCCAGCCGTTTCCGGGCAACATCATTCCGCCGGACCGCTGGCATCCGATCGCCAGGGCGCTGATCCCGTTCGTGCCGCGGCCGAACGCGACCCCGAGCAACCTCGCCGGTTCGAGCAATTTCATCAGCTCGCCCAACATCGGTCGCTACCGCTACAACTCATATCTGACCAAGATCGATCATCTGTTCAGCAACGATCATCGAATCACGGTGACGAACACCACCAACTGGGGCATCGAGTGGCGCAACGAGAACGCACTGCCGGAGCCCGCGATCCGGAGCGACAACTATCCCACGCACCGCAATCACTATCTCTTCACCGCCGACGACAACTACACGATCAACTCGAGCACGTTATGGAATACCCGGTTCTCATGGGATCGGTTCGACGAGCCGCACGAGAAGGTATTCGGCGATGTTCGCCCCGATCTGCCGTTTCAGGGACCGTATCAGGTTACCGGCCCGCCCTTCCCCCAGATCAACATCGGCGGGTACGAAGGGATGTTCCCGCGCACCTTCCGGCGGCCGAAGAACGACGCCTATTCGATCCACAGCAACATCGCCCGGATGATGGGGCGGCACTTCGTGAAGGCCGGAGGCGAGCTCCGCGCCTATCAGTTCTTGCGCCAGGACGAAGTGGCCTCGAACGGGTCGTTCGACTTCGGCAACGACTTCACCCGCCGCGATCCCCTCAGCGACACGGGCGCAGCGTCGGGCAACGGCTTCGCCACGTTCCTGCTCGGCCTGCCGACCGGCGGCAGCGTCACGCTCGGCACGCCGCGCACCGAGCAGTACCGCTACTATGCCGTGTACCTGCAGGACGACTGGAAGCTCGGACCAGGCACGACCCTGAACGTCGGCCTGCGGTGGGATTATCAGCCGGCCGTGACGGTCAAAGACAACCTCACGGTGTCGGGGTTCGACTTTGCCGCGGTCAATCCGCTCCAGTCCCAGCTCCCGCAGGGGGCGGCGACGATCAATCCGGCGACTGGTCAACCGCTCACTCTCAGGGGTGGTCTTCTGTTCGCAAACCGCGGCGGACCGGGCTCGCCGTACAGGAACGATTGGGACAATCTTCAGCCGCGCATCGGCCTGATCCAGCGGATCAACAACTGGTTGAGCGCGCGGGCGACCTACGGACGCACATATCTTGGCCTCTCGAGCAGCGGGCAGGTGGGCGTGTACACGACCGATTTTCAGCGGAGCACGCCGTTCATCTCGAAAGCGCCGAACGGCGTCGACGCGGGACAGCCCTGGGCGAATCCGTATCCCTCAGGGTTCCTCGAGCCGCTCGCGGGTGAGCTCGGCCTGCTGACCGGCATCGGTACCGGCGTCACCATCCCGAATCCAGACTTCGAAGTGCCGTACACCGACCAGTGGATGGCCGGTGTCGATATCCAGCTGCCGTTCAATATCGGTCTCGATGTCGCGTACGTTGGAAATCAGGTCAGCAAGGTGGCCGTGAGCCGCAACCTCAACGTCGTTCCGCGCTCGGAAAATGACAAGGCCATCCCGAGCCTCGGCGGGAACACCGGTTATTTGAATGTCACGTTCCCGAACCCGTTTGCCGGCCTTGTGCCCGGCCAGGGGCTGGACCTGCCGACGGTGTCGCGCGGAACGCTGCTCCGCCCCTATCCGCAGTTTGGCGGGATCACGATGAACCGGCTGAACCTCGGAGCGGCCTACTACAACGCGCTCGAGACGGTGGTGAGAAAACGCTACAGCAACGGGCTGATGTTCGCGGTGAACTACGCGTGGATGAAACTGGAGGACAAGCTGAACTTCCTGACCGACTGGGATGCCGAGCCCTATCGCGACCTGCAGGGCGATCAGCGGGAGCACCGCGTCACGATCACGACGCTCGTGGATCTGCCGTTTGGTCCGGGCAGGAAGATCGGCGGCCACACCAGCGGATTCGTCGGTGGGCTGATCGGAGGCTGGCAGTTCAATACGATTGGCGAGATCCAGTCCGGCCGGCCGCTCGGCCTGAACAGCGGCGCGATTCAGCTCGATGCGAACGTCGCGCTGGCGAAGAGCGAGCAGTCGTTCCAGCGCTGGTTCGACAACAGCAGCACCGCTTTGAACAACCCGCGGCCGGACGGCACATTTGCCTGGACTGTTCTCGGGCCGAATGCCTACCGCGTTGTCAAGTCGCGCTTCCACGATGTCAACGAGCCCACCGAGCCGCAATGGTCGTTCTCGTTGTTCAAGAATACGCTGGTGGGGAAAGGCGTGACCATGCAGCTGCGCGCCGAGACGTTCAACGTGTTCAACGTGCGGATCTACGGCGCACCGAATACTGATCCGCGCTCGGCAAATTTCGGCATTGTCGACACGGCAAGCCAGGTCAACTTCCCGCGACAGACGCAGATTGGGGTGAGGTTTTACTTTTAGCCTCGATCGCCGGGAACGTATGAGTGACGGCCGCTACGCGGGAACGCAAAGGCTGCGAAGGCCGCAGAAAAATACTGTGTTTCTGTGCGCCCTTCCGCCTTCGCCAAGGCTGCGGCGGACCGCCGTCGCTTCTGCGGCGGCGGTTGCGGCCTCCGGGTTTATTCGTGACGCTCCCTCGGCTCCAGATGGCATCGTGATCATCAGCGCCCTGCTCTCGGCGGTTCATGTCCTTGCGCTGGCCCTCGGGCTCGGCGCTGTCTTCGCCCGCGGCCGCGCGCTTGCCCGTCCTCTCGATGAGGCGGGCTGGCAGCGGCTGCTCACCGCCGACAACGTGTGGGGCCTCGCCGCCGGACTCTGGATCGCGTCGGGTCTCGCGCGCGTGTTCTTCGGCGGGAAGGAACCCGCGTTCTACTGGCACAACGGCTTCTTCTGGCTGAAGCTCGCGCTGTTCGGACTGGTATTCGCGCTTGAATTGATGCCGATGGTGACGTTCATCCGCGTGCGAATCGCGCGCGGACGGAATGCCGCGCTGCCGCGATTCTCCGTGGCGGCGTACCGGCGGATCAACACAGCCGAGGTCGTGCTCGTCGTCGCCATCGTGTTCGTTGCGGCATTGATGGCTCGCGGGGCCTGGTTGTTTTAGCCAACGCTGGCGGTGAACGTCACCGAGCCGGTGCCTGCCGGCCCACGCCATTCGATTGTGATCCGCCACGTTCCGGCCATCGACAGGTCGGTGACCGCTTCGTAGCGGCCCGCGACGCTGGTCCGTTTCACCTCGATGCTGCCGAGCATCGGCGCGCCGGCCATGGGCATCGTTGCGCTCCCCCGCACCGTTCCGACATCCACCAGCGTCCCATCCGGACCCGACCAGAACTCGATCCTGAACGCGTCGCCCGCGTGACGAAGCCGGTCCCGTGGAGACAGCAGCACGACATCCAGCCGGTCCGATCGAGCCCGCTGGAGCTCCGTCAGCGCTCCGGTGCCACGGCCGCAGTTGATCGCGGCCAGGGCTGCCGTCAGGACGCACGCAGTAACGTGTCGGTTCATACGTCAGGCAGGGGCGTCGCCCGTTCTGCGGCTGGCCGTCGTGGTTGTGAGTCTCGCATCGTGAGTTCGGACCTGCGGCACGTTGCCGCGTCAGGCTCCGATCATTTTGCCGCGGCAGGCCCAGCACCTGACAGCGTCAGGCCCCCAGCACGTTACGGTGAAGCACCTTGCACCGTCAGTCTCCCAGCACCCTGCGGCGTCAGGCTCCTGACTACGCTGTGACGCGCAGCCGCTCCCTCTCTGCGGAGCGGTTCCGCCACCAGCGCCGGACGTCCTCGCTGATCACGAACAGACACGGCGTCATGAAGAGCACGTGCAGGCTCGAGCTGACCATCCCGCCGATGCTCGGCGCCGCAATCGGCTTCATGATCTCCATCCCGCTGCCGGTCGCAAACATCACCGGCAGCAGCGACAGGATGACGGCCGCCACCGTCATCAGCTTTGGCCTCAGCCGCGTGGCCGACCCGTCGATCACGGCATCGATGTACGACTGGTCTTCCCGCCGGTTCTCCAGAGCCGCGTGGATGAAGATGACCATGATGATCCCGGTCTGGACCGCAATGGCAAACAGCGAAATGTAGCCGACGATCACCGCCGTGGTCATCGAGTAGCCGAGCAGCCACTGCAGCAGCACGCCGCCCACCATCGCGAACGGCACCGAGAACAGGATGAGGACCGTCTCGGCGACCGATTTGAACGCGGCCAGCAGCAGTCCGAAAATGATGACCAGCGTGAGCGGCACGACGATGCGGAGCCTCGCCCGCGCTGCGGCGGCGTACTGATACAAGCCGGTCCACTCGACGGAGTAGCCGGGCGGCAGCGTCAGGTTCTCGGCCAGAACCCGCTTCGCAGCCTCCACATAATCGGGCCCGGTCACATTCCGCAGGTCGACGTAGATATATCCCGACAGCCTGCCGTCGTCGTCGCGAATCATCTCCGGCATCTTCCGGATCGATACGTCGGCGATATCCCCGAGCGGAATGGCGCGGCCGTCGCCGGTGACCACCGGTGCGTGCCGGACCTTTTCGAGCGTGTCGATGTACTCGGGCGAGTACTGCAGGTTCAGCGGAATGGCGGCGCCGCCCGATTTCACGGTGCCGATGTTGTCGCCGCCAATCCCGTAGCGGATGGTCGTCATCGCTTCGTCCACGGTGACGCCGCGCTCTGCCATGCGGCCGAGATCGTTGCGAACGTCGATGTAGTAGCCCTCGGAAATCCGCTCGGCGATGACCGATTTCGTACCGGGCAGCACACCGAGCAGCCGCTCGATCTGCTGCGACAATTCCTCGACGACCGTCAGGTCGGCGCCGGTGACCTTGACCCCGACGGGCGTCTGAATGCCCGTCGTCTGCATCATCAGCCGCGCTCTGATCGGCTGTACCCAGGCGTTGACGTATCCGAGCGTTTCCACCGCTTTGTCCATCTCGGAGACCAGCTGCTCCTTCGTCATGCCCTTGCGCCACTTCGCCTTCGGCTGGAGCAGCACGGTCGTCTCGATCATCGTCAGCGGAGCCGGATCGGTGGAGGTGTCGGCCCGTCCGAGCTTGCCGAACACGCGTGCGACCTCGGGAAGGGCTCTGAGCTTCTTGTCCATCTGCTGCAGGATCCAGCCCGCCTCGCGGTTGGGGAGTCCGGGAAGGGTCGTGGGCATGTAGAGGATCGAGCCCTCGTCCACTTCCGGCAGGAAATCCTGGGGAAAGGTGCGCAGCAGGAGCGCCGCCGGGATCAGCACGAGCAGACCGGCCGCGGTGAACGCGTAGCGAAACCGGATCACGCCGCGCAACGCGGATCGGTAGGCCCTGACGGCGAGGCTTTCCTGGAAATTGCGGCGCGCCGCGGTCTCACGCTTGAAGATCCACATCACCACGAGCGGCAGCAGGAAGATGGTGAGAAGCGTCGAAAACGCCATCGCGAAGGTCTTGCTGTAGGCAAGCGGATCGAACAGGCGCGCTTCACGCTGCTCGAGGAAGAACACCGGCAGGAACGACGCGAGAATGATCAACAGGGAGAACAGGAGCGGTCTGGTCACCGAAGCAATCGAGTGAACCAGGATCTCCTGCCGCTCCGAACGGCCGACCGGCCCGCGGAGCGACAATTCGGCCGTGCAGTTCTCGACGATCACGATCGTCGCGTCGGCAATCTCGCCGATGGCAATCGCCAGGCCGGCGAGCGAGAACAGGTTGATGGTCTGTCTGAAGCCGACCAGCGGCAACGCGGTAAGCAGCACGCTGAAGAGAAGGATGGCGATCGGGCCGATCGCAGTCCGGACATTCCTCAGGAACAGCAACGTCACAGCGATCAGGACGAGCAGCTCGAGACCGAGCGTTTCGAAGAATTGCCGGAGCGTGGCCCAGATCCACGCGGAGCGATCGTAGGTGGTGACCACCTCGACGCCGGCGGGCAGCGAACGCCGGATCTGCTCGAGTTTCTGTTCGACCGTTCGGGTGACAGAGAGGACGTTCTGGTCCTGCTCCATGATCACGATGCCGCCGACGACTTCGCCGGTGCCGTCCAGGTCGACGGTACTCCGCCGCTGGTCGTATCCGACCTGGACGTAGCCCACATCTTTGAGGAACACTGGTTCACCGCCCGGCCGCCGATCGACAACCAGGGCGTCGAGGTTGGCGAGATCCCCGCCCTCGATCGCGCCACGCAGCTGGTAGTCCCTGTTGGTGACCTCGATCATCCGGCCGCCGGTCTCCTGAAAGACGCCCTGGACGGCGCCGATCACCTGGCGGAGGGAAACGCCGGCCCTGGCGAGCAGCGGCGGAAAGATCTTCAGCTGATACTGCTTCTCGAGGCCTCCGACCGACGCGACCTCCGCGACACCCGGCACCGTTTGGAGCGCCGTCTTGATCTGGCTCTCGTTGAGGAGGCGCAGCTCGCGCAGGTCGTGCCCGCCCTCGCGATCGAGGAGGGCGTACTGGTAGATCCAGCCCATGCTGCTGGCGTTCGGGCCGACGCTCACACTGGCGTCGGATGGGAGCCGGGGACGGATGGCGTTGATCCGATCGAGAACCAGCTGCTGTACCCGCTCCCGCCTGGCGCCGTTCGCCAGGACGACATAGATGAACGAGTACCCCATGTGCGAGGCGCCGCGAATCGACTGGATCTCCGGCGACCCGACCAGGGCGTTCACCAGCGGCGCCGTCACGTCTGTTTCAAGAAGCTGCGGGCTGCGCGGCCACTTCACATACACGACCACCTGCGGGTCGGAAATATCGGGGATCGCGTCGAGTGACGCGCTTCGGACTGCGTACAGGCTGGAGACAACGGCCGCAGCCAACAGCAACCAGACGACGGCGCGCCAGCGGATGACGGCTCGGATAACGGTGGGGATCATTGACGCGGGGACGTCTTCGCGGCTTCCGGGATTCCCTTCAGCTTCTGTTCCGCATCGATGAAAAAGCTGCCGATGGTCACGACTCGATCGCCATCGTTCACGCCGTCCAGCACCTGGGTATACAGCTCGCCCTGGATGCCTGTGTGGACTTCGTGCCGCAGGTACTGCCCCGACGGCTGTTGCACGTAGACAATATGTTTGTCGCCCTCCTCGATGATCGCTTCATTCGGGACCGAGAGAAACGGACCCTGCTCGACCACGACCTCCATGACATAAAGTGCGGTGTCAGGCCGGCCGCTCGACGCGAGCCGCGCTTCGACCGCCGCGCCTCCAGGGCGAGGGACGACACGCGTGACGAAGGCCTGGTACATGGAGGACTTCGAGCTTGGCGGGAATGCCCGGACCCGCTGACCGGGACGGAGAAGGTTCGCGTCGGGCCCGGTCACGAACGCGTCGAGCTTCCGGCCGGATTGATCGATCGTTCCCGCCGTGCGGATCCAGATCTGAACCGGACGGACCGCGACCGCGGCGAGCGTCAGCGTGAGCACCTCTGCCTGTGCCTCCGTGACGCTGGTCGCGCGCGGGCGCGCGGGCCGGGTGCGTTCACGATCGCGGACGCGCTCGCGGATGTCCTGTCCTGTCGCCGATCCGCCGGTCGACAGGAGCGCAGCGCAGATCACAGCCGCTGTGATGAAGCGGGTCCGCATGAAGTGCAACTCGGGTGCGTCCAGCACGGAGGACGCGGTGTGTCACGCCGGCCCGAAGACTCAATGGCAGTAGTTGTCCTTGCTGTCCATGATGTGGGTCCCCCAGGGGAACAGTCCCACGTTCAGCACCTTCTCGAACTTCTCAGTCTTCGCATCGACGATCACGACGGCATTCTCGGTCGAGTCCGCCAGGTAGAGCTTTTCGTCAGCCGTGTCGGTCGTGGCGGTCTCGAGCTGAATGTTGCTGCCGATCTTGATGCGGCCCGCCGGCCGCAGCGTCTTCATGTCATAGACGTAGAGGAAGCCGCTCGTCGAGCTGATGACAAACGCCTTGCCCGCGGCGAAGTTCACGCCGGTCATGTCCGGCCCTGCCTCCAGCGTGGCCACCACTTTGTCGTTTTCCAGGTCGATGATCGAGATGGTTTCGTCGCCGTTGTTCGGCGTGATGCCGTACTTCCCATCGTGGCTGAGATAGACTCGCCACGGCGCCTTGCCCACTCTGATGACCTTCACCACCTTGTCTTCGCGGGGATCGATTTTTCCGACGACGCCCAGGTCGGTGTCGGCCGCGTACAAAAAGCGGCCGTCGTTGGTGATCTGGGCGATATTGATGCCTTTGATCTCGCCGAGATACTTCTGCGGGTCCAGCCTCGCGACCTTCGGCATCTCTGCGATCTGGATCTTCTTCAACAGCTCATGACGGCGCACGTCGATAACCGCGACCCAGTGGGCGCCGTAGTTGCCGACATAGGCCTTCGACCCGTCCGGCACGAACACGGTGTTCAACGGCTCGACGAGCCCAGGAATCGTCTTGATCTTCGTGAGCGAGACCATGTCGATGACCGAGATGGAGTCACCTTCCGGGTTGCCCTGGTAGTACCAGCGGCCATCGGGCGAGAAGGCCAGATGTTCCGGCGCAATGTCGACCGGGATCACCTTCACCAGTTCCAGCGTGCGCGCATCGATGATGTAAGCCTTGTTGGCGCGGGTTCCACCGGTCACCACGTAGCGGCCGTCCGGCGACATCATGACCATGTGCGGGTTGACGTTGTTGCCGAGGAACGTCTTGCCGACCATCTTCCTGGTCTTGATGTCCATGAAGGCGATTTCATTGGAATCGCGGTTGACGATCATCACCACCGTCGTCGGATCGGCAACTTTGACAACAGCTGCAAGCACCCGCCCGTCGCCGGACACTCGTGCGAGCGCAAGCAGGACCGCGCCCAGAGCCAGCGTTCGTCTTGCGGTTAACATCATCGCCTCCTGACATGGCCGGCGGCCCTCTGGTCGCGCAGGCCTTCAGGCCTGCATCAGGGTCGCCGGGCAGCCCTGACCGGCCGCGCTACAAGTGATTCAGAATCTGGCCTGCAGTCGAACAGCCGGCACGAGAAAGCCGACGGAGCTCTCATCCGCCGCGGTCTCGAAGACATGCTGCAGATGGAGCGACAGCCGGAGCTTTTCCGAAATCTGGAAGCTGTAATACCCTTCCGCCAGTTTCTCACTGGGTCCTGATGGAAACTGCGTCTGCGCGTAGCCAACCCCCCAGGCGTCGAGCCGGTTGAACACCAGCCCGTTTTGAACCTGGAATCCGCCGCTGATGAAATGGTGGCCGGTCGACGACCGCGTGGTGCCTTCTCCGGTGGGCGCGTCCACTTTCCCGGTTCCGAAGCGGCCAAACACCGTGAAGACAGCTGTGAGCTTCTGATCCACGCTGAGGCCGATCGCGTGCCGCGCCGTGTCGATGCTGTTGTCAGCTCTGAACCACAGTCGATAGTTCCCCTCCGACAAGCCCCTCGGACGCGCGACGTAGTCGACCTCCGCCAGCGAATAAATCGATTCTGACAGATTGGTGGCGTCGTTGTTGCTCTGTTGCAGTCCGGCTTTCAACGCCACGCCGTTCTTGGTATCGAATACCCCGACGAGCCCGGTCCCGTTCGTGGACAATGCCAACGCCGGGTTGTTCACCAGCGCGTCGCTGATGAACTGCGTCGTCTCGTCGTTCGCAACCGCGTTCCGATCGAAATAGTTCGTCAGGTCGAGTCGCCCGGCGCTGAGGGCGAGCTTCTGCGTGAACAGCTCCGTTCGCACCCACGCCTCGCGCACGTTCACTTCGTTCTGACGAACGAGTCGAGCGGTATAACTGTTGAGCAGCGTAAGGCCGTGGATCTCGGCGTCGGGCGGGGCGCCGCTGAGGCCGACCAGGTCGGCGAAGAAACTCGTGTACTGAGCCAGGCCTGCCGAAAAAAACAGATCGGCGGACGACAACTGGTACGCGTGCCGATCCGCAACTGTACGAACGCCGCTGGTCTGCCGCGCGAATTGCGTGACGCTCGCGGCGCTGACGCCGACGGCGATTTTCTTGCGGTCCTGATCCGCGAACGCCTCTTCGAGCTTCTCGTTGATCGTCTGCCGTCTGTAGACGCGTTCGCGTCTGTAGGTCGTTTGTTTACGGGTCCCGTCCGCCGGCTCATCGTGCTCATTGCCGTTCTCATCGACGTACACCTCGACGCGCCGGACGCGCGTTTCCGGCTCCGACAACACGGCGGCCGATTCCAGATCGCTGATGCGCTGTTCGAGGGCCTTGATGCGTTCCAGGAGCGTCTGCACGTCGGCCGGCGGCGCGGCGGTCGTCGAGGATTCCGCCCCGGGAATGTCGAGCGGCTGGAGCGTGACGGCGACCGTTGCCGGCTGGCCGGAAAGGGCAATCTGCTGCGAAAACCGCTCGAGCCCGCTGGAGTCGACCTGCAGAACGTAATTGCCGGGAGCGACGTTCTCGAACGTGAACGTGCCGTCCGCTTTCGTTTGCGTCGTTCGTTCCTCGGCCATCCCGGGCATGGCCGGCATGCGCGGCGTAGCCACGGTGCCGGGCGGAGCCAGCACTCTCAGCGTCACGTCTGCATTGGCGACGGCGCCACCGCGGGCGTTCACGACCCGGCCGCTGACCGACGCCGTTTGCGCGGATGCGGCGCGGCAGGCGGCGAGGATAAGGGCGGCCTGGAAAACAATCCGCAACGTATTCATTGTTCACAGACTCCAGCACCCGGCAGACGTCGGCGTGTGGATGCGAATGGTCGGCGCGGACTGCTGCTGTCAGGCGCATCCTAATCGGTTTGCAAGTGGTCGGTACCTGAGAAATGTCTGAAGTTTTCGTCATGAAACCGCACGCCTCAGCCCGCCAGCACCATGCGAACAGAGGTTCCCCGGGCGATGGATACAATGCAGGGAGGCGGATAGAAATTTTCAGATGACTTACATCGATTCGGCCATATTGGACGCCACCGAATGGTTCTGTCGGAGGTTTCAGGTGCTGACAGGCAGGACCAACGTCTGGCTGGCCATCCAGTTCACGAACCTCAGCATCATCGTGTACTTCGTCTGGGCGGCTGGCGTGTTTCTCTGGGTCGGCGACCCCGGCCTACGGGTAGCACTCGGGCTGTTCTGCGTCGGCGTGTTGTATGCCCTGACCCAGACAGTCTTCAAGGTGTCGATCGAGGCGTACGAGAAGAGCGCGTACCACCGCGTCGCGAAAGGCTTCAGGAACCCGCGGCGGGTTCGAGACGCGCTCCTGCGCATCTCGTTTCTGACGCTGTCGCTCGTGCTGTTCTATCCCACTCGTTTTGTTTACATCCACGTGATTGAATGGGCGCTGCCTCGAGCCAGCGTGCACATCGCGATGCTGAGTTATTCGCTCATCGTGTTGACGACGGTCGTGCTCTACCTGCTTGCCTGCGATCCGCTTCCGCCCTGCTCCAGCAAGGTGCGGGCGTGGCTTCGAGGCATGTCGCCGGCACGACTGCCCGCTTCGGAATCGGCTGGCGGTCGCGGTGAAACGCGTTTGCGTGACGCGGCCCCGACGACCGCGCCGGTCATTACTGCCGCTGCGTTCGGCGCGCCGGGGCGGAAGCGCGCAGGTCCCCGGGCCAACGCGGCCTGACTGCTTGTCGCGGATCAGCGTGACGATGTCGCAGGCGGCGGCATCCGCGACGCCACATACGCGGCGATATTCACGAAATCTTCGTCGGTCAGCTTCACCACCACCTGCTTCATCAGATCGGCCCACTCGCCCCGGCGGGTTCCCGCCTGCATGTCGTACATCTGACGCACCAGATAACTGGGCGAACGCCCGACGATGCCGGGGACGGGCCCGAGTCCCTGCAGTTCGGCGCCGTGGCATTCGCCGCAAGCCAGCGTCCTGCCGTGGCCCCCGCTGTTCACGAGCGCTTCCCCCTTCTTGATGCTGCCCACCGGTGCATACGCGATAAAACCCGAGCGCGGATCACGCAGAATCTCAGTGTGTTCGGGGTTCTCGGGCGTCTCCATGATCCTCACGCCGATCGGTTCCGTCTGGCCGCCTTCGACCGGAATCCAGATGCCACCCCGGCTCTGCATCTTCGGCACCGTATTGGCCTCGACGACCCGGATCCAGGGCGTCCATTTCATCGCGCCGAAGTACTCGGCCGACTGCCTGATTTCATCGGGCGTGAGCGCCTTCGCGATCGCAATCATCGCGTTCGTGTTCGCCTTCCGCGGGTCTGCGCTCTTGCGCAAGCCGTTGCGGAAATCGTTCATCTGCTGGATGAAATACGAAACAGGCAGGCCCGAGACACCGGCGTTCTCCTGACGGCCTTTCCCGTTCGGATAGTGGCAGAGGGCGCACGCGCGTGCGTCCGGACGCTTGCCGTGCGCGACGATGTCCGGCATCGCGGGATGGTCGCCCGGAAACCAGTCGGCCGGCCCGAATCCATCGGAGATCTGCTGCCGCGTGAAGCTGAACGCGCTCCCCGGAAGCTGCTTGGTCGATGTGTCGGGTGTGGGCGGCGGAGCGCCCGCCGGCGGCGGTATCGGGATGGCATACGCCCACGCCGGCGGATCCCCGGCAGCTCGCGGCGCGCCGGCGGAAACGAGAAACGCGGTGCCCGCAACGACGACGGCCAGAAGTGCGCGCATGGGTTGCCTCCGCTTTCGCACGAATTTCACGGTCGAACGCAAAGGCCGCGAAGGCAAACCGCATTTCATCGTGACCTGTGGGGTCCCACGCGGCCTGATTTGCCGATATCCAGGCTGCGCAACTATACGCCTGCTAGAGCCGGGAGTGCCACCGCACGCGCCGACGTGAGCGATAGCGGAGCAGACGGAGGGAAGGGACCAAACGGGACCCGCAGAGGAACGGAGACGGAACGGAGAAGGCCACGGCAGTTCTGAGTCGTGAGTTTCGAGTCTTGAGTGTCAGGTTTCATCCGTGCCGCACGGCGCATCACTCACGACTCACAACTCAAAACTTCACCAACTGGGTATAATCCGCCCATCCGGCTGACGAAATCCGCCTCGAATCGACGAGCGCTCCGCGGAATTGAGGCGGACCTCAAGGTTGATCTCGTGAGGTGCTTATGCGTCTCGGATTGGTCCTGTTCGCTCTTCTCGCCTGGTCGCCCGTCGGATGGACGGCCTTTGCCCAGGTTCCGCCGAATCCCTACCGCATTGTCGAAGGCTGGGCCCAGCTCCCGGACGGCAGGCCGATGGGCGCCGTCGGCAAGGTGGCGATGGCCCCCGACGGCCGGCATGTCTGGGCGATCGTCCGGTGCGATCGATTGCAGGATCCGGCCCGGTTCGGCGACGAGTGCCGCGACTCGAAAACGGATCCGATCCTGCAGTTCAGCCCGGAAGGGAAGGTGGTCAAGAGCTTCGGCAGCGGAATGTTCATCTGGCCGCACGGGCTCGACGTCGACCCGGATGGCAACGTCTGGGTCACCGACGCGGTCGCCAGCAGCCGGATCCCGAGCGGCGACAAACGCGGACACGTGGTCGTCAAGTTCAGTCCGGAGGGAAAGGTGCTGATGATGCTGGGCAAGCTCGGGCAGTCGGGCAGCGGTCCCGATCATTTCAACTCCCCGAGCGACGTCGCGGTGTCTCAGAGCGGCGACATCTTCATCGCCGACGGCCACAACGACATGGGGAACAACCGCGTCGTGAGATTGTCAAAGGATGGCACGTTCATCAACGCGTGGGGGAGCAGCGGCTGGGCGCCGGGCGAGTTCCATGCGCTGCACGCGATCGCGATCGACTCCCGGGGTCGCATCTTCGTCGGCGATCGCGGGAACAACCGGATCCAGATCTTCGACCAGGACGGAAAACCCCTGAGCACTCCCTGGACGCAATTCGGAAAACCGAGTGGAATCGCCTTCGACGGCAAAGATCAGATTTACGTGGCCGACTCCGAGTCGGACGATGTACAGAATCCGGGCTGGGAAGAAGGAATCCGGATCGGCGACGCCAGAACCGGGTGGATGAACGCGTTCATCATGTATCCGTGGGGCGATCCGCGGCAGACCGCCGGTGACGGCGCAGAGTTCGTGGCGGTGGACCGGGACGGGAACATCTATGCTGGCGAGCCTCGACCCAGGCGCCTGCAGAACTACGTCAGGGTGAGGCCGTAGGCGGGTCGGGTGAGTCGAATGGGTCGAGTGCG
>JBKPAI010000004.1:0-63953 GCA_046726355.1 Acidobacteriota bacterium | reverse complement strand
GTGAGGCGCTGCTTCACCTCTTCCGGCAAAGACGATGTCCTGACGTTGAACCGGAGCTCGACGGCGGTCGCAACCTTGTTGACATTCTGACCGCCCGGGCCCGATGCACGGACGAACCGCTCGTCGAGGTCGCGGTCATCGATCGCGATCGCACCGGTGACGCGAAGCATCTCGCGATGATACCGCTGAAAATACAGAAGGCCGCCCCGACCGACGGCCTTCTGTGAATGACGACACAGAGGATGGCGGCGAATCCTGTAGAGGATGACCTCCGCGTCCTCCGTGGTGGTGATCAGTTGCCGTGCGAGTCGCGGGTATTGCTTCCAGGCTGCGGCTTGTGGCCGTTCGACACCTCGTTGCCGGAGTTCCCGTTGCTCTCGCCCGGAACGCCGTTGACGCTGTCGGGAGCGATACGCTGCTCGAGTTCTTCGATGTGCAGGACCACGTTTTTCTTTTCCATCTGTGCCTCCGTCATACTGTTCTCATCACGTGACGTTCAGGAAGGGCCGACCCGAAGTGTTAGTTTTCGGGGTTGGCGCTGCCCGACGGGTTGTGCTTGGCGCTGCACTGGCCACCCGGCTGCCCGTCATAGCCGCCGGTCCCGTGGACGCTCGGAGCAATCCGCTGTTCCAGTTCCTCGACGCGCAGCTTCACGACGCTCTTTTTCATGATGCCCTCCATGCTGCTGACCGTTCCCGGCGCCTGTGGCGCGTTGAAACGGGACTCCCGTGCCGGGTTGACACTGTGTTCGTCGTCGACTGAGACGCGCTGACAGCTGCAGGCTCATACGCTGTTCAGAGCGGCCAGTTCCCGGGAGGCCCTACCACCACGACCAGAACTCGACTCGCACGTAGCGCTCGATCCGGCGGGTGAGAAGCTCCCAGATCGAACGCGTGCCGCAGAAAATCTTGGCGGTGCCCGTCATCTCCGGCTTGAGCACCTGCGGGTCGCCATCCATCTCGATCGTGATCCGAAACACCTTTCGCATCAGGTCGGTATCGTCGTTCGCCGCCGGAGCGATCGCCTTGATGTGTCCAGTCAGCGGTTTGTCCGGGTAGGCGCGCGCCTTGAGCACGACGTTCTGACCGGGCCTGATGTCGCCAATCTCCTTTTCCGACACCGTCACTTCGGCGGTCGTGCGATCGAGCTCGAACACCTTGGCGATGACGTCGCCCTTGTCCACGTGCTCGCCGACGCGTTCCCGGAGCCGCGGCGTGATGACCGCATTCGACGTGGTCTCTCTGGCCCTCGGTGCCGGTACAGCCCCGACGACGCCCGACGTCGGACTGACGATGGCGGTCAGCCGCAGCTGCTCGGCGAGCAGACGCTGCTGTGCCTCGAGTCGCGCAATTGCCGCCTCCGTGGCTTCCAGCGTTTCCGGCCGGCTGCCGGCCATCAGCAGCTTCAGCTTTCCGCCCGCTTCATCGACCTGTTTCTGCGTCACTGCCTGGTCCTGCCGGATCTCGGCCAGGTCGTCGGCAGAAACGGTCTGGTGGTCGGCCCGCGCGGCGTCGAGCTCTCTTTCCGCCACCGCCACGTCGTGCTGGCTTTCTTCCAATTGTTTCTGCGGGATGAGGCCGCTTCCGAACAGCTCGTTCAGCCGGCGCAGCTCGGCCCGTTTGAACTGCAGCCGCTCCTCGGCCGCCTTGACCGATACGTCCGATTTCGACAACCGTGTGCCGCGGATCCGGCCGGCTTCGTCGAATCGTTTCCTGGCATGTTCCTGTCGCGTCGTCGCCGTCTGCAGTTCGTCGCGCGCCAGATCGATCTCCTCCCGGCGCGGGCCCGCGCGCAGCATCTTGAGGATGGCCTTCTTCTCGGCGATTTCGGCGTCGATCTTTCCAAGCTCGGCGCGGTAATCGCGATCGTACAGGCGCGCCAGCACGTCGCCCGCTTTGACGCGATCGCCCTCTTCGACGTACACGTGCTCGATCAGCCCGTCGACCATCGCATGGACGTCCGCGTTGCGCGATGGAAAGACTTTGAACTCGCCGGACACTTTCAGTTCCATCCGCCCCAGGAACAGGACTGCTGCTGCGATGATCGCCGCGGCTGCCTTGGCGATCGGCGGCCGGATCTTTGGCACGGATGTTTTGGGCGGAAACGTGGCGACAGCCCGCAGCGTGCGCGCGGCGTTGCCGAGTGGACGCTGAAAGGCAAACCCCAGCAGGCCGGTGAAGATGATGAAACCAGTGCCCTGGTACTGTTCAACCATGTATCCGCCGAAATTGACGGCGACGACGCTCAGGATCCAGTACGAATACGCGAGCGCCAGCAGGCCATAAATCACGTAGATGCGCCGCTCTCGTCCGGTCGCTGCGGTGCTGCCGGCGGAGGACGATCGCCACACCCGTTTGACCAGCGTTTTCAAATAGCCGATCGATCGTTGTCTGAGGTTCGGAACTTCGAGGTAATCGCTCAAAAGGTAGTACCCGTCCAGTTTGATCAACGGATTCATGTTGAAGAGGCTCTTGATGCCGGAGGTCGCCATCACGACCAGCGCCATGAAATTGATGAAGGTATCCGGCTCCGTGATCCGCCAGATCAACGTGGCCAGCGACCACACGAAGATCTCCAAGTACGCCCCGGCGAAGGTCACCCACAGCCGCTCGGATTTTTTCGGGAACAGCCACGCGTCGCTGACGTTGCAGTAGAACGCGGGCTGGAAGTACAGGAGGAGAAAACCGATTTCGTGGACTTCGCCGCCAAAATGCTTACAGGTCAACCCGTGCGCGAACTCATGGGCGGTCGTGACGGTCAGCACCGTGATCCACGCGAGCAGCAGGGCGTCGAACCGGTAAAGGTGCGAAAGATCGCGAACGATCTCGTTCCAGTTGGTGATCGTGATGCTCAGCGCCGTGGCGAGCGCCGCCAGCGACAATCCGATGAACCACGGCGTGAAGAAGAATGCGAGGCGGCCAATGATCCGATCGAAGAACCGATCGGGATCGATCGCCTTTACCCTGATGTACAGAGGGTTCCCGGAAAACAGCCGCCGCTTGCGCTGGCTCTTGGTTCCCGTTGCCGCGCCAGATTCGAGCAGGCCGAGGCGCCGCAGTTGATCGACGAATTGCTGCAGGGTCTCGACGTCCGCGTCCAGCGCGAACTCACGTTCGAGGCGGGCCTGCACCGCAACCAGCGCCGATGAGCCGTCGAGTTGCTGCGCGATCAGGTGCTCGGTTTCACCGAATCGGAAGAACCGCCGCGTCGCCGGATCCTTGATGACGAACGTCGGGCCTTCGGGCGTGTCCTGTCGGCTCGTTATCAGGTCGTCCCGAAGCTTCGGGTATCCGATCAGCACGTTCGTGATTTTCCAGGGGCCCGGTAACGAACCCTTGACAAGCCAGTGACTGGAAGAGCCGCGCGCGGCGTGCGACATACGCGCACCGCCGGCGCGGCCTTCCTGCTGGCCCATCGGCCAACATCAAAACTGCGAGCTACCCGTTCGAGACCTTGCCGCCCGTCCCCTCGTTCCCCGAATTGTTCGTGTTGTTCCGCGGCGGATTGTTGTTACCCGGGTTGCCGGTCGCGCTGGGCGCGATCCGCTGTTCGAGTTCTTCGATCTGCAGCCGCACTGGTTTCTTCACTTCCATTCGTCACCTCCAGCCTGAGACTCGCGCGTTACCGAACGTGCGTTCGCGCATATCAGCAAGAGCAATACCGTTGAGCACTGTCGCCGGAAGGCACGAAGTCTGCGGCCTCGGATCCGATCTCGCTCAAGCTGAGCGGTGTCAAATGTACGGCGCGCAAAGATCGAGATCAATCGCATTTCTCGATGGTTCGCGCGATTTGATCTCGATGGGAAGACTTTCGAGACGACACCGTTGCGCTCTTGTTACAGAGCGCGAGGTGCGTGCAGTGTTCCTAGTGCAAAGATCGCCAAAGCAGAGAGGGTTCGGCGCGATCGGTTTTCATACAACAGGAGACGGCAACTGATGGATTACGCGACGGTGCATTTCCGCTAAGCGCGAGGAGTATCGACGCGAGTGAAAAGAGCTGGTGTGACAACGCCATCGGATAGCGCGTGCTCCCGATTGGATCTGTCACTGAAGTGCGGGTTTGATGTGATGCAGTGGGGGGATGCCAGTCACCTTTGGGCCAGCCCACTGGACAGCAGGATTGTGAATGATGGACTGCTGACAGTGAACTATTTCAACGCGGCGACCACGCCTCGTACCTGGCGTACCCTCTGTCGCCCCATTCGATGAGTGTGGGCTCGCTTTCCGACCACCACACGACGATTCGTCCGGTCAGCGATTCATCGGCCGCCAGTCGGACGACTGCGTCCGCAATCGCATCCGTCGGAAGCAATCGTGACGGGACCCCTCTCGCCAGGCGCTCCTCCGGAGTGAGTGAGCCCCAGTATTGTCGCGGACCGTCCGTATCAATCCATCCCGGCGCCAGGCAATTGACGCGGATGCGATCGCTCTTGGCGATACCCGCCATAGCCGTCGTCAATCGCAGCAGACCGGCTTTGGCCGCGTCGAATGCCGGCGCGCCGCCCGGCGTCGTGCGGCCATGCCACAGGGCAGAAATCGACGAAATGTTGACGATCGCGCCCGCGCCGGCACGGCGCATGGCATCGATGGCCGCCCGCGTGCAGAACATCGCCCCGAGAAGATCGGTCTGAACCGCGTCGGCCCAGAACTCCAGCGGCTCCCCGGGACGGAACGGCGCCGAGGCATTGTTCACGAGGATCGTCGCCGCCCCGAAGGTCCGCTCGGCAGCGGCGATCAGGTCTCGCGCCTGCTGCTCGTCCCGAATGTCCGTGCGCACGAACGCGGCACGGCCGCCTGATGCCTCAATCAGCCGGACCGTCTCCTGGCCACCGGTCTGGTTGACGTCGGCGACGATGACGGCCGCCCCGTCGCGGGAGAAGCGGCGCGCGATTGCCCGCCCGCTGCCTGTGCCGCCGGCGCCGGTGACGATGGCGACGCGTGGAGGCTGGTCCATTTTCAGCTTGTGCGGTTGTCCTTTTGCGCTTGCCGTTTCCGGCGGCCCGACCGGCGCCAGGTCTTCACGCGCCCGGCTACCCCGGCAGCGCGAACGCGACGATCGCGCTGCCCGATGGCGCTCCGTTCTTACCGCCTCCGCAGACGATCACCACATACTGGCGGCCATCCACCGTATAGGTGGACGGTGTGGCATTGCCGGCGGCGGGCAGTGTCGTTTCCCACAGCAGCTTGCCGGTGAGCTTGTCGTAGGCGTGGAACTTCCGGTCGAAGTTCGTGGCGCCGATGAAGAGCAGACCGCCCGCCGTGACCACCGGTCCGCCATAGTTGTCGCTGCCCGTGTTTCTCAAGCCCTTCGCCGCCAGATCGGGGAACTCGCCGAATGGGATCGCCCAGCGAATCGTACCGGCGTCGAGGTCGATCGCGTTGAGCGTGCCCCACGGCGGCGTGATTGGCGGGTAGCCGTCCGGGTCACGGAACAGCGACTCGCCGTCGCTCCGGTATTTCAGCCAGCTCGGATCCTTCATCACGTTCGGGTCGGAGCCTTTGTCGTGTCCGGTGACAAGAAACTCGACGAGGTCGTTCACATTGCGCGCGCCCATGTCCGGATTGCCAGGCATCCGGCCGGTGCCTTCGCGGATCAGCCGGGCGATGTCGTCGCGCGAGAGCCGTTCAGCGACGCCAATCAGCGACGGCGCCTGCGGCGAACCCTTGCGATCCTCGCGATGGCAAGTCGCGCACTTACTGTTATAGAGAGCCGTGTCGTTGTTCGGAATCAGCTTCACGATCCATGGCATCTCGTTGGAGTTCACATACAGGAGCGCCGTGTCTGGATCGAACGCGGCGCCGCCCCATTCGGCGCCGCCATCGAAGCCGGGAAAGACAATGGTGCCTTCGAGCGAGGGCGGGGCGAAGAACCCTTTCGACATGCGGCGATACTGGGCAAGGACGGCCGCGTGCGCTTCCGGGGTTCGCCGCGTCAGCATCGCCTCGGTCAGCTCCTGCCGTGTGAACGGCGGCGGCTTGACGGGGTACGGCTGGTGCTCGGCGAGCAGCTCGCCGTCGACGGCCGACGGCGGGACCTTGCGATACTCGATCGGAAACAACGGCTCACCGGTGCGGCGGTTGAAGACGTAGACGTAACCATATTTCGTCACCTGGGCGACGGCTTCGACCTTGCGGCCCGAACGCGTCAGTGTGACCAGGTTCGGCGCCGCAGGGAAGTCCCAATCCCAGACGTCATGTCTGATGGCCTGGAAGTGCCAGATGCGCCGGCCCGTCCGCGCATCGAGCGCGAGGACGCAGTCGGCGAACAGGTTGTCGCCGTGCCGCGTCACGCCATAGAAATCGAAGGACGCGGAGCCGGTCGCCGCGAACACCATCGCGTTCCGGGTGTCGACAGTCACGCCGGCCCACGCGTTGGCGCCGCCTTCGAGCTTGTAGGCATCTTTTGGCCACGTGTCGTAGCCCGGCTCGCCGGGTTTCGGAATGGTGTGAAAGATCCAGCGCACCCTGCCGGAGTTGATATCGAACGCCCGGATGTGCCCGGGCGATCCCGGCAGCGTTTCGGGGACGCTGCTGCCCATGATCAGGAGATCCTCGAAGACGACGCCGGGCGTGCTGGCGCTGACCGTCAGCGTCTCCGCAGGCTGGTCGAGGCCCTCGCGGAGGTCGATCCGTCCGTTCGTGCCGAACGAGGCGATCGGGGTGCCGGTCTTCCTGTCGAGTGCCCAGAGAAACGTTCGATACGTGACGAAGACCCGATCCTTGTGCACCGTCACACCCCGATGGCGGAAGCGCGCCGTGCCGGCCGCTCCACCGCCCGGATCGAACTTCCAGATTTCCCGTCCCGTCGCCGCGTCGAGCGCAATCACCTTCAGGGTCGGCGTCGTGGCGTAGAGAACGCCGTCGACGATGACCGGGTTGCTCTGCATTTCGGAGCCTTTGAAGGCATCGCGGGAGTCGTAGCTCCACGCAACCTGCAGCTTGGATACGTTCTCCCGGTTGATCTCGGCAAGCGGCGAATAGCGGATGTTGTCCACGCCCCCGTGCTGCGGCCAGCCGACGTCGTCCGGGGCTGTGCCGGAGAATCCGATGACCGCAGCGACCAGTGCGCAGGAAAGCATCTTCAATCGCGGTGGCCGCGAAAGGCGCAGCGGTCCGATCCTGGGGAGAGTCATGACGCTTTTCCAGTCTGTTCGTGGTCAATCCGTCGGCAGTTCAGGCGTGGTGATCTCGTCTACACCTGAGGATCGAGGCTATATTAGCCGCAGAGGGGATGTGGTGGTGAGAATCGGAACGTTCACAGCGGCGGCGGTCGTCGCGCTCGCCGGGGCGATTGTTGCGCAGAGTGACGCACGGAGCGAGCTTGCGCGCGGACGTGCGCTGTGGGAGCAGCGGCTGGCAAACAGCGCGATCGCAGCGCTCGAGCGCGCCGCACGCGACAAGGACACGGCGGCCGAGTCCCACGAAGCGCTCGGCCGTCTCTACACGTTCAAGGGGTGGCAACAGGAAAACATGTTTCCCGGCTGGCACGACGAGCCGGCCTGCCGGACGCTGGCGTTGACGGAGCTGCGCGCCGCGCTTGCCGCCGATCCTTCGCTGATGTCCGCGCGGGAGGCGCTCCAGGTGGCCGAGGGATTTGCCGCGGCCGACAGCGTCGAACCTGCGCCGCCGCGCGACGACATCAAGCGGCTCGACGCGAAGATTGAGTCGTACAGAAATGCAGCGGCCCCGCTCGCCGAGCTCGATGCCGCAATCAAGGCGCGTGCGCAGGCACAGGCGGATCCGGCGCCCTATTTCACCGGTGCGCAGATCCTCCTCGATCGTGGCGAGTACGACCGCGCTGCGGCCCTGGCCGAGGAGGGGCGCGCAGCGTCCGATCGCTTCGTCAGCGAGAATCTCAGCGCGTACCAGATGACCGGCAAGTCGCAGGGCGCATACAGCCGCGGCCGCGCGACCGCGGCCGATCTGATCGGGTGGGCTGCGTATCTCCGGCGGGACTACGCGCGCGCCGCCGCGAGCCTGGGCGAAGCGGAGCGGCTGTCACGGGGACAGGACTTCACGAATCAGTTTCATCTCGGCGAGCTCGCGCGGACGATGGGCCGGACCGACAGCGCGCGCGATCACTATCTCAATGCGCTCGCGCTCGCGGCCGGCCCGGCCCCGCTGCGTCAACGCGCGACGGAAAGCCTGCGCGCCCTTCCCGGCAGCGCGTCATCAGGTCCCTTCGAGGCGTGGCTCGAGAGCGAACTGGCCAGACGCCGCGAGGACCGGCGGGCAGCCGCGCTGAAGAGCATTGTCGATCATCCGCTCCCGAAACTGGCGCTGACCGGCGTCGACGGCCGGCCCTACGATTCGTCTGCGCTCCGCGGCAGGGTGCTGCTGCTGAATTTCTTCGCCTCCTGGTGAGGCCTCTGCCGTGCGGAGTTGCCGCACCTGAAAACGGCGTACGCGAAATATCAGAACGATCCCGGCGTGGCGTTCGTGCTGGTCAGCATCGATGAGGACGACAAACGGCTGCAGCGGTATCTCAACGAGATGAAATTCCCGTTCACGGTTCTTCGCGCGAATAAGGACGAGGCGCAGCAGAAGATGGGGTTCGACGATCTGCCGGCGACGTTCTACGTCGATCGCGAAGGTACGGTCCGCTTCGAGGCCCGGGGGCTCGAATCACATGGTGATTCGCGCGAGCGTGTGAGCTGGTACGTCGATCAGTTGAAACCGCACTGAAAGGGATCGGCCGGCGGCCCTCTGGTAGCGCAGGCCCTGAGGCCTGCATCACCGCCGCGGGCAGCCCTGAAGGGCTGCGCTCCGTCTGATGTTTTCTTACACCCGATTTTTTACCTCAACCCGTTCAGCTCAAAGTACCGCCGCAATGACGAGCAATGCCCACCCGAGCAGGAATGCCAGCCCGCCGAATGGCGTGATGATGCCGAAGGCCGTGGTGCCCGTGAGGGCGAGAGTGTAGAGACTGCCTGAGAAAAGGATGATACCGGCGGAGAAACACCATCCGGCCGCGCGGATGACCCAGCCATCGAGGCGCGCCGCGATCAGGCCCACGAGAACGATCGCGGCGGCGTGATACATGTGATAGCGCACGCCGGTCTCGAACACGCCGAGCATATCGGGTGCGAGCCGCGCGCGCAGCCCGTGGGCCCCGAACGCGCCCAGGGCGACACCAAGAAATCCGGCCGCGGCGCCGACCAGCAGAAAGGTCTTGTCCATTCAGGCGGTTCGAGCAGGTCGCTGAAAAAGCCGACGTTCAACGCAGAACCCGCTGAAACCGCAGAGAGTCCTTAGGAAAAAGACTCTACGGTCCCTGCGAGTTCTGCGTGTTCGTGCTTTTTCAGCATCCTGCCAGGCGACGAGATCGTTCAATTGATCGCGAAACAGTAAAACAACCCGGCGCCGCCGGTGCTGACCAGATTCTCCTGACTGCACCCGCGACTGGGATGCGCCGAGTTCCATGACGTGTTGCCGCCGCCCATCCGGTCGTGATGACCGAGCTGCGTTGTGCCCGTCCCGTTGCTGGTCCAATTCTGGCATGTGTGGTCCGCGCCGTCGGTGAACGCAGTGCCGTCGAGTTGCGATCCGGTGAGCATGTCGTGCCGATTGGGACTGTCGCCGACGCCGTTCACGGTGTCGCCCTTTTCGGTCAACGCCGTGACTTTGGTCAGGTTGTTGCCGCGGCGCGCCGCTTCGAGGGTGTCGCCGTGCAGGTCGGCGACATTCTGCGCGATGCGCGCACTCTTCGCGTTGAACCAGGGGCCGGACCCGATGCGGTCGCGCGCGTTCACGGCGGGCTGCCCACCCGCCGCCGAAGCGCTCAGATAGGCGTGCCACGTCTTGCTCCCGGCGCCGGCGGCAGCGGCGAGCATCTGGCAGTGGCGATCGGCGCCGGCCAGGCCGCCGAGATTCGCGCCGTTCCCGCCGCCGGCGCTCGTCACGAAGAACGACATCGGCTGTTGCTGGGCGGGCGGCTGACCGCCAGCCGGGGGTTGCTGTGCGACGGCGAGGATCGAGGCGGCGACCAGGCCAAGCGAGACGGCCGTGATGTAAACACGCATGAATGCCTCCTGTCGGCCGGCATTCTATAGCCTTTTGCGGCCGATCGGCCCCACTGGCCCTAAACTTGACGCCATGCTGAAGCGGTCCCGCAACGCAGTGGTTCTCTTCATCGCCGCAATCCCGGCGCTCATCGCAGCGCAGCGCCGCGGCGAGCCGAGTCCGTTTCCGGGGGGCACGAATCCGGACGGCTCGCTCAGGCCGACGCCGCCGTTGACGCGCCTCTTCACGCAGGACGCGTACACCGAATACGCCATTCTCGAGCCCGGGAGCGGGCAGTTCCGCATTCAGTTCATTCCCGAGGAGACGCGGGCGGGTGCGACCGAGCTCGTGAACGCGACGCGCGGTGGCAGCGAGGGTTCCGATATCGAGGTGTACGATCCGCGCAGCGGAAAGACGCTGAAATTCACCTACGAACAGGAGGGCAGCGATCACGCCATCCACGCGAAGCTGCCCGTTCCCGTGCCCGAAGGCGGCATCGGCCGCGTCCTGATCCGCAAGACGTACAAGGATCCGCGCACCTACATGATGCACGGCGACGACATCGTCTGGGTGAGGAGCCTGAGCGGCTATCGGCTCGGCGTGCTGCTGCCGAAAGGCTTTGCGTTCATCTCATCGAACGTTGCCGCGCAGTTGACGACCAGCAGCGACGGCCGCCTGAAGCTGGCCTTTGCCAACCCGAGCGGACAAAGCAATCCTGTGACCATCCACGCGCGGAAGACCACGGCAACGTTTCCGCCGCTGAAATACACCGACATGTTTTTCGACGACATCAAGACACTCTACGATCTCGACGCTCCAGACACCGGGCGCATCCGCGTCGAGCAGACCTACAGCGATTATCGCAAGGGAGGCACGGCGAGGCTTGATTCACTGGCCTATCTGCCCCTTCAGGATGTGAAGGTGACCGATCTCGACACCGCCAGGGTGCTGCCGCTGACGAAAACGGGGAGCGTTCCCACGGTGACGCTTGAGGTGCCGATCGCCGACGACACGCAGAGCGCACATCTCAGGATCGCGGGGACGCTCAAGGACGCGAGCTATCGGATCGAGAACGGCGATTTGATGTTCGATCGGTCGTTGCGCGGGCTGCGCAACACGGTTCTGCTGCCGGTTGGATGGGACGTCTCGGCGATGTCGCAGTCCGGTACGATAGGCACGTACGACGGCCGGGCCTTCGTCGCGCTGATCAATCTCAACGCCGAGAACAATTACAAAGTCACGATCCGCGCGAGGAGGCGATGACGAGACTGCGGCCCTCTGTTTCGTGCGGTCAACGTCCCGGATCCTGACTCATTCCGATCTGAGCGCCTGCATGACGTCGACCCGTGCGGCTCGTGCGGCAGGAAGGACGGACGCAACGACGGCCGCCAGCAGCAGCACGCCCGCCGCGCCCACGAGCGGCAACGTCCCCGGCAGCTGAACGTCCTGCAGGTAGCTGGCGACAAGCTTTGCGAGCGCGTAGCCGCCGGCGACACCGGCGAGGATCCCGGCGGCCGCCATCATCGCGCCTTCCCCGAGCACGCCCGCAAGCAGATGGCGCGGCTGCGATCCGACGGCGAGGCGAATCCCGAATTCGCGTGTGCGCCCGCTGACTGAAAACGCGAGCACGCCGGCGACGCCGACGACCGAGATCATGAGCGCCACCATCGCGAAGCCGCCGAACACAATCGTGTTCAGGCGGTTGGGCGTCAGCACTTCCGCGCGCACGTCTTCGAGCGTGCTCGCGCGCTCCACGGGCGCGTCGGTGGACAGCTCGCGGACGATTCGGGTGATCACCGGGACCAGGGAATACGGTTCGGTCTTCGCGTGCACGAACAGCCGGCCGCCGCCCATCTCCTGCTCCACCGGGTGATACACGAGCATGCTCCCGGACGGTTCAACGGTTTCGTCGTTCACATCCGCAGCGACTCCGACGATGCGGCGAGGCTCGGTGCTGACGCCGATGAACTTCATCACGCCGTCGGTCCACATCAGGTGCCGGTTGATCGGGTTCTGTCCGGGAAACAGCCGCTGAGCCAGGGTTGCGCTGACGATCACCACGCGCTCCGTGTCGCTGCGGTCGGCCTCGGTGAAGTCGCGGCCCTCGATCAACGGGATGCCCAGCACCGCGAAGAATCCCGGCGAGATCGACCGGAACTTCCCTCGCGGATCGTCTTCGCCCGGAACCCGCTGGAGACCCTCGACGGTGAACTGAAATCCCGGTCCGAAATTTCCCGCATCGCGCCACGGAACCGTACCGCCGATGGCGACGCTCTCCACGCCGGCGATGCTTGTGAGCCGCCGCTGGATTTCCCGATACAGGCCACGGACCTGCGCGGGCGTGCGTCCGAACGACGGGATGGGCACGTTCACGGCGAGCACGGACGTGTTGAACCCGGGATTGGTCGCCTGGAGTGCCAGCAGCGTCCGCAGAAGCATGCCCGCGCCGGCGAGCAGCACGAACGAGGCGGCAATCTGGACCACGGCAAACGCTCGCAGCCGCCGCGTTGTGGACCCGGTGAGGCGGACGCTTCCGCTCGACAGGCCGAAGCCGTGCGAAGCGTCTGAAGAGGGCAGCCGCGGGACGAACGCCAGGAGAAGCGCGGCCGCGATGGCCAGAACCACGCCGACGTAGAGCAGCGTCGAGTCGAGCGTCAGCTCGAGCGCGCGCACGGAGAAACGCGCCGCGTAGTGCGCGAGCACGTCCACCATCGGCCCCGCAATCAGCACGCCCAGGACGGCGCCGGTGGTGCAGAGGATCAGGCTTTCCGCCAGCAGCGTGCGGCGCAGTGCGCCCGTGCCCGCGCCCAGCGCTGCGCGCACGGCCAGCTCCGATTCGCGCCGTACACTGCGAGCGAGGATCAGGTTGGCGACGTTCGAGCACGCAATCAGGAAAATGAGGCCGGAGGCGGCCAGCAGAACGAGCAGCACGGTTCGTGCCCGCGACGTGATCTGATCGCGAAGACGGACGGCACCGATTCGGTAGTCTGCCGACGCCTTGTAGGTCTCAGGATGGGCGGCCAGCATCGCTTTGTGAACGGTCTGAATTTCGGCGCGCGCGGCGGCCAGATCGACCCCCGGCGCGAGCCGGCCGAAGATCTCCGTCATCCGGTGCTCGCGGCCGGTCACCATCGTCGCCGAGAGGTGATGCGGGCTGGTTACGACATTGGCGATGAGCTCGGTCTCCGACGGGTAGGGAACCGACGGCTCCAGCACGCCGACGATCGTGGCCGACCGGGTGCCGAGCCGGACGATCTTGCCGATCACGGTGGGGTCGTTTTTGAGCGACGTCATCCAGAAACGGTGCGTGAGCACCACCGCACCCGCGGCATTCGGACCATCGTCTCCCTGGTTCAGGAGGCGGCCCAGCACCGGCCGCAGTCCCATCACCTCGAAATAGGACCCGCCGACGACGCCGGCGCGGACCTGGCGCGGCTCGCCGAGGCCCACCATCGTGAACGTGATCGTGGAAAAGTCGCCCAGAGCAGTCACCGTCGTGAGTCCCGCCCGCAGGTCCTGAATTTCCGGCACCGAGAACGTGGTGTTCTCGGCGCGAAGCCCCGGGGCGCTCTGACGGATATAGATCAGCCGCTCCTCGTCACGATTGACGAGGGGCCGCAGGAGCACGCCGCGGACGACGCTGAAGATGGCGGCGTTCGCCCCGATGCCGAGCGCGAGAGTCGCGACAACGGTCAGGGACAAGCCTTTCGCGCGCAGCAGCGAACGGACCGCGAACCTGAGATCGGAGAAGAAGGTCATGGCTTTGATTGGAGAGATGTTGGCAGGAATTCTATTCGCTCGCGCCGTGATCTGGCCATCAGATTTCGATAGTCGATGGCGGGCCGCCGCGTCGGGACAGGCCGCCGCGAGCCGCAGTTGCGAAGCGCGAGTATGAAATCCGTTCAGCCGATGGGAAAAGGAGTAGTGATCGCAGTCACACCTGAACCACCTTCAAGAAATCACCACTAACGTGACCCTCGCTTTCTCTTGTTGTTTTTCCAACAAATTTAGATGTTCGAGTAGTCAGTGGCCGCCAACGGCCGTGGTGGCATGGAACTTTCAGGATCAACATTCACCAAGCAATCATCTCCGGTCCACGGTCAGGTGTCCCCTTTCCTGCGTCAGGGTGTCCCCGTCGGGCGTTCAGAAGGGAGACGGCGATGAAACGTTCGCCACCCACGACGTTGCCGGAGTGATCCGGCAACAGACGTAAGCACTCCATCCACTCAGGGTCTCTTAAGCCGCGTTCGTAAGTCCGCACTGGCGGATCACAGGAAGGGTGTGTCAGGGCACACGACAGGAGAGCCCTGTCTCGCCGTTCCACAGGCGTCGAGAGTCACCCGTGCCGGGAGGCGTTGTGCTTCACCAAAGCCGGGCGGAGGGTTATGCCCTCTTTTCCGGCTCGCATTTCATCCCATGTCTTCGCAGCTTTCTGTGGGTCCTGGCGCCAGGCGCTCACGCCCGGCAGGAAGGAGGTCACTCTGATACGTCGATGAACGATTGGTGTGTTGATGATCCGATCTCGCGAAGCCGACGCTTCGCCAGGTGAGAGAGGAGGCGCAACGGAACGAACCGTATTGTCGCACGACAACTGACAGCGATATCCGGCGCACCCAACGTCATTTCGCTGGCGACCACGTTTCGTGGGAGAGGAGACCTGCAATGTCTCTATTCAGGCAACGTGTAGGTGGAACAAAGAGAAGCGGCTCTTTCAGATTGGTCAAGCGTCGACTGACGATCCGTACCCCGCCATTGAAAGTTAGTGTGCTGTTCGGGGTCTGGGCGATTCTGCTCGTGTTGAGCGGTTCCGGAATCCTGGATGCTCAATTTACCGCGACCGACCCCGGGGTTCGTGGCGGACAGCCCGGAGCGGGCGGGCCGATTGCGGGATTGACCGCGAGGGAGTTCGCATTTTTTTCGGCCGGCCAAGACGAGTTCCTGGAAGTCGAGGAAGTGCCCGAGGGACTCGGTCCCCGGATGAACCTCGACAGTTGCGGCGGTTGCCACAGCCAGCCGGCGACCGGCGGGACCAGCCCGTCCGTGAACCCGCAAGTGGCATTCGCCACCGCGGACGGCGGCTCAGATCCGGTCCCGTTCTTCATCACGGTGAACGGGCCGGTTCGCGAAGCCCGGTTCAAGTCAGATGGCGGGGTGCACAACACCGCCACGATTACGGGGCGGACCGGAGCCACCGGCTGCAATTTGGCCACGCCTGACTTCGCCGCTGAGTTTTCGAGAGGGAATTTGATCTTCAGAATTCCGACGCCTGTTTTCGGGTCGGGGCTGATCGAGCAGATTCCTGACAGCGTCATCCTGGTCAACCGGGATAGAGACGCTGTGACGAAGAGTAATCTCGGCATCAGCGGCCGGACGAACAACAACGGCAACGATGGAACGATCTCAAGGTTCGGCTGGAAGGCTCAGAACCAATCCTTGCTGCTGTTCTCCGGCGAGGCGTACAACGTCGAGATGGGGATCACGAACGAGCTGTTTCAGTCGGAACGTGAACGGAACGCGGCCTGCCAGTTTGCCACACTCCCCAACGACGTCACTGACACCGCCCTCACGACCACTCCCGACGGCCTGAGCGCAATTGAGTTGTTTGCGTTCTTCCAACGGTTCCTCGCGCCTCCTACACCGTCTCAGAGTTCGCCGGGTGGAACGACGTCGATCAACAATGGCCGCAGCCTGTTTACGAGCACCGGTTGCGCCTTCTGTCACACTCCGACCCTGCGGACGGGGAATGCAACGGTCGCGGCGCTGCGGAATCAGCCTGCCAACCTTTTCTCGGACATTCTGCTCCATAACATGGGGACCGGCCTGGCCGACGGCATCGTTCAGGGAGCGGCGGGGGGCGCCGAGTTCCGGACCGCCCCCCTGTGGGGCCTGGGCAAGCGCATCTTCTTTCTGCACGACGGGCGGACCTCCAACCTGCTCACGGCCATTCAGGCGCACAGGAGCTCGGGATCAGAGGCGAACACCGTCATCAACAATTTCAACGCGCTCAGCGAGATGAACAAGCAGGACCTTCTCAACTTCCTGCGCTCGCTCTAGCGTCGGCTTGACTTGAGGTGTCCGCCCTCGTCAATCGTCGGAAGAAGCACGCCGCGCGGCCTGTCAGGCCGCGCGGCGGTCGTCGTCGTTGAACTGTACGGGGTGATTGTCAGTTCGCTGACAATCGCGTTCCGGCAACCACTCCAGGGATCCTACGGGGAAACCGTCTTAGCAGGTTACAGGAGTGTCCTATCGACGGTGGTCATTGTTACGGGGCACTACAACCTCCAGCGATATCCGGCGCACCCAACGTCGTATCGCGGGCAACCGCGTCTTCTTGAAAGGGGACCTGCAATATCTCCATTCAAGCAAGTAGCAGTCGGAACACGGATCGTAGTGCTTCAGGTCAGCCGCGTGTTCACGGCCAGACTGCCCAGATGCACAAACCGATCCGGCGCCATGCGGAAGGCGTCCGCCGGCCGGGCAGCCGGCTCGGCGGGCTGTGACGGCCGGCCGCTTCAATGTGTCTGCTGCGCGAACTGTTTGAAGAACTCGGTTGCCCGCTTGTTGATCTCCTCGCGCGACAAGTCCTCTTTGCGGGTCGCGATCGTCCACGTGTAACCGTGCGGGTCGATCACAGAGCCGCAGCGATCGCCCCAGAACTGGTCGGCCAGCGGCATCCGGACCTGCCCGCCCGCTCCGGTTGCGCGGTTGAAGAGCGCATCGCAATCGTCGACGTAGATCCACAGCGACGCGGGCGAGCCGCCCATCGCCTTCGGACCCTTGGCGCCCATCATCGCGTCGTTCAGCATGATGCGCGAGTTACCGATGCGGAGCTCCGCGTGCATGATCTTCCCGTCGGGGCCGACGCTGCGCGACAGCTCTTCGGCGCCCAAGGCCTTCTTGTACCACTCGAGTGCGCTCGGAGCATCGTCCAGCGCGAGCTGGGGCGTCACCGTATGAAATCCCTCGGGCACAGGACTCTTCGCCTTCGCCATGCAGACCTCCTCTTTTTCTCTTTGTGGATTCACCCCCACTATGAGCGAGCGCACGCTGAAATTCAAGCCCGACGCTCGCATTCCCGTGCCTGTGGTGTCCGCAGAAGCCCGACCCATATCCGCACATGTCCGCCCGAAGGCGGACACGACGAAGGAGATTTTCGGTAGTGTCCGGCTTTAGCCGGACTTGGCGCGAATGGAGTGAGCTGTTGGTCGAGTCCGGCTTTAGCGGACGTGACACGAATAGATGTCAGCGCAACAACGCGGCGATTTCTGACGGCGACTGCTTCTCCCGCAGCACGCGTGCGCCATCCAGCTTGAACCTGTCGCCGGCATCGTGGACCGTCACCGATCCGGCCGCCATGCCGATCGCAGTCCGGAAATCGCCGGCCCGGCGGATGCCTGGAATGTACAGCCGGTCGACAAACTCTTGATCGCTGGCGTTGTCGAACTGCTCCACGTCGATGACGGCGCGAGGTACCGGCACGACCGCGATGGCCAGCAGCGCGGCCGGCCCGAGCTCGCCATCGGCGACGAGCATCGCGCCCGGGTTCGCCTCGAGTGCCGTCACAAGGTCGGCCACCCGCTGGCTGGCCGCGGTGCGATTGTAAGTGTCGAAGTGATTGATCTGTGCGGCGGCTTCCTCGTCAAACGGCGTCAGCCGGACCTGCCTGACTGAAAGACCACGGCGCGTGAGCGCGGTGGTCAGGTCCGGTGTGCCGCCGGCGACCACGACGACCTTCGACGCCGGCGCGCCTCGCTGAGTGCGGCGCGACAGCGCCAGCGCGTGCAGCAATGCGGTCTCGCGGGCACCGGCATCCGCCTGGTCCATCTGGTGGCGCGCCATGTCAATCCATTCGCCGGTCACCTGCTCGGCGTTGAGCGCACCCTCGGGGAGCGGCTGGCCCTCGAACAACAGAAGATCGGCCAGACGTTCGGGAGTGAATGGGCGCTCGCTGACGTGGCCATCCGCTGGCCCGCGCAGAAGCCAGCGCGCCATCCAGGTGTACACCGCTTCCCGGCTGTCGCGGTTGTAGTTATGCGGCGCCTGGAACTGAATCGAATCGACGTGGTCTTCTGCGCCGAACAGCGCGTAGATGCGGCGCATCGCCGGGTACTCGAGCTGCGGCGTTTCGTTCGTCCAGTCTCCAGTTGCGGCCACCATCAACAACGGCCGCGGCGCAATCAGGCCCGCGAGCTCGACATTGTTGGTATCGAGCCGCAGGCCTGGCGGGTTTTCGCACAGGCATCCGCCCTGCATGTGCAGCGAGATCATGTTGACCGGCGCGGCCACCTTGATCCGCGGATCCACAGCCGCAAGCAGAAACGTCTGGGTCCCGCCGCCGGATTCGCCGGTCGCGCCGATCCGATCGCGATCAACATCGGGCAGCGACTCGAGGAAATCGACGCTGCGGAGGCTGTTCCACAGCTGCAGGCCCGACAGGCTCAACCCCCACAGCTTCTCGCGCCGGCCGCCGAACTCGTGCGTCAGCTGCCGGCTGTCGTTAAAGCCGATCATGTCGTAGCTGAAGACGATGAAGCCCTGGCGCGCGAGGTTGATGGCGCGTCCGGGCCCCGACACCAGGTCGGTGTTTTCCAGGCGCCCGTAGGCCCAGTGGCCGTGCGGCGAAAGAATCGCCGGGAACGGACCGGGTCCATCGGGGCGGTACAGATTGCCGGTGACGTAAAAGCCCGGCAGGCTCTCGAAGTAGACCTTCGACACCGCGTACTCGCGCCGGTGCAGCTCGCCGAAGACATGTGGACGCAGCGGCGTCTTGTCAGGCAGCGGGAGCAGTCCGGCCGATGCGAGAACGTGCTCGCGCAAATAAGAGGCACGCGGCTGCCAGTCGGCCAGCGTGGCATAGTGGCGCGGCGTGAACCGATCGTTCAGCGTGCGGTACGGCGCGCGCGGCGTGTCCTGTTGCGCGTGACCAGGAACGGCATTCGACCCATGGAAACCGTACAGCACGCCAAGAACACAGAGAACAATGCGTCGGCGTTTCGCGTCCATGTTGGCCACCACGTCATTTCTTAACTGTCGCGCCCGTCAGCTCCGCCATCGCGCCGAGCGTCGTCTGTGCGGCGTTCAGGCCGAGCCGGAAGTCCTTGTCATCGTAAGTCGAGAACACATCTGTGGGTTGATGCCATTGAGGATCCCAGCCGGCGCCGATGTGCGCGCCGCGCTCGTTCTCGCGCAGGCTGAGGGCCGGTATCAGGTCCTGAAACGGTCCGGAGTCGGTGTTCGTCATGTGGCTGCCGACGGCGGCGGGGTAGTCGGTCGCGTACTTCTCGTTGGCCCCCTCGAAGAACCAGGCGAGCTTCTGGCTCTCGGCCGCCAGCTTCGAGTTTGCCTGAAACTCGATGTTCACGTCGGCTTCCGGGCGCTGCTCACGGCTCACGGTGCCATCGGTGCGCGGCATGCCGTGATCGAACAGCATCATGTCGTGCTGCACCATGCCGAGCCACTTCGGCTCCGGGTACTTGCCCGAGCCGGGCGGATCTTCCTTGCCCTGCAGCGACCCGCGCTCGGCGATGTAGGCGCGTGCGCCCTGTGAACCGGTCTCCTCGTTGTTCCACAGCGCGAACCGGATCGTGCGCTCCGTCTGCACGTCCGGCATGCTGAACACACGCGCCAGCTCCATCACCAGGGCGGTCCCGGATCCGTCGTCGTTCGCCGCTTCGCCCCAGCCATGCCCGTCCATGTGCGCGCCGACAATGTACATCTCGTCGGGATGGGTGGTGCCCACCTTGGTGCAGTACACCATCTCTCGCGGGCCCGGTGTGGCCGGCGGCATGTTCAGCTCCCGCACCTTGACATCCGGTTGCGCCATCGGATCGGTGTTCACACCGGTGCGGGCACGGATCCCGCGCAATCGGCCGCCGCCCTGAGCCTGGTCCGGTCCACGGCCGCCCCCGCGGCGGCCCTGATTCGCGGGAGGCTGATACTCGTACCGGATGCGGTCGGTCGGGCAGCCGTAGCGCTTCAGCTGCGCCTCGATCCAGTCGACCGCGGCGCGATTGCGGTCCGTCCCCTGACGGCGGTCGCCGAACTGCGTGAGCCCTTTTACCGTCGCCTTGTAGGAGTCGAGTTCCAACCGTCCGACGAGGGCTTTCACGGTGTCGTCGGGCGCCGCAGCGGCCGGCGGTCCCTCGCCGCGCTGCGCGACGAGCGGCGGCGAGAAAGCGACAAATGCGGCGACGACAGCAAAGCCGAAACGCGTGGTATTGGTCATTCGTGGTCGTTGCTCGTTGATCGCGGGATCAGCCCAAAGCCCAAAGCCGAAAGCCTCATCTAAAGTCTGAAACGCCTGAAGCGCAAAAGCCCGACTACGGACGGCCAGAAGGCAACGACGGCGCGTACATGCGCGCATAGCCGAGATACTGGCGAACGGCGTCGCGTGGGTACGCGATCTGGACGCTCGTCGCCTTTCCATTGCCATCCAGCCTGGCGGTCAGCTCCGGGTTGATGCCGGCCCAGTAGGTCGGCAGGTTCAGCTGCTTGTAACGCGCCACCACCTGATCGCGCAGCTTCGGATCGAAGTGAACGCCATACCGGTCGATCAGCGTCTTGATGGCGTCGTAGTCGCCTTCGGCCTTGATCCGCATCAGCTCGCCCAGCAGCTGGCCGACGCCTTCGCGCATCTTCTGGTAGTCCTTGACGCGGATATACGTCTTGCCGTTTCGATCGAACTGCTCGATTGCGCCGGTCCGGTCCCTGACAAAGTTGGCGATGAGCGCACGTCCGCGCTGGTGGTCCTCTTCAATCGTCTCGCCCTTCGGGATGCGCCGCAGCTGCGTGAGCGCGACCCGCGCGGCGCTATCGTACATCGCGCGCGCCACGCTGTCCTGATCGGCCACGAGCCCGAGCTCGTTCAACTTCGGATCCCAGACGTTGTACAGCGCCATCAGATCGGCGCGCGCCTCTTCGAGCGTCGAGAAATACTCCTTGAGGAACGGCTCCGCGCCGCCCTTGAGCCGATCGGTGAGCCTGCCCGAGCCGTGGCCAATCACCTCGTGCATCGCGGTGAGCAGGTCCTCGGCATCCTCGCCGAACCGGCGCGACCGCTCGGCTTCCTCGGATGACGCGGCGAATTCCGCCGCGGTGGCGGCGGCGCTCGCCTGGGACAGGGCATGGCTGCTGCCGAGGAGCAGGAAGTTTTTCGAGCCGAACTCCTCCCGAATCTGATTTTCGTTCGGCAGGTTTTCGCCGATCGTCGTGACGTGGAAGTCGCCGGTCTCGATCAGGACCTCGACGGCTTTCACGACCGGCGGCTGAAAGGCCTGTTTCTTGTACTTCGCATCCCACGGGGCCTTCTGTTCGAAGTACGCCGCGTTGTGCGCCAGCTTCGTCATCGCGTCGGTGACCGGCTTGTCCGTGATGGTGACGAAGCTCTGGGCGCTGCCTTTCGCGCCGCGCGCGTCGCGATAGACCTCGATGAAGCCGTTGGTGAAATCAACCGGCGCGTCGTTGCGCACCCAGTCGCCGCCGAAGAGCAGCCAGTCCTTCGGATCGCCGGTCTGATAGAAGCGAATCAGGTGCTGGATCACCTGCGCCTGCACCGGATCGGCGACCTCGCGCGCCTTGTCGAGAAAGCCGATTGCCTTGTTCAGGTAGACGGCGTAGAGCCCGGGCCCGACCTTTCCGTCGGGCGTCCCCGCGCGGTACACCTCTTCGCGAATCCTGCCGTCGGGCGACTTCACCACACGGGAGTTCAGCGGAAACTGCTCGCGGAACTGCTTCAGATCCTCGAGCGTCACGCCGCGGTAGAACGTGTTCGAGCTGGCCTGAATGATGTCCTGACCGGCCGGCGGGGTCTTGGCCGTCGTGATCGGTTCGACGGCTGGATCGAAGAGGGCAGCCCCGAGGTCGGTGAGCTCCCGCTGCAGCGCCGGCGGGTCGGCGAGCGCCGGAAGATCGCCGTACGGTGTGGTGAAGGCGCCGTTCTTCTGGGCCGTCAAAGCGGCCTGGCGCAGCTCGTCGGCCGAGAATCCCGGCAGAAATTTCTGCCCCGTCGTCTCGTTGTGATTTCCACGGTTCGCCCAGAAGAGGAGCGTGTACTCGCGTATCTTCTGAAACACCGGCGGCGCAATCCCGGACGGCCGCGCGATGATCTCTTCGAGCAGCCGTTTCTCGCGCAGGCCGTGAGGCGACAGCTGATCGTAGATGATGGGATCGATGGCAATCGCCGCCTGCGTCAACCAGTACGCGAGCGCCTGGCGTCGCGTATCGAGCTCACGGAAGCTTTCCGCCTGCAGCTGGATGAACCCCGTATCGCCGACGCGTTCCACAATCGGGTTGTCAGCGGGATGCGCCGACTGAGCCGACTTCGCCATCAGGGCACCTGCCGAGCACAGAAGAGCGGTCGAGCCGAGGAAGGTCGAGCCGAGGAAGAAGAGAGCCTGTTTCATGTCAAGTAGTCTACTGGCGCACAGCCGACCCTGCACCGGTGAACCAAATCGGTGCGCGACGCCAATCCCTTGACGCCGACGGCGTGGATTTCAAATGTTTCTGCCGGGATGACGACCTGGTACTCGGGTTGCAGAGGGACAGCTCGGAGCCCGAGAGCGCGTATGAATTCTAACCTCCGCTACCTTGCCGCCTCCTGTGTCGACACCCCAATTGGCGATTTGCGCGACGCTGTGGTGTTGAGCCCTTCGGAGCAGCAGCTCGGGAAGTTGAGCGGCATCGTCGTCGATCCGCACGAACGCCGCCTCTGCTACTTCGTTGTGGAATCGGGCCGCTGGCTGGATCGGCGGCAGCGCCTCGTCCCAGCGGGATTTGCGCGGGTCGAGCGGCAGCGCAAAGCGCTCCATCTCGACGTCGAGCGGGATCGGATCGATCAGTACGAGGAGTTCACCGCAGATCGGCTGCCGCCGTTCTCGGACGACGATCTCATCACCGCGATGTTCGCGCCTGTCGGTTCGCACTAGAACCCGCATCACAGGCTGAACGCAGCAAGCTCATCGGGGTCACCAAAGTGACCCTCCAGCCATCGCCGCCCGCCCGCCCATTCTTTGACGCCTTGATCCCGTACACACTTTGGTGCTGTTTGTAGGAGTGTTGAACACTCGCGTTTGCGAAGTCAGCCTCGCATCATCCATCGCTACAAAAACAAAAAGAGCGGACCCGTTCGGGTCCGCTCCAAAGGCCCACGCCTGAAAACCCGCAAGGACGGTCGTCAGACCATCCTGCGGTCCTTGCCGATTAGAGATCCTGGACGCAGCGGCCGAGATAGAAGCTCGGGCCGACCAGATCGTCACCCTTCTTGAACTGGAACCAGACGTGCGGGTTCCCGCCCACGCCGCCCTGCGGCGGCTGCTTGGGTATGGTGAACGTGCCGGCCGGGTACAACTTGAAGTTAATGGTCGCGTCGCCCTGAGCGGCGTGCGTGAACTTCGCGTTGTTGGTCAAGATGACCTGCAGGTTGACGCCTCCGAACGAAACGATCCCGTCCTTGATGTAGATGTACGGACCCGGGTTGTTGTAGCAGTTGTCGTCGCTGTCGTGGGTCACGGTGGCAGCGGCCAGAATGGCCTGCAGCAGCTCCACATTGACGTCCGCTGCGCCCTGCACGCACCGGCCGAGGAGGATCGGTTCGAGATCCTTGCCATCGAGCTGCTTCACAGCGTTTCCGGCGTCATCAGAGAGCACGACGTAGACCCACGGATTGCCGCCGATGCCGGTCCCGTCAAAGTCGGCACCGTAGTAATCAGCCGGCCGCGAAGGCTGCTTGGGGATCTGGATCTCCCCGCCGGCTGAGAAGAAGGACGAATCGGCCTTGACCACCACGTCTCTCGACGTGACGTGGGTGAGCTTCACGTTGTTCGCGAACGTGAGCTGCCCGTCAATCGGGCCGAGTGTGGAGGTGCCTCCGCCCAACGTAATAACCGGCCCCGGTGAGTTCTTGCAGTCGAACAGGAGGCCGAACGACAGCTTGGAGTTGAGGCCGACTCCGGTGGAGACGTAGTGGTCTCCCGCCCACGCGGATCCCGCGGAGACGAGCACAGCGACCGCGGCGAGGGCCTGCCTGAGACAAAGTTTCTTCTGCATTCGATTGTCCTCTCTGACGGTTGATTCCATGCGGCTGGTTCACGCCGGCCGTGCACAACCGAATGCGGTGGAACTCCACTCACATCGCCCCGTCCGTTTCGCGAATCGGACCGGGCCCGGTCGCCATCTGCATGTGTGGTGTTGACAGTAGAAAGATTAAAACGACTCGAAGCGATTTGAACGACATAGTTGTAACCAGCCTCGCGGTTTCCTAATGATCGGGAGACAAATGACGCCGCGTGCTTGATCAATTCTTTCTGCCGCTCCACGCGGACAATCGCGATTCGGCGCCGATCGTTTCGAGATCGCAGCCGAGACGCGCGTTGTCCGACGAAAGCCTGCCCGCATCGAAATCGAAGTCATCGGACTCCATGTGACAGAAGGTGCTTGGACGACGGACATCATGTTTTCCCTCGTCATTCTGCAGGTGGTCGTCAGCCCGGAGTGGCGATCGCTCCCGAAACGAACGCCGACCTGGCCAGAACGTGTTTTGCAGTTATCGGTGGTCGCGTGTCAGCACCGCTACGACCGACACATCACGTTCAACCAGGCTCAGGCGAGCGGTCGCCGCGTATTTGGGCGATCGTCTCCGCCTATAACGAAGCGCCGCGGCTCGGCGGCGCGCTTCAGGATTTGCTGCACGCCGATCTGGATCTCGAGATCGTCGTCGTCGACGATGGTTCGAGCGATGCGACACGGGAAGTGGCGGCGGCCCATCCGGTCTGGATCCTGCGCCATCCGGTCAATTGCGGCGCCGGCGCGGCGCTGCGCACCGGACTGCAGTTCGCCGTCGCACAGGGTGCGGACGTCATCGTGAGCTTCGACGGCGACGGACAGCACGACGCATCCGACCTGCCGCGGCTGGTCCGGCCGATCATCGCGGGAGAGGCGGACGTCGTGATCGGGTCGCGGTTTCTCGGCCGCACGTTCGGGATGCCGGCAGCGCGGCACCTGGTGCTGTATGGCGCGCGGGTGTTCACGCGGCTCTTCTCGGCCGTGAGCGTCAGCGATCCCCACATCGGCCTGCGGGCGTTTTCGCGCCAGGCGGCAGAGCGGATTCGCATCGATCAGGACGGGATGGCGCATGCCTCGGAAATCGTGGAGCAGCTGCGCGTTCATCGTCTGCGCTGGCGGGAGGTCCCGGTGACGGTGCGGTATTCGGGAGACACACTGGCCAAAGGCCAGAGCGGCTGGAATGCCATTCGAATCGTCAGCCAGTTGCTGGTGGCAAGGGTCGTCAGATGAACACTTTTCAATGGGTTACGTGCGCCGTCCTCGGTGCGGCGATCGTGTCCGACCTGGTGCCGCGGCGCACGACGGTGGCCCGGACGGTGCGGGTGAGCCGATCGCTCGTGTGGGTGGCCGCGATCGCCGCCATCGTGAATCCCCTGCGGGCGACGGACTTGGCGAACCTGCTCGGCATCGGCCGGGGCGCCGACATCGGTCTGTCCGTCGTGGCCCTGGCCTTCATCGCGGTCACGTTCTTCTTGTACGCGCAGCAGCTGCGGATCCGGCGCGACTTGAGCAAGCTGGCGGGTCACATCGCGGTCAGTGAAGCCGAGCGCGGTGCAGGAATCAGGAATTAGGACTGCGAATTGGACTCACGCATGATGACGTGGCTCGTCAACATTCTGAACTGCAGCCGCCGCTGGCTCTACGTCGCGGCCTGCGGTTCGTTCTTTTTCGCGCTGATCGCCGTCTACAGCAATCACTTCCACAACGATTTTCATTTCGACGACGGTCATACGATTCAGAACAATCTCTACATCCGCGACCTGCGGAACATCCCGCTGTTCTTTACGAGCACCCGGACCTTCAGCGCCAATCCTTTGAACCAGAGCTACCGGCCGCTGGTGACGACGACGCTCGCGCTCGATTACCGCCTGGGCCACGGCCTCAACCCCGCGGTCTTTCACGCCACCAGCTTTGCGTTCTTCGTGATCCAGTGTGTGGCGATGCTGTTCCTGTTTCGCCGTCTCATGGATCGGGCCCGCCCGCACCGCTGGAACCGCTGGCTCGCGCTGTTTGCGGTGGCCTGGTACGGGCTGCACACGGCGAACGCCGAAACCGTGAATTACATCATCGCCCGGTCGGACATTCTCTCGACGCTCGGTGTGGTGCTGGCGCTGCTGATGTTCATGAGCGGCGGCCGCGGCAGGCGCTGGCTGCTGTACCTGATTCCGATGGCCGCAGGGGTGCTGGCCAAGGAGCAGGGCGCGATGGCCGCGCCGTTGATTGTCCTGTACGTCGCGTTGTTCGAGCACGAGCTGTCCGTCCGGCAGCTGCTGCAGCCGCGGCAGCTTGGCCGCGTGCTCCGCGACACCTGGCCGGCGTTCGTGACCTGCGCGGCGCTCATCGCGATCGGGTCGCATCTCGCCGACACGTGGGTGCCGGGCGGGACGTCACGCGTCGCGTATCTGCTGACGCAGCCATTCGTGCTCCTGCATTATGCGTTCTCCTTCGTGCTGCCGGCGAATCTGAGCGCCGACACTGACTGGAACCCGATCGCGAACCCGTTCGACGATCGCGTCACTGCCGGCCTCATCTTCATCGCCTGCGCGTCGTGGATGGCCGCGGCGGCCTCGCGCCGGCGCGAAACGCGGCCAGTCGCCTTCGGCATTCTGTGGTTCTTCATGGCCTTGCTGCCGACGTCCAGCCTGGTTCCGCTCGCGGAAGTGACCAACGACCACCGGATGTTCTTCCCGTTCGTCGGCGTCACGCTCACGGCGGCCTGGACCCTGGGTCTGATGCTGATGCGGCGTGAAACGCACGTCCCGGCGCCGCGCTGGATTGCGCCTGCGGTGGTGACGGGGTGCGTCGTCGTGCTTGCCGCGCATGGCTACGGAACGCGGCAGCGGAACGCGGTGTGGCGCACGGAGGAATCGCTCTGGTTCGATGTGACGAAAAAGAGTCCGGAGAACGGCCGCGGCCTGATGAATTACGGGCTCATCCAGATGGAGCACGGCGACCTGGACTCGGCAGAGGAGTATTTCGACCGCGCGCTGCAGTACACGCCGCGCTACGCGTATCTCCACGTCAATCTCGGCGTGCTCAAGAGTGCGCGCGGTGATCGCGAAGCCGCCGAGCGCCATTTTCGACTGGCGCAGCAGTACGCGCCGGACAACCCGGTCAGCTACTTTTTCTACGGCCGGTGGCTGCACAAGGCCGGGCGCTATGAGGAGGCAGCCGCCACCGTGCGCCGTGCGCTCGATTTGAGCCCCGGTCATGTCGCGGCCCGGCATCTGTTGCTCGACATCACCGGGGAGCAGGGCGACTGGGAAACGGTTGAAGCCCTGGCGCGCGAGACGCTGCGAATTGAGCCGGACGATCAACTGGCCGCCTCGTGGCTGGGCGAAGCGCGACGCCGCGATCAGCCGGGGAAGCGAAACGCTGAACCGCGCGATTCGCGGGCTACGGCGGGCAGCCAGATGACGGCAGAACAGTGGCTGGGGATGAGCCTCGCGCAATTCCGCGCCGGCAAGTACGAGGACGCGAAGGAATCGAGCCGCGAGGCGCTGCGGTTGCGGCCGGAGTACGCCGAAGCCTACAACAATCTCTGCGCGGCGGAGAACGCGACGGCGCAGTACTCGAGCGCCGCGGACGCCTGCCGGCGCGCGTTGAGCACTCAGGCCGGACCTCGAGCTCGCCCGTAACAATCTCGCCTGGGCGCTGGGGCGCCGTGACAGGTCGGAGTAGCACGGTGCGCCGCAGACCCTATTGCAGGAAGCGCGAGGCGTTCTGGGTGACGCCCGCTCAATCGTCACACTTGGTCACCTGCACGTCCCGCTCCCCACCCGATTCGATCACACGCACCTGCCACGGATTGCAGCACACTTCGCAGTCCTGGACGAACGCGCCGTGGGTGTCCGGCTCGACATAGATCTCGACCTGTTCGCCGCAGTACGGACACGTGACGATGAATTCGCCGCTCATCGCCCCACCCGCCCCACCTGCGCGACCTGCTCCTGACCGGCCTGCCCGGCGTAGAGCAGGGCGTTGAACAGCACGCGGAACGTACCGAACGACTGCCCGCGCCACTGTGGACGGAAGCCCAGGAGCACGACACGCCCGGCGCCGAGCGGCAGGTCGAGCGCCGCCGCTCTGCCCTGCAGATGCTGCTCGCCGATGAGATATCCGGAGAGCAGCGGCGAGCCCGATTCAGCGTACCGTCCCAGCATGGTGCCGGTAAATCCCGCGAGCGGCTCGAACACCGGACTGTTGTCCACGAACACTGCCGCGCGGGTCGGCATGCCCGCCATGACCGGTTGCGTCGGATCAACCGTCACAGCGACTATCGAGCCGCGGAGAAAAAATGTCTCGGGCGGCAGGCCGGCGACGGTGTTTCTGACCGGCAGTTTCAAGTGCTGAATGGCGAACGCGCTGGCGTTGCTCACGCAGACGACGGTGCCGCCGCCGCGCACGAACTGTTCGAAGCGGCTGAGATCGTCGGCGGTGAGCTGATACGCGTACTCGCTGCGGACGGGGCCGCCGCCCCGTCCGCCGCGACCCGCGGCGGCTCCCGCCACGGGTATCCGGGCATCATCGGCCAGGACGAGAACGTCCAGCTTGTCGGCGAGCCGGGTCTTGAAATCTTCAGGACGAATCACCACGAACGAAAACCCGTAGCGTTCCAGCAGCCATCGCGTCCAGCCGGCATCCATGCTGCCCGTCCACGGCTCGAACACCCCGATACGGGGCGGGTGAACCGTCGGCGCGCGGATCGAGTCGGTCCGCTCCGCGTGGAGCGCGAGCGAATCGACGAGCCGCTCCTGCGCGGCAGCTGCGAGACCACTGACCGCGTACTTGATCCGACCGGCGGAGGGATCGGCGGTGACAGAAACTGTGGCGCCCTGCTGCCAGGCCGCGTTCAATGCCTTGAACGTGTTGTTCTCGGAGGGATCGAGAACGAGGATCGATCCAGTGCCGCTGATGCGTCCTGCCGGAGGGACAATGCCGGCAGCCCCCCGGTGTCCGTCAAAGCCGGCTCCCGGCACGCTGTCGAACGGCGCGGCATCGTGCTCGATGTCGGCGTCGTACGCGCTTGGAACGATTTTCGGCTCGGGGCCGACGCCAATCAGCTTCAGTCGGCCACGCACCTCAGCGCTCAATGGCGCGCGCGCCGCGACCACCTGTACGTCCATCTGCAGCGGCAGCGACCACCCGGCGGCATCATAGGGCCGCTCCGGCGGACCGCCGGGGTACTGCCGCAAATCGGGGTAGCGCTGCGCGTTCAGGACCTCGCGGGCCATGGCGGCGAATTCCTGATCCATCGGCACGACCCAGGTGCCTTCCGGGAACGCACCTTCGGCGACGGTGACCGGCGAAGTGAGCTGCCAGACGCGGATACCGCCGAACGCGAGGCGACGCAGCAGTTCGACGGCGGCCGCAGGATCGCGCTGCTGCTGCGGAATGAAATAGGCAGAAGGCGGATTGGCCGCGCCGCGCGCGATCTGCTCGCGCCCGGACTTGTAGCGGTTGAAGAGGAGCGAATCTTTGTACTTTGCCGCGTACTCGAGTACCGACCACGAAGCCGTCTCCATGTAGCTCACCGCATCGCCAAGCCGCCACCAGCCGGGCGGCCAGGGACTGGCATAGAGGCTGCGCGGCCTCAGATCGCGCATGTTCTCTGGGAAATCCTCAATCGTGTACTCGTGCGGCGTCGCGTACTGATACAGCGCTGTTTCAGTCCAGAAGGCGGCGATGTTCTTGAAGTTGGGCGCGTAATCGACGTAGCCGGGATACCACGCGTCGAAAGCCGTGCCCATGTGAGTCGCGCCGACTTGCCCTCGTTCCTCGAGCCCCTTGGCTATCGCCATGCCGATCATGTTCACTTCACGCGCCATCAAAGGTGGCACGTCGCTGCCGACCGGCTCGGAGAACGGCGGCAGCCAGATCCTGGTCGGAAAGGGCCCCGACTGGTGATGGACGTAGATGATCTGCGGCTCCCACTGCCGCCACGTGTGCTCGAGCACACGCGACTCGATCATGTTCAACATGTAGGCATCGCGGTTGTTGTCATGCCCGACGTATTCCTGATACAGGCGAGGCAGCGCTGACAACTCGTAGGCCGTGCCGACGTTCTGCATGTACCACTCGGCCACCATCTGCTGGCCGTCAGGGTTGATCGTCGGCCACAACATCAGCACGACGTTCTCCAGAATCTGCCGGGCGCCGGGCTCGGCGGCGCGGCTGACGAGATCGTGGAGGAGCAGCGGGATATGTTGAGGGCCGGCGACTTCGGTCGAGTGCAGGCCGCCGTCGATGTGCACGAACGCCTTGCCTTCGTGTGCCAGCTGGTGCGCTTCCGCTTCGGTCAGATTGCCCGGGTGCGCCAGGCGGCGGGCGATCTCTCGATAGCGGTCGATCTTTGCCAGGTTGTCCGGACTGGAGACGAGCGCGAAATACATCGGGCGCCGCTGGCTCGTTGTCCCGGCTCGCACGAGTTGCACCAGCCTGCTGGCCGACGCGACCCGCTTGAAGTACTCAATCGACTGATCGAAGGTCGCCAGCTTGTAATCGGCGCCGGGCTTGAAGCCGATTATCGCGTCCGGGGCCGGAATCCCTCGTTGGCCGAGAACAGCGACAGGGGCGGCGAGAAGAAGCGCGAGCGTCAGCCTGAGCGCGGGTCGCACCAGGCGAGTATATGTCAGCGTTTCTTGCTAACGTGGGGCTCCGCCCCACACCCCAGCTCACACCACCCCAGGGCGCACAGTCCGCGCCGTGGGGGTCGCTCGCGGGCCCCTTCGCCCCGCTCCGCTCCGTCCCACCCCACGATGCACAAACCGCACCGTGGGGCCCCGGCTCGCGGGCGCGCTGCGCGCGCCTACGCCGTGCCTGCACGGCCAACTTGACACGTTCGTACAGATTCAGGCCGTGCACGCACGGCTAGTGCGGCCGGCTGGATCCTTCCTTGTTGCCCCAGTCGATTGATGCTCGACATAAAATGTCGGTTGGAGCACAGGCATGACGAAGACCGTCCGACGAATTGCGCTGATCGCATGCGCCGCCGCCGTGTGGAGCAGCGTCCTCTCCCCTCAGGCGCCATCGTTCGCCTATCCGCAGGCCCGCAAGGGCGAGACCGTTGACAACTACTTCGGCACGCATGTCGCCGATCCGTACCGCTGGATGGAGGATCTCAACTCGCCGGAATTGAAACAGTGGATCGACGCGGAGAACGCCATCGCATTCAAGTATCTCGGCGGCCTCCCGGTGCGCGATGCCTTGAAGGCCAGGATCACCGAGCTGTACAACTACCCCCGCGCAACGGCGCCGCGGTTCGTCGGCCGTCATTGGTTCTATAACCGCAACAGCGGTCTGCAGCGGCAGTCGGTCGTCTTCACCCGCGAATCGCTGAACGGCCCGGAGCGCATCGTCATCGATCCGAATCAGTTGTGGCCCGACGGGGCGACGGCCTTGTCAATATTCGAGCCCGCGCCCGATGGTCAGCACTTCGCGTACGGACAGTCTGAAGGCGGGTCGGACTGGTCCACGTTCCGCGTGCGCGAGTTGACGACCGGTAAAGAACTGCCGGACGAGATCAAGTGGGTGAAGTTCAGCCGCATCGCCTGGACCGAAGACGGCACAGGGTTCTTCTACGGACGGTATCCCGAGCCGCCGCCCGGCAAGGCGCTCGAGGCCGCCGTGCGCGACAAGAAGATTTACTACCACGTTGTCGGCACGCCCCAGTCGGCAGACCGCCTGATCTACGAGCGCCGGGCCGAGCCGATGCTGTTCATCAATGCCGACACGGACGAAACCGGCCGCTACCTGTTCATCGTCACGAACAAAGGCACGAGCAACAGGAACGAGCTGTTTGTGAAGGATCTCGGGAACCCGCTGGCGCCGGATCTGAACGCGCCCGTTCGCGCGCTCTATCCCGGGCACACCGCGTCGTACGATCCGCTCGGCGTGGTCGACAGCAGGCTGTTTCTCCTGACCGATCGCGATGCGCCGAACAAGAAGGTCGTCTCGGTGCCGATTGCCCGCCCCGAGGCCGGAAACTGGAAGACGGTCGTGCCCGAGAGTCGAAATCCGATCGAGGCGGCAGCGCTGATCGCCGGCAAGCTGGCGGTGAACGCGCTGGTCGACGTGGCGAGCGAGGTCCGATTCTACAGCCTCGAGGGCGCTCCAGCCGGTAGCATTACGCCGCCGGGTCTTGGCGCCATCAACGGTCCGGTCGGTCGATACGCTCGGTCCGAGGTGTTCTACACCTTCACCTCGCCGCTCTATCCGTCAACGGTGTTCCGCTTCGATGCGGCGACGGGCGAGAGTACGCCGTTCGAGGCTCCGACGCTCACGTTCGATCCGGCGCCGTACGCGACCGAGCGCGTCTTCTTCACCTCGAAGGACGGGACGCGCGTACCGATGTTCATCACGCACAAGAAGGATCTGCAGAAGGACGGCGGCAACCCGACGATGCTCTACGGCTACGGCGGGTTCGACATCGCGACACTGCCGACGTTCCGGCCCGACGTGCCGGCGTGGCTGGAGCGCGGCGGCGTCTGGGCAACCGCCAACATGCGCGGCGGCAGCGAGTACGGCGAGGCGTGGCACGAGGCCGGCATGCTCGAGCGGAAGCAGCACGTGTTCGACGACTTTATTGCCGGTGCCGAATTCCTGATTCGCGAGAAATATGCCTCGCCGGCGACGCTCGGCATCATGGGCGGCTCCAACGGCGGCCTGCTGGTTGGCGCCGTCATGGAGCAGCGGCCGGAGCTGTTTGCGACCGCGCTGCCGGCCGTCGGCGTCATGGACATGCTGCGATACCACAAGTTCACGGGAGGCGCCGCCTGGGCAACGGAGTACGGGTCGGCTGAGAATGCAAACGATTTCGCCTATCTTTACAAGTATTCTCCCGTGCACAATTTAAAGGCGGGAACGTGTTATCCGGCGACGCTGGTCACCACCGCCGACCATGACGATCGCGTCGTGCCCAGCCATTCGTTCAAGTTCACCGCGACCCTGCAGGCGGCGCAGGGATGCGATCGGCCGGTGCTGATTCGCGTCGAAACCCAGGGATCGCACGGCTATCGCCCGACGGACAAACGCATCGCCGAAGTGGCTGACCAATGGGCATTCGCGCTGTCGAATATGAAGGCGCGTGCATCGACGAGCTCGCGCTAGGGGAGGCCGGGGTCGCCGGGAGCATTTCCGGCAGACCTGGCATTTCTCAACTCGTCCATATCGTGCGAGCTCATCGATACGACGCTTCAAGCATTTAACAGACCTCTGCGGCTGATATACTAGGAATATCCCCCTCTTCTCGTCGCCGTAGTAGGTCGGTAAGTCATGAGATCGTTCTCAATCCGCTCCCGGTCTGCGCTCGCGCTGGTCGCCTTGAACATCGTGGCGGTTGGTGTGCTCGCATTCTTCGCCTATCGCGCGTCCCGCGACAGTCTGACTGCCCAGGCGGTGGCGACGGCTCGCGTCGTTGCCGATTCGCGCGGCGATGCGTTGACGCGCGCCCTCGAGCACCAGCGGGATCGCCTCCAGGCATTTCTCACCAGCGTCGAGTCGCTCTGCGGCGAACGCGGGTCGCGCGGGTCCGTCGTGTTCGAGCGCGAGTGCGCGCGCGTCGCGCTGCGCGGGTTCCGCAATGCTGAGCACGCCGTCGCAGCCGAACTGTATTCAGGCACCCGCCGCGTGGTCGCCGCCGAAGAGTGGCCCGAGGCCGCCGTCCCGCCAACGCCCCCGCGCCTCGCGAGCATCGCCAACGCGACGACAGATCCCATCTACACGATGCAGGCGAGCCGTCAGACCCTCTCAGTGCGTGCGGTCTATCCGCTCGCGGATCTCGCGTCGACCTTCATCGATCGATCGAGCCTGAAGACCAAAGGGGAACTGCTGCTCACGGATGGGACCGGGCGTGTGATCGTCCCGGTCGGCGCGCAGGGCGAGAAGGCCACGGTTCCGCCGGCGCTGCTTTCGGTCGTGCGACAGTGCGCCGAAGGATCCAGCGACGCCGACGGCAGCGCGGATCTGATCGCCTACGCTCAGGAACGGCGGATCATCGCCGGCATCCGTCCAGTGCCGGCGATCGGCGACGGCTGCATCGTCGCCCGGCTGGATTACGAGGAGGCGCTGGCGGCGGTGCACCGGCTCGGCCGCATCGTCGTGATCGCTTCGTTCACGGTGATCACGTTCGGAGGACTGCTGTCGTTCATCATCGCGCGGGTCGGCGACCAGGCGCAGCGCGAGCACGAGGCGCGCATCTCGGCGGAAGCCGCAAACAAGTCCAAGGACGACTTTCTGGCCACCGTCTCGCACGAGCTGCGGACCCCGCTCACCGCGATCCTCGGCTGGGCCTCGATTCTGCGGCGGCATCAACCGAACGCGGCGCGCTTCGATCATGCCTTGCGCGTCATTGAGCGGAACGCCCGGATGGAGGCGCGCCTGATTGACGACCTGCTCGACGTGACGGGCAGCATGAACGGACAGATCAAGCTGAATTTCAGCACCGTCTCCGCGGTCAACGTGGTTGAAGCCGCACTGGAAGCAATTCGACCGGCGGCGGAGACCAAGGGTGTGACCGTCACGATCAAGGTCGAAGGCTTCATCGCCGACGTGCTGGCCGATCCGCACCGCCTCCAGCAGGTCGTGTGGAACCTGCTGGCAAACGCGGTCCGCTTCACCCCGCAGGGCGGCTGGGTGGACGTCGCCGTGCGCCAGACGCACGAGACGACGCAAATCGTCGTCGGCGATACCGGCGCCGGGATCAGTCCTGACTTCCTGCCTCACGTCTTCGACCGGTTTCGCCAGGGACAGACCGGCACGACGCGGTCGCACGGCGGGCTCGGCCTCGGGCTGTCGATCGTGCGGCATCTCGTCGAGCTCCATGGCGGCACGGTCACCGCGGCCAGCGCGGGGCTGAGCCGCGGCGCGACGTTCACGGTGACGTTGCCGCGAACCGCCCCGCTGCAGGTCGCGGCCAGCCCGCGGTCTCCGGCAATCGGCGAGCACTTCGCGGTGAGCCTCCCGGGCGCGTGTGTGCTCGTGGTGGACGACGATGCGGATACGCGTGAAGTGGTGCGGGAGATCCTTCAGTACGCCGGAGCGAAGGTCATCACGAGCTCGTCGGCGCGCGAAACGCGCGAGATGATCGAGCGATTCCGGCCGGACGTGCTCGTCGCCGATATCGGCATGCCGGAAGAGGACGGGTACAGCCTGATCGAGAGCATCCGGGCCAACGAGCCAGGCGCTCGCCACCTGCCGGCCATTGCCCTGACCGCCCACACCGGGTCGGTGGACGTTGAGCGGGCGTTGAAATCGGGCTTCCACGCCCACATCTCGAAGCCGGTCGACGCCACACATCTGGTCTCGTCGATCGTGGCGCTGCTGCGGCCGGCGGCCTGAACAACGGTTCTATCGCTGCAAGGTGCTCGTCGCTTGCAAGGTGCTGGGCGCTTCGCCGCAGGGTGCCGGGCGCCCCGCTGCAACGTGCCGCCGGCCGCTTTTCGTCTATGATTGCCCCCGCCCTGTGGGTCATCCATGAACAGACGAACGTTCCTGACAACATCCAGTCTGGCTGCGCTCGGTTTCGGAGTCGGCGGGTGCGCGGCGCGTCGTCCGCAGGAGCGTGTGACGCGTCGGCCGATCGCCTTGATGCCGGTCCGAGCGGCCTGGGATCGCGTCATCCGCACGACCGTGGGGCTGCGTCCGCATCGCGACTCGGGGTTCGTGCTCAAAGCGGACAAGCTCGACGACCGTCTCCTCATTCATAACTACGGGCACGGCGGCGCCGGCATGTCGCTGTCGTGGGGCACCGGGTTAATGGCCGCCGAGATCGCCACCGAGCATCAGGATCGGCGTGCCGCTGTCATCGGGTGCGGCGCCGTCGGCCTGACCTCAGCCCGCCAGCTGCAGCGCCGCGGTTTCGACGTGACGATTTACGCGATGGCCGTGCCGCCGTACGTGACCTCGAACATGTCGCTGGCCGGCTTCACACCAGCCTCGGGCCTCGTCGAAGCCGATCGCCGTACGACGGAATGGGATGCGCAGTATCGCCGCGCCGCCGATATTGCCTACCGGCAGCTGCACTTGATGGCGGGTCCGTATTATGGGGTCTCCTGGCTCGACAACTACACGTTGAGCGACACTCTGCCCTCGGAACCGCAATCAACTCCCGAGCATCCGAACCTCAATGCCGGCTTCAACGCAGGGCGGGAAGTGCTGCCGCCCGGGGAGCATCCATTCCCGACGAAGTTCGCAATTAGAAACGCGACGATTCGAATCGAGCCGTCGATCTATCTTGATGCCCTCGTTCGTGACTTCCTCTTGTGGGGCGGCCGCATCATCATCCGCAAATTCGACAGTCCGCGCGATCTCACGACGCTCCGCGAGCCGATCCTGGTGAACTGCACCGGGCTGGGTGCGCGCGATCTGTTCGGCGATCAGGAGCTCGTGCCGCTCAAAGGTCAGCTCACAGTCCTGGTACCGCAGCCGGAAGTGAACTACCACACACAAGGTGGCCTGCGGCCGCAGCCTGAACGGCCCGGCAGTCTTGGCATTCACATGATGCCGCGCACCGACGGCATTGCGCTCGGCGGGACGTCGCAGCGCGGCGTCTGGACGTTGGAGCCGGACGACGAGGAGCGCCGGCGCATCGTCGACAGCCACATTGAAGTCTTTGGGGCGATGAAAGCGCCGAGGTAGCGGGGAAATAGGACTCGCAACGAATACTTTATACGTTTCGAGGCACCGAGCCGGGATAGGGGCAGCGTTTCCTTTAGATGAAATCAAGTCTGCGACGAACGAACCGATCGGTATCGGCTTGTGCCATCAGCCCTGCGCGTTCGAGTCCCTCCAGCATGGCCTGACACACCTGCTCGCTCAGCCCGCTGGCGCGGGCGGCTTCCGACACACGAAGTTCATCGCCCACGTTCAGCCCCAGCAGCATCTCCTGGAGCCGGTCAAATGCTTCAGTGACGTTTGGACTGATTGTGAACATGAGTCTCGACTCTGCGGATATGAGGCCTTGAGCAATGCGTATGCCGACCACGGGCCTGCACGATTGCGCGGATTTTCCTAGCAACACGCCGCCATGAAGGCAATTGCGTGCGAATCATTTCAGAACAACGCCGTGAAGAATCTACAGAGCTGACTTCGAACCACGTGGCGAATCGGATCGATGAGATCGCTTGGCGAATCGGATCGATGAGATGTTCTTTGAGTGCACACGCTTCCGTCTGAACGATCGAGACCGCCGAAATCGCCAGATCGATTTCAAACGCTGCGTTCTGTTTACAAACCGGTCTTTACGTTTTATTTTATTGCCTGCACCGGCCGAGCTGATGAAGCGGTGCCGAAAACTCCGGCTCAGGTACAGTAGCGCCGAACGATATTCATCAGTTGTTCGACATCGATCGGCTTCGTTACTGAAGCGACCGCTCCAAGCGCCTGAGCAGATTGCTCGATATCGACGGCGCCCGACAGGACGGCGACCGGCACGTTCGCAACGGTAGGGTCGCCAAGCTGCGCCCGGCGGAATTCGTTGCCGCTCAGCCGCGGCATTTTCAGATCGAGGAGAACGAGGCAGGGGACATCGGGCGCACGGTGTTTCACCGTACGAAGCAGGTGTAAGGCCTCGAGACCATCCTCAGCCCCAACGGCATGGAATCCCTCAATCGAGAGAAGAGTCGACAGCATCTCCCTCGTGTCGGGGTCGTCCTCGACGATTAGTACGTTGCCTGCTGGGCTCGTCACGTGGTTACACTTATCAAGTCCTATGCCGCCTCGACCGTAGGTTATGGCCCCACTGGTTTGAGGACGACCATCAGAAAAGACGTGTCAGGTCTTCCGGGCGATGAATCGTGTGCTGCACTGATATCTTACGCCGAGTTTGATTAAGCCGGTATCTGAAGCGCAGCGGAATATTCAGGTTCACCTTTTCTGTTGGCCCTACGCCTGACATACGGCGTTGCACGGACAGGATGCCGAATCTGATGTCCATCTGGAAATTGGGATTCGAAAATTCGAATCGTCTGGTTACGCCAGAAAGAAAACGGACGATCAACGCAGAACTCGCGGAACACGCAGAAAAACATGGAATTGCTCCGCGAGTTCTGCGGTTTCTGCGTGAATCGTCGTTTCTGTCGGCGACATTGGTCCTTCTCTAAAGCGCGAGGCCAGTTGCGATCGAGACAAACCCGGTTCGGCTGCTAACAGCGTCTGGTGGGCAGCGGCTCTTCAGGCCGCCGCGGCGCGCCGCTTCTGCGGCCACTTTCGCGACAACCGTACGATCGAGACCACGGCGACGATGACGGCGACTGCGATGAAAAAGCTGGCGATGTCGTACAAGAGATCCGATTTGAGCCACGACACGATGCGCCGGCCGTACGTCGCAGCGAACACGGCTTCCAGGCCAAAGCGTAACAGGCGGCAGACGGCCAGCGTGACGAAGAAGGTGACTCGCCTGACGTCGAGGGCGCCGGCAGCCAGCACGAAGGCGGTAAATGGAAAGGGAGGGGGAATGAGATCGAGGACGGCAAGTGGGACGGCGCCGCTGTTGCGGATGCGTGAACGAATTCTCTCGAGGCGCTTCGGCGGCACGTAGCGATCGAGCCCTTTTTCGCCGGCCTTCACGCCCATCCAGAACGTGAGCGCCGCGCCGGCAACCGATCCCGCGGTTGCCAGGAGCGGGACGGCCCACCACGCCTGGTGCGGCCGGGCTGCCACGATGATGACGGCCACGTCGATGCCGAGCGGCAGAAAAAGGACGAGCGTCGAGTCGAGAGCGGCGAGCGCAGCGATGCCGAACGGAGTGGTGAACAGCGATGCGATCCAGTGCGAAAACGAACGCATGCGGCCGAGATGCTGAAAGCAATGTGCGCGCCACGGCACCGTCAGGTCGGCTGGCTTGGAACCCATAGCGCTTGCGGTCCGGAGTCCCCACGCCGGGGAGTGTGCGCCAACGGCCTCAAAGAAGACCATTTTCTTTGTGGTCTTTGTGAGCGTGTGGTTTTCAACAGCGCCGAACGTGTGATTTCTTCACGCTCCAAAAGCCTGACTTTTTCAACAACCTGCCAGTCAGACCGGCAGGCGCAGGTAGGCTCGACAACCCTGATGTTCTGACTGGTTCTCCAGCGTCAGCGATCCGCCGTGGGCTTCGGCGATCTGGCGACTGAGGACGAGCCCGATGCCGGAGCCGCCCGGCTTCGTCGTGAAGAACGGCACAAACAGGTTCGACGCCTCCGGCAGCCCCGTTCCCTCGTCGTCGACCCACAGCGCGAACGTCCGCCCTTCATGCTTCCATCCGATCCGGACGCCGCCACCGGTCTGCAGGGCGGCGTCGACCGCGTTGCGGACGAGATTGATCAGCAACTGCTCGAGTTGATCGGGATCGGCGCGAATCGTGACGTCCGGGCCGCCGTCGATGCTGATGCCCAGACGCGTCTCGACGCCGGCGACATGCTGAACGAGATCGCGCACGTGCACCGCGTCGACGCGGGGAGCGGGCAGCCTGGCAAGCTGCGCGTACGCGCTCGTAAACCGGCTCAGCGAATCAGCGCGCGCCGCGATCACGGCGAGTCCGCGGCACATGTCGTCGCGCCAGTCGTCGGGCATGCGCTCGCGGCCGACCATCGACTCCAGGCTGCCGGCAATCGACTTGATCGGCGCGAGCGAGTTGTTGATCTCGTGCCCGATCACGCGGATCAGCCGCTGCCACGCCTGGCGCTCCTCGTCGCGGAGCGGCCGGCTGACATCCGCGAGCACCAGGAGTTGGTGCGGCACACCGCCCTGGCGGAACGTCGTGTGGCGCACTTCGAACCGGCCCGCGCCGCCGGGAAACGCGGCATCCTCGATCCGCGGGGACGTCCCCTGCAGGCAGCCGAGCAGTCCGATTTCGCCCGCCGTCCGGCCGAGGAGGTGTTCCGTCGGCTGTCCGAGCAGACGCTCGCCGGCGCGATTCACGAGCCGCAGCGTCTGGGCGCGATCGAAGGTGAAGACCGCGACGTCGATCTCCACCATCACTGTGCGCAGCAGCGCACCCGCCTCGAGCGCGCCGAGCCGCTGATCGTGCAGCGTCGAAGCCAGGACGTTGACTTCGAGCATCACCGCGCCGAGCGGGTCGTCGCCGCTGGCGCCGCGGGCGCGGATCGAAAAATCGCTTTCGCGGAGGGCGGCGAGCAGGTTGGAGAGCGTCTGCAGGGGCAGCACGACGCGATGGCGCGCGCTGAACGAGCAGCCGGTCCAGATGCCGACGATCAGGACCGTCAGCGTCCATTGCACCTTCGGCGTGTACGATCCGGTCCAGAGCAGGATCAGCGCGACGAGAGCGGCGGGAAATCCGGCCGCCAGCGCCAGCAGCAGGATGCGCTGATCGAACCGCAGCCACGAGTCGGGACGCGTGGGGAGGGGGTCGAGCGCCTCAAGGGTGTCTTCGCGCAATGTGGCAATTCGGAATCAGGAATTTGGAATGCGTGATCACATTCCAAATCCGGAAATTCACATTGTAAGGTGCGAGCGTCGTACCGAATTCCAAATTCCAAATTCCTAATTCCAAATTCTAGCCGTGCAAGCACGGCTAGAGGCCGTATCGCTGAAGCCGCCGGTACAGCGCACTGCGGCTGAGGCCCAGCGCCTTGGCAGCCTGACTCACGTTGCCGTCGAAGCGCGCCATGGCTTTCTTGATCAGGAAACCCTCGACCTCTTCGAGGCTCATGTCCTCGACGCGCGACGACGATTCGCGATCGATCCGCAGGCCCAGTTCGCTGACCCGGATGGTCGGTCCCTGCGCCATGAGGACGCCGCGTTCGACGGCGTGATCGAGCTCACGGATGTTGCCGGGCCAGGGATGGTCGAGGAGCCCCTGCAGTGCCGCGGTCTCGAAGTTGTTGACGGTCTTGCGGTAACGCTGGCCGTGCAGCCGCAGAAAATGCAGTGCCAGCGCCGGGATGTCCTCGCGCCGTTCACGCAGCGGCGGCAGCTGGATTTCGATCGTGTTCAGGCGGAAGAGCAGGTCCTGCCGGAAACGGCCGGTTGCGACTTCTTCCGCGAGGTTCGCGTTGGTGGCCGAGATGATCCGCACGTTCACGTGCCGCGTTCGCGACGATCCGACCCGCTCGAAGTCCCCGGTCTCGAGCACGCGCAGGAGCTTCGGCTGCAGGTTCAGCGGCACGTTGGCGATTTCGTCGAGGAACAGCGTGCCGCCGTCGGCCAGCTCGAACCGTCCGACGCGGTCGGTCTTCGCGTCGGTGAACGCGCCCTTGACATGCCCGAACAGCTCGCTTTCGAAGACCCCTTCCGACAACCCTCCGGCGTTCACCGTGACGAGTCCCCGCCCGGCGCGCCCCGAGACGGAATGGATCGCCTGGGCCACGGTGCCTTTGCCCGTTCCGTTCTCGCCGGTCACGAGGATGTTGGCTTCGGATGGTCCGACACGTGCAATCAGCTCGAGCACCGGACGCATGGATGGCGCCTCGGCAATGAGCATCGGCCGCACGTCGGGCTTGAGCGATCGGTTCTCGGCTTCGAGCCGCTGCTGCCGCCGCAGCGCGCGGGCCAGCTCGATCTGCGTGCGCACGATCGTCAGCAGCCGCGCGTTCTCCCACGGCTTCTGCACGAAGTCGCGCGCACCGCGCCGCATCGCTTCGACGGCCACCTCGACGCTGCCCCACGCGGTCATGACCACGACCGGCAGCGTCGGATCGTGGCGGCGCAGCTGCGAGAGCAGGTCGAGCCCTTCCTGGCCCGACGTCGTGTCGCGCGTGTAATTCAGGTCGATGAGCACGACATCGTATTCGTCGCTGTCAACGGCCTCGAGCACCGCGGCCGGCGATCCAGCCGCCTCAATCCTGAACCCTTCGCCCTTCAGCAGCAGGCGCAGCGCCTCGAGCACGTCGGGCTGATCATCGGCAATCAGGATGCGCGGGGCGGCAGGCTCCGGGCGGATCGACATCTGCTCGCCGCGATCATCGATGGCTTCGAGAGGCCAGCGTTGTGCAACACCCACAGAACGTCCCCATCATGAAAGAGCCGCCGTGTTGACGAGTGAAGGGCGGCTACTGGTTTGATGTCTCCGTGCGACGGCCTACCACAGAGGGCGCGGAGGACGCGGAGGTACGATCCTGAACATGCAGGACTCCGGGTCGCGTTCTCCGCCGGCCTTTGGGGTGTGCCGCACCGGACTGACGACGAACGACCGACTGCTGTGACTCACGACTGACGACCGACGACTGACGACTTCAGTCATCCACTATCCATCCGTCTCTCAGCTGAATGATGCGCGTCCCGTACGACGCATTGAGCTCCGAGTGCGTCACCTGGATGATGGTCGCGCCCGCCTCGTTCAGCGATCGGAACAGCTCCATGATCTCTTTGCCCTGCGCCGAGTGAAGATTGCCGGTCGGCTCGTCGGCGAGGATCACCTGCGGATTGGCAATCACCGCGCGTGCCACGCCCACGAGCTGCTGCTGGCCGCCAGACAACTGGTTCGGATACAGATCCTTTTTCCCCACGATCTGAAACCGATCGAGGATGTCGGCCACCATGCTCTGCCGGTCCTTGCGGCTGACGTTTCGATACGACAGCGGAATCTCCAGGTTCTCGTAGACGGTCAGGTTGTCGAGCAGGTGGTAACTCTGAAACACGAACCCGATGTGCTTCTTGTGGAGCTCCGACCGCTGCTTCGGACTCAACCGGTGCACCGGCTGGTCCATGAAGTAGTACTCACCCGACCAGGCGCTGTCGTGCATACCGAGGATGTGCAGCAGCGTCGACTTGCCGGCGCCGGACGGACCCATGATCGAGACGAATTCCCCCTCCTTCACATCGGCGTTCACGCGCCGCAGGACGTAGGTGCGGCCGACGCCGTGCGGATACGATTTCTCGACGCTGCGCAATGAAATCAGCATCTGTGTTCTATCCTTCTAAACCGTTCTAAACCACGGAGGACACGGAGGAAAAATCCTGTTGGTGCTCCGGATTGACCTTCCGCGTCCTCCGCGTCCTCTGCGGTAATTGTCGCCTCCGTACGTCCTCTCATTCCTCACTCCGCCCGCAGCGCGATGATCGGATCCACGCGCGCCGCCCGCCGGGCCGGCAGGTACGCGGCCGCCACCAGCACGACGAGCAGGATCGCGCTGACGCCGGCGTACGTGATGGGATCGTGCGCGCTCACACCGAACAGCAGCCCCTCGAAGAGCCTCGTGACGCCCAGCGCCAGCGCCAGGCCAATGACGAGCCCGGACGCGCCGAGGCGGAGCGCTTGACCGACGACCATCGATCGAACGTCGCCCGTTCCTGCGCCGAGCGCCACGCGGATCCCGATTTCACGGCGCCGTTGCGCCACCGAATACGCCATCACGCTGAACAGGCCGAAGCCGGCCAGCAGGAGCGCGAGCGCAGCGAAGCCGCCGGCCAGCGTTGCCGTGAAACGTGGCGTGGCGATGGCGTTGGCCACGTACTCCGTGACGGTCTGCACTTTGCCGACCGGCTGATCGGGATCGAGCCTGGTGATCGTGCTGCGCAGCGAACCGGCGACCGCGGCCGGATCCGCGGCCGTTCTGACGACCGCCGACAGGAACGGCCACGGCGCCTGGGGGAATGGCGTGTACAGCCCGGGTTGCACGGCCTCGGCGAGCCCGACGTTCTTCACGTCTGCAACGATCCCAACGATTTCACGCGGGCCGGACTTGAAGTACCTGATAGTCAGCCGCTTGCCGATCGCATCGCCGTCCGGCCAGTACTTCCGCGCGAGCGATTCGCTCACAATGACGACGTTTGGACTGCTCTGAGTGTCGGCCGCGGTGAATGCCCGGCCCTGGACCACGTGGATGCCCATCGCGGTGAAGTAGTCGGGACTGACCGAGAAATAGGTCGCCGACGGCCGCGTGGCCGGGTCTTGCGGCCGCCCCTCAATCGTGAACGACAGCCCCAGGTTGCTCCCGCCCAACGGCACCGTCGTCGCCGCCGCGCTCGAAGACGCGGCCGGGAACGAACGCATCTCGTCGAGCAGCCGCTGGTAGAAGGCGATCTGCGCTCCGGCATCCGGATATCTGGCTTTCGGCAGCAACAGTTCCGTCGTGACGGCGTGCTCCGGGATGAAGCCGGGATCGACGTGCTGGAGAGCGATCAGGGTTCGGACCAACAGCCCGGCGGCGGCCAGCAGCATCAGCGACAGCGCGACTTCACCGGCCACCAGCATCTGCCGTGTGCGCTCCCGGTGGCTGCCGCTTGATCCACGCTCGGAATCCTTCAACGCGCCGGTATCGCGCTGCGACAGGTGGACCGCCGGTGCAAGACCAAAAAGAATGCCGGTAACCATCGATACCACGAGGGTGAACAGCAGCGCGCCGCGATCGACCGTCACCGTCTGCAGCCGCGGAATGTCGATGGGGCTGGCCGCAACCAGCCAGCCCACGGTCCAGAATGCCAGGACGATCCCCAGAACGCCGGCGCCGATCGAGAGCAGGACGCTCTCGGCGAGCACCTGCCGCACGAGGCGCGCGCGTGTCGCGCCCAGCGCGAGGCGGATCGCCATTTCTTTCTGACGCGATATCGCGCGCGCCAGCAGCAGGTTGGCCGCATTCGCACAGGCGATCAACAGCACCGCCGCCACCGCGCCCATCAGCACGAGGAGCCCGAGCCGGTACTCACGCAACAGCTCACTCTGGAGCGGCTCGACCACGGCGGTGCGGTTCGTATTTGTCTGCGGATATGCGGCCGCGAGGCGCGCGGCAATGATCGTGAGCTCGGCGTTCGCCTCCTTGACACTCGCGCCCGGCGCCAGACGGCCGACGACATTGGCTAAATGCGCCCCGCGCTGCTCGAGCAGCTCCGCCGTCAGCGCGGCGGCGCCGATCGGCAGCCACGCATCGACGGCCTCTGCTTGAATCGGAAACTGAAATGAAGCCGGCATGATGCCGACGATGGTGAATGGCCGTCCGTCGAGAGTCACCGCCTCGCCGACAACGGACGCGCTCCTGCCGAAGCGATGCTCCCACACCCGCTCCGAGATGACGGCGACCTGTTCGGCGTCTTTCTCATCGTCGCCCGCCATCAACGTGCGGCCCAGGAGCGGCCGCGCGCCGAGCACGGTGAACAAGTGCGAGGTGGTGAGCGTGACGTGAAACGTGACCGCTTCGCCGCGCCCGGTCATCGCGACGATGTGGCTGGCATATGCGGCAACGGCGTCGAGCGTCTTGGACTGCAAGCGCCAGTCGACGACGTCCGGGACAGCGGCGCTGCCCCCTTCGCCGCTGCGCAGGACGCTGCGGATCGACACGAGGCGCGACGCCGCCGCGAAGGGCAGCGGCTTCAGCAGCACACTGCGGACGATGCTGAAAATCGCGGTGTTGGCGCCAATGCCCAGGCCTAGGACGGCGACGATGAGCGTGCTGAAGCCGGCCGACTTGAACAGAACGCGGAACGCCTGGTGGAAGTCCGTGGGCATAAAGAGAAGCGAAGGGCTCGCGGCTCTCGGCTCACGGCTTGAGGTGACCTGCGAGATCGCCGGAGCCCGAAGCCGAAAGCCCCAATGCCGAAAGCCTGCCGCTTTTAAAAGGCTCCGGGCTCACGGCTCTCGGCTTGAGGTGACCGGCGAGCTCGCCAGAGCCCGCATAGCGGGCCAATCCCAACTCTCGAGCCTCAAGTCTCAGGCCTCCGAACGTGAGACTTGCGAGTTGAGACTCAAGACTTGTCCGGTTATTCGGTGACGGCCATCTCCATTCGTTCTTCGACAACCCGGCCGTCGAACAGATGGATGCTGCGGTCAGCGTGCCGCGCGTAACGGGGATCGTGCGTGACCATGCAGATGGTCGCGCCGGAGCGGTGCAGCTCGCGCAGCAGGTCCATCACGGCTTCGCCGCTTCGCGAGTCGAGGTTCCCTGTTGGCTCGTCGGCGAGCAGAATGAGCGGCTCGCCGGCGACGGCGCGCGCCACCGCGACGCGCTGCTGCTGACCACCCGATAACTGGCTGGGAAGATGTTTCGCGCGATGCGCCATGCCGACCCGTTCGAGCGCGCTTTCCACGCGCTGTCTCCGCTCGGCCGATTTCATGCCGCGATAGGTCAGCGGCAGCTCCACGTTCTCGAACACCGTGAGATCGCCGATCAGGTTGAAACTCTGGAAGATGAACCCGATCTCGCGGTTGCGGACGCGGGCCCGTTCGGACGCCGGCAACTCGGCCACCGGCCGGTTGTTCAGCAAGTACTGCCCCTCGGTCGGCGAGTCGAGCAGGCCGAGAATTGACAGGAGCGTCGACTTGCCGCAGCCGGACGGACCGGCAATCGACACGTACTCGCCCTTGTCGATCTGGAGATGGACTCCCGACAGCGCGTGCGTCTCGACTTCATCGGTGAAGAAGACCTTGGTCACACCCTCCAGCTTGATGAGCGCCTGTCCGTTCTCAGCCATGTGTCACGTCTCCCTTGTCGGGCGGTCCGCCCGCGGCGGGCCGAGCAAGTGCGGCCCTATCTCAATCTGATCCGGTCGTATGCGTCGTACGCTGACATGTCGGACAGAATGACCTGCTCACCCACTTTGAGTCCGGAGAGCACTTCCACCGTATTGACGGAGCTCTTGCCCAACTTCACCTGCACGCGATCCGCGCCGGTGCCGTCCGGCGTCACGCGGAACAGTCCGACGACACTCTGTTCCTGGCCGAACGCCGGCCGGCCCATGTAGAGGACGTCGTTCAATCGTTCCAGCTCGATCGTGCCGTCGACACTGAGGTCGGGCACAGCCCCGCGCGGCAAATCGCCAATGAGCGTGACATCGACCGTTCGCGTGCCGTTCTGCACCGACGGATCGATGCGCGCCACTCGGCCCTCCATCACCCCGTTGCGGGTGTCGACTTCGGCCTTCTGTCCGAGCTGGATGTCCTTGGCCTGCGTTTCAGCGATCTTGATTTCCGCTTTCAAACGGCTCGGATTGGCAACGCGCGCGAGATTGGTGCCTGGCGCGACCTGCTGCCCGACTTCCACCGGCACCACCTGCAGCACACCTTCGAGGCCGGCCCGGACCTTCAGTTCGTCGCGCTGCTGCCGGGTGAGCTGCAGGACGGCGCGAGCCTGATCCACCGCCGACTGCTGCACCGCGAGCTGCGCCCGCATCGATCCGGCTTTGCTCTCGAGCTGTTCCTTGGCGATCCGGTTGCGCACGCCGAGCTGGTCGGCTTCGATGTTCGACTGCTTCAACACCAGCTCGGAAACGAGTTGATCTTTTGCCAGCGCCTCGTTCATCTGCGCCTGCATCTTGGCCTTGTTGTAGTCGGCCTCGATCTGGGCGGCGGTCGCTTGCGTCTGCAGCAGATCGTTCTGCAGCACCACCTTGAGGTTCTCGAGGCCCGCCTGCGCGGCTGCCAGCTTCAGTTCGGCATCCTGCAGTTGCTGTTCGAGCTGCGGGTTCGACAACTCGAGAATCACGTTATCGGCCTTCACCACCGTTCCTGGCCGAAGAATGATTTTCTCGACGCGGCCCTGGGTCGTCGCAGGGATCCACCGGATGTCTTCCGGAGTGAGCGTTCCGAGACCGCGGACCTGTCGAACCATTGGACCCCGTTTCACCGTATCCGGCCAGACAACGGCTCGTTCGACGGTTGGCGCGGCCGGCTTCAGTTTCGACAGGCCGACGCTCACGAGGACGACGGCGACCAGGCCGACGAACGCATAGATTGCGCGGCGGATCCGCTTCTTTCTGACGTTGGACGGTCGAGCTATATCCATGGTTGTCTTCTTGAACGTGAGCTTAGACGGAAAACAAAGCGAAAACGATCAGGGCCACGATAGCGCAAACATCGCGCCACGTAGCGCGATTGCGCTAAGGCCATTAAATCCAAGTAATTAGAGAAAGGGAAAACGGGCGCCGCCGTCTACCGCGATGTCCGGTTGTGGGACGAGCCAGTCCCACGCCCGGGCGGTTGAGGTCTGGCTCCCAGCGGCCGTGGAGTTGGTGGGCGCGCCCTGTGCATAGTCGGACGAGTCAGGCTAAATGCTTGAGGCTCACCTGGCCGACGTCGAATCGCCCGCGCGCACTATCCTGTCAACTGACCTGGTCGTGATCAAAGAGGTATCCAGGATCCGTCCGCTGCTGCTGGTCGTCGACGACGAGGTCCCCGTGCTGCGGGTCGTGGAGCGCCTGGCCGCGAAGGCAGGATTCGACGTCGTCGCCTGCGGCAGCGGCTCCGAGGCGATGCAGGCGCTGGCGCGAAAGCCGGCCGACCTGGCCATGGTCGACTTGCGGATGCCCGACGTCAACGGTCTCGATCTGTTGCGGCAGATCCGGGCCGTAGCGCCAAGCTGCGAAGTGATCCTGATGACCGCCTACGCGGCAGTTGACAGTGCCGTGGAAGCCATCAAGCTTGGCGCGCGGGAGTACTTGACGAAACCGTTCGACTTCGAACGGCTCAAACAGGTGCTCACGGACATCCGCGTGGAGCTCGAACGGCGGGCGCACGTCGTGGCGCTCGAAAGCCAGGTCGCGCGGCAGCTCGAATTCTGCGGCATGATGGGCCGCAGTCCGGTGATGCAGGAGCTGTTCAGTCTCATCCAGCGCCTGGCGCCGCACGCGAAGGTGGTGCTCGTGACCGGCGAGACGGGAACGGGGAAGGAGCTCGCCGCCAGAGCGTTTCATCAGGCGGGGCCGCGCCGGAACCGGCCGTTCGTCACCATCAACTGTTCGGCCGTCGTCGACACGCTGTTCGAGAGCGAACTGTTCGGCCACGTGCGCGGCGCCTTCACGGGCGCCGTCGAATCGAAGCCTGGCGTGTTCGAGGCCGCGCAGGGCGGCACGCTGTTCCTGGACGAAGTGGGCGAGTTGCCGCTGTCCGTACAGGCCAAGCTGCTGCGGGCGCTCGAATACGGCGAGGTGCAGCGCGTCGGGTCGCTGCAGCCGAAGACCGTCGACGTCTCGGTCATCGCCGCCACCAATCGCGATCTTCGCGCGGAGGTCGCGGCGGGTCGGTTCCGAGGTGATCTGTTTTACCGGTTGAATGTCGTCGAGGTACCGCTCCCGCCGCTGCGCGACCGGCGCGAAGACATCCCGTATCTGACCGCGGCGTTCATTCGGGACTGCGGGCAGCGCATGCGCAAGTCGCTCAACGGCCTGACGCCGGCCGCCGAACGGCTGTTGTTCAATGCGAGGTGGGACGGGAACGTCCGCGAGCTGAAGAATGTGATCGAGCGCGCCTGCATGCTCGCCGAGGGGATGACGTTGTCAGAGCGCGAGCTTAGCGGTGCGTTCGGCCCGGAGATCCCGGCGGCGCCAGGGCCGCGGCAAGCGGGGACCGAGGCACCTCCGCCGCTCGAAACGATCGAGCGGGATCACATCCTTGACGTGCTCCGGCAGGTGAACGGCAACCGGATGGCCGCGGCGAAAATGCTCGGCATCAGCCGACGCGCGTTGTACCGCCGGCTCGAACGCCACAAGCTCACGGACGAGGCCCCGCGGCCGGCGATGTCGCGCCGGTCATCGTAGATCCGGGGGGCTTCGCCCTGCGGCCCCCCACGCCATCCCACCCCACGGCGCACAGTCCGCGCCGCGGGCCCCGGGGTTGTCGCGGGGGCCCCGTTGCCCCGCTTCCGCCTCCGCTAAAGCCGCCGACCGCCGCCGGGAGCACGGCGAACAGGGCGAACAGCGCGATCAACGACGCATTCAGCCGCGGCTGCGCCGCGCTCTGGTTGATCCGCTCGTCCATCCGCTGAGTGTTGAAGACCGCGAGCTGCGAGTCCATGTCGCGAACAGTCTTTCGAAGCAGTGCCGGCGCCTGCACACGTGTATCGGCGCGGAGGATGATGGTCATCGAAAGCCAGGTGTGCCGGAGTTATCCGCCCCTCGTGTGCATTTCCAGATGCGGGTCCCTGCGCAGGAGATCCTGAACGGGCACGAAAGCCCGCCGGTCGCCCAGCGCGAGCCGTTCCTCCGCGCCGCGATCCGCCCGGTCGCGCCATCCCCCGGCTATCAGGTTCTTCAATTCGGTCGTCGACGCGCCGCGGCGCAACGGGCCGCGCAGATCGATGCCGCGCGTCGCATACAGGCAGAGATACCACATGCCGTCGGCGGTCAGCCGGCTGCGATCGCACGAGCGGCAGAATGGGGCCGTCGTCGATGCGATGATGCCGAACGTCGTCCCGTCCGGCAGGACAAAGCGATCCGCCGGCGCCGAGGATCCGGGAGCGGCAACCGGCTCGATCGGACCGTATTGCCGCGACAAGAGGTCGAGTATTTCGCGCTTGCCGACGACGTGATCGGGCGACCAGCGGGAGGCGCCGCCCACATCCATGTATTCGATGAACCGCACTTCCGCGTTCACCGACCGCCCGTACTCGACCAGCGCCACCAGTTCGTCGTCGTTGACGCCGCGGATGACGACCGTGTCGATCTTGATGCGGTCGAACGCACGATGCGCGGCCGCGATGCCGCTCCTGACGCGATCGAGCTCGTCAGACCGCGTCAGCGCCTTGAAGCGGTCGGGGCGGAGCGTATCGAGGCTGACGGTGATCCGGCCGAGGCCGGCTCTCTTGAGCGCGTCCACCTGATCGGCCAGCAGTACACCGTTGGTCGTGAGAGCAAGATCGGCGAGCCCCGGTTCCGCCGCAATCATCCGCACGAGCGACGGGAGATCGCGGCGCAGCAGCGGCTCGCCCCCCGTGAGCCGCACCTTGTCGACTCCGAGTGAGAGGAAGATATCGACCAGCGCGCTCGTTTCCTCGAAGTGCAGGACGTCTTCGCGCGGCAGCCACACGTAGTCCTCCTCCGGCATGCAGTATTGGCAGCGGAGATTGCACCGGTCGGTGACGGACAACCGGAGGTTGCGCAGTGGGCGATTCAGACGATCCAGCAATTCACAGCAATTGTAGACGGCGCGTGCCGGGAATGAAAGGGCGCGCGGTGATCTGCCGGTCGAACCGGGAACTCCATCGCCCCGGCAGCGGCGTCGCGCATGAGGGGCAGCAGCCGTTCGCCGTGATGCGGTAGTCACGAACCAGGTAGCCGTAACGCGCGATGAGCGTCGCGCCGCACGAGGCGCAGCGGGTGTCCTCGAGGTTGCCGACATGTCCGGGCAGGTTTCCCGCGTAGATGTAGCGCAGACCGCTGGCGCGTCCGATGGCCGCCGCTTCAACCAGCATTTCAGGCGTCGTGTTCTCCGTATCCATCATCTTGTAATCGGCATGGAACGCAGTCACGTGCCACGGAATGTCGGGCGAGACGCTCGCCAGGAAGGCGGTCAGCCGTGTGAGCTCGTCCCTGGAGTCGTTGAAGCCCGGGATCAGCAGCGTCACGATTTCGACCCAGAAATCCATCTCCCGCAGGCGTCGGATCGTCGCAAGAATCGGATCGAGGCGGCCGCCCAGCTGCCTGTAGTGGCGGTCGTCAAAGCTCTTGAGGTCCACTTTGTAGAGGTCGATCCAGGGCCTAAGGTACTCGAGCACCTGGGGCGTTCCGTTGCCGTTCGAGACGAAGCCGGTGGTCAATCCCGCCGATTTGGCCTCTTTGAAGACGGCCACGGCCCATTCGCTTGTAATCAACGGCTCGTTGTACGTGCTGACCATGACCTGTGCGCCCTGACGGAGGGCATCGGCCACGAGCGTTTCCGGCGTGGCCCGCCGTGGAGGCGCGACGGCTTCCGGGTCCCGGAGTGCCTGCGACGTGACCCAGTTCTGACAGTACCCGCAGTGGAGATCGCATCCGAGCATCCCGAAGCTGTACGCCAGGGCGCCCGGATGGGCATGAAAAAAGGGCTTCTTCTCGATGGGATCGCACTGAACGCCTCCGACGTAGCCCCAGGGGACCAGCAGGCGGCCGCCTTCGTTGAATCGCACCTTGCATACACCGACGGCGCCGTCGGGGAGCGGGCAGCAATGGCCGCACGCATAGCAGCGCAGCCGGCCGTCGGGGAGAACGTCGTACAATTCGCCCTCACGCGTTTCGCGTGAAAGCATTTCAGCCAACGTAGACATGGAATAATTCCATTGTACGGTACGGCGCGGCGCGGGTCCTTCGTGGTCAAGGACTGGAGGTTTGTATGCGCATCCGGCTCGCCCTGGTTATAGCTGTGCTCGCGTCGGGCGCGACCGCTCGCCTCGGGACTGCCCAGGTTTTTCAGTTTCGCAGCCCGGTGCCCGAAGTTTCCGCGGCCACGGCCGCGTGGCAGGTGGCGAGCGAGCCGATCCTGCTGCAGGGCCTCGTCTATCTTCCGACCCGCGACTATCGGCTGTTCGATGGCCAGGTGATGGCGCAGGTCGGGATCTATCAGGGTGTGCCGGTGTACGCGGACACCACGCTCGAGCCCTACAGCGTCGCCTACGTCCCGGTCGGCGCGCAGCGCATGCGCGCATACGAGCGCGTGCGCGAGCGCGAGCTGGCGGGGACCACAGGCAGCCGCACGCCATCGTTCCCGGTTCGCAGCCCCGCCGCTCCTGCAGCAGAGGAACGGATCGTGGGAACAGCGGGCACGATCGTGCCGTCAGCAGTCGGTCCGATGGCGAACATCGCCGTGCCAAATGCTGTGTTGCCCACGCGCACTACCGTGGAATCGATCCCGCGCCCGGCCGAGACCAACGGCATCTGGCTGTATTTCAACGGCAATCGGTACTACCTGGCAGGCACGCCGGTCCCGTTTTCGGTCGATCGATTTGCGCTGATCGGGCAGCATGAGGGCTTTCCCGTGTATCGCGACAAGAATGGAAATCCGAATCAGATCTGGGTCGCGGTCGTGAACGGAGGCCCGCTGGCGCCGTACACGAAACGGTGATCCCAGGTCAGGTGGGTCGAGTGGGTCGGGTAGGTCGAGTAGGGGCGGCTCGCGAGCCGCCCTACCTGCGGCAGCAAATCTGATGTTACGTGACACCCCCAGTATTCACCGCCGCCAAACGCTCAACGTGGCTCGGTCTTCCGACACCGGTCTGGCTGCTCGGGTGGGTTTCGCTCGCAACCGACTCGGCGACTGAAGCCATCTATCCGCTGCTTCCGTTCTTTCTCACCCGCATGCTCGGTGCCGGCGCGATCTCCCTCGGCATCGTGGAAGGCGCCGCGGAAGCCGTCAACAGCGTTCTCAAGATCGTTTCCGGGCGGATCGCCGATCGCGCACCGGCCAAGCGGCCGCTCGTGCTGTGCGGATACAGTATTTCCTCGATCGCACGCCCGTTCATGGCCGTCGTCACGAGCTGGATGCAGGTGTTCACCGTGCGCGTGCTCGATCGGGTCGGCAAGGGTATCCGCGGCGCGCCGCGCGACGCGATGCTGGCCATGTGGGCGACGCCGCGCACGCGCGGGAAGGTGTACGGTTTTCACCGTGCGATGGATCACGCCGGCGCCGTCGTGGGTCCTGCACTCGCGTCGCTGTTCCTCTGGTTGTATCCCGATCGCTACCGGACACTGTTCGCGCTCACGATCGTCCCGGGCGCGATCGCGGTCGCGCTGATTTTCTTCGTCCGCGAAGACGCGGATGGGGCTGGCGGGCCAGGTGAAGCAGGTTTGGCGGGGGGCGCCCGCGGCCACACCGGGGTCCCCAGCGCGGCAGCCGCGCTGGGGTGGCGCGTCGAGCCGGGGATGGAAATCCGAGGCCAGGTGTCGGCGTCAGCTCGCGCCGGGGGTGGGGCCCCAGCGTCAGTGCCAGAAAGACGGACGGGCACGGCAGGTGCGATACCGACTCACCTGCCGCGGCAGTTCACATTGTTCGTGATCGTGCTCGCGATCTTCACGCTCGGGAACTCCACCGACGCCTTCCTGCTGCTGAAGCTCACCGATGCTGCAGCCACGCCCCGGTTCGTGCCGCTCATATGGGCGGCTCTTCACGTGGTGAAAGCGCTGACGTCGGTCATCGGCGGGAGCTGGTCGGATCGCGTCGGGCGGCGCGCCGTGATTGGCGCCGGGTGGCTGGTGTACGCGGTGGTATATCTGGGATTTGCGATGAGCGACACGCTGCCGGTCCTCGTGGCCTGGTTCCTCGTCTACGGTCTGTACTTCGGTCTCGCCGAAGGGACCGAGAAGGCGCTCGTGGCCGATCTCGCACCAGCGGCGAGCCGCGGTCTTGCGTTCGGGATCTACAACGCCGTGCAGGGAATCAGTGCGCTTGCCGCCAGCCTTCTCTTCGGACTGATCTGGAGCGCGCGCGGTCCGGCGGCTGCATTTGCGGTCGGTGCTGCGCTCGCGCTGACCGCGACGGCTTTGCTGTTCGTTATAATTGTTCCTCCTGATGCGGCGGATTCTCGTCACCAACGATGATGGATATCGATCCGGCGGCATCCGCGCCCTCGCGCGGGCACTCGACACGCTCGGAGAGGTGACCGTCGTCGCACCGGTCGAGGAGGCGAGCGCCATTGGCCACGCCCTCACGCTGCGGCATCCGCTGCGCCTCGAGCGCATCGACGATCACACGTGCGCGGTCGACGGCACGCCAACCGACTGTGTGAACATTGCCGTCGCGCAGGTCTTCCACGGCCTGCCCGACCTCGTCGTCTCGGGAATCAACAAGGGATACAACCTCGGAGACGATCTGACGTACTCGGGGACGGTGGCCGGTGCGCTCGAGGGCGCGCTGCTGGGCATTCCCAGCATTGCCGTGTCACTGCGCGCCACGCGCGGCGACTACGACTTCTCCTTCGCCGCACGCGCCGCCGCGGCGATGGCCGAAGCCATTCTGCGCCGGCCGCTGCCGTCGCGCACGTTTCTGAACATCAACGTGCCGAAAGGGCAGCCCAGGGGTTACCGGGTGACCGTGCAGGCGAAGCGCAATCACGTGACCTCGGTTGCGGAGCGGCAGGATCCAAAGGGGCGTCCCTACTACTGGATCGAAGAAGGGCAGAACGAATGGGAGCCGCACGACCGGTCGGATTATCAGGCGGTCCGTGACGGCTACGTGTCGATTACCCCGCTGCAGCCCGACCTGACGGCTCACGACGTCCTGGCCACGGTCGAAGAGATGGCCCTGGAGAAGGCGGCTGAAGTAAGGTAACGGCGGCACGCAGAGTGGGTCGCAGAAATGACAGTTTCATCGCGGAGGACCGGAAGAATCCCGCAATCTTCAGGATTTGATCTCCGCGTCCTTCCCGTCCTCCGTGGTAGGTCCTTGCAAGGAGGCAGCCGGTGACGCGATTGCTTCGACACACGTGGGTCGTCGTTCTGTCGGCCGGAATCGTTCTGAGCTGGGCCAGCGTGCCGCTGCCCGCGCAGACGGGCACCGCCAACGGCGAATGGCGAACGTATGGCGGCGATCTCGCGAACACGCGTTACGCACCGCTCGACCAGATCGACGCGTCCAATTTCAGCAAGCTCGAGATTGCCTGGCGCTTCAAGACCGACTCGCTCGGCCCGCGCCCCGAGTTCCAGTTCGAGTCGACTCCGTTGATGGCCGGAGGCATCGTGTATTCCACGGCCGGCACCCGGCGGGCAGTCGTGGCCCTCGATGCGGCGACGGGCGAGATGATCTGGATGCACAGCGAGCGCGAGGGTGCGCGCGGCGCCGCGGCGCCGCGGCAGTTGTCGGGACGCGGGCTTGCGTACTGGAGCGACGGCGCCGACGCCCGCATCCTCTACGTGACACCCGGCTACCGCCTCATCGCGCTCGACGCGAAAACGGGCGTGCCGGTGGCGGGCTTCGGCGAGCACGGCGTCGTCGATCTGAAAAAAGACGACGATCAGGAAATCGACCTGGTCACGGGCGAGCTGGGATTGCACGCGACGCCGATCGTCGCGCGCGATGTGGTCATCGTCGGCGCCGCACACCGATCGGGCGGCGTGCCGCGCAGCCGCATGAACGTGAAAGGCTACGTGCGCGGCTTCGACGTGCGGACCGGCCGGCGGCTCTGGATCTTTCACACCATCCCCTCCCCCGGCGAGTACGGGCACGACACGTGGGAGAAGGACTCGTGGACCTATACCGGCAACGCCGGCGTGTGGGCGCAGATGTCGGTCGACGAAGAGCTGGGGATTGCCTATCTGCCTGTCGAATTGCCGACCGGCGATTATTACGGCGGCCATCGGCCGGGGAACGGCCTCTTCGGCGAGAGCATTGTCGCCGTCGACCTGAAGACGGGGCAGCGCAAATGGCACTACCAGCTGGTGCATCACGGCATCTGGGACTTCGACATTCCCTGCGCGCCTATCCTGGCTGACATCTCGGTCAACGGACGGCCGGTCAAGGCGCTGGCGCAGCCGACGAAACAGGCGTTTCTCTACGTGTTCGATCGGGTGACCGGTCAGCCGATCTGGCCGATCGAGGAACGTCCCGTCTCCAGGGGCGACGTGCCCGGGGAATGGTACGCCCCGACACAGCCGTTCGTCACAAAACCGCCCGCCTATGATCGCCAAGGGCTGCAGATTGACGATTTGATCGACTTCACGCCGGAGCTTCGCGCCGAGGCGGTGAAGCTCGTCTCCAAGTACAAGATCGGACCGATCTTCACGCCGCCGGTGGTGAGTCAGATCGACGGTCCGCTCGCCACGCTGATGGGTGCGTTCGCGACGAACTGGCCTGGAGGCTCGTACGATCCCGAGACGCACATTCTGTATGTGCACTCGCAGTCGGGCGTCACCCCGCTCGGGCTCGTCAAGCCCTCCGATCCCAAGATCGATCTGAATTACGTTCAAGGATCAGCGGCGACCGGGATGCGGACGACGCTCGGATCGGGCGGCGGCGCCGGCGCTGACGCGCCGGGTGCGGATCGCGCGGCAGCCCGCACCCCCGCGCCTGCTGTGCCCGAGGGCGGCGGCGGGGGAGGGCTCAACGTGCAGGGGTTGCCGCTGATCAAGCCGCCGTACGGCCGGATCAGCGCGATCAATCTTGACAAGGGCGAGATCCGGTGGCAGATGCCGCACGGCGAGACCCCGGATAACGTCAAGAACCATCCTGCGCTCAAGGGCATGAAAATCGTCCCGCGCACCGGGCAGCCCGGCAATGTCGGCACGCTCGTGACCAAAACGCTTCTGATTGCCGGCGAGTCACGGTTCACGACTACCTCGACCGGTCAGCGTGGCGCGATGCTGCGTGCCTACGAAAAGGCGACCGGCGTCGATGCCGGTGCCGTCTACATGCCTGCGCCGCAGAGCGGCTCACCGATGACCTACATGTTCAACGGCAGGCAGTACATCGTCATTGCCATCAGCGGTGGCAATTACTCGGGCGAGTTGTTAGCATTTCGATTGCCGCAGTCGTGAGCGGTTGACGGTCTCTGGCAGCGTCCGGCTTCACCCGGACCCGTTACGGCGTCAGCCGGGTCCTATACGGCTCTCGCCGGAACCGGTCCGCCTCAAGGCGGACACTACCGGGATTTTGTTCGCAGCCTTCAAGCGTGCCCGGAGGATCCGATGAAGCGCGCGGCCCTCTCGCTCCTCGTCGCCGGCGTCCTTTATCCCCCCACGTTCGCGCAGCAGTCCGGCGGTCCGGCCACCACGTTCAGCCGGGACGTCGCGCCGATCCTGCAGAAGTCGTGTCAGAGCTGCCATCGTCCCGGCGCGATCGCGCCGATGTCGCTCGTGACGTACCAGGACGTGCGTCCGTGGGCGCGGGCGATCAAGCAGAAGGTGCAGGCGCGCGAGATGCCGCCGTGGTATATCGACCGTCACATCGGCATCCAGAAGTTCAAGGACGATCCATCGCTCACCGACGCCGAGATCGCGACGATCGCGAAGTGGGTTGACGCCGGCGCGCCGGCGGGCGATGCCGCCGACATGCCGAAGCCGCGCGTATTTGACGATATCGACAGATGGCACATCGGCAAGCCCGACATGGTCGTCTCGCTGCCGAAGGCGTACGAGCTCCGCGCGAACGGTCCCGACGAGTTCTACGACGTCGACGTCGATCCCGGGTTCAAAGAGGACTTGTACATCGCTGCGGTGGAGACCAAGCCCGAGCCGTTCAGCTTCAGAGTGGTCCATCACGCCACTGCGAACATGATCGAAGACGAGGAGGAAGATCCGGTCGGGTTCTTCTTCAACGAATACGCGCTGGGCAAGAACGGCGACATTTTTCCCGAGAACTCCGGCCGGTTGATCAAGGCCGGTTCGAAGATCCACTTCAACCTGCACCTGCATCCGAGCGGCGAGCGAGCGCTGGTGAATGTGTCGATCGGGTTCAAGCTGTATCCGAAGGGTCAGGTGCCGAAGTACGTGGCCTTCACCCAGCACATGGGCGACAACACTGATCTCGACATCCCGCCCGGCGAGGTGTCGCGGAGCGATGGGTATTTCCGTCTGCCCAGGCCGGCGGTGATTTCCGCGTTTCAGCCCCACATGCACAACCGCGGCAAGGCGCAGTGCATGGAAGCGATTTATCCGGACATTCGTCCCGACTCTGCCCGTCCGGGCCCCGCGCGCACCGAGACGCTGAGCTGCGTCAGCAATTACCAGTTCGGCTGGCACATCACCTATCCCTATGCGGAAGATGTGCAGCCGATCCTGCCGGCCGGGACGATCATTCACATCACCTCATGGCACGACAACACCACCGCGAACAAGTACAACCCCAATCCGAGGAACTGGGTCGGATACGGGCAGCGGACGATTGACGAGATGAGCTTTGCGTGGGTGAGCCTGTTCTACATCGACGAAGAGGACTATCAGCAGCGGGTCGCGGCACGGAAGAAGGCCACAAACGAGTGAGTCGCAGAGTTCCAGGCTGCGGCCCACGTTCCGGCCTCTGGCGCAAGGCGCGCGGAGTTGACGTGAGGGTTCGAGTCTCCCTGGTTGTCGTTGTCGTATGGCTTGTTGTTGCGGGTGCCGGCGCGCAGCAGCTGCCGACCGCGATTCCGCAGACGAAGTGGGCCAGCGGCCAGAACATCGTGCCGTATTTCGAAGGCTGGATCCGCAATCCGGATGGCAGCTTCGACCTGGTGTTCGGCTATTTCAACCGCAACTGGCAGGAGGAGCTCGCGATTCCAGCCGGTCCCGACAATGTCGTCGAACCCGGCGGCCCCGACCGCGGCCAGCCGACGTACTTCCTGCCCCGGCGCCAGGGCTGGGTGTTTCGCGTCACCGTGCCCAAGGATTTCGGCAAGCAGGTCATCACCTGGAGTCTCACCGCGAACGGAAAGACAGAAAAGGCGTACGGTGAGCTCTTGCCGGTGGAGGAGATCACCGAACGCATCGTGATGACTCGCGGCAATCTCAACCCCGGCGAGAGCGATCCGAATACGCCTCCCGGGGTCACCGTCGCGCCGATCCAGGCCACCGGCATCAACACCGCGGTATCGTTGATCGCGAACGTGACCGACGATGGGCTGCCGAAGCCGCGGGAAGCGGCGCCGAAGCGGACGGCCGTCACGGATGCCACGAGGATTCAGGCGCAGACGAACTCGAACGCGGCGCCGCGGCCGCGGGGCCTGACCGTCGCGTGGATGCAGCTGCGCGGCCCTGCCAAGGTGACGTTCGAGCCGGCCGGATCGATTCCCGTCGCCGAAGGGAAGGCCGTGACGACTGCGCGTTTTGCCCAGGCCGGCACGTATGTGCTCCGTGCGACGGCGAGCGACGGAGCGCTGTCGACGAGGACCGATGTGCCGATCACCGTTGACGAGAGAGCCCGGTAGCGTCGCGCGTTCGTTCACGGCGTCAGTTGCGAATGGAAGCCGTGATTGACTCGGCCGTGATAAGATAAACGTTCGCCTCGGTCGGGGCGTGGCTCAGCCTGGTAGAGCACTCGGTTCGGGACCGAGGGGTCGGAGGTTCAAATCCTCTCGCCCCGACCATACACACAAAGAAAACCGCCGAAATTCAGGCCGCCGGGTCACTCGGTTTCTCTTCCGAATTCCCATCGCGAACCGAGTGCGCGGCGCTTCAAATCACCTTTTCCGCCCCAGTTGTTCGAGATCTCTGACCGCCCTCGGTTCGCTGGATCCGTCCGACCGACTCTGCCGGCCAAGTGCTACCCGGTCACGCTACCCGACACGGTCCTCCGGTAGTCCTTTCGCGAAGGCCCCATGGAATCGATTTGCTGTGCGCCGATTCGCGAGTTGTCACCGAGATCGACGGTGCCCAACTCCGGTCGCGTGCCGCTGCAATCGACGCAAGGCCGCGTTCCTTCAAGAGAACGGCTATCTCGTGCTGCACTAATCTCGTCGAGGACTCGGCCAAGAGACTACATTTGGTGCTCGACGGGATTCTGCCGTGTAGTAGAGGTGAGCGGCGACTCTGCTGAGGACACCATCTCGTACGATCAGCACGATCAGTTGATGAAGGCGCGTCTCGACTTGTGATGGGCAGGTGCTCATTATTGAACAGCCGCCGCCCGCACCGTTCCGCTATCGTCGCAACATGAGACTGATCCCTATCGCTGCCTTTGCCATCGCGGCAGGTCTTTTTCTCGCCCCCGTCCGGGCGCAGCAGGCACCCCCCAAAGCGCCTGAACACCGCATGCCGACGCCGCAGGCCGGCGGCATGATGGACCACGACAAGATGATGGCCGACATGAAAGCGGCGGATGCGCGCCTCGAGGCCCTGGCACAGACGATGACATCCGCGCCCGGCGACGACAAGGTCGCCGCCATGCAGGCGCTACTGACCGAGCTCGTCAAGAATCAGGTCGACATGCATCGCCACATGGCGATGATGCACGAGCACATGATGTCTCAGATGGGGCACAAATGACGGTCAGCGATCTACCTCGGTGAACGATAAAGGAGCCAGTATGCCCATCGCGAATTCACGGCCGTCACCTCTCAGACACGTCCTCACCATGACTGGCCATTTCCTCGGTCATGTGGCAGCCGTCGTGCTGGGGTTCGTGCTGATCATCGTGGGCCTGGCGATGGGCGTCACGATGGTCCTGCTGCCCGCGGGCATCGTGATCGGGCTACTCGGCGTCGCGTTGGTCGTGGGCGGCGTGTTCGCTCGCATCACTCCTCCAGCCTAGACGGCAGACTTGCCGAACGCGTAAGCTCGCGAGGGATCTGTGCGGCGCCTCGGACGCGCGGTGCGACACTCCTGCCTCTGCGTTCCCGGGAGAAACCTATGACCGGTCGGCGGACCATGACGGTGGACGGCAACGAAGCGGCCGCGTCTGTCGCGCACCGCATGAGCGAAGCGATCGCGATTTATCCGATCACGCCCTCGTCAGCCATGGGCGAGCTCTCCGACGAATGGTCGAATCAGGGCCAACGCAACCTCTGGGGCAACATCCCGGACGTCGTCGAGATGCAGTCCGAAGCGGGTGCCGCGGGAGCGGTGCACGGGGCGCTGCAGGCCGGCGCGCTGGCGACGACCTTCACGGCGTCGCAGGGCCTGCTCCTGATGATCCCCAACATGTTCAAGATCGCGGGGGAGCTGGCGCCCTTCGCGATGCACGTCGCGGCGCGCACCATCGCCACCCACGCGTTGTCCATTTTCGGCGACCACTCCGACGTCATGGCCTGCCGGACCACTGGCTTCGCGATGCTCAGCGCTTCGAGCGTGCAGGAGGCGCACGACTTCGCGGCCATCGCGCACGCGGCGACGCTCGACGCGCGCGTACCGTTCCTGCATTTCTTCGACGGCTTTCGGACGTCGCACGAGGTCTCGAAGATCCAGGAGCTCACCGACGACGACCTGCGGGCACTGGTATCGGAAGAGCAGGTGGCGGCCCACCGCCGGCGGGCGCTGACGCCGGACCATCCCGTGCTGCGGGGAACCGCGCAGAACCCCGATACGTTCTTCCAGGCCCGCGAAGCGGCCAACCCCTTCTATCGTGTCTGTCCCGATATCGTGGAGCAGTTGATGGCGCGATTCGCGGCGCTCACGGGCCGGCAGTACGGCCTGTTCGAGTACGCGGGCCATCCCGAAGCCGAGCGCGTCGTCGTCATCATGGGGTCGGGCGCCGAGACCGTGCACGAGACGGTCGACTATCTGGCGGGGCGCGGCGACAAGGTCGGCGTGCTGAAGGTGCACCTGTATCGCCCGTTCTCGATCGCCGCGTTCCTGCGAGAACTGCCCCGATCCGTCAAAGCGATCGCGGTGATGGATCGCACCAAGGAACCGGGCGCGCTCGGCGAGCCGCTGTATCAGGACGTGGTCACCGCGCTCGCCGAGGCGCGAGCCGACGGTACGACGTCGTTCGCCGCCGAACCGGTCGTCGTGGGAGGGCGTTACGGTCTGTCGTCCAAAGAGTTCACGCCCGCGATGGTGAAGGCAGTCTCGACACGCTCGCAGAGGCCCGCCCGAAGAATCACTTCACCGTCGGCATCATGGACGATGTCACTCACACGTCGCTCGCCTACGACGACACGTTCGACATCGAGCCAGCCGACGTCACGACGACGGCACTGTCGGCGCCAACAAGAACTCGATCAAGATCATCGGGGAAAATCCTCTCGGAGGTTCAAATCCTCTCGCCCCGACCAATTTTTCCCTGAAAGAATTCGGAAAATGGCCCTGGAAACAGGGCCTTTGTTGCGTACGGCCCATTGTGTAAGGAGGTGCCGGAACGTGCACGCTGTTTTCGAGAACGGCCGAATCCGGCGCTACCGATCAGGGTGCCGGATGCAAGTACGAGGAGCCCCAAGGACGACCTGAAGCGCCCCCGCCAGAATGGCGTCTCCTTGTAACGGTTCTGTACCCAAGCAATCGCCCAGCGCGCCAAACGTCGGGATCGGGTTGTCAACGATGGGCCAACGAGGTGCCGCGATGCGTTCGCGAGTCGTTCCGACGCGTCGATGTCTGCGACCACTCCCGCCATGTTCTGACGGCAATCGACAGGCGCTGCAGGTTGGAGACCGCATCCTCCGGTTCCCCACAGATCTTGACTTTTGTGCACAGTGTGCACAAAATCAAGAGACATGAGCACGGCCTACGTGTCCGGGCGGGTGCCTGCGCGTTTCGAGCGACTGGTCACCAAACAGGCGCGTGCCGCGAGGACGTCAAAGAGCGACCTCGTCGCACGATACGTCATCGAGAAGAGCCTCGAAACCGAATTCCCGGGGATCTCCTTTCGCGATTCACTTTCAGGGCGCGAAGCGTACTTGACCGGTCATCGCGTCGCCGTGTGGGAAGTCGTCGCGGTGCACGACGAAACCAAATCGGTAGAAAGGACGGCGGACCATTTCCGCTGGCCGCGCGTACTCGTCAAGCGAGCTCTGGTTTATGCCAAGGCCTTCCCGGAGGAAATCACCAGAGCGCGTGACGGAGAAGCCGACACAGCATCGGTTGCTGGCTGACGAGAACACGTCTCATCGATTCGTCACAGCCTGTCGGCGGTTGGTCCCCGGGTTTCCAATTATTCACATCGCAAGGTGGCAGGATGGGTCATGGCTGGGCCTCGACGATGCCGCATTACTGATCGCCTGCGGCGAGGCCGGTCTGGTGCTCGTTGCGTTCGACCGTAGGACGCTCCCGTGGCATGCAGGGCAGGTGCTCCGCGCCGGTGAGAGCCACGGCGGACTCATCCTGTTCCGCCGCACCGTTCGCACCACGAACTATGGCCAGCAGGGTCGGCTCCTGACGGAGTTCTGGGCTCATGAAGGGCACGCTTGGGACTGGGTCGACCGAATCGTCTACCTGCCCAAGTCCCCGTGAGCAGAGGACTCAGTTGAAGCACGGTCTCCAGCTCGTCTTACGGTTGCTTGGTAGGGTCGGCCTGATCGAGGCGAGTCGCCACTTCGCGCATACCACGGCATCGCGCCCAATCCGCGGGGGTGTCACCGTCTTTCTTCTTCGCCGACGGATCGGCGCGGCCGCTAGCAGCAGCTCCACGGTTCGCATCGCCTTCGCTTCAAAGTCCGGCAACCGCCAGAGCGGCGTGTAGCCGTCCTTGCTGACAGCTCGGGCGCAGCACCGACGGCAGAAACGTGACGATGCGCTGGGCGCGCTGGAGGTCGTCGCGCGTGCGCGCCCCGGCACCGCGCTCGGTTAAGACCCGGACAGCATTTTGTTTTCGCTGCGCGGTCGCCCACTCGAGCGGTGTGCAATCTGGCGCGGCCATCATTGGCCGTCTCGCACTACGCACGACGCGTAGCCCCTGAACGGGCGATCGATGGCCGACCGCGTCGCCGGCACTCAGATCCGCGCCTA
>JBKPAI010000003.1:0-34278 GCA_046726355.1 Acidobacteriota bacterium | reverse complement strand
ATCTTTTTTTTTTTTATGTGCTCGGGTTTTTTGCCTGGGGGGGGGGGGTGGCGGGGGGGGGGGCGGGGGGGGCCCCGCCCCGGCACCCCGGGGTCCCCACGGCGCGGACTGTGCGCCGTGGAGTGGTGTGAGCCGGGGTGTGGGGCGGAGCCCCACGTCAATCATGGACTCGTTGCTTCAGGACATTCGATATGCCGTTCGCGTGTGCGTGCGCACGCCCGGCTTTACCGCTGTCGCCGTGCTCGCGCTCGCCCTCGGCATCGGCGCGAACACGGCCATCTTCACCATCGTCAACGCCGTGCTGCTCGAGCGGCTCCCCTTCCGCGATCCCGATCGCATCGTCGCGCTGTGGGAGCACTCATCGCGGCGTCCGGGACGGAACAACGTCCTCGGCCCATCGCAGTTCGTCCGGTGGCGGGAACGAGCGACGGCATTCGACCTGATGGCGGCGCTGGCCGATACGCGTCAAAACCTGACCGGAAGCGGCGCTCCGGAAGAAGTGGTCGTGCAAATCGTGACCGGCGACTTCTTCCCGATTCTCGGTGTGCCGCCGCTCGTTGGCCGGACGTTCACCGACGAGGAAACCCGCGATCCGCAGGCGAACGTCGTCGTGCTCGGGTACGAGCTCTGGCAGCGGCGGTTCGGCGGCGATCCGGAGATTGTCGGCCGGGCGATTCAACTGAATGCGCGTCCCGTCACCGTTGTCGGCGTCATGCCGCCCGGGTTCACACTGTTCATCAAGGAAGGGTCGCTGGCCGGCAAGCCGTCGGACCTGTGGGCGCCGTACGTCCTTCCCGCTGACGCGCGCGATTTCGGCGGACGTTTTCTGGAAGCCGTCGCCCGTTTGAAACCGGGCGTGTCAGTCCGTGAAGCCCAGACCCAGCTGACGGCGATTGCGCGGGTGCTGGAACGCGAAACGCCGGAGCGCAACGCCAACTGGGGCGCGCGCGTGATCGCGCTGCACGATGAGCTCTCGGGCGAATACCGGCGCGCGCTGTTGATCCTGGCCGGCGCGGTCGCTTTCGTGCTGCTGATTGCGTGCGCGAACGTCGCCAATCTCCTGCTGGCCCGCGGTGCCGCGCGACAACGCGAGATCGCCATACGCGTGGCGCTCGGCGCGCTCCGCGGCCGTGTGGTCCGGCAGCTGCTCACGGAAAGTCTCGTCCTCGCGGTCCTCGGCGGCCTGACCGGCCTCCTCGTCGCCGTCTGGGGGCTGAAGGTGCTGCTGGCGCTGAGCCCAGTGGATCTCACCACCACGGCCAATCTTCGTCTGAGTTATCCGGTGCTCGCTTTTACGGTCACGATCTCGCTGCTGACGGCAATCATCTGCGGTCTCGCCCCTGCTTTCGAGGGCACGAAGGCCGACGTGCAGGAAACGATCAAGGACGGCGGCCGCCAGATCGGCGGAAGCGTCCGCCGCCGGCGGATGCGTCAGGCGTTCGTGATCTCGGAGATTGCGCTGGCGGTGGTCCTGCTCGTCGGCGCCGGCCTCATGCTGCGCAGTCTCGACTCGCTCCGCCGCGTCAATCCGGGTTATTCGACGACCAACATCCTGACCATGCGCCTGCAGCTCCCGGCGGCGAAGTACCGGAACGACGAAGAGCGCGTCCGCTTCTTTCAAGGCGCGACGGTGCGGATCCGCGAGCTGCCCGGCGTTCAGTCGGTCGGAGCCGTGAGCTACCTCCCGCTGACCGGCCTCGGTGCGGGCACGCGCTTCACGATCGAGGGGCAACCGCCGCCGCCGCCGGGCCAGGACTACGTGACGAACGTCAGCGTGTGCGACAACGGCTACTTCAGCGCACTGAACGTGCCGCTCGTCACCGGCCGCTTCTTCACCGAACGCGAGATGCGCGAGAAATCCAACGTCGTGATCGTCAGCGAATCACTGGTCCGGACGTACTTTCCGCGCGAGAACCCGATCGGCAAGCGTCTGTCGATCTCGATGTCGAGCCCGATTGTCCCGACCGAGATCGTCGGCGTCGTCGGCGATATCCGGTTCCAGGACCTGACGGCGGCTCCGCAGCCGACGACCTACTGGCCGCACCCGCAGCTGGCGTACGGCGCGATGACTGTTACGGTCCGGACGGCGACGGAGCCGCTGTCGCTCGCGCCGGCCGTCGAACAGGCGATCCGCACGCTGGACAAGGATCAGCCGGTCTCCGACGTGCGCACGATGAATCAATGGGTGGCAAAGTCGCTCGCGCAGGCGCGCTTCAGCTCGACGTTGCTGGCGACATTCGCCGCCCTCGCCCTGCTGCTGGCGGCAATCGGCATCTACGGTGTCATGTCGTACGCCGTCAGCCAGCGCACGTCAGAAATCGGCATCAGGCTCGCCCTTGGCGCGCAGGCCGGTCAGATCCTGCGCATGATTGTCGTCGGCGCCATGCGGCTGGCGGCGTTCGGTCTGGCCATCGGGATCGTACTCGCGCTGGTGCTGGGCCGCACGATAACAAAGCTGCTCTACGAGACGACCGGGGCCGATCCCGTCACGTTTGCCGCGTCCGTCCTCGTGCTGGGTGCGGTTGCGATATTGGCGAGTTATCTTCCGGCCCGTCGCGCCTCGCGCATCGCGCCGGTCGACGCGTTGCGATACCAGTAGTCGAGGGGCAGGTAGGGCGGGGTGGGGACTCATGTTCGATCTTTTTCGAAATGATCTAAGGTATGCCCTCCGGACCCTGATTCGGAATCCAGGGTTCGCGCTGCTGGCAGTCGCCACGATCGCAATCGGCGTCGGCGCGAATACGGCGATCTTCAGCGTCGTCTACGCCGTGCTGCTGCGTCCGCTGCCGTTCGCGGAGCCCGACGCGCTCGTGCTGGTGTCGCAGGCCAACACCGGCAGCGCCTCCCCGGCCAACTTTCTCGACTGGCGCGCGCGCAGCCGGGCCTTCGACGGCCTGGCGGCGTTTCGCAACGCCGGTTTTGCGCTCTCGTCCGGCGATCATCCCGATCGGGTGGCCGGCGCCAACGTCAGCGCCAATTTCTTCGAGATCCTCGGTGTGAAGCCGGTGATGGGTCGCGGCTTTCAAAGCGGCGACGAAGGCGCGGGCGCCGCGCGGGTCGCCATCGTGAGTCACGCGATGTGGACGGATCGGTTCGGCGCGCGCCGCGATGTCATCGGCCGGACGGTGCACTTGAACGACGAGCCTCACACCATTGTCGGCGTGCTGCCGCCGGGCGTCGATTTTCCCGAGCGGGCACAGGTGTGGACTCCTCCGCACTGGCGCGTGCCGGACGATCCTCTGGCGCCGGATCAGGATCCGAGCCCCCAGCGAGGTCACGGCTACCTGTTCGTCCTCGGCCGCCTGCGGCCGGAAGTTACCCGTGCGCAGGCAGAGCGCGACATGGATGCTGTCGCGGCGTCGCTCGAGCGCGACTATCCGAACGATAATCGGGACGACGTCGGCGTCGTGATCGCCTCGCTTCGTGACGAGCTCGTCGGCCCGGTTCGACCAACGCTGATGATGCTGTTTGCCGCCGTCGGCTTGCTTCTGTTGATCGCGACCGCCAACGTGTCGGGTCTGCAGGTCGCGCGCTCGATCGGCCGCCACCACGAGATCGCGGTGCGGGCGGCGCTCGGAGCGACGCGGGGCCGGATTTTCGGCCAGTTGCTCACGGAAAGCGTGGTGCTGGCGGTCGCCGGCGGCGCCTTTGGCGTGATCGCCGCCATGTGGCTGGTGGCGCCGATCGCGGCGCTCGGGCCGAGCGACTTCCATGCCGCGGCTGACATTCGTCCGAACGCGCCGGTTCTGCTCTTCGCGTTTGCCGCCTCGATCGGAGCGGGCCTGCTCTTCGGGATCGCTCCGGCCCGGCAGCTGATGCAGCAGTCCAGCGTTGACGCGTGGAAGCAGAGTGCCCGCACCGGGAACCGTGCGGGCCAGCGCCGGGCCGGGGCAACGCTCGTGGTCGCCGAAATCGCTCTCGCAGTGGTCGTGCTGGTCGTCACAGGTCTCACGGTCAAGAGCTTCATCCGCTTGCAGCGCGTGCCCGCCGGCTTCGAGCCGGAGAGGGTGCTGACGATGGCTGTTAGCCTGCCGCAGCTGCGCTATCCCGCTGCATTCCAGCGCGCCGATTTCTGGGAACATGCCCTCGAAGCGCTTCGCGCCGTGCCGGGCGTCGAGGCCGCGGGCGCGACGAGTCGCCTTCCGCTGTCGGGCGGCAACAGCACGCGCGGTCTCACGATCGACGGCCGCCCCCTGACGCCACAGGCCGCGGCCGATTATCGTACGGCTTCGCCGATGTACTTCCGCGCGCTCGGGATTCCGGTTGTGAGCGGCCGCGCGTTTCGCGACGACGATCGCGAGAACCGGCCGCTGGTGGCAGTGGTCAGCCGGTCGATGGCCGCGCGATATTGGCCGTCGGCCGATCCAATCGGACGGCGGCTCTCGATCGACGGCGAACACCAGCTGACCGTCGTCGGCGTTGTCGGCGACGTGCATCATGCGTCGCTCGAAGCCGCGCCGCAGCCGACGTTTTACGTGCCATATCGACAGGATGCCTGGCCGTCCATGACGTTCGTGCTGCGTTCGACGGTTCCACCGGCCAGCCTGGCCGGCGCGGCACGAGCCGCGATCTGGCAGGTGGACAAGGACCAGCCCGTCTCGGCGGTACGAACGATGGACGAGCAGCTTGCGCTGTCGATCGCGCAGCGGCGATTCAGCGTCACGCTCCTGACCGGTTTCGGTGCGGTCGCGGCGGGTCTGGCAGCGGTCGGGTTATATGGCGTGCTCGCTTTCGTTGCGGCGCAGCGCCGCCGGGAAATCGGCGTGCGCGTGGCGCTTGGCGCCAGGCCGCGAGATATCGTGGTCGATATGCTCGGGCACGGGTTGCAGCTTGCTGCCGCGGGTATTACCGCCGGTCTCGCACTCGCCTTCGCGAGTACGCGCCTGATCGACGCGCTGCTGTTCGGGACGAGCCCGACCGACGCCCCCACGTTCGCGGCCGTCGCCGCGCTGCTGGTGCTAGTCGCCGCCGCAGCCAGCCTGATTCCGGCCCTGCGCGCCAGCCGGGTTGACCCGATCATCGCGTTGCGCGAGGATTGACGGGATCTGGAGGTTGATCGATGCGCATGATGTTGACTGCCAGCATCCCCCACGAGCCATTCAACACCCTGGTCCGTCAGGGCAAGGCCGGTCAGATTATCGGAAGGATTCTCGAGGAGCTGAAGCCGGAAGCGACGTATTTCACCGAGCAGGACGGAACGCGCTGCGCCGTCTTGATCATCGACGTCGCGGACGTTTCACGCATCCCCACGTTCGCCGAGCCGTTCTTTCTCAATTTCAAAGCCGACTGCCGTTTTCGTATCGCCATGACGCCGGCGGATCTCGGCAAGGCTGGTCTGGACGAACTGGGTCGCAAATGGGGCGCGTAGCCGGTTATGCGGCTCGAAACGAGAATTTGGTGTCAAGGCTTGAGCAGATCGGTTCCTGAGATCCTGCGTCCGGTGGTTTCGGCCGACACGCTCTGCAGGTAGTCGCTCACCTTGATCATGGTGCGCAGGACCGCACGCCCCAGCGAACCGAGGCCCGTCGTTTCCGAAGCCTTCCCGAACACGACGTCGCCCACATCATCCGCGTTCCGCTCGGCGAGCGTGCCTGCCGTGGCCAGGACGCGGACGTAGTAGCGGGCGGATGCGCTGATACGGCCGCTCTGACCGAGCTCGATCGGCATCGACATCGGGTTCGGGACAACTGCGTACGTCTGCGTCGATCCTGCTGAGTCAGCGACGGAAATCTCACTGCCGGACGGCGCCCGGATCAGACGGAACACGCGGACAATCGCCGGATAGACCAACCGATCCCATACCGGCCGGCTCTCCCACAACTCGGTTTCCAGTCGGAGGTACAGGACACCGCCGTCATCGATGAGCTTCCTGAACCGATCGGGCACGGGATCGCGCACTTCAACGAAGGCAGTCACGATGGCCCGCGGGGCGCGCACGTCTTTCAGCACGACGTCGAGTGCGGAGACCGGCAGCGCCCACTGAACCAGGAAGAGGGTCAGCGCGAGCGCCTTTGACCGTTGCGACATCGGCGCGCGCATGCACGTTTTCAGAACGTTCGGCCGAACCGCAGCAGCACCTGCAGGGAGCTCGGAACCTGGTCGAGCTTATAGCCGAAGTCGAGACGCGCGTCGCCGAGCGCGAAACCAAAGCCGACGCCGTTCAGCCACCGCGGCGGCGTCTGCAGGTCGAAACGGCCGACTGCGCTTTGCCGGCGCGTCACATGCCCGGCATCGAAGAAGCCGAGGACCTGGAAGGCGTTTCTCCAGCCGAGCGCGTATTCGAGATTGAGCAGCGCCAGCGTGTCGCCGACCTCCTCTTTGAATTCGTAGCCATGCACCGAGCCGATGCCTCCGACAGCGAACCGTCGCTGGGGCGGCAGCGACCCACCTGACCATCCGCCCATGAGACGTGCCGCCAGCTCCTGGTGCGGTGAAACCAGAAGCCGGCCGCGGCCGCTGATGATGTGGCGGCGGAAGTCGAAGTCGCTGTGACCCGGTGTGGCGATCTCCGACGTCCAGTCGAGCCGCCACATCGACAGGAGGTCGTGCCGGCCCTCCGGCGTGTTGAGGCGATCGCCGAACGGATTCTCGAGCTGATGGCGCCGGTACGCCGCGTCGAGTGATTCCCGATCGAAGCTTTGCGCGTCGACCGATGCGCCGATCACGACGGCATTCAGCCGGCCGTCGGGAACGGCAATATTCGGCCGGAACGGCTCGTCACCGTTCCAGAGGCTGAAGTCGCTTTCGACGGGCAGGCTCTCGTGGCGTTCGCCCCTCCACGCGAACAGCAGTTCTGCCTGTGGATGAATCCGGAAGGCGGCGTTGAGCTGAAGGCCTCGGCGGCGGTAGTAATCACGGAAGCTCTTTCGCGGTCCGATGGCCGCGAGGCTGGCTTCGGTCGACGAGACCTGCCAGCGGTCATCGGTGGCGGTCAGGTCGTGCAGCTCGCCGCCGAAGTACAGTTTCTTCGTCCGAAACACCGGACGCTCGAACCCGAGCGCGTAGCCGGCGCGGTGCGATGCGGTTTTCACGGAGAGATGGCCGAGAACGTAAGCATGATTGAACTCGTGATGATCGAAGATCGTCGCGCCGAAGCCGAGCGACGGCACGAACCCGTCGACCGGCGTGAACCAGTCCTCGCGATCGCCGAGATCCGGGACGAGGCGAAAACGGCCCGTGGGCTCGCTCAGACCGACCAGCAGAATCCGCTGACCGTTGCGATCCACGAGATCGAACGTTCCGCGGCGGCTCCGGATATCACGCGTGTCGCGAAAGTACACGCGGCCGGGCCGGATGGCGCCGCGCGTCTGCCGCAACACAACTTCCAGCGCCTGAATGGCCTGTTTTCGATTGAAGACGTCGCCGGCGCGCAGTGCGAATTCGTCGGCGAACATGCGCGCGACGCTCTCGTCGTCGACGCCCTGAAACTCCACGCCGTCGATGACGCCCTCGTCAATCGTCACGGACAGCGTGCCCGTTGCCGCGTCGAACGCGGGCGCCGCGCGCGCAAACGTGAAGCCCTCTTCGCGGTAGCGCCGCTCGACCGCATCGCGAATGTGCTCGAGCGGCTCGGCGGTCGGGATTCCGGTTTCCACCGGAATCGCCCGGCGCACTGTTTCCTCGGACAGTTCCTTGTTTCCGGTGATGACGATGTTGGTGACCGTGATCGGCGGCTGCGCCGGTTGCGGCAGGTCTTGCGCCGCCGGCTCGGCGGCGGCAAGCGCCCACAGGCACAGCGCGACAGAAATCGAGCGGAACCCGGGCATTCAGTCGTTTGTGACGAATCGGACTTCGAGAAAGTTCCCGTCTGCCAGGCGGAACAGCCGGACATCTGCGGGTTCGATGGCGAGACTGACGATCAGGTAAAGGTGGTCGGGATAGCTGGCCTCTGCGCGATCGGTCGGCGATGGAACGGGACTTGTGTGTGGATGAGAATGATAGAAACCGAGAATCTGGAGATCGCGGCCGCGCGCTGCGCGCATCACGTTGATGTGATCCTGTGGATCGACCAGGAAGCGTGTCGCCTCGGTTGCGAGGTTCCGCGCCGCGACTGCCTCGCTGATCGATGAGCCCCGGCCGACCAGGATCCCACAACACTCGCGCGGCGCTTCGGCACGCGCATGCGCGATAACCGCGTCCAGGGCGCGACGCGAGATCCCGATTCCAAATTCCAAATTCCAAATTTCCAGCAGGTTGTTGTTGAACAGCCGAACGTTCGACGCAGAACCCGCTGAGATCGCAGAGAATCATTAGGAATTAAGGTCTCTGCGGTCTCTGCGTGTTCTGCGTTGTCGTGTTTTTTCAGCTTCCTCCTAGAGCGCTTCCACCGCCATCGCAATGCCCATGCCTCCGCCGATGCACAGCGACGCCACCCCGTATCGAAGCCGTCGCGCGCGGAGGGCATAGATGAGCGTCGTGAGAATGCGGGCGCCGCTTGCGCCAATCGGATGGCCGAGCGCGACGGCGCCGCCGTTGACATTCACCCTGGCTGGATCGACGCCGAGCTCGCGCATGACTGCCAGCGACTGCACCGCAAATGCCTCGTTCAGCTCGAACAGGTCGATGTCGTTGACCGTGAGCCCGGCCCGCTCGAGCACCTTTCGCACGGCGGGAACGGGTCCCATCCCCATGATCGCGGGGTCGACGCCGGCGACCGCATGCGCCAGGATCCGCGCGAGCGGCGGCGTCCCGATCGCGGCCGCCTTCCGGGAGGACGCCACCACCACCGCCGCCGCGCCGTCATTGATGCCCGAGGCATTCCCCGCCGTCACCGTGCCGTCCTTCTTATTGAACGCCGCCCGCAGCGCGGCGAGCTTCTCGACGGTCGTTCCGGCGCGCGGGTATTCATCCGTCTCGACGCGGCGCGCGTCGCCCTTCTTCTGCGGGACCGCGACCGCGACGATTTCGTCCTTGAAACGGCCGGACTGAATGGCGCACTCTGCGCGCTGCTGGCTCTCGGCGGCGAACCGATCCTGCTCGTCGCGCGAGATGTGATATTTCGTCGCGACCGCCTCGGCCGTCATGCCCATGTGGCACTGCCCGATTGCGCACGTCAGGCCTTCACTCAGCATCGAATCGATCGCTTCAGCATTCCCCATCCGGTATCCCCACCGGGCGCCGTTCAGGACGTACGGTGCGCTCGACATCGATTCGGTCCCGCCTGCGACGACGCAGTCGACGTACCCGGTTCGAATCGCGTCCGCGGCGTGGACGACGGCCTGGAGGCCGGAACCGCACACGCGATTGACCGTCTCAGCTGGAACGTCGACCGGCAGCCCGGCTCCGAGCGCGGCCTGCCGCGCGACGTTCATGCCGGCGCCGGCCTGAAGCACACACCCGAGCACGACGTCGCCGATTTCGGACATCTCGACCCGGGCGCGCGCGATCGCTTCCCGAATCACGATGGTCCCGAGATCGACCGCCGACAAGTCTCTGAACACGCCGCCGAACGATCCAATCGGCGTGCGGCACGCGCTGAGGATGACCGCCTCGAGCCCGTTGTCCATCCACAAATTATACGTGCTACCATCGCGAGACTACGGGAGCACCTGTGGCTTTGATGAACGCTCGCGCCATCCGCTCAGCCATCGCGGTTGTGATTGTTGCGGCCGCCGGCACCGCCGCTCAGACGTTCAACGTCACGACGCTCCGCCTCGAAGCTGCGAGCGCGCGGCGGACCTTCGTTACTCGATCCGCGGCCGCGGCTAAGCCGCGGTTGCACCGCGAAGTCGACGCGTTCGTACAGGCGCAGGCCGTGCAAGCACGGCTGCAGGACGCGATTCCGTTCGACCAGGCGGTGCGCAAGGCGACGCTGGCGAACGGACTCACCTATTTCGTCCGCCACAATGATCGGCCGGCGAGGCGGGTCGCGCTGCGGCTCGCCGTGAAAGCCGGCTCGACGAACGAGGCCGACGATCAGCAGGGACTCGCTCACCTGATCGAGCACATGGCGTTCAACGGCAGCGAGCATTTCAAGCCGGGCGAGCTGGTGGCCTATTTCGAGTCGACCGGTTCGCGGCTCGGACCGCACGTCAACGCCTACACCAGCTTCGATGAAACGGTGTACATGCTCGAATTGCCGACCGACAAGCCCGAGATCGTCGGCAAGGGCGTGACGGCGCTGGCTGACTTTGCCGGCGGGCTCACGCTCAGCGAAGAGGAAGTGAACAGGGAGCGCGGCGTGGTGATCGAGGAATGGCGCGGCGGGCTCGGTGCCGGCTCCCGCCTCCGCGACAAGCAGTTCCCAATCCTGTTCTACAAGTCGCGGTATGGCGAACGCCTGCCGATCGGCAAGCCCGACATCATCCGCAACGCGCCGGTCGAGCGGCTCCGCTCGTTCTACGATACCTGGTACCGCCCCGACCAGATGGCCGTGATCGCCGTCGGCGACGTCGACGCCGGACAGATCGAGCAGTCAATCAAGGAGGCTTTTGGCGGCCTGAAAACGCGCGGCCCGTCAGCGTCCCAGCCGGACCGGGCGGTCCCCATTCACACGGAAACGCTGGTCAACGTCGCCACCGATCCGGAAGTCACGTCGTCGAGCGTTCAGATCCTGCGGAAACGCCCGCGCCAGAGCGAATTGCACGTGGGCGACTACCGCCGGCAGCTCATCGAGCGTTTTGTCGACGACATGATCGACGATCGTTTCAATGAGATCTCACGCAAACCGGACGCGAAGATCCTCAGCGCCGGCGCCGGCAACGGCTCGCTGAGCCGCGGCGTCTCGACCTTCACGATGAGCGCGAGCGTGCAGGACGGCCGGCTCGAAGATGGCATCGCGACGCTGGCCGCCGAAGCCAAGCGGGTGCGCGAGTTCGGCTTCAGCGCGACGGAGCTGGAGCGCGCGAAGAAGTCGATGATTGCGGGATACGAACGCGCCTACAGCGAACGGGACAAGACGGAGAGCGGCTCGTTCGCTGCTGAATACGTCCGGTATTTTCTGGACGACGAGCCCAGCCCCGGGATCGAGTACGAATACAGGCTCGTCCAGCAACTGCTGCCCGGGATCAGCGTGAACGAGGTGTCGGCGCGGGCGAAAGCGCTGCTCACCGACGACAGCCGCGTGGTTCTTGCAATCTCCCCCCAGAAAGCCGGCATCCGGATTCCCAGCGATGCCGAGCTGCAGGCGGCGCTGACCACGGCCGCTGCCGCACCGGTCAGCGAGTGGGTGGATGCCACGTCCGGCCGCGCGCTGATGGAACGGCCACCGGAGGCCGCCGCCGTGAGCTCGCGGCGCTCAATCGACACGCTCGGAGTGACGGTGGTGAAGTTCGCCAACGGGATCGAAGCCTGGTTGAAGTCCACCGATTTCAAGAACGATCAGGTCCTCTTCACGCTTGACGCTCCCGGCGGCACGTCACTCGCACCGCCGGCCGAATATCCGGAAGCCTCGTTGGCCACGGGTTTGGTCAGCCTCTCGGGCATTGGCGGGCTGAAGGCAGTGGAGCTGCAGAAGCTCCTCGCCGGAAAGATCGCCTCGGCGCGGCCGTACGCAGGCCTGTCATCGCACGGCATTTCCGGGTCCGCGGCGCCTGCGGATCTCGAGACGGCGCTGCAGCTCCTCTATCAGACCTTCACCGCCCCCGGAAACGACGACGAATCGTTCGCGCTGCTGAAACGGCAGCTCGACGCGATGCTGGCCAATCGAGGCCGATCGCCCGGCCAGGTCTTCGGTGAAAAGCTGGCCGAGGTGAACACGTCGAATCATTACACCTCCCAGCCGCTGACCCCGGAACGCGTGGCATCGCTCGATCGCGGCAAGATGATCGGCTTCTACCGCGAGCGGTTCTCGAATGCCGCCGACTTCACCATGTTCGTTGTCGGCGCGTTCAAGGTCGATGAGGTGCTGCCGCTGCTGGCGCGATATGTCGGCTCGCTGCCGTCCAATGGCCAGCCGGGATCGAAGCACCGCGATGTCGGCTTTCATTTTCCGGACGAAACCGCCCGCGCCCGCGTCGAGGCCGGCCGTGAGCCACGCGGCCAGACGGCGATCAGCTTTTTCGCGGATCCGCCCGCCGATCCGATGGAGCAGGAAAAGGTGCTGGCCGCCTCGACTGTCCTCGAGACGACCTTGCGTGACGTGCTGCGCGAGGAACTGGGCCAGACCTACACCGTCTCGGTCGGTCTGTCGCAGCCGCTCCCCCAGCGCGGCGCGGGCTTCATTCAGGTGCGATTCGGCGCCGCGCCGGAGAACCTGGAGACGATGACCGCACGGTTGATGCAGGAGTTGAAGCGGCTGCAGGAGGACGGACCGTCGGCCGACCTGACGAACCGCGCCAGGGAAACGGCGCGCCGCAATTACGAGGTCGCCCTGAAGCAGAACGACTACTGGCTGCGGCGCCTGGAGACCGTCCACATGCTCGGCCGCGACCCGGGAGAGATCCTCACGCGAAACGAACGTATCGATGCGCTCACGCCGCAGATGCTGCAGGAGGTGTTCAGGAAGTACTTTCCGTCGGACCGCTCGACGGTCGTGACGCTGGTACCGGCGCCGGCCGGACCTGCCCCCAAATAGTGCGGACCCGCACGCCCGCGGTTTCAACTGTAGTGCGGACCTTCCCGCCTCTGCTCGCTCGCAGGCCGACGAGCTTCGGCGAGGCTCGCCGAAGCGCCGGAGGCGCTTAGGCGGCAGGTCCGCCCCGACACGGCACACCGCAGGCCTGAAGGCCTGCACTCCAACGGAGTGCCCTACTTCGGCAGACGCTCCCGTAGCCGGCTGGCGTTCGAAAACACGTCTGTCAGCCGTTCCCCATCGCCGAGGTCGCGCCGGAGATCCTGCAGCAGGGCGATCAATTCGTCCAGCGCGGGTCCGATCTGATCCGCGTTCGTGGCCGCAATGTCCTTCCAGATGTCGGGCGGGCTGCCGGCCAGCCGCGTCGTATCCGCGAGCCCGCGGCCGGCGAGCGCGAGGCCGTCGGGCCCGACAGCCTCGCCGACCACCTGCATCAGCGCGCTGGCGGTAATCTGCGGCAGATGGCTCAGGAACGCCAGGAGTCGATCGTGCGCCTCGGCGCCGAGGGTCCGGGGTTCGGAGCCGAGGGCGCGGATGAACGCGGAGAGTTGTGCGACAACGCCCGCTTGCGTCTGCTCGCTCACGTCCGCCGGACCGTCGGGCGTCAGCAGCCAGGGCCGTCCGGCGAAGAGATCCGGCCGGGCGTGCTCCAGACCGCCTTTGGCCGCGCCGCCAAGCGGGTGCCCCCCGATGAACGTGAAGCGTGGTGGAAGCTGTCGCGCGGCCGCCACGATCTCCCGCTTCGTGCTCCCCGTATCCGTCACGATGGCAGGCTGGCGGATGTGGTCGTCCAACTGCTGCAGCAACGCAATGTTCTGTCTGACGGGTGCGGCAAGAACGACGAGATCGGCCTCTGCCAGAACGATCAGGTCGTCGGCCGCGACGTCGATCGCATGCAGCCGCATCGCCGCCTCCAGGACGTCCTTGTTGTCGACGGCGATGACGAGCGACGACGGCCACAGCTCGCGCGCCCGCATCGCAATGGAGCCGCCGATCAGGCCGAGTCCCACGATCCCGACCTTCGCGAAGATCGGCGGCGGAGCGGTCCGGCGGCCAGGTTGAATAACGGGAAGGTTCATTGAATTGCTGATTGGTGATTGGTGATTGCTGATTGCTGATTCGATTGTTGATTGAAGATTTCAAATCAACAATCATCAATCACCAATCAACAATCTCATCTTTCATTATGACCATCCCCGCCGCGTCGCCGGTTCGAGGCAGATGCTCCGCCCGATCGCAGGCGCGATGATGCGCAGTTCCGCCATCAGCCGGTCGAACTGCGTCGGGAAGAGCGACTGCGCGCCGTCGCTGAGGGCGTGGTCCGGATCGCAATGCACTTCGATGATGAGCCCGTCCGCTCCGGCGGCGACCGCGGCCCGTGCCATCGGCACGACCATGTCGCGACGGCCGGCGCCGTGGCTCGGGTCGGCAATGATCGGCAGGTGGCTCAGTTTCCGGACCACCGGAATCGCTGAAATGTCGAACGTGTTCCGGGTCGCGGTTTCGAAGGTGCGGATGCCGCGCTCGCACAGGATTACGTCGCTGTTGCCGCCGCTCAGCACGTACTCTGCCGAGAGCAGCCACTCTTCGATGGTCGCCGAGATGCCGCGTTTCAGCAGGACCGGTTTGCGCGTGCGGCCGAGCTCCCGCAGCAGCGTGAAATTCTGCATGTTGCGCGCGCCAACCTGATAGATGTCGGCGTACTTCCCGACCAGTTCGATCTGGCTCAGGTCCATCACTTCCGTAATGAGCCTCAGGCTCTCGGCGTGAGCGGCGTCTTGCAGGAGACGCAGACCAGGTTCACCGAGACCCTGGAAGCTGTAGGGCGAGCTGCGCGGCTTGAACGCGCCGCCGCGAAAGATCTTCGCGCCGGCACGGCGCACCGCCGCCGCCGTCGCCCGCACCTGCTTCTCGTTCTCCGCCGAACAGGGCCCCGCCATGACGATGACTTCGTCACCGCCGATGCGCACGTCGCCGACCATCACCACGCTGCCTTCGGGCTTGAAGGTGCGGCTCGCGAGCTTGTAGGGCGACGAGATCCGCAGCACTTCATGCACGCCGTCGAGCATCTCGATCAGACCGGCATCCGGGTGTCCCTGCCCGACCGCACCCAGCACCGTCCGCTCGACGCCCGTCGATCGGTGGACGTCCATGCCCATTTCCACCAGGCGCGCGACGACCTGCGCAATCTGCTCCTCGGTGGCTCGTTCCTGCATCACTACGACCATGGCTTCTCTGGCCTCGCACTTCCTAATTCCAAATCCCCAATTCCTACGCCTGCCGCTCGTCGGGATTGCCGCTGACTTCCCCGTGGACGACGCGGCGCTCGAGGCGCCTGGCTTCGTCGATGATACGTTCGAACAGCCGCGCGATGGCGTCGGGCCCGAGCGGCCCTTCCACGGCGACGTTGCGCACGTGCTCGAGCACCTGCTTCTCCCGTTCGGGCTGGTAGACTCCGATGCCCTGTGCCTTCTTGAGAAGGCCGATCTCGCACGCGACCCGCGCGCGCTCGTTCAGGAGCCGCACGAGCACTTCATCGACACGATCGATATCGTCGCGCAGATCGTCAAGCGTGCGCATGAGCGCCTTTCAACCACCGCACGTACTGTTCGACCCTGTCGATCAGCGCCGGCGACCCGCTCGCCTCGGCGATGGTCGACACGAGCGCGCTGCCGACGACCGCCGCGTCGGCGTAGCCCGCTACTTCCGCCACGTGTTCCGGCCGCGAAATACCGAACCCCAGGGCAATGGGCATCGCGGTGTGTTTCCGGATGCGCCGCGCGAGCGCCTCGGCACCCGAGGCGATCCGGTCGCGGGCGCCGGTCACGCCCAGCCGCGAAATCCCGTACAGAAAGCCGCTCCCCATCTCGGCGGCGCGGCGGATTCGGTCGTCCGTCGTGGTCGGGCTCAGGAGGAAAATCGTATCGAGTCCCGCGGCGGCCAGGGTGTCGTGGAACGATGCGGCTTCTTCGATGGGCAGGTCCAGGGCGAGGACGCCGTCGACCCCGACGGCGGCGGCCCGCTTCGCAAAAATCGACAGGCCCATCCGCAGCAGCGGGTTCGCATAGCTGAAGATCACGACGGGCGCGCCGACGTGCGGCCGAACGGTCTCGATCATGGTCAACGCCGAGCGCAGATTCCCGCCTGCTGCCAGCGCCCGCTCGCTCGCCCGCTGGATGACCGGACCGTCCGCGAGCGGATCGGAAAACGGCACGCCCACCTCGAGGACATCGGCCCCCGCGCGGTCGAGCGCGCGCAGAATCTCTGCGGAGCGGGGCAGATCAGGATCACCGGCGGTCGTGTATGTGATCAGACCGGGCCGGCGCTCCCCGCGAAGGCGCGCAAACGTATCAGCGATACGACTCACGCGAATTCCTTACCACGGAGGACGCGGAGGACGCGGAGGGAAAACCCCGTGCTAAGCACGGTTGCGCGGCTGCTGTGACTTCCCTCTGTTTCACCCCAGGTTCCCGATAGCCTGGCCTCGTGCGTCGCGCACTGCAAATGAGCGTTCTTATCCTCTGCGGTGGAGTCATGAGCCGGCAAGATGCTTCTCCACGGTATTCACATCCTTGTCGCCGCGGCCCGAGAGATTAATCAACAGAATCGCTGACGGCCCGAGCGCCGTGGCCACCTGCCGGGCGTAGGCCACGGCATGCGCCGATTCGAGCGCCGGCAGGATGCCCTCGAGCCGCGCCAGCGTCTGGAACGCGTCGAGCGCATCGTTGTCGCTGACATACGCGTACTCCGCACGTCCCAGCGCCCGCAGCCACGCATGTTCCGGCCCGACAGCTGCGTAATCGAGACCGGCTGAAATGGAATGCGTCAACTCGATGTTGCCGTCGTCGTCCTGGAGCACGAACGTGCGTGTGCCCTGCAGCACGCCGGGGCTCCCGCCCGCGAACCGCGCCGCATGCCGGCCGCAGGCGATCTCTTCCCCGCCGGCTTCTACGCCGATCAGCCGGACGTCCGCATCGTCGATGAACGCATCGAACATACCGATGGCATTGCTGCCGCCGCCGACGCACGCCACAATCGCGTGTGGGAGCCGGCCCGCCTGTTCAATGATCTGCGCGCGCGCTTCGAGGCCGATGACCGACTGAAATTCACGTACCATCAGCGGGTACGGATGCGGCCCGAGGACCGATCCGAGCAGATAGTACGTATCCGACACGTTCGTCACCCAGTCGCGCATCGCTTCGTTGATGGCGTCCTTCAGCGTCCGGCTTCCAGCGTCCACACGACGGACCTCCGCGCCGAGCAGCCGCATGCGGAACACGTTCAGCGCCTGTCGACCCATGTCCTCGGCGCCCATGTACACGTGGCACTCGAGTCCGGCCAGCGCGCAGGCGGTTGCCGTCGCCACCCCATGCTGGCCGGCGCCGGTCTCGGCGACGATGCGGCGCTTGCCCATGCGGACGGCGAGGAGCGCCTGTCCGAGCGCGTTATTGATCTTGTGCGCACCGGTGTGCGTGAGGTCCTCGCGCTTGAGGAAGATCCGCGCGCCGCCCGCCTTCTCCGCCAGCCGCTTGGCCTCGTACATCGGCGTCGGACGGCCGGCATAATCCTTCAACAGCCGATCGAGCTCGGCGTTGAACGCCGGATCGTCGCGCGCGGAGAGGTAGGCGCGCTCGAGCTCCTCGATCGGGGCGACGAGCGTCTCGGGGACGTAGCGTCCCCCGAACTCCCCGAAATAGCCGCGCGCGTCAGGATCGCGCCTTGCGGTCACCCTGGTCGTCATAACAAGACCGGCGGGCTTTCGCCCCGCCGGACCCCCTTCGCGCTGCGCGCGCCTAAGGCTGCTCACCCACCCGCACGCCGTTCAGCGCACGGAACAGCGCCCGAATTCTGTCGCGATCCTTCACACCCGGCGACCGTTCGACTCCCGACGACACGTCGACGCCGAACGGGCGAACGCGATCGACGGCTGCCGCGATGTTCTCCGGCGTCAAGCCTCCGGCGAGGATGGTGCGCCGTCTGGCCGCAATTGCCGCCGCCGCCCCCCATTCGACTGTTCGTCCGGTACCGCCGCGGCGGACCGGGTCGTGCACGTCCAGCAGGATGGTGACGCCGGCCGGCCACATCGCCAGCCGATCCGGATTCGACGCCAGGTCGAGTGTCAAGGCTTTGATGATCGGGCGTCCGAGATCGTGAACGCGCTCGGCCGCCTCGTCGCCATGTAGTTGCACCGCGCCCAGAGCGACGAGGTTCGCCACCCCGCCGATGAACTCCGAGGGCTGGTTGACGAAGACGCCCACAGTCGTCACGAAAGCCGGCAGCGCCCGCACGATGGCCCTGGCCCGAAACGGATCGATAAACCGCGGGCTTTCGCGCCAGAAGACGAAGCCCAGCGCGTCCGCGCCCGCTTCGATGGCGGCCTCGGCATCGGCGAGCCGCGTAATCCCGCAAATCTTGACCAGCACCAGCCCGGAGCCTTTCACTCGCGCCCGACACGGGCCGCGGGTGGCTCGCCGCACGCTTCGAGAAACGCGTGCAGCGCCACGCCCGGGTCGCGTGCGGTCATGAAGCGCTCGCCAATCAGGAACGCGCGACACCCGTGCTGCCGCAGCCGCAGGATGTCGGCATGCGACTTCAACCCGCTTTCGCTGACGGCAATCACGTCGGCCGGAATCCGCGGCAGGAGTTCCTCCGACACCCGCACGTCGATCTGGAGCGTGCGGAGGTTGCGGTTGTTCACGCCGATGATCCGGGCGCCGGCGTCAATGGCCACGGCGAGCTCCGTCGCGTCGTGGACTTCAACCAGGACGCCCAGCCCGAGACCGGCGGCATGGTCGTGGAGCACTTTCAGCTCCACCGGTCGCAGGGCCGCGGCAATCAACAGCACCGCATCGGCTCCCGCCGCTCTGGCTTCGAGCAATTGATACTCGGACACCAGAAAATCCTTACGCAGGATGGGGACGTCGACCGCCTCGCGTACCGCCGCCAGGTGCTCGAGGGCGCCATCGAAGAACGTCGGCTCCGTGAGTACCGAGATGGCCGCCGCACCGGCTTCCGCGTACCCGCGTGCGATCGCGGCGGGATCGTATTCTGGTCGAAGCATGCCGCTCGACGGCGACCGGCGCTTGCACTCCGCAATCAGGTTCACACGATCGACGGTGCGCAGGGCGCCTTCGAACCGGCCGGCCGGAGAGGGAGTGGCGGACGCGCGCTTCGACAGGTCCGCCAGCGGTTCACGTTCCTGCCGCACTTCGACAATCCGGTGAGTCGCCGCGAGAATCGTCGCAAGCAGATCCGCGTCCGGACCGAGGCGATCATGTGCGGAGTGCTCCGCTGATGCTGGCGATCCGGTGGTCGCCATCACACCGTGGCTCCCGACGCTGACTCATCCATGGTCGAAATCGCAACCAGGCGCTCGAGTGTTTGGCGGGCGCCGCCGCTGTCGATGGCATGTGCCGCCTGGGCAATCCCTTCCCGGACCGACGCAGCCGCGCCGGCAATCAGCAGCGCGGCGCCGGCATTGAGCAGCACGACCTCGCGAGCCGATCCTCGTTCGCCGTTCAGCACGTCTTCGATGATGCGGGCGTTCTCACGCGCATCGCCGCCCCGCAGCGCGCCGGGCGCCGCCTTGGGCAGTCCGACGTCTGCCGGGTGCAGGTAGAAGGTGTTGACGGCACCGTCGCGGCACTCTGAAATCTTCGTGTAGCCGGCCGTGGTCAGTTCGTCGATGCCGTCGGCGCCGTGGACCACCCAGGCGCGCTCGGCGCCGAGCAGCATCAGCGCCCGGGCGAGCAGTTCGGTGAATTCGGGACGGGGAACGCCGACCAGCTGTCTGGTGGCGGCGGCCGGATTGGTGAGCGGCCCGAGGAGATTGAACGCGGTGCGGACGCCGAGCTCTCGCCGGACCGGCGCCGCATGTCGCATCGACGGGTGGAACGTCGGGGCAAAGAAGAACCCGATTCCTGCCTCCGCGAGGCACCGCTCGACGATCGGCGGCGATGCCGTCACCCGGATGCCGAGCGCCTCGTATACATCGGCGCCGCCGGTGCGGCTGGAGGCGGATCGATTGCCGTGCTTCGCCACGCGTACTCCGCATGCGGCCACCACCAGCGCCACGCAGGAAGAAATGTTGAAGGTCCCGGCGCGATCGCCGCCAGTGCCGCAGCAGTCGAAGACGGGATCGGCGTGCACCGCCACCCGCACCGCATGCATCCGCATCGTCCGCGCGAGACCGACGATCTCCGCCGGCCGCTCGCCTTTCATGGCGAGCCCCACGAGCAGGCCACCGATGTGGGCCGCCGCGGCGCGTCCCTCCATGATCTCGGCCATGGCGGCGCTCGCTTCGTCGGTCGAGAGATCTTCGTGGCGCATCAGCTTTTCGATCAGTTGCGGGAACATGGCTGCGCGTTACGACCGCTCACCCTCCAGAAAGTTGCGCAGGATCCGCAGGCCTTCGCCGGTCAGAATCGATTCGGGATGGAACTGCACGCCGTAGATCGGCCGCGTCCGGTGCTGCAGTCCCATGATGGCGCCGTCCTCGCGCGTCCGCGCCGTCACCTCGAGCACGCCCGGCAGATCGGCATCGGCGACGACCAGCGAGTGATACCGCGAGGCCACAAACGGACTGTTGATTCCTCGGAAGATCCCCCGGCCGTGGTGCTCGATCGTCGACGTTTTTCCGTGCATCGGCGTCTCCGCCCGTACCACCGTGCCGCCAAACACCGCGCCGATGGCCTGATGTCCGAGGCAGACGCCGAGCACCGGTGTTCCGGCGCCCAGCTCGCGAATCACATCCATGCTGACGCCGGCCTGTTCCGGCCGGCCGGGACCTGGTGAAATGACGATGCATTCCGGCTTCGCGGTCCGCACGTCGGCCACTGTTACCGCATCGTTGCGCATGACGTGCACATCAGCGCCAAGCTCGCCGAGATACTGCACGAGGTTATAAGTGAACGAGTCGTAGTTATCAATGACGACAACCATGGTCGCGGGCGGGTAGAGGCGGCTCGCGAGCCGCCCTTCCCGTGATTACAAGCCTTCCTGCGCCAGCTCGAGCGCCCTGATCAGCGCGCGGGCCTTGTCCCGCGTCTCCTCGAACTCCGCCGCCGGGTTCGAGTCGGCGACGATGCCTGCCCCGGCCTGCACATGGGCCGTGCCTTTCGACATGATGACCGTCCGGATGGCGATACAGAAATCGAGATTTCCGGCGAAATCGAGATAGCCGACCGCACCCGCGTACAGCCCGCGGCCGGACGGCTCGAGCTCCTTGATGATCTGCATCGCCCGCACTTTGGGCGCGCCCGAGACCGTTCCCGCCGGAAAGCACGACACCAGCGCGTCGAGCCGATCGCGATCTTCCGCCAGCTTGCCTTCGACAATCGAGGTCAGGTGCATGACATGCGAGAACCGCTCGAGCCCCATGAACTTCGGCACCCGCACCGACCCGTATTCGCAGACACGGCCGACGTCGTTGCGGCCCAGATCCACGAGCATCACGTGTTCGGCGCGTTCCTTCTCGTTCCGTTTCAACTCCTCCGCCAGCCGCATGTCCTCTTCGTCATTGCGCCCGCGCGGCCGCGTTCCCGCAATCGGGTGCGTCTCCACGCGCGAGCCTTCGACCCGCACCAGCATTTCCGGCGACGATCCGACGATTGACACGCCGCCCATGCGGATGAAGTACATGTACGGCGACGGATTGACGTGGCGCAGCGCGCGGTACACAGTCAAGGGTTCAGCCTTGACGTCCGCCTCAAAGCGCTGCGACAGCACCACCTGATAGATCTCGCCGGCGGCGATGTACTCTTTCGCCGCGCGCACCTGCTGTTCGAAGCGTTCGCGCGTATGGTTGGACCGCAGCTCGAGCCCGTCCGCCGGCTGGTGCCGCGTTCGCGACAGGTTCCGTTCGAGCTCCCGTTCGAGGAATTCGATCTTGGCCACGGCGAACTGATACAACGACTCGAGATCATCGTCGGCGGTAATCCGTGCGTTGGCGATGATCAGAATACGGTGCTGCACGTGATCGAACGCCAGCACCGTGTCGAACAGCATGAAGCCGGCCTGATCGGCGCCATCGGCGCCCTGGCCCAAATCGCCGAGGACCGGCTCGAACCACGACGCGGCGCCGTAGCCGAGATAGCCAACCGCTCCGCCGGTAAAGCGCGGCAGATCCGGGACGAACGGGGATCGAAAATCAGCCATGAGCCGCCGCAGCGTGTCGATGAACGGCTGCTCGCTCTCGGTGGTCGTGCCGGCGCGATCGATCGTGGTCCGGCCGTCCTGCGACCGCAGAATGAGAAACGGATCCTTTCCGAGAAACGAGTATCGTCCGACGTGCTCGCCCCCCTCGACGCTCTCGAGGAGGAACGCATAGTCAGCGTGCTCGGCGATCTTGAGGAACGCCGACACCGGCGTGAGCAGATCGGCGACGATTTCCTTGCAGACGGGCACGAAGGTGCCGCGCCGCGCCAGCTCCTTGAATTCGTCAAACGACGTAATCTTCATCGCGTCGAAACTCCGCCAGCCGCGCGAGCGCGGCCTCGCGCATGACACCCTGGACCGGTCTGACGCCGGTCCACCAGAAGAACTGCTCCTGGGCCTGTTCCACGAGCATGTCGAGGCCCCCGATCGTCTCGCATCCGCGCGCCGCCGCTTCGCGCAGCAGCCGCGTCTCAATCGGGTTGTAAAGGAGGTCGTACACGTACGTGCCGGTCAACGCTCCGATCGGGACCGGCGTTTCGTCTACGCGCGGGTACATGCCGACGGGCGTGCAGTTGACCAGCAGGTCCCACGATCCGCGCGCCGGCGGCCACGGGCCGGCCTCAACCGCGAGCGCCGAGGCCGTGTCGGCGGCGCGGGTCCGGTCGCGCGCGTGCAACCGGACGGAGCAGCCGCGGCTCGTGAGCGCCGCGGCGACCGCACGTGCGGCGCCGCCTGCGCCGAGGACCGATGCTCGCAGTCCCTTCTGCTGTTCGAGCGGCACACGCGCGTCGAGCGGCCGGAGAAAGCCGATCGGATCGGTGTTGCGGCCGGCCCATCGCTCACCGGCCCGGACCGTGTTGACCGCGCCAGTCTGCCTCGCTGCCGCATCCAGTTCCTGCATGCGCGCAACCAACGACACCTTGTGCGGAATAGTGACGCTGGCGCCCTTGAGGCCAATCGCACGGGCAAAGGTCATGAAATCGTCGGCGCTCGTCGCCGGCAGCGGCACGTACACCGCGTCGATTCCCGCGGCGGCAAACGCCGCATTGTGCATCGCCGGCGAAACGGAATGCGCAACCGAACCGGCGACGATGCCATACAGGTCCGTGTCGTCGCCGATTGAGCGGAACCGATACTGCTCCACGAGCGCGGGCACTGACAGCTGGCCAACGCGCCGCAGTGCGCCCGCGTACGTCCAGGCAGATCCGAACCGGCCGGCGAGCACGCGCGTCGGCAGCCCGTAATCGCCCATGCCGACGAGCACAAGGCCACCCTTCGCCTGTTCCTGCCGCCCCAGGTGCAGAAGCGGAACGCAATCCGACAGCGCGGCCGGCGTGACCGCGACCTTGATGAATTCCGCGCCGCTCGCGCGCATCGCGCCCACCTGGCCCGCGAGGTCCGCCGGAACGCCGTTGAAGTCGTGCGCGGACAGGACAACGCCGCGGCCGGCACGGCGGGAGACAAGGTCGTCGAAGCCCGCACGCCATTCGATGTCAACAAGGTCGGCGCCCAGCTCGCGGGCATCGGCGAGCAGCTGTTTCCGACGCTCTTCTGAACCCCGGAAGAGGCCCCCCTCCCATTCCGGCCGGCAGGTGATCAGAACGGGCCGCTGGCGGCCGTCGAGCGCTCCCGCGACATCCGGGTCCGACACGGAATCGAGGCGCAGTTCGACGAGGTCGGCGTCGCCGGCGTCGTCCCGTCGCCGGCGGAGTTCCGCCATCGTCGGCGCCGTCACGGTCACACACAGAAGCGGTTTGGGCACAAAACAAAAAAGCCCCTTCAACCTGGGGCTGAAGAGGCTTGGGAAATCCCGGTCGCTGTGGCCAGGTCAGGCCATTGCAGACACCTCTACTGTCGCAAACCAGTACCACCGAAACGGAGTACGGGACGACCCGGGCGTCACTTGACCCGACATGAAGCCCCGACGATACCAGACCAGGGCGACACTGTCAACGTCGATGCCCATTTCTCCTTGACCAGCAAGCACTTCTCCCTTATAAGTGAAATTGCACTCATGACAGCACGCCGGCTCATTCCGCTCATCTTTTCGATCGCTATAGCTGTGTCCACGGCGGTGACGCTCACCTCCGCCGCCGCTCCGCAGATGGAGGTCAACGACCTCCGTCCGGGTATGGTCGGCATCGGCCGGACGGTCTTCGACGGCACTCACGTCGAGGAATTCAGGGTCCACATCCTCGGAGTGCTCGAAAACATCATCGGTCCGCACCGAAATCTCATCCTGGCCAAGCTGGAAGGCGGGCCGCTCGCGCACACCGGCGTCATCGCCGGCATGAGCGGCAGTCCGGTGTACGTCGACGGAAAGCTGATTGGCGCCGTGTCGTACGCGCTCGGCAGTTTCTCGAAAGAACCTATAGCCGGCATCACGCCGATCGCGGAGATGACCGATGCAGCCGCGATGAACGCATCACGGCCGCCGGGGGCGCGCGTCCATATCGAACTGCCGCTGACACGTGAGAACCTGACGGCCGCGTTCAGGAAAGCGCTCAACTGGAACCGTCCGTTCGCCGATCGCGCAGGAGACGCCCACGCGACCGGCATGAACACGATTGCCGGCATTCCGGCCGGACAGCTCGGCACGCTGCTGCGGCCCATTGCGACGCCGCTGGTCATGTCGGGATTCGAGCCCGAAGTCGGCGACCTGCTGGGCAGCGCGTTCCAGGATCAGGGATTCATCCCGAGCGGCGGCAACGGCTCGGGGTTCCACGCGGGCGACATGCCGTATGAAGGACCACTGAAGCCGGGCGATGCCGTGGGCGTGGCGTTCCTCACCGGCGATTTGCAGCTTGGCGGGACCGGTACGGTCACGCATATCGACGGGGACCACGTCTATGCGTTCGGGCACCCGATGTACAACCTCGGTCCGACCGAGTTCCCGATGACGCGCGCGTACGTGTACACGGTGCTTCCGAGCCTGTTTGCGTCGATGAAGCTGTCGACGACGGGAGAGGTGATCGGCACGTTCCTCCAGGATCGCGCGACGACGATTGCCGGCCGCCTCGGTCCGGGACCGAAACTGATTCCGCTCACGCTGACTCTCGAATCGGCACGCGCGCCGAAACGAACGTTCACGTTCAATGTCGTCAACGATCAGCTTTTCACGCCGCTGATGACGTACGTGTCGATCCTCAACACGGTGGGCTCCTATGAGCGCCAGTTCGGATCGGCGACCTTCCAGGTCGGCGGAACCGCGCGCCTGAAGAGGCACGAACCGATCGCGTTCGACAACATCTTCTCCGGTGAGCAGGCCGCGACCGGCGCCGCCACCTACGTCGTCGCGCCGATCACATACTTGGTCGGGAACGACTTCGAGAAGGTGGAGCTCGATGCCATCGATCTGACGATCAGTACCGCCGAAGAGCCGAAGACCGCCACGCTCGAGCGCATCTGGATCGACGATCCGCGGCCGCGCGCCGGCCGTGCCGTGCCGCTCAAGATGCTGCTGCGCACATATCGCGGAGAAGACGTCGTGCGCACGCTGCCGATCGAGATTCCCGCCAACGCGAGCGGCACGCTCTCGCTGGTCGTGTCCGACGGCGCCCGCCTCGGTCAGGCAGAACAGCGGGAGACGCGGACGCCGGCCCAGCTGCGCAGCGTCACCCAGATGATCCGGTCAGTGAACAAGGCGCGCCGCAACAACACGTTGTATGTGAAGCTCGTGGGATCCGACTCCGGCGCCATCGTCAACGGCGAACCGCTGTCGGCGTTGCCGCCGTCGGTGCTCGGCGTCCTGGAGAGCGATCGCAACGGCGGAACCTTCAGCCCGCTGCATGGTGCGACCATCGGCGAGTGGCAGCTGCCAACCGAGCATCTGGTCAACGGGATCCGAACGCTGACGCTGGCGATCTCGCAGAACTGAAGGCACGTGTCGTGCTGACCTTAGGTCCGCGCACGGCAGGCCTGAAGGCCTGCACTACAGCAACCGAATGTAGTGCGGACCTTTACGTCCGCGCACGCCAGGCCTGAACGCCTACGCTACAACCAATCTGTCAGACGCGGACCCGCGATCGAGTAATCTGGTAATCGAGTCGTTCGTTGAACAATTACCAGATTCCTATGCGCACACTCACCATCTGTGCAGCCGCTGCGGCGCTCGCGCTGATTCCGGCTGCCGCGCGGGGCTCGTCGCCGCGCTTTTTCCATGCCGCCACCCAGGCAGACTTTCTCAAAGGCGACGTCGACAACCTCTCGATCGACAGCCAGGGTCAGCTGACGCTCGGGCCTGCTACCGAGCTCGTCTACGAGACGGCCGCGCCGTTTCTCTGGTCAATGGCCGTCGCTCCTGACGGCACGCTGTTCATCGGCGCGGGAAACGAAGGCAAGGTGTTTCGAGTGGACCCGCAGGGCAAGGGCTCGGTATTTTTCGACAGCACCGAGCTTGAAGCACACGCGCTCGCCGTTGCCGGAAACGACACCCTCTACGTCGGAACCTCTCCGGATGGACGGATCTACAAAGTCGACCGCATGGGGACGAGCACCATTTTCTTCGACGCTGGAGACAAGTACATCTGGGCGCTTGCTGTCGACGCCAAGGGCAATGTCTACGCAGGAACCGGCGACAAGGGCATCGTCTACAAGATTACGCCCGACGGCAGGGGCGAGCCATTCTGCCGCACGAACGCGACGCACGCCACAGCGTTGACCTTCGATCGCGCCGGCAATCTCCTCGTCGGCACCGGGTCGCCAGGCAAAGTCCTCAGGGTCGATCAGCAGGGGAAAGCGTTCGTGCTCCTCGACTCCCCGTTTCAGGAAATCAGGGCGCTGCGCCTCGATGACAAAGGCCATGTCTACGCTGCGGCCCTGAACGGCCGCGGCGGGCCTTCCAGCGCCGGCGCTCCCTCCGAAGATCGCAACGCCGAGCGGCCACCGGCGGAGCCGTCGCGTACTCCCGTGCCCTCGGTCTCGGCAGAAATCACCTCCATTTCGATCGTCGATGTCAGCGGCGGCGCCGGCGGCCCCGGGTCGACACGCGAAGATCGACGGATGCCTCGCGGGGCGGTGTACCGCATCAGGCCTGACGGCGTGTGGGACGAGGTCTGGGAATCGCGCGACGACTTGCCGTACGATGTGACGATCGAGCCGAACGGGTCGTTGATTGTCGGCACCGGCAACAAAGGCAAGGTGTACCGTCTCGACGGCGAACCGCCCAAACCGACGCTGCTCGCGAGCGCGAGCGCGCAGCAGATCACCGCGTTCTACCGGGATCCGCGCGGCCGGCTGTTTTACGCGACCGCCAATCCCGGGAAGCTGTTTCGTGTGGCGCCGGATCGTGCCACGCGCGGCACGTACGAGTCTGAAGCGCGCGACGCGGAGGTCATCTCGACCTGGGGCACGCTCAGCTGGCACGGGACTGTCCCGACCGGCAGTCATGTCGAGCTGTTCACACGATCCGGAAACACGGAAGTGCCGGACGAAACCTGGAGTGCGTGGTCGGCGGCCTACTCCAATCCGGAAGGCTCGCCTATTACCAGCCCGAAGGCGCGATACCTGCAATGGCGCGCGGTGCTGACCGGCACGGGCGACGGACCGATTCTCACGTCGGTGACGGCGGCCTACCTGCAGCGCAACCTGCGGCCGCAGGTCCGCTCGATCACCGTCCACCCACCCGGGATTGTGTTCCAGAAGCCATACAGTGCCGGCGAGCCCGAGCTCGCCGGGTTCGAGGATCAATCGACGCCGGAGCGGAAGCTGTCGGCTGCTGCGATGGCGTCGCAGCAGGGCCTCACGGGTACGCCGCCGCTCGGACGCCGCGCCTACCAGAAGGGGCTCGAGACGCTCGTCTGGAAGGCAGACGACGAGAACGACGACGAGATGGTCTTCGATGTGCTGTACCGGCGCGAGGGCGAATCACAGTGGAAGACGCTGCGAAAGGCCGTCGCCGACTTCATTCTCGTCTGGGACACGTCCACCGTCCCCAACGGGACATACTTCGTGAAAATCGTCGCGTCGGACTCGCCCTCGAATCCCCTGGCTACTGCCTTGACCGGTGAGCTGGACAGTGCCGCGTTCCAGATCGACAACTCTCCGCCCGTGATTACGATTTCCGGCGTTCGGACCGATCGCGGGCACACGGTGATCGCGTTCGACGTCAAGGACGACAACTCGCCGGTCAAGCTGGTCGAGTTTTCCGAAGACGGGCAGCGCTGGCGCGGTGTGTTTCCGGTGGACGGGATCGCTGATTCGCGCGCCGAGCGCTACGAGCTGCCAATCGAAGGGGAGATGGACCCGCGCGGCATCACGCTTCGGGCCACCGATTCGATGAACAACATTTCGACCGCCCACGTCGACGCGCCGCGATCGCGCGCGCGGTGACGCCGAGCACGCAGGTCGCGGTCTAGACTGGCGGGAAAAGAGCACGGAAACGTAGAGCACGCAGTGACCGGAGAGCCTTTTCCTGACGATTTCTCAGCGATTTCAGCGGGTTCTGCGTTGACCGTGGTTATTGCAGCAACCTGCTCGATGTTAACGTGTCAGGCTCTCCACATGTATCCCGGCAGGCTCGTTTCGGCCCGCTTCTTCGGCAGCGGCAGATCCTCGGGCGGCTTGGTGGCGCGAACCGTCGCGTGCTCGACCCACCACACCATCCTGGCGAGATCGGACAACGGCGCGCTCTGGGGCTCGAACCGGGCGCGCGAGACGACGTCGAGCAGTCCCTCGACAAGCTTCGCATCGGCGGCCGGGGCGGAATGGCGGGCGCTGCGCAACAGCTCCAGGCTGGCGAGCCGCCCGTGCCGCGTCACCATTGATTCCAGCGTGAAGATCGCGTCCTGCTCAGCACTTTCATTCGCTCGGTGAAAGCGCCCCGTCCATCGCTCGTGGCACGCAGATGCCGAAGGGTCGACGCCCGGTTCGCATTCGAGCGGCGTCGCCAGGACGTTCACGATTGCCGCGAGCGAGTCGGGCCGCTCACTGGTGGCAAACCGCATCATGCCGAGCATGATGACGACGCAAACCAGCGTGGCGGCAGTCGCGCCGAGACCGGCGTAGACGAGGTGCATGTCCTCGAACAGCAGCTGCACGCGCACGGACAACGAGGCCTGCCGCTCGGCTTTCATGCGGTTGACGACGTTGGCGGTGAATACTGCGGCCTCTTCGTTCGACAGCGCCGCCCGCTGGTGGCCGCCGGCCCGGAGCGCGACGCTGACGCTCCGCAGATCCGCCAGGGCCGCGGCGCAGTCATCGCACCAATCGAGATGGGAGCTGACGGCGATCTGCTCGGTCACTGAAAGCTCGCGGTCGTGGAACGCGTTCAGCCGCCGCCGTGCCGCTGCGCAGGTCAGAGGCTTCATGTGGTCCTCGCCTCCCGCAGCTCGAGCCGCAGCGCCTGCCGCGCCCGCGTGAGGCGCGATTTGACCGTGCCCATCGCGACGCCGAGGGAATACGCGATCTCTTCGTAGCTGAGGCCGTCGACCTCTCGGAGAATGATGGCCGTCCGCTGGTCGAACGGCAGATGATTGAGCGCACGCTGCAACTGACCCGCCAGTTCTTTCTGCGACAGCACGCGTTCCGGCGTGCTGGCCGCGGTCGAGAGGAAATCGCCGTGGTCGGCGATGTGCTGATCGAGCGACACCTGATCCGCCCGATGCCGACGTCGCCAGAATCGATGACGGTTGCGGGCCTGGTTCACCGCAATCCGATAGATCCATGTGCGCAGGCTCGACTGGCCGCGGAACCGATGGATGGTGCGGAACACTCGAAGGAAGACTTCCTGCGAGAGATCCAGCGCCTCGTCGCGGTCGTCGAGAAGATTCATGGCCAGCTGAACCACCATCCGTTGGTGCTCGCTCACGAGCTCGGCACATGCCGATTCGTCACCCTCGGCACACCGTTGGACGAGCGTCGCCTCGCGACCGCCAACGTCCGACCAGCCGACAACGCGTGCGTCCTTGGCCACGAGCTGCGTAACTGGTACCACTATAACCCGTTTAGACCCCGTCAGCCGTCGAAAGTTCCGGAACCGGCCTTAGAATGCCCGTGAGATCGCCTGCCGGCAGCCGGCAGCTCGGCTCTGTGCGGCGCAAGTCCGCAACGTCCCGTGCCGATAAGTCGGGTGGAGGGACATGAAGAGCTCCGCAACACTGGCGACCAAGCCCGACGATCGAGTGAGGCCGGCGCGCAGACGCGACGTGATCGCTTCTCTGCGGCAGCCCAAAGTCGCGGCGATGCTCATGCTGGGCTTCTCGTCCGGCCTGCCGTTTCTGCTCACGGGGAACACCCTCGGCTACTGGCTCCGCGACGAAGGTACCACACTCGGAGCAATCGGTTTCCTGTCGTGGGTCGGACTGGCGTATTCGCTGAAGTTTCTATGGGCGCCGATCGTCGATCGGCTGGATGCGCCTCTGTTCGGCCGCTTCGGCCGGCGCCGCGGCTGGATGATCGTCAGCCAACTCCTGGTCGCGCTGGGCTTGACGGGTCTCTCGGCGATTGGGTTGAAGGCGGGATTGGCTCCGCTCGGGTTGCTCGCGCTTGTCGTGGCTTTCTCTTCGTCGACCCAGGACATTGTCGTGGACGCGTGGCGGATCGAGGCGGCCAGCGATTCCGACGAGCTCGGGCTGCTGTCTGCGGCGTACCAGCTTGGCTACCGCGGCGCCCTGCTGGTCACCGATGCGTTGATCCTGATTGCCGCCAGCCACTGGGGCTGGCCAGTCTCGTACGCGATGATGGCGGTGCTGATGGCGGTTGGCGTGTGCGCGAGCTTTGTCGCCATCGAACCGCTGCGGACACAGGCGGTACTCAAGAACGGGCGGATGGCTCCGCTGTGGAGCATGCGCGGCTTCGTTGACGCGGTGATTGGTCCCTTTGCGGAGTTCTTTCGCGTGTACGGGTGGCTCGCGCTCCTGATGCTTGCGATGATCAGTTTTTACCGGTTGCCTGAGTTCATGATGGGCCCGATGACCAACCCGTACTATCATGACCTTGGTCTGTCGAAGGACGCCGTGGGGACCGTCCGGGCTTCAATCGGCCTCGCAGCCTCGCTGGCTGGCATCACGGCTGGCGGGTTCAGCACGCTCCGCTTCGGCTACGTAAAGACACTCATCGTGGGGGTCATCCTGCAAAGCCTGGTCATCGCCGCCTTTGCGGTCCTGGCCTATACCGGTCCGGACCTCCGCGTGTTCGGAGCGGTCATGGCCGCCGACAACTTCGGCATCGGCTTCGCCGGCGTGGCGCTCGTCACATACATGTCGACGCTGACGAGCCTCGGCTACACCGCCACGCAGTACGCGCTTCTCAGCTCGACCTACACGTACATCGGCAAGTTCGCGAAAGGCTTCTCCGGCGTGATGGTCGAGCGCCTCGCAGCCGGCCGGACGCTGCTCGAAGGGTACGCGCTCTTTTTCATCGGCGCGGGCCTTCTCGGGATTCCCGCCCTCGTCCTGTGCGTCTTCCTGGCACGGGCCACACGCAGACCCTAAGCAATCTGGAAATAGGAATCTGGAATGCGTTTCCAAATTCCACGTTCCAAATTCATAGTTCCTACATACAAGGAGGCCTCCATGCTGTCTCGCCGTGACTTGTTGTCTGGTGTGGTCATCGGGAGCCCAATCACTGGTCACCGAGGCGCGGAGCGCGCCGGCGCGCCGATGCCGGGGGAACAGGCGGTTGCGCCCCAGAGCGGGCAGATCTCCGAACGCAGCGGTCAGGACATCGTGCAGGCGCTCAGGGATCTGCGGTCGGCGATCACCGCCCCGCAAAGCTTTCCGGAAATCCAGCCGGTGCGGACCAAGCAGGTGGACTTCCTCCGTGGGCAAGGCAGATTTCCTGATTACATCGACGTCGGCGTCGACATCTGGTTCGGCGTGTACGACTGGCTCGTTCGCCATCTGCAGCCGATCACGCTGGGACGTGACGTCAGCGGCCGCTACACGCTCACGCTGATGACCACCACGCTCGTCCTGCGGATGGACGCCGACGTGCGGTACGTCGGGGTGGCGTATGACACGGTCAAGTAAGTCCGACTGCTGCCAAGACACGACGATCAACGCAGAGGCCGCAGAACACGCAGAAAGGACACCCTAGTCGGGCTTCTCTACGGGTTCTGCGAGTTCCGCGTTGACCGTCGGTTCAGTGCGTTCCACGAGTTCTGCGTTGATTGTCGCCCACGGCGTTCCGGGAATCGCAGAACCACGGAGGACATTTGCCAGGCTCCTCTGCGGGTTCTGCGAGTTCTGCGTTGATCGTCGGGTCTCATCAGGCCTCATCGTCAATCCCCAACCGCGACATCAGCTTCGTGAGCCCCTGCCGGGTGACGCCGAGCTCCTCGGCGGCGCGCGTACGGCGGCCGCCGCTTCGCACGAGCGCGGCCCGGACGAATTGCTCCTCGAACATGCGACGCGCCTGGTCGAGCCGCCAGACATCGGCGGCGTGACCGATCCCGAACTGCGGCGGCAGCGCCGTCGGCGGCACGACGCCGCGCTTCGGGCTGCGAACGGCTAGCGCGGCGAGCACGTTCTGCAGCTCGCGGACGTTGCCCGGCCAATCGTATCTGGCCAGCGCGGCGATCGTCGCGGCGCCGAGCGTGGCGCGGCTCCCAATCCGTGCCGTCGCCTCCTGCCAGAAGTGTTCGGCCAGAACGGCGATATCTTCCCGGCGCTCGCGCAGCGGCGGCACGGCGATCCGGATCACATCGAGGCGGTAGAGCAAATCCAGCCGGAACCGCCCGGCGGCGAGCTCCTGATTCAAATCGCGGTTGGTGGCCGAGACGAGCCGCACGTCGACGCGGCGCGCAGTATTCTCGCCGACGCGCCGCAGCTCCCCTTCCTGAATGACGCGCAGCACCTTGGCCTGCGCCCGTGGGGACAATTCACCGACCTCGTCCAGGAACAACGTGCCGCCGTGCGCTTCTTCGAAGACGCCGAGGCGGTCGGCAATCGCGCCGGTGAACGCGCCGCGGGCATGGCCGAAGAGCTCCGCCTCAATCAGATCGTCGGGGAGGGCGGCGCAGTTCACGGTGCAGAACGGCCGCTCGCGGCGAGCGCCGGCCCGGTGGATGGCGCGCGCCACGAGCTCCTTCCCGCTGCCGCTCTCACCGAGGACAAGCACAGAGAATGGCGCCGCTGCTGCGCGTTCGATCGCTTGCCGAAGATCAGCCACTGCCGGAGTGACGCCCCGAAGATCGAAAGCGGCCGGCGCGACACCGCGGCGGCGCTGCGCCCCGGCTGCCGAGACGATCGGTGCTGCGGCGGCGGCGGCCACGGTCAGGATCGTGGCGGCCCGCGATCGACCGTACATCGAGCCCGGCGCCCAGCGAGCACAGAGCGCACCGATGGTCACGCCGCCATAGCGCACCGGCGCTGCCGCTTCGAAGCGTCCCTCGATCTGGTGCGGCGCCAGAGCCGTCCCCGCTGCGAGCGCACGTGACGCCATCGCCTGTTCGATCCGCGCTCCCTCCGCGGCCAGGAGCTCGCAGCCCCGATTGATCGCGAGGAAGAACGCCACGCCCAGCGCGTGCAGCTGTTGCCGCACTCGGCCGCAGACGTCCTTGAGGATGGCCAGTTCGTCCTCGGCCGTCTGACACAGGTCGACGATGGCGATGATGTGATCGAGGTGCGGATCCGAGGTGTGGAGGGCCCCGCCGTCGCGCGAGGCACCAGGTGCATACAGCTCGAGCGCACGCAGACCGGAGCCCGCAACGTGGCGCTCGATGACAACCGGGATCTCCTCGGGGCTGGTCGCGGCAAGGGTCGCGACCAGTTCGCACCGCAAGCGGATCGTCTCCGGCAGTGCTGCGCCTGCGAGCCGCTTCATCTGCGCGGCTGACGGGTGGGCGCGCCGCCTGCGCCGGCTGCCTTCCGCCATCAGGATATGGGCGCGGATGGCCTGCAACGGCTCGTGCGCCGCGCGCGCCGCCGACACCGCGGCTGTGCCCTCTCGTTCCACGGCCTCCAGGTCGCCGACTGCGAGGTGAACGAACGCCGCGGCGGACCACGCGGCGGCCTGCAGCGATCGATCGTCACCGGCGTATTGCAAGCCGCTGGCAGCCAGGGCCATGGCGCGGCTGTATTCTTCCTGCCCGACCGCCACCTTCGCCGCGAGCCGCGTATGGCGGAGCCGCAGATCGACCGGCCATCCGGCCGTTTCCGCGACATCGACCAGCAGCGCGGCGGCTTCATCATAGCGGCCGCGCCAGAACACTGATCGGGCGAGCGCCATCCGCGCTCGGGCCAGTCGGGGGCTGTCGCCGCTGCTGCGGGCGGCACAGATCGCCGCGCCGAGCACGCTCTCCGCGTCGTCGAGGCGTGCGGAATCGATGCGAGCTTCGCCGCTCAGGATCGCGGCGTCGACGAGCGTGCCTTCGAGCCCCGCGCGCTCCGCAAACTGACGGGCCTGTTCCAACGCGGCGAGCGCTTCGCGCACACGGCCACGGCGAAGCAGCGCGGATGCGAGCGCGAGCACGCCATGAGCGGCATTGACCCAGTCGTCGCGCCGCGCAAGACCGCCAACCGCCTGCCGCAGCTGCCGGATGCCTCGCGCGTGCCGTCCGTCGCGGAGGTCCTTCAACGCGACGTCCACTCGGCGCCGCAGGCCGGCCAGCTCGCCGGGTGCCGGCCACACTGCCGCCGATCGCGATCCGGCCGCGTCGCTCAGATGCTCGG
>JBKPAI010000002.1:0-106555 GCA_046726355.1 Acidobacteriota bacterium | reverse complement strand
GGATCGCGCCATCGAGGCATACATCGCGGAGGCTCAACTTGCGGCATGACTGATTTGCGACCGTTTCGTACACTTTCTAGCCGTGCAAGCACGGCTAGCGGCCAGCCGGTGACCTCCGCGCGGTCCGGACGACCAGCATCGATTCCAGCGCGGTCGCCGAGATGCCGAGAATCAAGGCCGTCTTCGGGCGGCCGTTGTGCATTCGCAGCACGCCGAGCGTGAAGAGCGCGCCATCGCGCTCTTGCTCACGCGAAAGGCACCCGCATCCTGCCACTTCGATCCGAAGGCCGCGCCTCCCTGCGGCTCCCCGCCCGTTCTGATACAGCCTGTCTCCTCCGCGGTCCGCTTGTCAGGACTCCGCAGGACGTCGTCCGCTCAGACGACATCGCACGCCGGCAGGCACGCATCCGGGCTTCTGTCTTCGGTGGCGAGTTTCCTTCCGGCAGGTCGATCAGGGCAGCGGATCATCGACGACAAAAGTCTCCTGCCCTCAGTGAGATGGGCGGCAAAACGGAAGAGGTCGGCGGCGACCTTCGCGATCCTTTTAGTCTGCCCAACACTGCTCGACGCGCGCCGGCCGCCGCCGAGGGCCAGAAACTCAAAGGATTGTGAGGGGCACACGTGGCGGCGCGATTGCACACCGGGAACGGACATGGTGGGAAGGGACTCTCAGTTGTTCTCGCATCGCAGGGCGGGCGGCGGAGGGGAAATCGCGCGCCGCGTCGACTTTGCCGCCCACTGGCTCGGGGCGGCTGTCGAAGCGGCGAATGACGGCGGCGCACCGGACAGCGATCAGGAACAGACGGCGGACCGGCTGGCCGGGCTCATCGACGTGATCGACGCGCTCAGCCACTCGCCAAGTGAGCCCGAGGTGATGGCGCTCGTGATGGACGCCATTGCGCTCTGGTACGACGTCGATGTGCGCGTGTACAGGCAGGAACTGCCGAACGCGTTTGTTCTTCATGCGTGCCTGCCTGCCGTGGATGCCGATCGCGTGGCCCGTCGGCTCGAGGCCGAATCGATTGTTCCGGGACATCGCCCCTTCCGCGTCGATGAGACGACGCCTGCCGCGAGCGGGTGGGACGGCGATGCGGCGGTGTTCGTCCCGTTGAGCGTCGAGGATTCGATCGACTGGCTGCTCACGGTATCCGCCTCCGCGGATCCGACGTTCGGGGCCACGGTCGAACTCTTGAGCCATGTGGTGAGCGTCAGGTTGACGCAACTGTCACGTGACGCCGCCGATCAGCTGCGCGCCCGCCTCCGGCGGCTGCTGACGTTCGGTGACGCACCATTCGACGTGACCGCCCGTCTGGCGCTTGAATTGATCACGCGCGACATCGGCGCACTCAGTGCCCGGCTCGCCAGCTACAGCGGGCCGCACAGCCCCGCCACGCTCGTCGTCGGCTGGGCGATGCCCGAAGACGAGGCGCCGGGGTTCGTGGAGGCGCACACAATCAGCACCACGAGCCACGCCATCACGATCGGCATGGCTGCGGGAGCCGGAACGACGGCCGTGCTCGATCTGCGCGCGCCGCATACCGTTCTGTCCGCAGCGTCGGCGCGCCTGGCGCACTGCGCGTCGGAGATGCTTGGCGTCTGGCTCTCAGGCGCGCTGGTCGCCCCGCGGGAAATCCGCGTGCCCGATGCAAGCGAGCACGCCATCGAGCTCATCGGACGGCTCGCGGGCCACGTGGATCGATCTGGCCGGCTGGAACCCGGAGGCGCCCTGGCCGTCGTCCTTCCCGACGTCGAGGAGCTCACCGGCGTTCAACTCGATGAGGTGATGCAAGTGGTTCAAGAGCAAGTGCGATCGTCTGATCTCGTCGGCGTCGTGGGCAGCGGCGCCGGGGTGCTGATTCCCGGCGCGGGTCCCGCGGCGGCATCAGCAGTCGTCAACCGCTTACTGCGCGCGGCCGGCGGCGCGCGCCGCCTGCCGATCAAGGTCGGCGTCACCACCTTTCCGCCGTTGTCGGCATCACCGGGCAGCCTGGTGGCACGAGCACTGGCGAACGCCCGACGGGAGTTGGCATCATGATGCCGAAAAATCGCCTTGGCGATCGGCGCGAACATCTCCGCTTCGACGTCAGCGGGCAATTATGGGCATCGCTGCACTTCGGGGACCGTGTCATCGTGCGTAATCTGACGGCGGGCGGCATGCTCGTGGAGACGACGCTGCCGCCGGCGCTGACGCCGGTCCGCGCCGCGCAGATCGCCTTCGAAGAACGAAACGCTCCGATCACCGTCATCGTCCGTCACGTGTCGCCGGTCGATGAAGCGCTGCACAGCGATCGGTATCTCGTGGGCCTCGAATTCATCAATCTCTCACCGTCACAACAGCTGGAGCTCGAACGGCTCGTCACCGACTGGCAGGATCAGAGCTAACCGCGCGGTGTGAAATTCTGTGCCCTTCCGGCGGGTGATAATTCCCGCCGGACCGCGGTCGGCTCCGGCCATGCCCGGGCCTCCTCGATTCGCCGATACCTGCCGGCACTTTCCTGCGCGGCACCACACCACGTCTCGAAGGAGCGGCGGACTCGCGGACGCAGTATTCCCGCTTCACGCGCGTAGGCAGTCAAGACACACAAATCCGTGTCTAAACAGACTTTTGTCTTCTCGAAATCGAAAACACCCGGAACATTATCAGGCGCTGAGCGGGCGATCAGTGACTTTTGGGCGGAATTCGACGATCCCACCCGACGCCACAGGCTGACAGAGATCTGCTGAGCGGTGGCGACTTCCTTGCAGTAGAGCCGGCATCTCTTCAACACGCGAATCGCAGATCATGGCTAACACGACATCAGAACGTCGGCGGGCGACGCGAGTCGAACCCGCCAGCGAGCATCAACTGTCGCTGACAGTTTCGTTGCCTGTGAAGGTGCTCGATGTGAGCCGATCCGGTGTGCTCCTCGGATCGAAGACCGAACTGGCCATCGGCGAACGTGCGGAGCTGCGCGCGTCCGTCGGGCCGCGATCGCTGACCGTGATTATCGAGATTCGACACTTGTCCACCGATCCCAAGGCACGCGGCGGGCTGCAATACCGGGCCGGCGCCGTGTTCGTCATGCTTACGGCCGAGCAGCGCCTCCTGCTCGAGCAATTGCTAGGTGCGGAGCCGACATAAATGGCACTCAGAGCAGCATTCGCAGGGAGCACGCGAAAGTCCAATCACCCACAGCTGGTCGGCGTGAGCCGGCAGATCGTGGAGTTGCGCGAGGAAATCGAGCGGGTCGCGCGCTCCGACGCCAAGATCCTGGTCACCGGCGAGAGCGGGACCGGCAAGGAGGTCGTGGCCAGCTGCATTCACAGCCACAGTCCCCGCGCCGGTCAGAGCTTCATCGCGGTCAATTGCGGCGGGCTTCCCGAGACCCTGCTCGAATCGGAGCTGTTCGGCCACGTGCGCGGCAGCTTCACCGGCGCCTATCGGGACAAGCCGGGGAAGCTCGAGCTCGCACACGATGGCACGGTCTTTCTCGACGAGATCGGCGAGATGACCTTGCGCATGCAGGGGCTGCTGCTGCGGTTTCTCGAGACCGGCGAGCTGCAGAAAGTCGGCGCCGACGGCGGAGGCCGGGTCGTCAACGTTCGCGTGATTGCCGCCACCAACCGCAATCTGCGCGACATGATTACCCAGGGCACCTTCAGGGAAGACCTGTTCTACCGTCTGAACGTGATTCACCTCGAGGTGCCGCCGCTGCGCGAGCGCCGCGAGGACATCCCGGTGCTGATCGACCACTTTCTCCAGCTGTTCCTGCGCGAGAGCGGCTGCGTCGTCAAGGCCCTGAGCCCCGACGCCATGAACGTCATGACCCGCTACGCCTGGCCCGGCAACGTGCGCCAGCTGGTGAACGTGATCGAGCGAGTGGCGATTACCTGCCGCGAAGCGATCGCAACGACCGAAGATCTGCCGGCAGACATCCGGGTCGATCAGGGCGTGGCGTTCCGGCCGAAACGCGAACGCCGCCGGACCGTCGCCGACGATCTCTACAAACGGCTGGTCGAGGAACGCGAATCGTTCTGGTCCTGCGTCTATACGCTGTACATGGATCGTGAGATCACCCGCGGCACGCTGCGCGAGGTCATCCGCAAGGGCCTCGAGGACGCGCGCGGCAATTATCGGATCGTTGCCCGGATGTTCAATCTGGAGTCGCGCGATTACAAGCGATTCCTGAATTTCCTGCGCAAGCACGACTGTCAGCTCCCGTTCAAGGAGTTCAGACAGTAAAGGAGCGTGTGGAGAAATCGTCACAAGTGTCGTGCGGACCCCGGTGGGGGGCGGAGCCCCACGTCAGGTCCCGACACGGCAGGCCAGTGCCTGCACTCTCACGATTTCTTCACATCCGCTTCGGAATGGAAAAGGGGGCGGAGCGACAGAGGAAACGGCCGCTGCCTTCCGCGCAGTTTTGTGCAGCCGGCTGCGGCGCGTCCGCCACGGTTTTCGCGACGGCGGAAGCTCGAAGAGCGGAGGCGGAATTGGGCCCGACGGGCCCCGCCCTCGACAGGCTCGGGACGCCCTGAGCCGATCGTCGGTCGACGCTGCTCCGGGCAACCCTGAGCATTGCCGAGAGTCGAAGGGCGCGAACACCGAGCTGCGGTGTGGGGGCGGAGCCCCACATGAATCAGGACGCGGCCCGGCTCGACGCGTTGTTCCAGACGACGTTCGGAAAAGCTTGCATAAACAACTTGGACGAATGTATTCACGAACGCCAGGTTTGCGGGCGTGTCCAGTCAATCAGCAAGCAGCGATCCACGGAATCTCCGGACCATCTCTGCATCTGTCTGCGCGCTCATCCACGAATCTGCACGCCGGACCGGCTGTTTGTGAATCATGCGCATCTGATTCACGGTTCATGGCCGGTTCGTAGGAGCCTCTAGGCCGCCGCGGTCCCGGTCCTGGTCGACTCCTGCCTCCACCACTCGACGAGGCTTTTCACTCCCTGTTCGACAGAGACCATCGCTTCGAACCCGATCACCGTCCTGGCGTTCCGGACCGAGCCGAGCACACGCGACGGGGGATTGCTGCCGGCGCAGTCGGGCTGACATTCAACCGGTACGGAGGCTCCCATCGTGCGCACCAGGAGCTCGGCGGCGGTTTTCAGGCTCGTCTCCATGCCGCTGGCCACGTTCAGAACCTGGTCGGCCGCCGGGGCCTGCGCAGCGAGAACGTTTGCGCGCGCGACGTCCAGCACGTGGATCAAATCCATCGTTCGCGCGCTGTCGCTTCCGAGCACCAGCGACTGCCCGGCGTCAATTCGTTGCATCCAGCGAACGAACACTCCCGAGGCGCTGTGCGCGTGCATCCGCGGACCGTAGACGTCGAAATAGCGCAGCGCGACGCAGGGAAGATTGTGCGTCTGGTTGAAGCTGCGGAGCAGCGCTTCGTCGAACGCCTTGGCGGCGCCATGTAACGTGCGATTGTTGTACGGATGGTGCCGCTCAGTGGTTGGAAACTCTTCGGCCGGTCCGTAGACGGATGCCGTGGACGCGGCCACGACCTTCTGCACGCCCGCGCGCATGGACGCTTCCAACACGTTGAACGTCCCCTCGACGAGCACCTCCAGCGCCAGCCGCGGCTCCTCGCCGGCCCGTGCGATCCCGATGTCCGCCAGATGAAATACGAGATCGATCTCGTCCAGCGAACGGCGGACCAGCGCGCGGTCGCGGATATCGCCGTCGATCACCCTGACCGGCCCGTTTGCCGCCGCCCAGGCCAGGTTCTCGCGCCGTCCGCGCACGAAATTGTCGAGGATGCGGATTTCGGCGGGCCGCTCCCGGATCAGTTGATCCGCCGTATGCGATCCGATGAAACCTGCTCCGCCCGTGATCAGAATCCGCTTGCCGTAGAGAATCAAGGTCCGCCCTCTACCAGCCGTGCCTGCCCGGTGCACGACGATCAACGCAGTAACCGCAGAACTCGCAGAGCCAGATCATGCGTTTCCGCAGGTTCCGCGAGTTCTGCGTTGATCGTCCATGTGCGATCAACGGCAGGCGCCCGCCTGCAGCGGGATTGGCAATCGCCGCAGAATCCGAGCCGGCACTCCCACGACAATGGCGTACGGCGGAACGTCTCTCGTCACCATCGCGCCGGCGCCGACAATGGCGCCCGCACCAATTGTCACGCCGGCGAGAATCGTCGCGTTCGAGCCGATAGACGCGCCGGTCTTGACGCGCGTCTCGACCACCTGCCAGTCGGCCTCTGTCTGGAGCGCGCCGTCGCCGTTCACCGCGCGCGGATACAGGTCGTTGGTGAACATCACACCGTGACCGATGAACACGCCGTCCTCGATGGTGACGCCCTCGCAGATGAAGCTGTGGCTTGAGATCTTGCAGTGACGGCCGACGGCGGCGCCGCGCTGGATCTCGACGAAGGCACCGACCTTCGAACCATCGCCGATGGAGCAGCCGTACAAGTTGACCAGCGTCGGTTGTGGAATCGACACGTCCTTCCCGAGTCGAACGGTATCGGCGATCACGGACGTTGCCTCCCTTGGGAGATGCGCGCGAGCCGGCAGTTGTGACGGCTCGCGCGTTGTCGCGCTGTGTAGGCGCGCCCTCAGCTCTTGATTACGGTACGCTCCTGATGAGCAAAGGCCTGGCCATGGGCTGCAGGCGTGCGACGTCGCGCGATGTCTTTGACGGCAAGGCGCTTAGCGCTGGCCGTGGGATCGACCCGTCAGAAGAGTCTGCCGTTCAGTGCCTTTTTGTTCACGGCAGAGTTGTTCAGTTATGACAAGCGTCGGCCGTGCGGACCGGCGTCGCATCGAGTAAGACCGCGAGCCCTCAGCCCAGCCGAACCGAGTTCTCCTGACACGACCTCTGAAGAGGATTGCCTGACACCAGAAAGCCAGACGATGGTCGGCTCAGGTGATGACATTCAGGAGACACGCGAGGCAAAATGGCGCGCAATTTCACTGGATGACACAGGCGCTCCGCTTGCACCTGAGCGGCGCGGACACGGCGTCGGGCGATTTCCGTGGGGTGCATCCGACAGCGAGCGTATGTCTCGCGTCGCCTCAGGCACGCCAGAGTTCGACGCGGCGCCGCGTCCGGCGAAGCCGCCGAGAGTGTCACATTGTGTTGAGCTGTGACATGTAGGCACGTAGTTATTGCGTAACGGATTCCAACAACTCATCAGAGGACGAATCTGTCTCAACTCGTTTCACAGCCGTATCCGCCCCTCCTCATCGTCGGATTTCCACGACAAATCCCCCTTTAGGCAGCGCCGCTTCACGACCGGCGACAGGCTGAGGCTGGCTCCGTCCTTGCCTTGGTAGCCCGCGGACTCCGGGCAATCTTTTCCCCCAAAGCTTTCCGAGACGTCCCTCGTTCGTACGACTGGCGCACCGCACCACTGCACGTGGACAGCCCGAGGTGTGCCGACTCGTTGAATTCGTGAACTGCGCGCGCCGGTGATTCGTGCGCGAGGGAGATCTGTTTCAATGCAGCTGCGTACACGATTCCATGCACTTCGTTCGTTCCTGCTGGCCGCCGCGATGTCGGTCGCGGCGACTGCCGTGCAGGCCGCGGTGCCGTCTCCCTGGGTCGCGCAAGATGTCGGCGCACCATCTCCGACCGGTACCTCTTCGTACGACGCGGGCACGTTCACGATCACCGCGAGCGGCGTTGACATCTGGGGCACCTCCGACCAGTTTCACTTCGTCTATCAACAGGTGTCTGGCGATGTCGAAGTGATCGCGCGCGTAGGCTCGCTGTCGCCGACCAACAACTGGGCGAAGGCGGGCATCATGTTCCGCTCGTCCCTGTCAGGCTCGTCCCCTGAAGTTCTCACAGCTGTCACCGCCGGCAATGGCGTCACCTTCCAGCATCGTGCGACGTCAGGACAGACGACCGTCAGCGACGGCCTGGTGTCCGGGCTGGCGGCGCCGCGCTGGGTACGCCTGGTCCGCACCGGCGACGCGATAACCGCGTATCACGCAACCGACGGTGCGGAATGGACGAAAATCAACAGCATCACGCTGCCGCTGGGCACCAGCATCTACGTCGGACTCGCGGTGACAAGCCACTCGTCCGGGGTCGCGACCACGGCGACGATCACGAATGCTTCAGTCAAGGGTTCGACGAGCAGCAGCGGCGGCAGCGTTCCGTCGCCGCAGACGGCCGCTGACATCGGCTCGCCCGCGATCGCCGGCAACACCACTTACGCATCCGGTGTGTACACGATCAACGCCGGCGGCACTGATATCTGGGGCACGTCGGATCAGTTCCACTATGTGTATCAGCCGATGAGCGGCGACGGTGAGATTGTGGCCCGCGTCTCCGGACTTGGCGCCGCCGACGTCTGGTCGAAGGCCGGCGTCATGGTGCGCGAGTCGCTGGCGGCGAATGCACGCCATGCGTTCGCGATGGTCTCAGTCGCCAACGGTTACGCGTTCCAGCGCCGGATCGACACCGGCGGATACAGCACGACAACGCCCGGCGGCAGCGGTGCGGCGCCAGGTTGGGTGCGTCTGGTTCGGACCGGCTACAAGTTCGACGCGTACCGCTCGTCCGATGGAAATACCTGGACCTTGATGGCATCCGACACGGTCGCAATGGCTGACCAGGCGTACGTCGGGATCGCGGTGACCAGCCACAACGCGACACTCGGTACCACGGCCAAGGTCGACAACCGGACGATCACCTCCGCCTCGAGCTCCACGAACCAGCCGCCTGTGGTGTCGCTGACTTCACCGGCCGCAGGCACGGCGTTCACGTCGCCGGCGACGATTGGTCTCACCGCGTCTGCGTCCGATCCCGAGAACCGTCTGAGCCACGTTGACTTTTACGCCGGCGCGACGCTCCTCAACTCCGATCCGTCCGCGCCGTATTCGTTCAGCTGGTCGTCCGTGCCGGCCGGAACCTACTCGCTGACGGCAGTGGCAACCGACGCCGACGGCGGCAAGACGACATCGGCGCCGGTTTCTGTGACGGTGAGCAGCCAATCAACGTCGGATAGTCAGGCTCCAACCGCACCAGGCGGCCTCACCGCGGGGGCGGCCTCGAGCTCGCAGATCAACCTGACGTGGACCGCGTCGACGGATAACGTCGGAGTGACTGGCTACCGGATCGAGCGGTGCCAGGGCGCCGGCTGCGCGACCTTTGCGCAGGTTGGAACATCAACGGCCACGAGCTACAGCGCCACGGGCCTGACCGCCGCGACGAGCTACAGCTTCCGCGTCCGCGCGACCGATGCCGCGAACAATGTCAGCGGCTACTCGAACACCGCGAGCGCGACGACGCAGTCAGGACAGACCGGTGCGGCGATCGCGTTCGTGCAGGTGAACTCGACGGTGCCGCAGTCGTCCACCGCTGCCCCTGCGCTTCCCTTCAGCGCCGCCCAGACTGCAGGCAACCTGAACGTGGTCGTTGTCGGCTGGAATGACGCGACGGCGAAAGTGCAGTCGGTGACCGACTCCGTCGGAAACACGTATGCGCTCGCCGTCGGCCCGACGGTGCACTCCTCCGGGTTCGGGTCGCAGTCCATCTACTACGCTGCGAACATCAAGAGCGCCGCGGCGGGCGCCAACGTCGTCACGGTGACGTTCGATCAGCCGGCGCAGTACCCGGACATCCGGATTGCGGAATATCGAGGAGCGGATACCACGAACCCCGTGGACGTGAAAGTTGCGGCACAGGGAGACAGCGCATCGAGCAGCACCGGTGCCGTGACCACGACGTCCGCCAATGCCTTGCTGGTCGGCGCGAATCTGTCGGCCGTGGGACTCACCACCGGCCCCGGGACGTCGTTCACCAGCCGCGTCATTACCAACCCTGATGGCGACATTCTGGAAGATCGGATTGTGACGGCCACCGGCAGCTACAGCGCCGCCGCACCGCTCTCGGCGAGCGGACCCTGGATCATGCAGATGGTTGCGTTCCGGGCCGCCGGCAGCGCGCCGGCACCGTCGGACACGCAGGCGCCCACCGCGCCCGCGGGCCTCGCGGCGACTGCGGTGTCGAGCAGCCAGATCAACCTGACCTGGACGGCGTCCACTGACAACAGCGGCGTGGCGAGCTATCGCATCGAACGCTGCCAGGGCAACGGGTGCACGAGCTTCGCGCAGGTGGGGACATCGAGCGTGGGGAGCTACAGCGTCAGCAGCCTGTCGGCGTCGACGACCTACACCTTCCGCGTGCGGGCAACCGATGCGGCCGGCAATATGAGCGCGTATTCTGCAGTCGCGAGCGCGACCACGACGTCCGGTTCCTCGTCCGACACGCAGGCGCCAACGGCACCGGCGAACCTGACGGCGACGGCGAGTTCGAGTGCGCAAATCAACCTGACGTGGTCCGCAGCGACCGACAACATCGGCGTGACCGGCTACGTCGTCGAACGGTGCCAAGGGTCAGGGTGCACCAGCTTCGCGCAGGTGGGCACGCCGAGCGGCACGAGCCTCAGCGACACCACGGGGCTCGCCGCAGCGACGACCTACGGCTACCGCGTGCGGGCGCGGGATGCGGCGGGCAATACGGGCGCCTACTCTGCGGTCGCGACCGCGACCACTGCCGGATCGTCGACGACGACGCCGAAGCAGGTCGTGTTTACGGCATCGGCCGATCATTCGACGAGCCTGGTGACCGGATACAAGCTCGACGTGTTCGTCGCCGGGGCCAACCCTGCGACGGCCACGCCAGTCGCCACGTCCGACCTGGGCAAGCCGGCGCCGGCGACAGACGGTGACATCACGGTTGATCGCACGACGTTCTTCAGCGGGCTCGCCAGCGGCAATTATCAGGCAACGGTGAGCGCGTACGGGACGGGCGGGACAACCCGCAGCACCACCGTGAACTTCACGCGCTAATCTCCCTCCTGGTTCCGCGACAGACGCTCACGTCGAGCGTCTGCCGCGGACGCCGTTCCGCACACCGAACTCCTTCCGAGACCAGACCTACCTTTGAACCTTCCTCAGCCGGGCGGCATGTCCGTTGCTCAAAGGCTGGCAGGAAATCCCGCACGGTTCCGCCCACGACGCTCGTTCCGGTGAGAAGCCCGCGATCGACGTTCAACGGTGTGCCACGGTCGCCCGCAACATCCGCTCTGACGGCGACTAAAGTCTGTGGGTTTCTGAGATTACTGACTCGGATCGGATGTCATCTTCCCACTCACTGCTGCCGGATCATACTGAGCAACTGCGTGCACTCGATGCCGCCGTTGCGGCTGCGTCGGACTTCGACTCCGCCTGCCGCGTGGTCGTTGCCGGAATTGCCGAAATCCTGAGCACGCCGGCGGTGCTCGTCGAGTCGCGTTCGCGACGGCCGCGCGTCGTCTCGACGGCCGGACCGATATCAGCCGGCGAAGTCGACGCTCTGGGGCAACAGCTGGCTGGGTCTCCCGCCGATCCTGGCGGGCGCGTGTTCGAGCGATCGACAGCCGACCGCGCCTGGACGTGCCTCCGTCTGCACGGGTCTGCGAAGACGGGCCTGCTTCTGATTCTGGCCGGCAATTGGGCGGCAGCGAGGCCGCTGCAGGAGTGGGCAGTTCGCATCGGTGCGGATCTCGCGGGGATGCGCCTCCCGGGGCAGTCGTTCACCCGGGGGATGGCGGCCCTTCACACGTTGCCGCGGCGGCTCGCACGGGCGACCGAGCCGGAAAAAATGCATCAGATGATCGTCGACACGTGCGCCGCGGCCGTCGCCGCACAGAAGGCGTCGCTGGCGATTTACGATCCCGAATGCCAGTCGTTGTCGATTGCCGCCACCTACGGATACTCGGCGGCCCTGGTGCGCCACCTGCGCATCCGGCCGGGAGAAGGCATTATCGGAACGGTTTTTCGGACGGGCCGCGCGCTGCGGGTCGACGATGTCCGGCGCCTTCCCGGTGCGCCGCCGCCGCGCCTGCGCTACCGGACGACCTCGTTCATGTCGGTTCCGTTGACCGGGACGAGCCAGATCCGTGGCGTCCTCAGCGTGAGCGATCCAAGAGGCGTCGAGCAGTTCAGCCGCCAGCACCTGCGCACGTTGCGCACGATGGCCAGCATCGCGAGGCTGGGGCTGGACCGCGTGGCGGCGATGGAACACGCCAGCGCGGCCGCGCATGCGGCGGCCGTCGACCCGTTGACCGGCCTGTTCAACCGCCGCTATTTCCTGGCCCGGCTCGAGGAAGAAGTGCAGCGGGCGAGACGGCAGGCGTCGCCGTTGACGGTGATGATGCTCGACGTCGACAACTTCAAACAGTTGAACGACCGTCTCGGCCACCCGGTAGGCGACGCAGTACTGCGGGTGGTGGGCGACGTGCTGCGCCGATCCGTCCGTCTGTTCGACGTCTGTGCCCGGCACGGCGGCGACGAGTTCGCGATCCTCATGCCGGGCAGCGGACCCGAGAGCAGCCGGCAGATCGCCGAGCGCATTCGTGAAGGGGTTGAGGATTCCCGGCCGGCCAACCTCCCGTGGCCCGATGATCTGCGCCTCACGACCAGCATCGGCATCGCGAGCTTCGCGAACATGACGGGTGAAGAACTGATCGAGCGGGCCGATCGCGCGCTCTATACCGCAAAACGGGAGGGCAAGAACCGGGTCGCTTGCGGAGCTGCCTCCGCGGCCGGGGGCGGTTTATAGTCCGTCGTGATTCGTCCGTGGTCATTGGTCGTTGGCGCCCTGCGGGACCAACGACCAAGGATCAACGACGACGCTTACGTAAAGGGCGCCGCAGCCGGCCGTTCCGGCGTCAGCTTCACCTGGTTCGGGTTTTCCCGGGGCGACAGCCGCAGCCCGAAGCGTTCGGCGGTGCAGCGTTGAATGTGCAGCATCGCCTCGTCGAGATCGTCGGTCACGAGCGCGAGGCCGAGATCGCGGTTGTCCGCCATCCCCTCCGCGACCATCCGCTGCAGAAACGCCATAACCGGCGCCCAATACGCGGTGCCGATCAGCACAACCGGGAACCGCTCGATCTTCTGCGTTTGAATCAGCGTCAGCACCTCGAACAGTTCGTCCATCGTGCCGAAGCCGCCGGGGAGCGCGATGAACGCGTAGGAATAGCGGCAGAGCAGCACCTTGCGAATGAAGAACTGCTCACATTCCGTCCAGCGATCGAGATACCGGTTGGGCGACTGTTCCATCGGCAGACGGATGTTGCAGCCGACCGACCGGCCCCCTGCGTCCTGGGCGCCGCGATTGACGGCCTCCATCAGACCGGGCCCGCCCCCGGTCATCACCGTAAACCCGAGGCGCGTGAGTCGTCTCCCGATGTCCCGGCCGATATTGTAGTACGGATGATCGTCCGGGCAGCGGGCCGACCCGAAGACGGTCACACACGGACCGGCACGCTGCAGCGCGCGAAACCCCCGAAGGAGATCACGCAGCGAACGGATGATGAGTCTGAGTTCTCGGCGTCCCATATACGATCACACGTCCGTCGGTCCCGGCCGGCGCTTCCCGATCACTGCAGCCAGCGGCTCATTCCAATCCAGGGGACGATTTCCTCTGAAGCGCGAAGCGTGCGCTGCAGGTTGCAAGGGCGGGGCCGTTGTGGAAACGTCTGATTGGCGGCCGGATTTCGCAGGAGCGGGCAGGCCGGGCGCGACGACTACGGACGAAGGTCTCCCTGAGAAAGAACTATTGAGTCAGAAGTTCGCGAGCTTGCGCGGTTCGACGACCGCTCCTCTGCGGGAGCGAACCACAACGGACACGTAGGACAAGCCGACAACCCGTACGGGATGGATCCTTTGTGCCCGTGGAGTCTTTTTGTGCTGGCCAGCGAAGCGTCAGAATTCCAACTTTCCAAATTCCAATTTCCTGATTCCCAAATTTCACGGATCAACCGGTGATCGCCGCCTGCTCGGTCACGCGCGCGTTCGACGCGCCGATTCTGAATACATGCGGGCGGCGCTGCTTGATCGCGTTCCGCGTGTCCACGACCAACGGCGCTGCCGATACCATGGCGGCGTAATCGAACGCCCGGTGATCCGTAAGGATCACCACACAATCGACGCCCGCGAACGTGGCGGGGCTGTTCCCGCGCGACGTGAGATCGTAGCCGCCCGCCCATTCGCGGGCCGGGAGCTCCGGCACGTACGGATCGACGTAGGACAGCTGCGCGCCTTTCTGGTGCAGGATCGCCATCACGTCCAGCGACGGCGACTCACGGATGTCGTCGATGTCGCGCTTGTAGGTGAGGCCGGCGATGAGCACGCGCGAGCCGTTCAGCGACCGCCTGTGCAGGTTCAGCGCGTCGGCGATCGTGTCGACGACCGCATGGGGCATCGCCGAGTTGACGGCCCCGGCCAGCTCGATGAAGCGCGGCTCGAATCCCGTCTGCTTCGCCTTCCACGAGAGATAGAACGGATCGATCGGAATGCAATGGCCGCCAAGGCCGGGCCCCGGATAAAACGGCATGAAGCCGAACGGCTTGGTCTTGGCCGCATCCACCACTTCCCAGACATCGATGCCGAGCTTCTGGCACATCAGCGCAATTTCGTTCACGAGCCCGATGTTCACCGCGCGGAAGGTGTTCTCCAGCAGCTTCACCATTTCAGCGACGCGAGGCGACGTGACCGGAACGACCTGGTCGATCGCCGCGGCGTAGAGGGCAGTGGCCAGCCGGGAACAGTCGGCAGTCAGGCCGCCCACGACCTTCGGGACGTTGCGGGTGGTGTAGACACCATTGCCCGGATCGACGCGCTCTGGCGAGAACGCCAGGAAGAAGTCGACGCCCGCGCGCAGCCCGGTCCGTTCGAGCAGCGGCTGGACCAGCTCCTCGGTCGTTCCCGGATACGTCGTCGACTCGAGCACGATGAGCATGCCGGGGTGAAGATGCGCGGCAATCGCCTCGGCGGCCGAGACGATGTACGACATATCCGGATCCTTCGTCTTGCGCAGCGGCGTCGGCACGCAGATGTTGACGGTGTCGAGGTCCGCCACGACCGAATAGTCGGTAGTCGCGTGCATGCGCCCGGCGCCGACCATTTCGGCCACATCCGCGGCTGCAACGTCGGGAATATACGAGCATCCGGCCATGATGGCCGTCACCTTTCGCGAATCGACATCGATCCCCGTGGCAGTGAAGCCGCTGCGAGCAAATTCGGTCACCAGCGGAAGGCCGACGTAGCCGAGCCCGACCACGCCGACCCGCGCACGGCGCGAGGTGATCCGTTCCAGCAATTGAACCGCAGTCGTCGATGGCATTCGATGTCCCGTCTCAGACGGTATGGCACGGCGGTGAAGCTGCAGCCGTGCCCGCATGGCCTGACGGTATGCAGATAGATCAATCCGCCGTGCTATCACGGGATCTCCTTGACGCCGGAGCGTTCTCGTTTCAGTGACGCGCCCGGCTGCAGTGAAATCCCGGCCGATCGGTCGACAATTATATCGTCGCGACTCCGGTACCGCGCCAGACGAAATCGCTCACATCGAGCCCGGTTTCGGTGCAGCTGCGCGCAACATGCGCGGAGGCGTGGGCGATCACCGCGCGCAGCGCCCGCAGCAGTTCCGGGCCGGCGGCTGCCAGCTCGCGCAGTTCTCCTTCAATCACCGGGCCGATCCACTGTTCCCCCATAGGCGTCAGGGCGATCAGGAAACGGCGCCGATCCTGGGGGTCACGCTGGCGCGTGACAAACCCTTGGCGGACCAGTTCGTCGACGGTCTCGACGACGGCGTTGCGGTCGATGTCGAGGGCCTTCGCGAGAAATCCAATCGTGGCGGATCCGGCGCTTGGTTGCCGCCTGATGGCCAGGAGCATCCGGAGCTTCGATCGTTGAAGTCCGGCCTCGCGGGTTCGCTGGTCTGTGGCATCAACAAGGCGTTGAAGCTGCGTGTGAAACGCCGCGAGCACCGTGTAACTGGTCATGTCTGGAGCCATGGTCGAGGTTGGAGCAAGAGGGCCGCCAAACCGAACAGGTGACGACGCGGGCACGACCGTCTCACAAACGATATCTACAGTTGGATAGACAACGGTGAGTCGTATCAAGCAGTGATGGGCATCTTCGTTGTCGTCGCAAATGTCAGCCGATTTTGGCCGAATCCCACGGAGTTCGAACCATTTGTCAGACCGGGGGCTGAAGAATTTTCCTTGCAAAAGGCCGACTTCTGGCTGTTAACCAAATCACGGCTGCCGGTCAAAAGCATGGGGCGACACGAAAAACACAGGGTCGATCGCATCAGGGCGAGCAACGGTCGAGCTGGGCTGAGGATTTGCAACTGCAGAGTCCCATGTCACGTTCATCAGACTCCCTCGACCGGCGACCAGGCGCGATGCCCGACATCTCGATGGTCGGAGACAGTATCCTTTTCGAATGCGCCGTCTTGTCGGATCGCACCATTCCTCCCGGCGCCCGCATCATCGTACGATGCGACCCGAGCGGCAACGTGTTCGTGCGCCTGACCAAGAGCACGCGCGCGCCGAAGAACCAGAATTCCTGACGGCGTCGCGAGCGGCGCACTCACGTCAGGGGATCTTTTTCGCCCATAGAAGTGTCTAATTCGAGTCGACTCGCTCACGCCTGTCGGAATTCCTAACAATTCTGATCGTCGGTCGTGGCATCCGGGTTGCCCTGAGATCACGCGTAAGCGTTCAGCAGCGGTCTGCACAAGGGTCGGCTGGCTCCCAGGCGTTCAGCACGCCTGGAGCAGCGCGGTCGCACCCTGAACGCTTTGGAGCTCACGGCACCATTACGCGCGGCAGGCGCACACGCGGACAAGGGGACATGCCACAACACGAAACCGAGCACGACGATTCGACCACGATGGGTTCGACAGATCCAGGCGCATTGGTGCTGCTGGCCGAGCCCGATGCGGAGCGGCGCGTCGCTTTCACCGAGACCCTCAGCCAGGCGGGCTATGAGGTGAGAAGCATCACCGAGGTGTCAGGTGTCGCATTTGAGGCGGCCCGCGTCACGCCGGCCTTGATCATCGCGAGGGTTGCCGACCCGATCACGGAGGGCTTCAGCGTCTGCCGCGCGCTGCGCGCGGCCCGCGAGACGCGTGATATCCCGCTGTTGATCCTCACGCGCCTCGACGACGTCTACACACGGGAGCACATCCTGCGCGCCGGCGCCACCGCCATTCTCGTCGAGCCGCTGCGCCGCACGCTGTTCCTGCGTCAGGTCCGGCGCCTGCTGGCGCGCGGCGCCCGCACCGGTCAGTCGCGGAGCACGTCCTGGAGCGCCGGCGCATTCACCGTCAGCCGGGCCGCGTCGTAGGTGACGTAACCGAGCCGGCGGAATTTGTTCATGAACACGTTCACGCGCGAGCGTGTCGTTCCGATCATCTCGGCCAGGGCTTCCTGGGACGGCTTCGGTACCTCGCGCTGCGGCGCATCGCCGGAGCCGCTGCGGGCGAGCAGCAGGAGCACGCGCGCCAGACGCTTTTCGCTCGAGTAGAAAATCTGATCCGCCAGGTCGTCCTCGGTCCGGATGCTTCGGGCGACCACTTGCGAGATGAAGCGGTTCGCCAGCGCGCCGTTGGACATGAGCAGCCGCAACATCGCGCTCTTCTCGACCGCGATGAGGCTCGTCGTCAACACGGCGCTGGCGGTGCGGAGCCGGATGGGAAAATCAGCGAGACACGAGTCGCCGAAGAACTCGCCGCCGCCGAGGAGCGAGACGACCGCTTCCTTGCCGCGCGCCGACACGGCCGAGAGCTTCACGATCCCGTCCTGCACGTAAAAGACAGCGTCGGCGGGGTCGCCCTGTGAAAAGATGATTTCCGCGGGCCGATACGTCCGAACGCCTCCCGCAGACGCAAGGACACGATCGATTTCCAGGGATCCCGGAAAAGGCTTTATCGCGTCGGCGTGCGGCACCTTACAATCCACCATGGCACAGGTGGTCACGGGAGGCAACGTGAAAGTGGTCCTCCGTGGCGCCCGCCACCGGCTCGAGCGAATTGTCAGCGGGACTCGCGGCCGCTAGCGTTTTGCGAGCGGCAGACGTGTCGATCGATCGCTCGACCGAGCGTCGTCGGCCGGCGCTCGGCACGACGCCATACCCCTTGCCTGGCTGTCGCCAGCGGCAATCGCCGCACGCGCGCGACGCACGGCCTCGGTCTCCAGTGTGAGCTGGGTGATGATTTCGGCTTCGGTCCCGCTATCGCGCACGCGATTCAGCCGGTGAACCAGCGTCCGGATTCGATCCAGCCGGATTTTGAGTTCTTCAGTCGATGAGGTCACGTCGTTAAAGTTAAACAAAGTCATCTCGTGAACCAAGAACGAAATGACGTGTGGAAAAAAGCGTACTCGGACAGACACATGTCGTCTCATCAGCGAGACGTCTCGAATCCTCTAGCCGTACAAGCACGGCTCAGGCGCGCGGAGCGCGCCCGCGACCCTTCGACACGCTCAGGGTCGCCCCGAGCGAAGTCGAGGGACGCGAGCGACCGAGCCGGGGTGCGGGGCAGAGCGCCACAAAACACCAACCCGCATGAATAGACGGTCGTTTCGATCGATGCGCCGCCGGTGTACCCGCTGCGGCCGCCGCCGCTATTGCGAACCTTACGCCGACGGCGAGTGGCTGTGTGGCGGGTGTGGCGTGCCGTCCGACGCCCGTCGGCATCCCGGACGACGCACCGGTATCGAGCGGCGGCGCGTGCGCGTGCCCGGCGTCAAGGAACGGCGATCTGGTTTCGACCGCCGCCAGGCGCACGACCGGCGTTCTCGTCGGCGCGATCGTGACGAGTCGGCTCGGGTTGGTGCGGCCGGTCAGTCGGGTGGGTCGCGTGGCGTAGGGAGTCGGGCATGGGCCGGACCGCCAGAGGACGAGACAAAATGAGACGACAAAGTACCTCTCGTACTCGCTGACCGACCTATACTTAGCAGAATGAGACGGGTCACCGTCGCGGTCTTCGCGACCCTCCTTTCCGCAGCCGCTTTTCCGTCATTCACAGCACACGCGGCGAATCAGCCGGTCTCGAGTCGGTTGAAGCGGGTTCCTGCCCGGGCGTTCGCGGCTGGTCTGAGCCAGGCCGACGAATCACAGAACCAGCTCGTTTCGCAGTACTGCACCGCGTGTCACAACGATCGCACGCGGGCGGGCGGGCTCTCGCTTGTCGGATTCGACAGCAGCAGGGTCGTGGACAACGCTGAGGTTGCAGAGAAAATGATCCGGAAGCTGCGCGCCGGCATGATGCCGCCACCGCAAGCCCGGCGTCCTGACTCTGCAGCGGTCACTTCCTTCGTCGAGGCGCTCGAGCTCAAGATCGATCGTACCGCGGCGCTCCATCCGGATCCGGGCTGGCGGCCATTCCAGCGCCTGAACCGTGCAGAATACCGGCGCGCTGTCCGCGATCTCCTGGGACTCGACGTCGACGTGAACGCGTACCTGCCGCCCGACACGATCAGCAGCGGGTTCGATAACGTTGCCGACGTGCAGACATTCTCACCCACGCTGCTCGAGGGTTATCTCCGCGCGGCGAGCCAGATCAGCCGTCTGGCCATCGGCGATCGCAACGCCAGTCCCACGTCGGTCAGCTACAAGATTGGCCGGACCGGCTCGCAGATGCAGCAGGTGGAAGGGGCGCCGGTCGGCACGCGCGGCGGCATTTCAGTGATTCATGTGTTCCCCGCGGACGGCGAATACGTGATCAAGATGTCAATGCATTACGAGCCGCTGGGCGGCATCTACGGCCGGTATTCGATGCTGACGATGGGGATCAACGAGCAGGTCGACGTTTCGATCAACGGCGAGCGCGTGGCCCTGCTCGACGTGCGGCCCGGCATGAGCGAGACCGACCAGCAGAACGGCCTGAACGGCCTGGAGCTGAAGACGCCGCCGCTTCACATCAAAGCGGGACCGCAGCGCCTCAGCGCGGCGTTCATTCAGCGGCTCGATGGTCCGGTCGACGATCTGATTGCGCCGCTCGAAAACACGCTCGCCGACGTCAGCATCAGCTTCGGCGTGACCGCCCTGCCGCACATGCGCGATCTGACGGTCCTCGGTCCTTCCCAGGTGACCGGCGTGTCGGAAACAGTCAGCCGCCGCAAGGTATTCACCTGCCGTCCGACGACACCGCACGAAGAGGAAACCTGCGCCGCCGACATCATCAAGCGCCTGACCACCGACGCGTTTCGCGGCGAGGCGACCGCAGACGATCTGCAGGATGCGCTTCAGTTCTACGCGCAGGGACGCAGGCATGGCGACTTCGAGAACGGCATCCGCATGGCGCTGCAGTCGATACTCGTGAGCCCGCGGTTCCTGTTCCGGCTGGAACAGGCGCCCGCGGTCAAGGCGGCCGGACCTGTCCGCATCAACGATCAGGACCTCGCCTCGCGCCTGTCGTTCTTCTTGTGGGGAACGGTTCCTGATGCCGAGCTCGTGAAGGCCGCCGGACAAGGCGCGCTCAGAACAGCCGCCGGACTCGGCGCCCAGGTCAGACGGATGCTCGCCGATCCGCGTGCGGAAGCGCTCTCGACGCGCTTCGCGAGGCAGTGGCTGCGGCTGCAGGACCTCGACCAGATCACCCCGGACTACCTGTTGTACCCGCAGTATGATGAACCGCTCGCCCGGTCGATGCTGCGCGAGACGGAGCTGTTTTTCGACAGCATCGTGCGCGAAGACCGCAGCGTGCTCGATCTGCTGACGGCCGACTACACGTTCGTCAACGAACGCCTGGCGAAGCACTACGGGATTCCGAACGTGACCGGCAGCGCGTTCCGCCGCGTGCCCGTGCCCGACGTCCGCCGCGGCCTGCTCGGGCAGGGAAGCATTCTCACGCTGACCTCGGTTGCCGATCGCACATCACCTGTGCTGCGCGGCAAGTGGGTCCTCGAGGTCCTGTTCGGCACGCCGCCGCCGCCGCCGCCGCCGAACGTGCCGGCGCTGGACGACTCGGTCAAGAGCACGCACGGCGGCAAGCTGCTTTCCACGCGGGAGCGCATGGAGGAGCATCGGAAGAACCCCTCGTGTAACAGCTGCCATCGCGTAATCGATCCGCTCGGGCTGGCGCTGGAGAATTTCGACGTCACTGGCGCGTGGCGCATCAAGGACAACGAAGTGCCGGTCGACTCGGTCGGCGACCTCTACGACGGCACGAAAATGGCCGGACCGGCGGGGCTCCGCGAGGCGCTGCTCCAACATTCGGACATGGTGCTGCGGAGCTTCACGGAAAATCTGCTGACATATGCGCTCGGGCGGCGCGTCGAGTTCCGCGACATGCCGGCGGTGCGCGCGATCATCCGCGATGCGGCGAAGAACGGCAATCGCATGTCGGCGTACATCACTGGGGTCGTGAACAGCGCCGCCTTCCGCATGGTGAAAGCTGAGCCTGCGGCTCAGACGACAGATGCCAGTTCGCGGTAGCCGTGTGGCATTGCGTGTCCGAGTAATCGCCGCTGGCTTGGAACGCAAAGGCGGCGAAGGCCGCAGAGGAATCCTGTTCTCCTTTGCGTCCTTTGCGGCCTCTGCGTTCTTCGTTCGTTTCCGATGACGACGTCGAGGAGAGCCATGTACATCACGAACAGGCACCTGTCACGCCGGACGGTCCTCAAGGGCATGGGTGTGACGATGGCGCTTCCGCTGCTCGAGGCGATGATCCCGGCCCGCCGGGCGCTCGCGGCAACGGCGCCCGCCGGCAGAACCCGGCTCGTGGCGATTGAAATGGTGCACGGGTCTGCCGGCAGCACGGCGATCGGCATCAAGAAGAATCTGTGGGCTCCCGCCGCCGTCGGCAGCGACTTCGATTTGAGCCCCACGAGTCTCGTGTCGCTGGAACCGTTTCGCGACTACCTGACCGTCGTGAGCAACACGGACGTGCGGAACGCGGAGGCCTTCACCGCGCCCGAAATCGGCGGCGACCACTTCCGCTCGAGTGCGGTGTTCCTCACCCAGGTGCACCCGAAACAGACACAGGGATCGGACGTGCATGCCGGCACGTCGCTCGATCAACTTTACGCGAACCGCTTCGGCCAGGACACCGCCATTCCGTCCATGCAGCTCTGCGTCGAAAACGTCGATCAGGCGGGCGGCTGTTCGTACGGCTACTCCTGTACCTATACCGATTCGATCAGCTGGGCGTCGCCCACGCGGCCGCTGCCGATGACCCGCGACCCGCGGACCGTGTTCGACCAGCTGTTCGGCGTCGGCGCCACGCCCCGGGAGCGGGCCGAACGGCGCGCCGAGGATCGCAGCATTCTCGATTGGCTCGGCGCGGCGACGGCGCGCCTCAACAAGCAACTGGGCGCCGCCGATCGCCTCCGTCTGTCCGCGTACCTCGAAGAAGTCAGGGAGATCGAAAGGCGGATTCAACGGGTCGAGGCGCGAAACGCGAGCGGGGAGCCGCGCGAGCTGCCCGACGCACCGATTGGCGTGCCCGATTCGTTCTCCGACCACGTGAAACTGATGTTCGACCTGCAGGCGCTCGCGTTCGCGTCGGACGTGACGCGCGTCTTTGCCTTCAAGCTGGGCCGCGATGCCTCGAATCGCGTGTACCCCGAAAGCGGGTTCAAGGGAGCGTTCCACTCCGCCTCGCACCACGGTGAGCGGGAGGACCGGATCACTGATTTCCAGAAGATCAACACATACCACGTGAGCACCGTCTCGTACCTTCTCGACAGGCTGAAGAACACGCCCGACGGGGACGGCAGTCTGCTCGACAACTCCCTCGTTTTGTACGGATCGCCGATGGGCGACTCGAATCTCCACAATCACAAGCGGGTTCCACTGTTCCTGGCCGGCCGCGCCGGCGGCCGGCTCAAAGGCGGCCTGCACCTGCGTGCAGCCGACGGGACGCCGCTTGCCAACGTCATGCTGACGGTTCTTCATCTGCTCGGCATGGACGATGTGCAGCAGTTTGGCGACAGCACGGGGGAATTCGATTTGAACCGGGTGACTGCCGCGGCGTCCGCGGGATGATTTCTGTAGTGCTCTGCACGACACGGCTTTTCGGGAATCGCCACATGGCTTACCGCACCAGGAACCAAACGGTCACCAGATTGATCTTGGCGGGCGCGTTATGCCTCCCGGTGTTCTTGCGCGCCGCCGGTCCCGCTGCCGTTGCCGACGCGGCCCAGGCAGGCGATCGCGAGGCCGTGAAGGCATTGATCAGGCAGGCCGTCGACGTCAACGGCGCGCAGGGTGACGGCATGACGGCGCTGCATTGGGCCGCGCAGAACAATGACGCCGATCTGACCCGGATGCTTCTGTACGCCGGCGCGAACGTGAGAGCCACCACGCGCATCAACGGCTACACACCGCTGCTGGTGGCCGCCCGCGCCGGCCATGCGGCCGCGATGGCGCCTCTGCTGGAGGCCGGAGCCGATCCGAACGCGGCGACCGCGAACGGCACCACGGCGTTGATGTTTGCTGCGGCCGCGGGCGAGCCCGCCGTTGTCCGGGCGCTGCTGGATCGCGGCGCCGACGTCAACGCCCGGGAATCGGTTCGCGGCCTCACGCCTCTGATGTTTGCCGCCGCCTCCGATCGCGTCGCCATCGTCGCGCTGCTGGCGAAGCAGGGTGCCGATCTCGCGGCAACGACGAAGACCGTCGACCTGGCATCCATCGGACGCGATTCGCCCGCGTTTGCCGGCATCCTCTTCGGCAATCCGGCACCGCCGCCGTCGTCGGGCAGCGAAGCTTCGCAGCAGGGCCGCGGCCGCCGTCAGGGCGGTGCGGCAGCTCGGGGCGGCGCCGAAGTCCCCGCCGTTCCTCCCGGCCAGCAGCAGGGCCGGTTCAATCCGCAGGCGCGGGGGAGGGCGGGCATCGATCGGCAGTTTCAACTGAACGAGCTCGTTTTCAGTCAGGGTGGCCTGACGCCGCTTCTGCTTGCCGCGCGGCAGGGCTACACAGACACCGTGAAAGCGCTCGTCGACAACGGTGCCGACGTCAATCAGGTCAGCGCCGGCGATAAATCGAGCCCTCTGTTAACCGCGACGATCAACGGTCACTTCGATCTCGCCATGTTCCTGCTCGAGCGGGGCGCCGACCCGCGTGCCGCCGCCGAGAACGGTGCCACGCCGCTCTACGGCGTGCTGAACTGCGAATGGGCGCCAAAGTCGCTGTACCCGCAGCCGCGTGCCTATCTGAACCAGAGAGTCAGGTATCTGGACCTGATGACGGCACTGCTCGACACAGGCGCCGATCCGAACGCGCGCTTGAAGAAGAAGGTCTGGTACTCGGGTTACAGCTTCGATCTGTCGGGCGTCGACGAAATCGGAGCGACGCCGTTCTGGCGCGCGGCGTACGCGAGCGACGTGGCGGCCATGAAGCTGCTGGTGGCGCGCGGGGCCGATCCCAACATTCCGACGATGAAGCCGGCCGCGAGGCCGCGAACCGCTGATGTCGACCGTGATGTGCAGGACGTGTCGAAAGCGCCGCCGATTCCGCTTGGCGGTCCCGGTGTGCCGCCCCTCGTCGCCGCGGCCGGAACCGGCTACGGGGAAGGCTTCGCCGCCAACTCGCACCGGTACGCCCCGAACGGGATGCTTGCCGCAGTGAAGTACCTCGTCGAGGAGCTGAACGCCGACGTCAATGCCACGGATCACGAAGGCAACACGGCGCTGCACAACGCCGCGGCGCGCGGCGACGTCGAGATGATCGAGTATCTCGTCTCGAAGGGCGCGGATGTGAAGGCGGTGAACCGTGAGGGCAAGACGACCGCCGACATGGCGAACGGCCCGGTGCAGCGGATTCAACCCTGGCCCGAAGCGCTGGCGCTTCTCGAGAAGCTCGGCGCGAAGAACAACCACAAGTGCGTATCGTGCTGAAATCGTGATCACCACGGGGGACGCGGAGGACAGGAGGAAAAATCCTGTGGATCACCTCAGGATTGAACCTCCGCGTCCTCGGTGTCCTCCGCGGTGAAATCGTTGTCGCTGCTTTTCGCCGACTTATACGCGTTCACCGAGCGCGGTTTTCACCCGCTCGGGCGTGAACGGCACCTGGCGAAGCCGTGCGCCGGTCGCGTCGAACACGGCATTTCCGATTGCCGCGGCGACCAGCGTGATCGCGGTTTCGCCCGCACCGGCAGCCTCTTTGTCGGGCCGGTCGATCAGCACGACCTCGACGGCCGGCAGCTCGAACCCGAAGGTCAGGCTGTGATAGGTGCGCCAGTCGACCGACGTCACTTTCTTGCCGTCCCACGTCACCTCTTCGCCGAGTGCGCGGCTCATCCCCTGCAGGATGCCGCCTTCGATCTGGCTCTTCATGCCGTCGGGGGTCGAGATGGGGCCGCAGTCCTGCGCCGCCACGAAGCGCTTGACCGCAATGCGGCCGCTGTCGCGATCGACCTCGACCTCGGCCACGAGGGCGCAGTACCCGTTGTCTCCCTCGTAGAGCACGCAGGAAATCCCCCGTCCTCTGATTGCGCCGGCGCGCGCGGAGCCGGCCGAGGCCTGTGGAGACGGGCGAGCGCTCCAGCCCGAAGCTTTTGCCGCAGCCGTTATCACGTCTTTCAGACGTGGATCGCTCAGGTGCCGGAGACGATACGCGACCGCGTCGGCTTTTGCGGCTGCTGCGAGTTCGTCCATGAACGACTCGTGCGCGAACGTGTTCTGCAGCCGGCTTGGCGATCGCAGCGGTCCGGTGAAGAACGGCGATCGGATGGTGTGCGTCAAGACGCGCTCGCTCCTGATCGTGCCCGTCCCGCCACACGCTCCGCCGACGCAGCCGACCAGGTACGACGGTGTGGCATTGCTGCCGTTGCTGAAGCGGCCGGACGGCGCGGGCGCCGGCGAGCGGGCAGCGAACAGCGCCGGCTCGAAGCCGGCAAGCAGGCCGGTGATGACGTTGCCGGGACGATCGTAGCCGGGGCGCCCGCCGAGCGAGGGCGACCACGATTCGTGGTCCCACGCGATGATGTTTCCTTCGGCGTCGAGCCCGGCCCGTTGATCGATGACATAGGCGAAGCCGTAGTTTTCCCACGCCATCTCGTCCCTGCGCGAAAGCTGCACACGCACTGGACGGCCCGCGGCCTGTGACAGCAGCGCCGCATCGTACGAGACGGTGTCGGCGCCGTTGATTCCATAACACCCGGCGCCTCTGGTGAAAATGACGCGCACGTTTTCCGGCTGCAGGCCGAGCAGTGTCGCCGCCGCGCTGCGGACGCCGAAGACGGCCTGAGACGACGACCAGATTGTGGCGCGGCGCTGCTGCACATCAGCGACCGCGCATGAGGTGCCCATTGACGCGTGCATCTGGTAGGGATGCACGTATGTCGCCTTCTTCACCGTCGCCGCGGATGTCAGCTTCTGATCGACGTCCCCGGAATCGACGGCAAGCGCGTCTCGAGACGGCTGCCGCCGGAGATATTCGTAGAATTGATCCTGTGGCGGCAGCCCGGCGCCCGGGCTCCAGGTCGCCTTCAGCCTGCCGGCTGCTTGAATGGCCTGCCATTGAGTCTCGGCAACCACTCCAACGAAGTTCTTTCTGACGACGATCTTGACGACCCCCGGCACATCGTCGACCGAATGTTCGTCGACCGCCACGAGCGTGGCGCCGACTTCGGGCGGACGGACCACGCGTCCATGCAGCATGCCCGGGACCCGGACGTTGTGGACGTATTCCAGCTGGCCGGTGACCATCGCGGGGAGGTCGACGCGCGGCACCGACGTGCCCAGCACAGTCCAGGCGCTCGCCGGCCTGCGCGGCGCCGTCGAGTCGAGCGGGATGTTGAATTTCCTGTCGCCGATCAGGTCCGCGTAGCTGATTCGCTTTGACGCGTCGTTCGCCGCGAACACGGATTCCTCGCGCGCCACGAGCTTGTCTGGCGGCACGTTGAGGCGCGCCGCCGCGAGCCGGACCAGCGCCGCGCGAGCGGTGGCACATGCCTGGGCGAGATTCCGGGCATTGAAGTTCGTCGGGTGGGACTGGCTCCCGGACGTGGTGCCCTGATCCGGCGTCAGTGCCGTATCACATTGAATGAGACGGACGCGGCGGACAGGCACCCCGACTTCTTCTGCGATCAACTGGACTTGTGCCGTCTGCAGACCCTGGCCGAGCTCGCATTTGCCCGTATAGGCAGTCACGATGCCGTCGCCACCGATGGCAACCCACGAGTCAAGCTGATTGGACCCCGCTCGGCCAGCTCCCTCAGGACCCTGGACCGGCGCGGCCGCCACAGAAGCGGCGCCGAGATCCATCGCGCTGAAGCCGACAATCAGCGCGCCGGTGCCCTTGAGGAAATCGCGGCGCGACAGACCGGCGCGTTCCAGAGCGGTGCGTGCGGCGGGTGTCAGAATCATGCAAAATCCCCGGCGAAGCGAAGCTCACAATTTGAACGCAAAGGCCGCAAAGCAAACAGGATGACTCTGTGTCCTTGGTGTCCATTGTGTCGGCGCCGCAGGCCGCCGAATTCCAAATTCCAAATCTCATTCTTACCGCCGCGCGTACCGGTTGATCGCGCGCATCATGCGCCCATGCCCGAAGCACCGGCACAACACACCGGACATCGCTTGCCTGATCTCGGCATCCGTCGCCTTCGGGTTCTGATCGAGAAAGGCCTTTGCGGTCAGGATGACACCGCTCAGGCAGAATCCGCACTGGGCCGCCTGTTCGTCGATGAACGCCTGCTGGATCGGGTGCGGCTTCTCGGGCGTGCCGAGGCCTTCGAGGGTCATCACCTGCGCGTTCGCAGCCGACGAGATCGGAGTGATGCACGAACGGATCGCGCGGCCGTTCACGACCACGGTGCACGCGCCGCACTGTCCGAGCCCGCAGCCGAACTTCGGACCGCGCAACCCGAGATTATCGCTCAGCACGAACAGCAGCGGCATCGCCGGATCGACATCGATCGTTTCCGCGCGGCCGTTGACGTTCAATGTGATCGTGTTCATTGCCTACCCACCTGCCCGATCCGACCTACTTGACTTTCCACTCCTGCACGCCCGCCGACCACCCGGGCTGCATCGTGACCTCCAGGCGCAAGCCGCTGGTGGTGACCGGGACGAACGTCACGGCGTTGTACTTGTCCTTCTCGACGCCGTAGCCGTCTTTCGCGTCGACCGGCTTCCAGTCGCCGCCCTCCTTGTAGAGCAGCCGCCAGGTCTGAGGCACCCGTACTTCGCCACGTCCTGTGTCGTCGAACCAATACACCTCGGATGCGGACACTTTCGCAGGCGACGGGAAGGCGTACTCGACCCACTCGGTCGTCCCTTTTGTCGGCCACCAGTCGAAGAACGAGGACGGGTCGTTCGATGCCGCCGGTTGCTCGCCGTCGTTGATGGCGCGCGGATTCTTGCGTCCGGAGGTCGTGACCCGGCTGGTCGTGGCAATTGTCGGATAAGGGGTCGGCCGCGCCGCGGCGTCGGTGCGTGCGACCCAGACGGCCATTTCGCCGCGGCCCCGGTTGGCCCAGGTGGAGTACGGAATCGCGACGAGCGTCTGCTCCGTCTTCACCGGCTTGCCTTGCGCGTCCATCGCCAGGCCGTACGCCTTCGCGGTCACGGTCTGGACGCCGTTCAACAGGTCGCCGCGAAACCGGGACTCGAGCCTCGCCTCATCGGGCAGCACCAGGTTCCGCACGCGGCCGTTCGCGTTGTCCGGCCACTCGGCGGCAAAGACGATCGGGCCGCGCTGCAGCGCGACACGGCCACGGTCGGCCTCGACTCTGTCGTTCGCGATGACCCGCCGCACCGGCATCGGCAGCGCGAGGTCGATGACGTCCCCCGGCTGCCAACGGCGAGTCACCGACACATACCCTCTGTCGGCGGTCAGGCCGAGCGGTGTACCGTTCACTTTGAGCGCGATCGGCTCGGTGGCTGCGTCGAGGAACCGGTACAGGTCGGTTGGCACCGGTTCATTTCGCGCCCAGCCCGGCAGCCTGACCTTGATCGTGAGGTCGCGCGCGCGATCGGGCGTGACGGCGATCTTCACCGCGCCGTCCCACGGATATCGGGTCTGCTGCGCGATTTTCAGGCGGCGTCCGCCGAGCATGATGTCGGCCGTGCTTCCGGCGAACAGATTGATGTAGAGGGTGCTGCCTTGCTGCGCATACACATATCCGGGAACTGAGGCGAGGAATCGGGTGATGTTGCCCGGACAACAGGCGACGCCGAACCAGGGACTGCGTTCGTGCTGACCGATCGATTCGAGCGGGTTGGGATAGAAGAACGCTTTGCCGTCAAGGGACACGCCGGAAATGAGGCCGTTGTAGAGCGTCCGTTCCATGACGTCGATATATCGCGCATCCCCGTGCAGCAGAAACAACCGATGGTTCCAGAAATCGTTGCCGACGGCAGCGCACGTCTCGTTGTAAGCCGTCATGTTGGGCAGGTCATAGGGACCGCCGAACGCCTCGCCGCTGCCTCTCGATCCGATACCACCCGTGATGTACAGCTTTTTTGAGACGACATCGTTCCAGATGGCGTCAACCGCGTTGACGTAGGACTGGTCCCCGGTCATCGCCGCGACGTCTGCCATTCCCGAGTACATATACGTCGCGCGCACGGCATGGCCCACGGCTTCAGTCTGCTCGACCACACGCTGCTGCGCCTGGTTGTAAGTCAGGCCGCGCGGATTGGTCTTGCCGCTTGAGGCGGGGCCACGTTCGTCGAGCATGAACTTCGCGAGGGATAGATACCGTTCGTTGCCCGTCACGCGGTACAACTTGGCCAGCCCCATCTCCGTGATCTGGTGACCCGGCCAGATCGACTTCCGGCCAGGCCCGAACGTGTCGACCAGCAGGTTGGCGCTTTTAATCGCGACATCGAGCAGCGTGCGCTTCCCGGTCGCCTGATAGTGCGCAACCGCGGCTTCATAGAGATGACCGAGGTTGTACAGCTCGTGGCTGTCGTCGCGCTCCAGCTCCCAGCGCTCCTTGCCGGCCCACCGGTGCGGGTTCTGTGGATTGATTGTGCGCGTCGTGTAGAGGTATCCGTCCGGCTCCTGCGCGGCGGCGATCTTGGCAATCATGCCATCGACATACGCGTCGAGCTTCGGATCCTGGCGTACGCTCAGCACGTACGACGCGCCTTCGATCACCTTGTACAGGTCGGTATCATCGAACGGATATCCCGGCGGGTTGGTATTGGCAAGCGGTTCACCGCGCAGCGCCTTGGCTGCGCGCTCGAAGTTGTCGACCCGGCCGGAGAGCTCGCACTGCTGGAACGCAAACGGGATCGAGACCTGACGATTCGTCTCGATGCGCGGCGCCCAGAAGACGTCGTCCAGGTGTACCGCGGTGAACGGCACCGGCTGGATCGGGTAATCGTGCTGCGGGGCTGCCTGCTCGAACGACAGCAGAGCGGCTGCCAGGCCTGCAAGCAGTAAAGTGTGTTTCACACGTGCCCTTGCTTACTGGGACGTCACCGCGGAGGATGCTGAGGACGCGGAGGAACAATCCGATCGTTATTTCACGGCGACTATCGAAACCGCTCGAGCTCGTCGGTCGCGTTTCACCCGCGTGTCAAGGACCTGTTTACCTTCAGGGTTGACCCTCCGCGCCTCCGCGTCCTCCGTGGTGTACCTAGAATACGTCAGAAGCTGAGCTCTGCGCGCACCTGCATGCTGCGCGGGTTCGTGTGTTCGCCGGCCGGTCGGTCTGACCGAAGGTCTGGCTCGTAATGTTCACGTCGGTCAGGAAAGTGGCAGCGGTCCCGGTGAGGCCGTTGGTCCATTTCGTTGTTGAACGCGTTGACAAACGTTTGGCGGGATGCGCCGGCCGCCCGGCCAGCGTACGCGCATATCGTAATATCGTATGACTAACTGAGCAAGGCACGCCGCCGGCTCGCCGCTGCGGATAACCCCGCCTGCGTTGTGTCCATCGTGGCCGTGGGTGCGCCCGAGCGTCACGAGCTCGGACGTCAAAGTGCCGTCCGGTCACGCGAACGCTGAACTGGGCCTTTGCGTTCCAGGGCAGCGCCAACTACCTGGGCACGTTTCCAGAATTGCTGATTCCGAACGCGAAGACCGTCTTCGACTGGTACCGCTCTCCGGGCCGAAGAATCGACGACGGAAAGTTCGCGTGGTTGGGTGAATCGGGGAAGTGCTGCGTCTCGAGGCACAGCCCGTAGCGATGGCGGTAGACGTGCCCCGACTTGCCCGTGATGGTCCCGTCGAGAAAATTCCCTGAGTAGAACTGCATTCCCGGTTCGGTCGTCGACACGTCGAGGGTTCGACCGGTCGCCGGATCTTCCAGCCGCGCCGCGTGGGCGAGACCCGCGCCGCTGCGGGTCAGCACCCAGTTGTGGTCGTAGCCGCGGCCGAAGCGCAGCTGCTCGTGGTCAGCGTTGATGCGCCGGCCGATAGCAGTCGGCTGCCGGAAGTCGAACGGCGTGCCGTCGACCGGCGCCAGCTCGCCGGTCGGGATCAATGTCTTGTCGACCGGCGTGAAGCGGTCCGCATCGATGGTCAGGCGGTGGTCGAGGATGTCGCTGCGTCCCTCGCCGGCAAGGTTGAAGTAGCTGTGCTGCGTCAGGTTGACGGGAGTCGGCCGGTCAGTCGTCGCCTCGTAGTCGACGGTCAACTCATTCGCGGACGTCAGCGTATAGGTGACACGCACGCGGAGCGTTCCGGGATAGCCCTCGTCCCGATCGGGGCTCGACATCGTGTAAATGACGCCGCTGTTGTCGTCGCGCGCAAACGGTTCCGCGTTCCAGAGGCGCTTGTCGAACCCTTTCACGCCTCCGTGCAGATGGTTTGGTCCGTCGTTGGTCGCGAGCTGGTAGGTCGTGCCGTCGAGCGAGAAGCGCCCGTTCGCGATCCGGTTGCCATAGCGGCCGACGACCGCGCCGAAAAAGGGATGGGTTTTCGCGTAGCCGTCGAGCCGATCGAACCCGAGCGTCACATCCTCGAGGTGGCCGTCACGATCCGGGACCTTGATCGAGACGATGATTGCACCGTACGGGATCGTCCGCACTTCCATGCCGCGGGGATTCGTCAGGGTGAAGACCTCCACTGACGTCCCGTCCGGCAGCTGCCCGAACGGCGCGCGCTTCATCGTGGCCCCGGCGGACGCGGGGCGCGAGCCAGGCTCCTGGTTCCCGCCCGTTCCGCACGCGGCGGATGAAACAGCGAGTGACGTGACCGCGACAAGCAGAGCGCCCGGCTTCACCGGCCCTCCATGAGAACAGCCGTATAGTATTACGGTATGAGGAAAACGGCGGCGGCAATCACGCTGGAACGATCCCACTACCCGGATCGCAGCCGGCACGATCGCGTCGTCCATGCGATTGGCCGTTAGGTTGTAAGCTAGGCTCGGCATGGGACGGCTGGCCGGCAGAACCGCGTTCGTGACTGGGGGCGCCCGTGGGATCGGGCGGGCCATCGTGGAAAAGTTCGCCGCCGAAGGGGCTCGCGTGACCTTTGTCGACATCGACGCCGACATCGGGCGTAAGGCCGCCAGCGAAGTGTCGGCGTGCGGAGCGCCAGTGGAGTTCAGCGCCGCCGATATCACCTCCGAAAACGATGTGCACCGGGCGATCACGGGCGCCGTCGACCGTTACGGGTCGCTCGATATTCTGGTGAATAATGCGGGCATCAATGCCTATTTCGACGCGACCGAGATGACGGAGGCGGAATGGGATCGCGTCTTCGCCGTGGATCTCAAGGGTGCCTGGCTGTGCGCCAAGCACGCGCTCGGGCCGATGAAGCTGGCGCGACGGGGATCGATCGTGAACATCGCTTCGATTCACGCCACCCTCACGATCCCCGGCATGTTTCCGTATGCGGCGGCCAAGGCCGGGATTCTCGGACTGACCCGCAGCCTGGCCCTCGAGTACGCGCCGATCGGGATTCGGGTGAACGCGATTCTGCCGGGCTACACGCGCACCCGGCTGATCGAGGAATGGCTGTCCACGCAGCCCGATCCGGCCGAAGCGGAGCGGCGCGCAATGGCGCTTCATCCGCTGCGCCGTATCGCGATGCCCGCTGAGATCGCGAACGTCGTGGCCTTCGTGGCCTCGGACGAAGCCTCGGCGATCACCGGCGCATCGATTGCCGCCGATTGCGGGCTGGGGATTATGTTTGCCACCTGATTCGACTCGCCGCGGTCAACGCTCCAACGCGCGTGCGGTGATTCGCCGCGAAGGATTTGGAACCTGGAAAGAGAGCCATGAAATCGACAGCCGCCGTCCTGAACAGCTTCAATCTTCCTGCTCGCGATGCCTACCACCTGCCGGCATCGCGCAAGCGCTTCGCCGACGGCGGCCAGTACCGCGTCGAGATCCCCTCGTGCGAGGGGCCGCGGGCGATGGAGACGGTGATCGCGGCCGGGCGCGAATACGGTGTGACGATTCATCGCGTCAGCCAGGGCAGCGGCGTGATGCTGCAGACCGACGAAGAGATCGGACGCATGGTCGCCCTCGGCCAGGAACAGGCGATCGAGGTCTGTCTGTTCGTGGGGCCGCGCGCCAACTGGGATGTCGGCGTGCAGTCGGCCAGCACGTCCGGCAGGGTGGTCGGCTCGTCGTTGCGAGGCGCCGACCAGCTCGCCTACGGCATTGAAGACGTCCGTCATGCCGCCGATCTCGGCATTCGCTCGGTGCTGGTTGCCGATCTCGGGCAACTGTTGGTGCTCGGCCGCATGAAGGCGGCCGGCGATCTGCCCGCCGACTTCGTGCTGAAGGTGTCCGTGACCCTCGCTGCGGCCAACCCTGCGACGGCCCGCGTGCTCGAGGACCTCGGTGCGACGTCGATCAATCTGCCCGTGGATCTCTCGCTGCCACAGATCGCCGCGATACGCCAGGCCGTCGATGCGGCGATCGATTTTTACGTCGAGGCGCCGGACGATTTCGGCGGCACCGTCAGGCACTACGAAATCAGCGAGCTCGTGCGCATCGCTGCTCCGGTCTACGTCAAATTCGGGTTGCGGAACGCTCCCGGGATCTACCCCAGCGGCCAGCACCTCGAATCAACCGTGCTGGCGCTCTCACGCGAGCGGGTCCGCCGCGCGGCGATCGGGCTCGGACTGCTCCGGCGCTACACGCCGGATGCCGTGCCGTCGCCATTGGCGCTGCGCGTCTGATGAACGCCGCCCCCGACGCCGAACTGGTACTCGATCCGAAGGCCGAGCTCGGTGAGGGCCCGGTGTGGGACGCGCGCGCCTCGTGCCTGTGGTTCGTCGACATCCTTCGCGGGCGCGTTCATCGATTCGATCCGGCAACACAGGCACTTGCCACCTACGAGGTCGGGTGCATGGTGGGCGCGGTCGCACCCACGGAGGCGGGCGATCTCGTGCTCGCCGTGCACGACGGCTTCGCGCGCCTGGATCTGGCAACCGGACAGGTCCGCATGATTGCGGAAGTCGAGGCCGACCGGCCGGATCAACGCATGAACGACGGGAAATGCGATGCGGCCGGACGCTTCTGGGCCGGCACCATGGCTCTCGACGAGCGCGCCGGCGCCGGCGCGCTGTATCGACTCGATCCCGACGGCCGCGCGCGCCCAATGCTGCACCACGTCTCGATTTCAAACGGACTCGACTGGTCCGATGACGGACGTCTGATGTACTTCATCGACAGCCCGACTCAATCAGTGGACGTGTTCGATTTCGACCTGGCGACCGGCGCGATTGCGAACCGCCGGACCTGGCTGCGCATCGGTGCCGTTCACGGCATGCCTGACGGCCTGACCCTCGACGCTGACGGCTATGTCTGGGTGTCGCTGTGGGGCGGCGGCGGCGTGCGGCGCTACGCACCTGACGGCCGCCTCGACTCCGTTGTCCGGCTGCCGACAATGTATCCGACATCGTGCACGTTCGGCGGTCCGGATCTGCGCGACTTGTACATCACGACGGCAACGATTCGACTGTCGGACACCGAGCGCGTCGATCAACCACAGGCTGGCGGCCTGTTCCGGTGCCGTCCTGATGTCGGCGGCAGGCCGGCGAATCGATTCAAAGGGTGATCCAGCGCACGTAGGGCAGGTAGATCGAGCAGGGCAAGTCGGTCGGCTCGGGCAGACAGACGGCGGATAGGGCTCGCAGCGCAAGAAGGACACGCGCTGATCCTCGTGATCTCTACCCGACCCACTCGACCTACCTGACCCACGCGACCTACCCGACTCATTCGACCTACTCGACCCACGCGACCTACCCGACCCACACGACAATCATTCATCTCTCATCAGCGGCGCAGAGCCCGTCGCAGCGGGCACGTGTTTTGATGTATCCAGAGCAGGTGACTTATGACAGGTGAAACCAAGACTCGTCGCTCGACGACTTCGATCGGCCGTGCCGGTCGTTTTCGCTACATGCTGCCCGCATTGTTGCTCGTTTTTGCCAGCGGTTGCGCAGGACGACTCCATCCTGCGCCGCCGCCATCCGCTCCGGCGTCTGACCCGGCCGCGCAGGAAGCGGCCGGTAAAGAAGTATCTTTTACGGCAACTGCGTATTGCTCTGGTACAAAGACGGCGTCGGGCACGAAAGTCGCCGAAGGCATCGTTGCCGCCGACCCCGCGCTCGTGCCGATCGGTTCAGTGATCCGGGTCAGTGGTCTGGACACGCGTTACAACGGCATCTACACCGTGATGGACACCGGCTCGAAGATCCGTGGACGCCGGCTCGACTTCTATATTCGCGATTGCAGTGCCGCGCACAGGTTCGGCCGGCGACCCGCCCGGGTGTCAATCGTTCGCCGAGGATGGCATCCGCGCACGAGTGCCGCCGAATAGATTGAAAGGGAAACGGAGGACGCGCAGGAAACGGTCAAACACACATAACGGAGTAACGGAGACGAAACGGAGAAGATTCATGGATTTCTCTGTTCAATCTCCGTTGCTCTGCTCCTCTGTGTTTTGCCGTTGCTCCGTGCCCTCCATGCCTCCGCATCGAGCTTCGCGATCGATTGGCGTACACTCTAGACAGGTTTCGGGCGGACATGCCGTCGCGCTGTCCGACCGCATTCACTGTCCGGGGGGTTCATGAATCGATCGTGCCGTCATCTTGTCACTGCGTTGATCGCGGCGACTGCTGCCGCCGCGTCAACGATCGTCCCGTCGGCCCAGGCGCCCGGCGCCGCAGGTCAGCCCGTCTCGATCCATGCCCGGCAGGCGAAGCGCCTGTTGATCAAAGGCGCCATGGTTATTCCCGGCACCGGCGCCCCCGCCCTCGGTCCGACGGACATCCTCGTCGAGGATGGACTGATCGCTCGTGTCGGCAGCACCGCAGACGGAACCTGGCCCGGCGCGGATATCGTGATCGATGGCGCCGGCAAGTACGTGATGCCCGGCATCGTCAACACCCACATGCACTGGCATGAGGAGCGCGTCGGTCCAATCCCGATTCAGTACGAGCGCAATCTGTACCTGGCGGCAGGCGTGACCACGGCCCGGGAGGTCGGCGGCAATTTCGAAAAATCGAAGCAGTGGCGGGCCGAGAGCGCGGCGCACCGGATTATCGCACCGCGCATCGTTGTCTACCCGATGCTGGCGAACCTGCTGAAAGAGGGCGAGAGATTCAACCAGTCGCCAGCCGAGTACCGTGCGCTCGTCCGCCGGGCGAAGGAGGGCGGCGCGGATGGTATCAAGCTGATCGGCCCGATGGACCGCGATCAGGTGGCCGCTGCGCTGGACGAGGCACAGAAGGCCGGACTCCCGACGACGGTGCACATCGCGGTGGGGGAGGCGACCGCACGGGATTTCGTCGATCTCGGCGTGAATTGCATCGAGCACTTCTACGGCGTGGCAGACGCGGCTCTCGATGGCATTCAGGATTTCCCGCCGGAAATGAACTACGCGAACGAGATTCATCGATTCGGCCGCGCCGGCGAGTTGTACACGCAGAGCAATCTCAATCACGAAAAGCTGTCGCAGCTCCTGGCTGACATGGTCGCGAAGGGTGTCGCCTGGAGCCCGACCATGTCCACGTATGAGGCGACCCGCGACTTGATCCGAGCGCAGAACCTGCCGTGGTACAAGGACTACCTTCACCCGTCGCTCGAGGAGTACTACACGCCGTCGATGACGCGCCACGGCACGTTCTGGATCGGCTGGACCGAGGCGCAGGAAGTGCACTGGCGCCGGAACTATCACGTCTGGATGGCCGCTCTGCGCGAATTCGGGTTGAAAGGCGGCATCATCACGACCGGCGATGACGCCGGCTACCTGTATGGATCGTTGTACGGCTTCGGCATCAGCCGCGAGCTCGAGCTGCACCATGAAGCCGGATTCCACCCTCTCGAGGTGTTGAAACATGCGACCTCCGACGGGGCGAAGGTAATTGGTCTGTCGGATCGCCTCGGCCGCATACGGCCCGGCCTCATTGCCGATCTGCTCGTGATCAACGGCAATCCGCTGGAGAACCTGCGCGTGATGAATCCGTACGGCACCGACCTCATGTCGTATAACGGGCAAATCATCGACAACTACTCGGGCATCGTAAAGCCGGAGGATCGGAACGTCCGGCAAGTGCACGGCGGCGGCATCGAGTGGACGATCAAGGACGGCATCCCGTATCACGTGCCGACGCTGATGCAGGAAGTCAAGGACATGGTGATGAAAGCGCGGGCCGAGAAGCCGCGCACGACAGCGCCGGGCGGCCGGTAGCAGACGATTCCTCGCAGGTATCTGCAGGCCCAAAGGCCTGTGAAAAGATCGGCCGGCGGCCTCTCGTCGCGCACGCCTTCTTGCCTTCGCTTCGGCGCGGCGCGCCGGAGCGCGCGGCGCGTAGGCCGCGGGCCTGCATCACGGCCGCCGGGCAGCCGTGAAGGGCTGCGCTACAACCGATGTTTTTCACACGATCGCTCTGCCTATTCCAGCCCCAGCAAACGCGCGGGGTTCTGCCTGGACATGCGATCGAGATCCGCTGAACTGAAGCCTCGCTCCTGCAGCGCAAGCAGAAACGCCGCGTACCCATCCGGCGGCAGGGCATTCCCTTTCTGGCCGAGATCTGACGAGAGAATGCAGAACGGCGGTCCTACCCGGCGGATCGCGTCGGCATACCGATCGATTCTGCGGGCAGCATCGGCCGCCCGCAGCGAGCCTCCGGCGAACTCGATGAACGCACCCTCCCGCGCCGCCGCCTGCATCTCTTCGACATTCATCCCAATCGGCGGGTTCATCGCATGGGTGACGACCATGTGTGCCACTCCCTGTTGGTGCCCCTCGCGAAGCAGCAGGAGTGCCTCCTGTGACGAGACGTGACCCGTCGCCAGCACGAGCCGGTGCTTCGCGATGACAGCGATGACTGCCCTGGTCTCGGGCAGGAGCGTCCCATTACGGGAAATGCTGACGAAGGGCCTGTTCTCTCCGGAGAAGTGCACCTGGTTTTCGGCATCAAAGGTCGACATCCATACGACCCGTCCCCAGCCTCCGGCAACCTGGGTCATGTGCTCGACGGCTGCCGCGTTCATGCCGCCGACTGCAAGGTTCAGGTCGATGCCTCCGAACACTTCGAGGCCGGGCGCGTGCCTGCGCGCGAGAAAGGCCAGCCCCGCCGTCGGATCGTAATGGTTCTTGAGCACAATGCCTCGCATGCCCTTCGAACGTGCAAGCGCCGCTGCCTCGAGACCGTCGACCGACCGCGGCACGTTGTCAGGATCGGAATGGACGTGAATGTCGATGGTTCCACGCAGCACCTGCTGCGATTGCTCCGGGGCATCCGGTTGAGCCGCGTGCATGATGAACGCGGCACCGGCGATGACGATCAGTGCTGCGACTGCTGGCGCTGCGGCTGCGCCCTTCGAATGGCCAGGTGCGGGGGTGGTCATCGTTGATCCTTGCGTGGAAAAGAGGGGAGCATCATACTTCCCCACGGAGGAGGCACGTATGTCGAGGGACGGCGACGTATCGCGTCGGGGTTTTCTGACCGGTCTGATGGCGCTGGCGGCGGCCTCACGTGCGTCGCTGGCCGGCGTCGGCGCGGCCAGCGTGCCGGTTCTCGCAAGGCGGGTCGAGAAGTTGTACAAGATTGCCGGCTGCTCACAACCGAACGATCTTCAGTTCGTTGACGATGGGCTGTGGGTGCTGGATCAGGTGGATCCAAACAAAGCCTTCAAAGTGCGGCCCGCAGACGGCTCCGTGATTCATACGATACAAACCGAATCGATTCACGGCAGCGGCATCACTTACGGCAACGGCGCCCTCTGGATCGGCTCGACCAAGATGCTCGATCCCGCTACGCCGCCGAGAACATTGAAGGTCGATCCGAAGACCGGTAAGACGTTGAAGTCGTGGGTCACGCCCGGATCGGGATTGTACGGCCGGGTGACGACGCCGTCCGGAGCCCATGGTCTGAAGTGGGTGGACGGGAAGTACTGGATGGCGGTTCCGGCGTCCGGGAAGATCTTCTTGATGGAGCCTGAGAGCGGCGAAATTGTGCGATCGATCCCCGCACCCGGGGTTCGGACGCACGGGCTCGCCTGGGACAACGGGTTTCTGTGGTGCGTCGAGTCTGACGGCCGCGTGATCTACAAGCTCGATCCGAAGGACGGCGCACCGGTCGCCAGGATCCAGTTGACGCGCGAGGATCCCGAGCCGCACGGCCTCGATATCACGGACGGCGTGCTCTGGTATTGTGACGCGGCGAGCGCCTGGATTTGCCGACTCCATGACGGCTGACGATTTTCGGCGGATCGCGCTCGGCATGACGGACGCCGTCGAAGGCGCGCACATGGGCCATCCCGATTTCCGCGTCAATGGCCGGATCTTTGCCACAATCCATCCCAGTCCTCAATACGGCATGGTGAAGCTCACGCCCGAACAACAGCATCGTCTCGTGACGGAGCATCCGTCGATCTTTGCTCCTGAAAATGGCGCCTGGGGCAGGCAGGGTTGCACGAGCGTATGTCTCGAGGCGGCCGACGACGAAGCGCTGGGCGAGGCCATGACGCTTGCATGGCGGAACCTGGCAACCAGGCCTGCAGCAAAACGGGCAAAACACCAACGGTCGGGACGAACTCGTCGGTCAGGCAGACGTCGCAGTTGACCGGGCCAATCCTGGTTCGGCTGCGCCACTAGCTTTCCTCACCGCTTGCCTTTCTTTTTCTCGAAATACGCCGATCTCAAGGCGTCCACCAGCCGGGCATCGACGAGGCCGGCCGGATTCCCCTGATAGTTCAGCGCATGGTCGGACCGGAATTTATCGACGGCGGCGATCGTTTCCTCGTCGTACTGGGCATATTCACGTGTGTAGTCTGCCGATGCGCGTCGAGAGTCCGCCATCAGCTTCTCGTATTGTGAAGGATCGCTCTGGCGGAGCGCCTGCAGTCTGGGAGTATTGGTGGAAGACGGCGGCTCCGGAAACGCTGCCAGCGCCGGTCGCCAGTACCCCAGGTCGTGGAGCATCCGCTTCAATTCGATGACGTCGGGGCCATCGATCTTCGAGAAACTGCGGTAGCCGAGCCGGCGTCCCGTCGTGTAGTAAATGCGTTTCATCTCAGCGACTGGCTCGGAGTGCTCGCCGACCTCGATGGCGAGGCTGATGAAATCGCCTCCGCGGCCCGGGTCGTTCGGATCGGCAACCTTGATAGCCGCGGACTGCAGATTGCCCCAGCGCCGGTCGCCGCCTCTGGCCTGGCCCGCCTCCATTGCAAGAATCATCCGTTCGGCAAGCGGCATGCCGGTGCTTTCGGTCGACTCGAAGTGCGCCGCAACGGCGTCGACGACCTCCGGGCCCACCATGATATTGGCCTGCACCGTGTAGTTGCGTCCCTGCCGGCTGCCCGCCCAGTTGCCGTTCTGCTTTCCCGTGTGCGCGGCGGCGCGCCCCTTCATGTCGATCACGCCGACCTGGCGCGACTCGCGGCCTTGATCGGCGGCCAGCAGTTCGGCGAGCACAGCCTGCGGTTCCACGCCGCGCGCGAGCAGATCGAGCCCGCGCGGCCCGTATTCGACGACCGTCGAGGCCTGTGTGCAGACGGCGCCGATTCCAGCCCGGACATGCGGCACCGCCCGCCCGACGAACGGGACGCGCGTCGTGACGCTTGCGCCCGATTGACCGGTGGCAGGATCGATCGCGCAGAGAGAGAACGTGGAATACTGCGGAAACCCTTCATCGTTGATAGTGACGCCGTCGGATGCGCGCTGCGGTCCAGCCGCGACGGCGGCGATCATGAGGGCGACACATGGGATCAGAGCCAGCATTCGACGCGCAGGCATGCTTCCTCCTGAGAACGCCCATTCTAAGAGATCCGCGGCATCCGGGCGGACGAGTCCGGCAGCCGCGTCCGCGTTTTGCGCGATGGCGAATTTCGCTGTAGCCAGGCGGAGGCGGGAAGCCGGACACTCGCGATGATTTTGAATCCGGCCCAGAGCCGCCAGTACAATTCGCTGTCATTACTTGCGAGGCAATCGTATGAGATCGCTCCTCAGACTTTTGTGTCTCGGATTGCTCGGTGCAGTCGGTCTGGCGGGGCAGACGCCAACGCCCGCGCCCGGTGAGCCGCTCATGCCGCCGTTCCGGTTCCGTTACATGGGTCCCGAAAGCGCCGGCCGGATTTCGGCCGTTGCCGGCATTCCCGGCAACGCGACGACGTACTACGCGGGCGCCGCTTCGGGCGGTGTCTGGAAATCGGTGGACAGCGGCCGGACTTTCGAGCCGGTATTCGACGATCAGCCGTCCCAGGCCATTGGAGCCCTCGCCATCGCGCCGTCGGATGCGGATGTGGTCTGGGCCGGGACCGGCGAAGCGTGGGCGATCCGCGACAGCGATGTCATGGGCGACGGTGTCTACAAGTCGAGTGATGCCGGCAGGACCTGGAAAAATATGGGGCTCGTCGAGACCGGCCGCATCGGACGCATCGTCATTCACCCGAGCGATCCGAAGGTCGTGTACGTCTGCGCGCTTGGCCGCACCACGGGTCCGCAACAGGAGCGCGGCGTGTTCAAGACGACGGACGGCGGTCTGACATGGCAGCGCTCGCTGTTTGCCGATCCGAACACCGGCTGTTCGGGCCTGACCATGGATCCGCACGACCCGAACGTGCTCGTCGCAGGCATGTGGCAGGTCGAAATGCACACCTGGGCGATGTTCAGCGGCGGCCCCGGCAGCGCCGTGTACGTGACGCGGGATGCCGGCGCCACGTGGAAGAAGGGCGAGAACGGCCTGCCGAGGTCGCCGGTCGGCAAGATCGACGTCGCCATCGCACGCGCCGATTCGAAGCGGGTCTACGCGCTCATTCAGACCGCGAATCAGGGATCGCTCTGGCGCTCCGATGACGGCGCCGCCACCTGGCGCGTGGTGAGCTGGGACCGGACGCTCATCGGTCGTGCCGGGTATTACATTCGAGTTGACGTCAATCCGGCGAACGCCGACGAGGTCCTGGTGGCGAACAGCAGCTTCCACCGCTCGCTCGATGGCGGGCTGAATTTCACCATCAATGGCGGCGGCGGCTGCGGTGACTGCCACGACATCTGGCTGGATCCGGAGAATCCCGATCACTGGGTGGCCACCGGCGACGGCGGCATGGGAATCACGACCGATCACGGACGCACGTTCACGAACGTCGTGCTGCCCATCGGCCAGATGTATCACGTCGCGGTCGACAACCAGGCGCCGTACTGGATCTACAGCAATCGTCAGGACGACGGCACCATGCGCGGCCCGAGCGATTCGCCGGTCGCCGTCCCTGAAGTGCCGTCCTATCGCGGGATCACGGGCGTTGGATCCGGCGACGTCGATCCCGCAGCTGCGCGTGGACGGGGCGGCCGTGGCGGCGGGGGAGGCGGCCGGGGGCGTGGCGGCGCGAGCGGCATCGGCGTGACCCCCTGGCAGCCCGGCCTGGGCGGCTGCGAATCGGGTTTCACGCTTCCCGATGTCACCGATCCGAACATCGTGTGGGCCAGCTGCTACGGCAGCGAGGTGACGCGGTACGACGCACGCCTGCGCCGCGCGCGCTCGGTGAGCCCGTGGATTCACACGCTCGACTCCGCCCCGACGGATACGAAATACCGCTGTCATTGGACGCCGCCGCTGGCAATCGATCCGTTCGATCACAATTCCGTCTATTTCGGCTGTCAGGTCATTTTCAAGACCGCGAACGGGGGGCAGACATGGGCCGTCGTCAGCCCCGATCTTTCGACGCAGGATCCCAGCCGCATCGTCTCGTCGGGCGGCATCATCGGCGACAACCTCGGTCAGTTCTACGGCGAAGTGGTGTTTGCGATTGCGCCGTCGGAAATCCAGCGCGGCGTCATCTGGGCGGGCACCAACGACGGCAAGATATGGAACACGAGGGACGGCGGCGTGTCGTGGAACGACGTGACGAAGAACATCACCGGTCTTCCGGTGTGGGGGACGGTGCGAAAGATCGAGCCCTCGCATTTCGACCCGGGCACGGCCTACGCGGCGATCGATTTTCATCTCGTCGACAACCGCGATCCGTACGTCTACAAGACGACCGATTTCGGCCAGACGTGGAGAAAAATCAGCGACGGCCTTCCGGCCGGCCATCCGCTCGACTACGCCATGTCGATTGCCGAGAACCCGAACCGCCGCGGCATGCTGTTCGCCGGCACCGGCCACGGCTTCTTTTATTCGCTCGATGACGGCGCGCGGTGGACGCAGTTCAAGGATGGCCTCCCGGCGGCGCCGGTCACGTGGATCGTCGTGCCGAAGCTCTTTCACGACGTCGTCATCTCGACCTACGGCCGCGGCCTGTTCATCCTGCACGACATCACCCGGCTGGAACAGAGTGATCGCGTGCCGACCGACGCGGACATGTTCCTGTATGCGCCGCGTCCCGGATTCCGGCTCGCCCGCAGCGGCACCGTCGACCTCCTCTACTCGTTGAAGTCGGCCCAGGACGCGCCGGCGAAGGTGGAAATCCTGGACGCAGGCGGATCGGTGATCCGCACGCTGCAGGGATCCACGCAGTCCGGCTTGAACCGGGTCGTGTGGGATCTCCGCTACGAACCACCGCACCCGGTCGAGCTGCGGACGACGCCCCCGGACAACCCGCACATCTGGGAAGAACCGCGCTTCAAAGAGAAAGAGACGCGACCGATCGTGCATTGGGGAATCGAACAGGCCATATCCGCCGCGCCGATTGCGGCGCCCGGCAGGTATACCGCGCGGCTGACGGTGAACGGCCGGCCCGTGACGCAGCCGATCGACGTCCTGAAAGATCCCTCGATTCCTTCAGCCGATGACGATCTGGCCGCCTCGACGCGGACGCAGATCCGCATACGTGACGACATGACTCGCGCTGCGGATATCGTGAACCGCATCGAGGAGCTGCGGAAGCAGATCGAGGATCAGCTGGCGCGCGCGAAGCGCAAGGCCGCAGCAGAGAAGGCGCTGGTGGAAATGGACCGGAAGCTGCTCGCCGTCGAACTGCGTCTGTTGTCGCGGACCGAGCTGCATAGCGATGATAAATGGTATGTCGAAGCCTACAAGGTCTACATGAACCTGGTCTGGTTGAACGGCGTCGTCGGAACCGGCGCCGGGGACGTGGCGGGCGGCGCGGAGTACCGGCCCACTGACGCCTCGCTGGAGGTGCTGGACACGATCGAGAAGGAGCTGGCAACGGCAGAGGCTGAGTTCAAGACCGTGATGGAGAAGGACGTGCCGGCGTTCAACCGGTCGAGCGCCGCGAACGGCGTGACCGCCCTCACCGTGAACGAGTAGTGCGAACGGGCGTGTCAAAATCGGCCGGCGCCGCCGTAGCCCCAGCGCAGGCGGTCAGGCACGGCCGCCGGGCAGCCCTGAAGGGCTGCGCGACACGCAGACGCGTTATTGCGTTTCCGCTGTCGCTGCGGCGACCGACAGAACGCGATGTTCCGGCAAGCGTGCGAGGTCGACGGCCCGCCCGTCCTTGAAGACGGCGGAGACTTTGCGCAGGTTGTGAATATCGGCGAGCGGATCAGCGCTCAGGATCAGCACATCCGCGAGCTTGCCGGGTTCGATGGTGCCGAAGTCCTTCAGGCCGCGCGCCGCAATGGCGCCGTTCCGCGTAGCCGCCGCGATGGCCTGCGATGGCGTCAGGCCGAGCTCGACCAGGCCCTCGATTGCGAGGATGGTGCCGATGCCGTGGTCCTGATCGATCGGCTTCGGCGTGCGGGTCAGTTCGGGTGCCGCGGCCCAGTAACTGTCGGTGCCCGGCGTGACGGTGCAGCCGCCCCGAATCAGCGCCTGTGCGTTGCGCCGACGCGCCTCGAGCCCGGCGCCGGAATCGGCCGCCTCCTTGCGGCGCTCGGCAGTGGTCTTCTCGTGTGTCAGCCCGCGGTTCTCCTTTTCCGCTTCCGCCCGTTTCTTTTCAGCTTCGTTCCTGGCCTTGAGGTGCCGCTTCCAGGCAGGCCCGGTGATCGTGCCGGTGAGCATCGAACAGATGGTTCCCCGCTCGCGGACAGCGCGCACGAGATCGTCAGGAACGTCGCGGCCGTCGAGGACCTCCGGATGCTGGATGCCGTCGATGCCGGCGGCGAGCGACACGCGAAGGCCCTCGATGCTCGTCGAATGCGTTTCCACGAACCGGTTTCGCCGGTGAGCCTCCTCGACGATCACCTTCTGCGCCTCAGCCGAGAAACCAATGAACGTCGGCTCTGAGAAATGGCTGGTGCCGCCGAACTTGATGAAGTCGGGTCCTTTATCCAGGTAGTCGTTGATGGCCTGCCGCAGTTCGGCCGGCGTCAGCGTCATCAGTTCTTCGCCGGCGTCTTGTGCGATGAAGTCGTTCATCTGTTCCTGGAAGAGCGTCAACGGCCCCATCACACGGCTGAACGAAAAGGAATACGGACCGCTCCAGCCGAGGATGTTGCCGGCCGCGAGGATACGCGGGCCGATCTTCTCGCCGCGCGCGATCGCATCGCGGACCTGAACCAGCGGCGGGAGCGCGCCGTAGCTGTCGCGTACTGTCGTGATGCCATGACTCAAATCGATTTGCGCGGCCTCGAGCACGATGTCGTTCTGCCGCGACTGATAACGGACCAGCGTCTCGTATCGCTCGTTCTGACCGCCATACAACGAGAGGTGCACGTTGGTGTCGATCAGGCCGGGAAGGATCCAGCGGCCTCGCGCGTCCACCTGGTTGGCGCCCGGCGGAATGGTCACGCCGGATCTTGGTCCGACCGCTGCGATTCTCGATCCATTGATGACGACCACTGCATCGGCGACGGGAGGTCCGCCGTTGCCGTCGATGACGGTGCCACCGACGATTGCGATTGCCGCTGCGGCTTCGGGATTCGACCGGCGCGTTTGCGCGTCTTGCCGGAATGCTCCCAGCACGCCGCGCGCAGGTCCGCCGCCGAGCAAGCAGAAGAAACCGAGGAGGATGGCCGTCCGGATCCGGATCCGGAATCGAGACCGCTGCAGCTTCATCATGAGCTGAATGCTATCGCGACACGCGCCAGGCCGGCCAGACTTATGAGCCGCCTTCTCTCCTGCGGTTTGATCCTGCTGGCTCAGGGCAGCGGCTCACCGGCTCTCCTGCGCGCGCGCGCCGCGGAGGATCCCCTCGAGGGCGTAATTTCCCTCATGGCACGCGTATTCGAACACGCGGTCATTGGTCTTCGTCATAGGCAGGACGGCCGACCATGCCCTGGTAAATGCTGTCGGGTCGTCGACCGTGAATTCGTACAGCAGCGTTCTGTCGTCGACCCGCGTGAAACGCTCGACCAGGTGCAGCCGCTCGTCGGCTCCGCGGAAATTGGTCTTGTCGCTGAAGTTCGTCGTGTCGACAACCAGCGTGTTGCCGTCCCAGCGGCCGCGCGAGTCGCCCTGCCAGCTTCGTACCGACTGCGGGGGGTGTGGCTGTCCGTCCAGCGGTACGATTCGCGCATCGTGGATCATCTCGTTCAGGATGACGATGTGATCGGGGAACTGAAAAATCTGCACGAAATTGTTATAAGGACCCGACAGCATCGGGGGGCCCGCGTTGAACATCAGGCAGCGTTCGCCGAGCGATCGGTTCTCCGGGCCGTCGGCCGGATGGTCGCGCCGATCCGCCGCGCGCGCAGCGGCCCGCTGTTGTCCTTCCGCCGTCAACGCCGGGATCCGGCCGTCCGGTGGATCGACGATCAACGACGTGAGTTTTTTGCCGCGAACCGTGGCCAGGTGGGTGCCGCGGTCCCACCAGAATTCGTTGTACGCCCCGCCCAGGTCGGCGTCGGCCGAGCTGTTGCGCCGGTCGCGGTTGTTCTGTTCGACCGTCCGCCGTTCGTACGCCTCGGCCTCTTCGCTGGTCAACTCCGGCCTGCCGGCGAATTCGGCCGGACGTTCGAGCGGTGTCAGCGTGGAGAAGGTCCAGACGCCTTCGAGATTCCGCGATTGCGGCGGCGCCCCGGCGGCCGCCCGCCGGCCGTAGTTCGGCCGGTAGTCCTGATGACACTGCACGCACGCCGTGTAAAGCGCGTCGTTCAAGGCTTCCAAGCCCCGGACATCGCGCCGCCTGGCTGCGGCAACGGCGGCATTGCTTGCATCAATCATCAATTTCGCGTCGGCCATCCACCGGTCGCGATCCCTGAAATAGACCGGCGTCGCCATCGCCGCTGCGGCCTCGGCGAGCGCGACGGTCTTCGCCTCCAGCGCTTTCCACTCGACGTCGCTCGACGGCGTGCGTGTGGAGATGTAAAACACCGCGTCGGACGTCGGATAGATCGTGTTCACCATGAGCTCGCTCATGGTGGCGACCGGCTGCGCGGCGGCGATCAAGAAGGCCAGGAACAGCATGCGCCGAGTGTAACACTCTATACGGGGCTCTGCCCCGGACCCCCCGGCTCACACCACCCCACGGCGCACGGTCCGAGCCGTGGGGACCCGGGGTCGCTCGCGGGTCGTGGCCCCCAGCGCACGTTTTGTGTGCGCCGGGGTGAGGCGGCCCCTTCGCTCCGCTTTCTCGCGGGCGCGCTGCGCGCGCCTAGCCGTGCTTGCGCGCCAAGAGACACGCTTGTGCACGATCACGCCGTGCAGGCACCGCTGGCGGTCTTGCCGGCGGAACATTCCAGTAGAATGAGCAAACCCTGTTATGAGTGCATTTTGCGAATGGCTCGCCGGGACGGCGGGCAGCGTGGCGCTCCATGAGTCGCTCTACGCGTACCCGCTCGTCGAGTCCGTTCACGTCCTCACCCTGTGCGTGTTCGTCGGGCTGGCGGCAATTCTGGATCTGCGGCTCATGGGCATCACGCTCCGGCGCGTCCCGGTGTCCGAAGTCGCGCGCCGGCTGCTGCCCTGGATGGGGTTCGGATTTGCGATCATGATCGTCACCGGCATCTTGCTCTTCTATGCCATTCCAGTGCGCTCGTACCACAGCATCTGGTTCCGCTTCAAGTTGATCCTGCTGGTGCTCGCCGGCCTGAACGCCTGGGTGTTCCATTCCCGCATCTGGTGCAGTGTCGCGAACTGGGACCTCAATCCGATGCCGCCGGCAGCCGCGCGCGTCGCCGGTACGGCATCACTCGTCCTCTGGGCCGGGATTATCGTCAGCGGCCGCATGATTGCGTACAACTGGTTCGACTGCGACAAACCACAGCCGCCATTCGTCATCTGGGCGGCCGGGTGTGATAGTTATCCGAAGTAAAGGGGCCTTCGGCTTCAGGCCTTCGGCTCTGGGCTGAAGTCGCGGGAGAGCCCTGACCGAGAGCCCTGAGCCGAGAGCCGAGACATGTTGTACCCCTTCTTCGAATGGTGCGAAGCTTCGACGGTCGGCAGCGCGATCCGGAACTCGTTGTGGGCGTTCGCCGCGATTGAGTCGGTTCACCTGCTGGCACTGGCGGCTATTGGCGGGGCGGTGCTGGTGGTCGACCTGCGGCTGCTTGGCCTGGGGCTGCGGCGTCAGCCCCTTGCGGACGTCGCTCGAAACGCGTTCCCCTGGTTCGTTGGCAGCCTGATCGTGATGCTGGTCACCGGAGTGGCGTTGTTTCTGTCCGAAGCGGTGAAGTGCTACTACAGCACACCTTTCTGGGTGAAGATGACATCGCTGGCCCTGGCGATGATTTTCAGCTTCACGGTGCGGCGGAAGGTCACGCTCGCGGACGAAGCTCACGTTCATCCGCTCTGGCACAAGGCGGTCGCGCTGGTGTCGTTGTCGCTGTGGTTCGGCGTCGGCGCCGGAGGCCGCTGGATCGGATTTTCCGGATAGGAGAGTCTGTCAGGCGACACGCTACCGCCTGCTTCGGGCAGCCTCGTCGCGTTCCTTCTGCCGGGCGCCGCGCAGGATGTTGCCAAGCGCGTAATTGGCTTCGTGACAGGCGTACTCAAAGATCAACGAGTCGGTCGCCGGCCAGGTGTATTCCCCGGTCCACGGTCTGGTCCACGTCGTCGGATCGTCGATCGTGAACTGATACCGAAGCGTTCGCGCATCTACGCGCGTGAACCGCTCCACGACGTGCAGATTCTCGCTCGATCCGCGGAACCGCGTTTTGTCGGTGAAGTTCGTCGTGTCGACGACGAGCGTGTCGCCCTCCCAGCGTCCTACCGAGTCGCCCAGCCAACTCCGGATGGACTTCGGCGCGTGCGGCGCGTTCATGCGGATGACGCGCACGTCATGGACCATCTCAGTCAGGATCATCACCTGATTCGCGGTCTGAACGATCTGGTGAAGGTTGTTGTAGAAGTAGGTTGGCAGAATGGGTGGTCCCGATGTCGAGCTGAATCCGAGCAGACATCGTTCGGCGAGCGGTCGGATTTCGGGATCGTCGTACGCGTTCGGACCCTCGAACCCTGGATCGTCCTCGCGTGCGGCCTGGTCCGATGTCGGCCGCGGCGAATAGTCGGCTGTACTGCGACGCTGTCGAGCTTCCGCAGTTAATGGCGGTACGCGTCCATCGGGCGGGTCGATGATGAGAGACGCACGTTTCTGGCCGTCGACGACGGTGTAGTGCGAACCCGGGTCGAGCCAGAAATTGTTGTACCCGCCTACGTTGCCGTACGGGCCGGGAGACCCGTCACCGCCTCTGGGTGGCGCATCGCGGTCACCCTTGATTGGCGCGGCGAGCGTGTCCGTCCGGTGAGCAACGTCCTGCTCGAGCCTGGCCGCCTCTTCGTCGCTGAGGACGAGCGGCGTCCCGACGCGGCGTTCGACCGGAGTCAGCGTGGCAAGGTCGTAGGTGCCCTGAAGATCGGGGTGGCCGTCGGCACGTCGTGGAATCGATCCCGCCGCCGGCGTCCCGGCCGCCGGCCGCTGGCCGGCGCCGTTCAACGCAAGCACGGACAGGCTGACGAACGCCGCGAGGACAGTCGAAGAGAGCACAAGATTTCGGTTGCGCATAAGCACCTTGCAGCCCGACGGCTCCCCAGCACGTTCCAGCGTCAGGCGCCCCGCGCCCTGCAGGGTCAGACTCCCAGACGCGACAGCGTCAGGCCGCCAGCACCTGCTTCGTCAGGATGAGCACCCTGCTGCGGCAGTCCCGGAGCACCTTTCCCTTTCACGCTTGGTTAGTTGCCGCCCCGGCCGCGTCCCCGTCCACGGCCTTCCCCCGGATCGGCGCCATCGATCGGCGCGCCTGTGCCAGACGAGCCGAGAAACAGCTTGCGGCCGTCCGGGAACGTGATGTTGCGCCCGTTGGCGCGGGTCAGCGAATGGTCTCTCGTCTGATACCCGTCGACCACGATTTCGGTTCCGCGCGCCAGCGAATCACGGGTGATGCCGCGGCGCAGCAGCGTGTTGGGCGTGCCGCCCTCGACCATCCACTCTTCACATTTCGCGCCCGGCGTGAACTCACACGCCGCGCTGCCGTCGGGCTTCGCGATTTCCAGGTGGATCCAGGCGTGAGGATTGACCCATTCGATCTTCGTGATCTTGCCTTTGAGGAGCACGGGCTTGTTCGGATCGAATTCGCCGCCAAAAGCATGATGGGCGAGCGTGGGCACCGTTGCCGCTGCCATCAGGCCGAGATTTGCGACCACGATGAGCACCTTTGTTCGCATGCAGTTACCTCTCGCCGTGCTTGCACGGCGTGAACGTGTACAGCGTGTCGAATCGGCCGTGCAACCACGGCGTTGTTAATGCTGTCTGGTTTTCCTGACGTCATCCGCTTCGCGCATGCGCGCGCCGCGCAGAATGTTTCCCAGCGCGTAGTTCGCCTCATGGCACGCATATTCGTAAAGAAGATCGTGTGTAATCGGCCACGTGTACTCACCGGTCCAGGGCCGCTCCCATGTCTGCGGATCCTCGACGGTGAAGGCGTATTTCAGTGTGTTTGCATCCACGCGCGTAAAACGTTCGGTCACCTTCAGCTGATCGGTGGATCCGCGGAACCGGGTCTTGTCCGTGAAATTCGTCGTTTCAACGACCAGCGTGTCGCCCTCCCAGTGACCGACGGAATCACCGAGCCACTTGCGCACGTGCGGCGGCGCGTGCTGCGCGTTCAATCGGATGACCCGGGCGTCATGGACCATCTCGGTGAGGATCATGACGCTCTCTGGCGTCTGCACGATCTGATGAAGATTGTTGTAGAAGTAGTTCGGCAGAACCGGCGGGCCCGAGGTGGAGCCGAAACCGAGGAGGCACCGCTCGCCGAGTGGCCGGCGCTCGGGATCGTCGTACGCGCCCTCCGGCTCGAGCCCCGGATCGCGACTTTCGGTCTGATCCGACGTCTGACGCACGTAGGCGCGCGCAGCGGCGCTGCGCTGACGCGCTGCCTGCGTCAGCGCCGGCACGCGTCCATCGGGCGGATCAATAATGATCGACGACCGTTTCTGGCCATCAACCGTGCTGTAGTGCGTCCCGCGATCGAGCCAGAAGGTGTTGTAGCCGCCCACGTTGCCGGCCGGTCCCACCGATCCGTCGCCCCCTTTCGGCGGCGCACTGCGGTTTCCGTCGATCGGCTCGGCGCCGGCGCGCGACCTGTCGACCGCCTGTTTCTCGAGTTTCGCCGCCTGCTCGTCCGTGAGCACTGCGGGAAGACCAGCCGGTCGCTCGAGCGGAGTCAGCATCGCGAGATCGTACGTGCCCTGCAGATCCGGCTTGCCGTCCGCCAGACGGGGAATGCGGCTTGCCGACTGCGCCGACACGATCACGGCCATTGCCGCTGGCAACACGGCACCGCTCAGCAGCAAACGCATCCGCATCTTCTTTCTCATTTCTCACTCGCGGCAGCATCCACGTGCTTCAATGTACCGCGACACCCTGGCGCCGACACCCTAATTGCTCCACCCACTCGTTATCTGCTCAGCGGCTTCTTCCGCCACTGCCCGTACATCAGTTCTTCAACGAACTCGACACATTTGAAGTCCATTAACTGCGCGGCCTTTTCGACGCGCCTGTACAACGGCATGCTGATCTTCCACGGGCGCGTGAACACGTTCGTGTCCTCTATTGTCGCCTCGTACGACAGCAGATCCGGACTGGTTCGCGTAAACCGTTCCACGACGTGGAGCTGATCGGTGTGGAAATTGCCCGATCGGTCGAACCAGGTCGAGTCGTTGAAGCCGGTCGAGTCGACGACCAGCGTCTCACCGTCCCATTTCGCGACCGATTGGCCCATCCACGAATCCACGGGCGCCGGTCCGGGATCCTTTAAATAGATGTTGCGCACCGCGCCCGCATATTCGTAGGCCATGAAAATGGCGCTCGCGCTCTGAAAAATCTGGAATGGATACGGCATGTACGTCGCGCGCGGGATGCCGGGGAGATAGCACTTGATCTCGGGATCGCGTTCGAGCCATTTCTCCTGGTTCTCTTTCTTTTTCGCGAGCGCCTCGGGCTTGTACGGAATCTCGCCCCCTTCGACCACTCCCATGCCGGGCGGCACGGCACCGACGGCGCCGAGCGCGAGCACCTGAGGCGCTGGAAGCGGGCCGTACGGTCCGGGCCGGAGCGCCAGTGCGGGCCGGGCCATGTGCGCCTCCAGGTCGTAGTTGGCCTCGTTGAGCGCCTGCCAGATGCCGTTGAAATCCGGCTTGCCATCGGGCAGTCGAGGCGCGCGATACGCCGGCGCCTGGCCCTGGCCCGCCAGCGGCCTGACAGCGTTCATGAGCACGGTCAGGCCGGCGGCCGCGACGATGCCGGCCGTCACGCCTGCGAGTGGGTGGCGCATGAAGAAAACCTCCGGGAATGCTGGAGGGAATCATAGCACCTCCGGGATGATTCGCTCACGTCGTGAGCCGCCGCTCGCGAGAAGGGTCGCGCTCAGACGTCAGCGTACCGTCTCGACGAGCATCGCCGGCAGTCGGCTGAAGCGGCCACGGAAAACAGTAGTTGCGCAGCAGATTTTTTGTGCGTCGCCGCGCTTCCTAATGCGACGGCCCGCCCACGGCGGCCGCCGATCGGCGCGATCGCACGCGACTATAATTTCGACTATGCGAACAGCCGTGACGGCTCCGGTGCTGGCGATCGTGGTGTGCGCCGCCTGTGGTGGGGCGAAGCCGCCGCCGTTCAAGCCGGTGGCCGACGTCAAGCAGTTGATGCAGGGCGCGGTCGATCCGAGCGCCGACGTGATCTGGGAGGCGACCGGCACGATTGTGTCGAAGGCGGGCGTGGAGAATCGACATCCCAGAAACCAGGAGGAGTGGGATGCCGTGCGGAACAGCGCCATTATCCTCGCCGAAGCGGGGAACCTGCTGATGATGGCGCCGCGCGCCAAGGACGGCGATCTCTGGATGAAGCGCGCGCAGGAGATGATCGATACGGGCGTGGCGGCATGGAAGGCGGCGGAGGCGAAGAACGTCGATCAGCTGTTCACCGTCGGGGGCGATATCTACGAGGCGTGTTCACGCTGTCATCAGGACTATATGGACGCGATCAAGAACGCGAACCAATGACGGAAGAATTTGGAATGTGGAATTGTCGGAATGTTGAAGCATCCCTGGCGGGGCCACCCGGCAGCGCGGATTTATTTCGCCGGCGGAACGTCTTTGATGATGAAGACCTTCTCTCCTGGTTTGATCAGCCCGAGCTCGCGCCGCGCAACTTCTTCGATGGCGGCCGGCTCTTCGCGGAGACGCCGTGCCTCGTCGCGCAGCCTCGCGTTCTCGGCGCGGAGATGAGCGATGCTGGCGGCCAGGATTTCATACTGCTGCCGTGCTCGCAGCATGGCGATCAGCCCTCTGTCTCCCACGAAACCGTCGGCAACGATCACGGAGGCGATGAAGAGCAGCAGCAGGTGAACGATCCGCCGGTTCCGTGCCGGCTGCGTCGTCGTCGTGACGCGGCGGGGAGTTCGGTTCAAATCTTTGCCCACGTGATCAGACAGTACAACAACTGAGTGACGGGGACTACAGTCGAATGACTGACTTCGTGATGGTGCTGACGACGATGCCCGACGACGATCGTGCCGATGAGCTCGCCCGTGCGCTCGTCGACGAACGTCTCGCCGCGTGTGTCAATGTTCACAAAGCGATGAGCTCGACGTATCGATGGCGCGAAACGGTTGAGCACGAGGCCGAACGTCAGCTGGTGATCAAGACCACACGCGATCGCGTCGCCGCGCTGAAAGATCGCATGCGCTTCCTGCATCCATATGAGGTTCCGGAGCTCATCGTCATCCCCATCGCGGATGGAAGCGATGCCTATTTGAAATGGTTGGCGGCGCAGACTGAAGAGTCGAGTGGGTCGGGTGAGTCAACTGGGTCAGGTGGGTCGAGCAGGTCAGGTGGGTCGAGTGGCTAGGCGACCGGCGGCCTCCGTTGCCTGCTGCGATGTGAGAGGTATTCGAACACCATCGGCAGAAGCGACACGAAGACGATCCCGATCGTTACCAGCGGGAAGTTCTCCTTGATGACGGGGATGTTTCCGAACAGCACGCCGGCGCCGAGACACAACCCCACCCAGCCGACGGCTCCCACCAGGTTGTAGAACGTGAACGTCGGTCGGCGCATTCCCGCTGCGCCGGCAACAAAGGGAAGAAAGGTGCGGACGATCGGCACGAAGCGGGCGAGGATGACGGCTTTCCCGCCATACCGCTCGAAGAATGTATGGGCGCGGTCGAGGTGCTCGCGGTTCAGCAGCTTGTCCAGGATGCCGGAGTGGCCGGTCGCGCTGAACACGCGCGGTCCAATCGAACGGCCCACTGTGAAATTGATCGCGTCGCCGAGAAACGCGGCGATGGTCAGCAGCGCAAACGTGAACGGCGCGTTGAGGGCGCCAGTGGCGGACACGGCGCCGGCCGCGAAGAGCAGCGAATCGCCCGGCAGAAACGGCGTCACGACGAAACCCGTCTCGGCAAGGATGATGCCGAACAGCATGCCGTACACCCACGAGCCGTACGTGCTGATGAAGTCCAGCAGGTGCTTGTCGAAATGGAGGAGGAAGTCGAACACCTGATTAACCGGAGGGCTTCGCCCCGCCGGACCCCCCAGCGGCGTCGCTCGCGGGGACCCCGTTGCCCCGCTCGGCTCCGGCGTGCGCGCTGCGCGCGCCTAGCCGGTTCTGCGGCTGGCTGCGTTGAAACGAGCACAAGATTCTCGTTTCGAGCCGCATAACCGGTTAAATGCGGGCCAGCGCCTGGCCGAGATCTTCCTTGAGATCCTCGATGTCCTCGATCCCGGCCGAGATGCGGACCAGGCCGTCGGTGATGCCGAGGGCGTTGCGGCGATCGACCGGAACGCTGGCGTGGGTCATGGTCGCGGGATGGGAAATCAGCGTCTCCACGCCGCCGAGGCTCTCTGCCAGCGCATGCAGCCGGACTGAGTCGAGCACCTGCCGTGCGGCATCGATCGAGCCGACGTCGAACGCCAGCATCCCGCCGAATCCGTTCATCTGCCTTTTCGCGAGCTCATACTGCGGGTGCGTCGGCAGGCCCGGATAGTACACCTTCTTGACTCTCGGGTGGCCGGCGAGGAACTCGGCCAGCGCCAGGCCGTTCTCGCTGTGCTGTCGCATGCGCAGCGGCAGCGTCTTGGTTCCGCGGAGCACGAGAAACGAATCGAATGGACTGAGGATCGCGCCCGCCGCATTCTGCACGAACCCGAGCCAGGCGATGTCGTCGTCGCGCCGGGCAACAACGATGCCGCCGACGCTGTCGCTGTGGCCGTTCAGGTACTTCGTCGTGCTGTGGGTGACCAGATCGGCGCCGAGCTCCATCGGCCGCTGAATCGAAGGGCTCGCGAACGTATTGTCGACGACGAGACGCAGCCCGCGGCGGTGCGCGAGATCGGCAGCGGCGCCGAGATCGGTGATGCGCATGACCGGGTTCGACGGTGTTTCCACGAACAGCAGACGGGTCGAGGGTCCAATGGCCCGGGCGGTTGCGTCCAGATCCGCGGTATCCACGTAGCTAAAGGTGAGCTGATAGCGGGTCAGTACCTTGTCGAACAGCCGGAACGTGCCGCCGTAGATGTTGTCGCTGACCACGACGTGATCGCCGCTCTCGAGCAGCGTCGCAATGGCCGCAATGGCCGCCATGCCCGAGGCAAACGCGAAGCCCGCTCGGCCGCCCTCCATGGCGGCGATGTTGCGCTCGAGCGCCATGCGGGTCGGGTTCTGCGTACGGGCGTACTCGTAGCCCTTGTGTTTGCCCAGCGCCTCCTGAACGTACGTTGACGTCTGATAAATCGGTACGATGATCGCGCCCGTCGAGGGATCCGGCTCCTGTCCTGCATGGAGGCAAATCGTGCTGAAGCGAGCGCGGCTGGTGAGCTTCACGAACCCCGTACGATACATGTTTTAATATCGCGAAGTCCACGTACGCGACATGCCGCGATATCGACCGGCCGGGTCGTCCACGTCACGGCCGCTGCTGCCCGCAGCCGAATACGTTGAACGTGTCCGTCACGCGCTGTTCCGCACCCTGGCGGGGCGCGCGATCGTGCTGGGCGTCACGATCAAGCTGGTCGTTCTGGCTCTCCGGCTCGTCATCGGCGCCACGCCTGTATTCCTGAGCGTTGTCGACACGGTGGCGGGGCTGGCGAGCGCAGCGGGTCTGGCGTATTTCCTCTTTCGTGCGCTCGTGCTCGCGAAGCGACGGCTGTTGTGGCGCGTCCGGCGCAAACTGATCCTGTCGTATATCTTCATCGGGTTCGTGCCGGCAATTCTCATCGGCGCATTTTTCGTCCTGTGCGGACTGCTCCTGTTCTATAACTTCAGCTCCTATCTGGTACAGGCGCAGCTGCACGTGCTCGAGGATCAGGCGCGCTTTCTCGCGGCGAGCACCGCGCTCGAGATTCAGCGCGCCGCCGGGCGCGAGGCCGCGGCGATCATCCAGCGCAAGCAGGCGAACGGCGCCGCGCAGTACGAAGGCCTGTCGCTGGCCGTGATTCCCGTCGCCCGCCCCTGCACAGCGAAAGCCGCCGGGCCGGCGTCGACGTCCGGCGGCGGCAGTCCCAAGTCCGGCATTCCAGATTCCCGCATTCCTAATTCCGCCATTCCAAATCCCAGAGTCCCAGTTTCCAATTCGCTGACGGCCGGGCCGTGGTCGCATGTCGATCCGCCGGCATCTCTACCCGAATGGATCGGGTGCAACGGATTCAGCGGACTGCTGGCCTATTCCCATCACGCTAGCATCGCCGAGAGAGGACAGGCGGCGAAGGACCGGGACACGCACATGTTCGTCCGCGCGGCCGCCTATCCCGACGCCCCGGGCGCAGGCTACGCGGTCGTTGTCGATCTGCTGATAGGACCCGAATCCAGGCAGCGGCTGCGGCAGGAGACCGGAGTCGATCTGAAAAACGTCACCACGGTCCCGTTCACGGACCGGCCCGACGCGCAGCCGCTTCCCGGCAAGGCCGGCGGCGATCCTGCCGTCGTTCCGCCATCGCCGAACAACGGTCCACTGAGCTGGGTCACGCTGCTGACATACCGCGACTGGCAGACCGGAGTGGCCGGGATGCTGCTGGTCTCGACCCAGCTCAGTATCGCGGAAATCTACGATCGCATCGCCGCCGCGCAGGGGCTGATCGGCAACCGCAGCTTCGGGCAGGCGTTACTGCTCGCGCTGCTCGTCATCGTCGGCGGCCTGTTTCTCGTCATCGAGACCGTCGCATTCGTCGTTGGCCTCGCCCTCGCCAAGTCGATTACCGGATCGGTGCACGAGCTGTTCACCGGAACCGAACGGGTGCGGCAGGGCGATTTCACGCACAAGATTGCGGTCAAGGCCCAGGATCAGCTCGGCGAGCTGGCGGAATCGTTCAACTCGATGACGGCGAGCATCGAGGATCTGCTGCGTCAGGCGGCGGAAAAGAAGCGGCTCGAGGAGGAACTGCGGATCGCGCACGAGATCCAGATGTCGCTGCTGCCGCAGGGACCGCTCGTCATGTCCGGCCTGTCGGTCGCGGCGCTGTGCGTGCCGGCCCGCGAGGTCGGCGGCGATTACTACGATTTCTTCCCTCTCGGCGAGCATCGCGTCGGCATCCTCATCGCCGATGTATCGGGGAAGGGCACGTCCGCAGCTCTCTACATGGCCGAGCTGAAGGGGCTCATGTTGTCGCTCTGCCAGATTCACCATTCGCCCCGCGACCTGCTGATCGCCGCCAACCGGATTATCGCCGAGCACCTCGATGCGCGCAGCTTCATCACGATGATCTATGCGGTGGTCGACCTGCAGCGGCGTACGATCACGTACGCACGGGCCGGACATACGCCGCTGATCTACGTGCCAGGCGACGGTGTCGACCCGCGCCGCGCGCGCATTCTCGCGCCGGACGGCCTCGTGCTCGGCCTGAAGCTCGACAACGGCGAGACCTTCGAGCGGCTGCTCGAAGAGGACTCGCTTCCGCTGCATGCGGGCGATCTGTACTTGTTCTTCACCGACGGCATCAGCGAGGCGATGAACCGGCAGGATGATTGTTTCGGCGAGGCCCGCCTGGGCGAGCTCGCCGCGAGCCATGCGCACCTGACCTCGGACGAGGTGCGCGAACGCGTGCTGCGTGAGATCGCGGCTTTCGTCGGCGACGCGCCGCAACACGACGACATGACGATGATCCTGCTCAAAGTGGAAGAGGTGGCGGCAGCTGTTGCCTGAGCTCGTGGTCATCTTTCGCACGTCGTCGGAGATTGAGGCTCGCGTGGTCCGCAGCCTGCTCGAAGCGCACGGCGTGATGTCGGTTGCGAGCTCCGACGTGCCCCACTCGATCTTTCCGCTCTCCGTGGATGGCCTGGGCGAGGTGCGGCTGTCGGTCCGCACCGACGAGGCCGAGGAGGCCCGGCGGATCATCGACAGCCATCGGACCGAGCTCGGAACCGGACGGCTGGTGCGGCTGCGCGACGAGTTCGAACCGCTCCAGCAGGCGATAGGTTACCGGTTCCGGGACCGCGGGCTGCTCGAGCATGCCATGACGCATACATCGAGGGCGAATGAAGACATCAGCGGCGGCGTCCATGATAACGAATCGATGGAATTTCTCGGCGACGCGGTGCTCGGATTCGTGATCGCCGACATGCTGTTCCGCGACTTTCCCGATTTTGACGAAGGGCAGAAGTCCAAGACCAAGGCCTCGCTGGTGTCGACGGCGTCGCTCGCGCGGCAGGCCGAGCGGCTCGACCTCGGTGCCCACATGCTGCTGGGACGCGGTGAAGAAAAGACCGGCGGCCGCCGCAAGCAGGCGCTGCTGGCCGACAGCTACGAGGCGCTCATCGCCGCGATCTACCTCGATGGCGGCATCGAGCCGGCCCGGACGTTCATTCTGCGACAGTTCGGACCGCTGCTTGCGGAAGTGCGCAAGACCGGCGTGTCGGATCGCGACTTCAAATCGGCGCTGCAGGAGCTGGTCCAGTCGCGGGAGCTGTCGTTGCCCGAGTACCGCCACGTCGGGTCGGTCGGACCCGACCATCGCAAGCTGTTCCACGTGGAAGTGATCGTGAACGGGGCGTGCATCGCCGAAGCCACCGGTGCGAGCAAAAAGGAGGCCGAACAGGAAGCGGCACGGACTGCGTTGGAGAAGCTGAAGGTGTAGTCTGTCAGTTTCAGTTATGAGTTATGAGTTATTGACTCACAACTCACAACTCACAACTTCACTGATCGGTCAATCGATCTCGATGATCCCGGTCGGCGCCCCGCCTACCATCGCAAACGCCGGCTCGGTCTTGAGCGCGGCCGGCCGCTCGGCCTGCGGCGGTACCCGCGGCATCGCATAGCGATGGACCTCGCGCGCGACGTCATCGACCGTCGGTGCGGACGGCCGGCAGTAGAGCCGGACCCAGAGCCGGAGCAGGGGATCGGCAAAGGCATATCGTTTCTGGCGCGACACGACCAGGTCCACGTCTTCGAGCCAGGAGAGGTAATCCTTGGTCGATCCTGGTGTCCGTTGCAGCCGCTGCGAGATCTCGGTCAGCGTGAGGCCCTCTTCCTCCGCGAGAATCTCCAGGATGGCTTTCAACGCGCCATATCCGCGGGCGCGGTGAAGCCGGAGCTCGTACGAGAAGGCGCACTGTCTGGTCAGGCGCGCGTCGGGAGACAGAAGCGCGATGAGTGCATTGATCGCGTCGCCGCTTGCCGGCGTGACCGGTCCGCTCTGCTCGCGCATGACGGCGAGCTGGTCGGCAATCGCGCGCACGTAGATCGGGCGGCCGTCGGCCAGGCTCTGGACCGTCCGCGCCAGATATTCAGCTTCCTGCGCCTGCAGACTGTCCGGCGATCCCGGCGGCTGCGGCTCACTCTGCCTCTCGCCGGCGCCGACCAGCCCGAGGATGTCGAGCGTGTCCTCGATGGTGAGTGCCGGGATGTGAATGACCTCGAACCGGGCGGAGCGATCGCGCAGCAGGCGCAGGGTGCGGGCAATGTAGCGGCTCGTCAGGACAAAGCGGTTGTCGCTGACGGCGACGCCGTCGGCAAAGTCGTGCAGCACGCGGCGCAGCCCCGGGAAGCTCTCGAACGTACGCAGCTCGAGAAATTCGTCGAGCAGGAACGTGGCCGGGCCCGTGGACGGGGTTCTGGCGCGGTCGAGAAATCCGATCGTGGCGTCGAAGGCCGCGCGCGCGCCGGCCGTACCGGCCCACGACGGGTCAGTGACGGGAAACACCGATATCGAGGTGACGGCGCGCAGGAAGCGCTCCGGCGTGGTGGCCGTTCGTTCGACATCGACGTACTGCGCGCTCGTCCGGCCGATCCGCTCGCGCAGTTGTTGCAGGAGCGTCGTCCGTCCGCTACCGCATCCGCCGAGTACGACCGGAATCCTGGACGGAGACGCATCGAGCGCCGCGGTGACGCGGCGGGCCAGACTGGTACGGGGGGTCAACATTCGTCTTCCTCACGCATCGGGATGCGAAGCCCTGCGCGCTCAGCCGTCGCGATGGCTTCGGGGTAGCCGGCATCGGCATGACGCAGCACGCCGATGCCTGGGTCGCACGTCAGGACACGTTCGAGCCTCTCGTCTGCGTCGGCCGAGCCGTCCGCGACGATAACCATACCGGCATGCAGCGAGTACCCGATGCCGACGCCGCCGCCGTGGTGGACCGATACCCAGGTTGCGCCGGCTGACGCGTTGAGCAGCGCGTTCAGGATCGGCCAGTCGGCGATCGCATCGCTGCCGTCCCGCATGCCTTCGGTCTCGCGGTTCGGCGACGCCACCGATCCGGTATCGAGATGATCGCGGCCGATGACAATCGGCGCTTTGACACGATGCTGCCGGACGAGCTCATTGATGCGCCGCCCGAAGCGCGCGCGATCCCCGTACCCGAGCCACAGGATGCGCGCCGGCAGCCCCTGAAACGATACCCGTTCGCGGGCCAGTCGAATCCAGCGCGCCAGCGCGGCATCGTGCCCGAACAGGTCGAGCGCGGCCTCGTCGGTCACCCGGATGTCTTCGGGATCGCCGGAGAGCGCGACCCATCGGAACGGTCCCTTTCCTTCGCAGAACAGCGGCCTGATGTACTCCGGGACGAAGCCCGGAATGTCGAAGGCGTCGGTCACGCCGGCTTTCTGCGCCTGGGCGCGGAGGTTGTTCCCGTAGTCAAATGTCACCGCCCCGCGGCGGCGCAGTTCGAGCATCGCCCGGACGTGCGCGGCCATCGCCGCCAGTGCACGTTCCACGTACTCGGCCGGATGGCGCTCGCGCAGCCGGGCCGCTTCGTCGAGGCTCATGCCGTTCGGCACATACCCGTTCAACGCATCGTGCGCCGAGGTCTGATCGGTGAGCACGTCGGGGGTCACGCCGCGCGCGACCAGCGCCGGCAGCACGTCCGCCGCGTTGGCGCGCAGACCAATCGATCGCGCCGTCCCCTGGCGCCGCCACTGCTGAACGCGATCCAGGGCTTCATCCAGATCGTCGGTTGCTTCGTCGAGGTACTTGGTCGCGAGACGCCGCTCGATCCGCCGCGGATCGACTTCGACCACGAGCGCCGCGGCGCCGTTCATCACGGCGGCGAGCGGCTGCGCGCCGCCCATGCCGCCGAGGCCGGAAGTGACGAACAGGCGGTTGACCAGCGATCCACCGAAATGCCGGCGGCCGGCGGCCGCGAGCGTCTCGTACGTCCCCTGGACGATGCCTTGACTGCCGATGTAAATCCAGCTGCCCGCGGTCATCTGGCCGAACATGGTCAGTCCCCGGTGTTCCAGATCGCGAAACGTCTCCCAGGTGGCCCAGGCGGGCACGAGGAGGGCGTTGGCGATCAGCACGCGCGGGGCGCCGGGGTGGGTGCGAAAGACTCCGACCGGTTTTCCCGACTGGACCAGCAGCGTCTCGTCCTGGTCGAGCGCGGTCAGCGATTGGACGAGGGCCTCGAAGGCCGGCCAGTTTCGCGCCGCCTTTCCTGAGCCGCCGTAGACCACGAGATCGTCGGGCCGCTCGGCGACGTCGGGATCGAGATTGTTCATCAACATGCGCAGCGCAGCTTCCTGAGGCCACCCTTTGCACGTCAGCGACGGACCGCGCGGTGCTTTGATGATTCGGGCAGCGATTGCCATGACGCTGACGGAAAACTAGACCTTAAGAAGCGGCGCGAACGTTGTCAAACTGAAAATGAAAAAATTTTCACTTGACTCGACCGTTGGACGCGGCTTCGAGCTCGCTCGACGCGATCAGCCGCGTGATCCGCGCGATATCGGGCGCGAGCGGCCGATCGTCGACGAGCATAGGCACGCACGATCGGACCAGCGCGTGCACCGGCGCCAGCGCGGGCGACGGCGTCAGCGGCGCGAGCAGATCGATCGCCTGGCACGCGCACAGGATTTCGATCGCCACGACCTCGCGGGCGCGCGCCACCGCCTCGGCGGCTTTCAGCGCCGCCGTCATGCTCATGCTGACGTGATCTTCCTTGTTCGCCGACGTCGGAATGGTATCAGCGCCGGCCGGATGGGCGAGCAGCTTCATTTCCGAAGCGACCGCGGCCGCCGTCACCTGGGCGAGCATGAACCCGGACTGCAGGCCGCCCGCCCGGGTGAGAAACGCCGGCAGGCCGCTGAGGGACGGGTCGACGAGGCGATCGGTGCGCCGTTCGCTGATCGTCGCCAGCGGCACGATCGCGGCAGCGAGCAGGTCGGCGGCCATCGCCACCGGCGCGCCGTGGAAGTTGCCGCACGAGACGATGTCGCCGCTGCCGGCGAACACCATCGGGTTGTCGGTGGCGCTGTTCGCTTCGGTGGCGACGATCTCGCGGACGAAGCGCAGTGCTTCCCGCGTCGCGCCGTGCACCTGGGCCGCGCAGCGCATCGAGTACGCATCCTGCACCTTGCCGCAGAACTCGTGCGACTTGTTGATGCCGCTGCCGCGCATCAGCCGCTCGATATTCGCGGCCGAGATCTGCTGGCCGGGAAACGGGCGCGCCGCGTGAATGCGCGCCTCGAACGGGTGAATCGAGCCGCGCAGCGCGTCGATCGACAGCGCCGCGGCGATGTCGGCGGCGCGCGCGACCTGGTCTGCGGCCATCAGCGCCAGCGCCAGCACTGCCGTGGAAGGCTGCGTACCATTGATCAGCGCGAGGCCTTCCTTCGCGCCGAGCCTGATCGGCGCGAGGCCCGCGCGCCGCAGCGCCTCAGCGCCGGGAAGGGTCCGACCGGCGTGGACGGCCGGTCCGGTGTCCTCACCGTCGCCGTCAGCGCGCAGCACCTCACCTTCGCCAATCAACACGAGCGCGAGATGCGCCAGCGGTGCGAGATCCCCGCTCGCGCCCACCGACCCCCGCGACGGCACGGCGGGGTGCACGCCGGCGTTGAGCAGAGCGATCAGCGCCTCGAGAGTCTCGAGACCGATGCCGGAAAACCCCTTGGCGAGCACGTTGGCGCGCAGCGCGATGATGGCGCGCACCACCCGGGCCGGGAGGAGATCGCCGACGCCGGCAGCGTGGCTGCGCAGCAGGTTGACCTGGAGCGTCTCGAGGGCATCGGCCGCGATGCGAACCTCGGCGAACGAGCCGAACCCGGTATTGATGCCGTACGCCGGCGCGTCGCCGCGGGCGCGCTCCTCGACAACCGCGCGTGACGCGCGCACGTGCTCACGCGCGGCGGCGGCGAGCGCCACTGGTTCGCGCCGATCGGCGATGGCGACCAGATCGTCGATCGTCAGCGACGAGCCGTCGAGCAGGATTTCACTCATCAGCGGTGACAGGTGTCAGTTTTGAGTGATGAGGTATCAGTGATCAGTTATGACGTATCAGTCATGCGCGGCGGCAGAGTCAGCTCGAGATTGAGAGTAGAATCTTAGTCCTAACGACCATGAATGTTGCCATCCTCGGCGCGCAGTGGGGCGATGAAGGCAAGGGCAAGATCGTCGACATGCTGACGCCGCACTTTTCGCTTGTCGCCCGCTATCAGGGAGGACACAACGCCGGCCATACCGTGTACGTCAACGGCGCCAAGTTCATCCTCCGTCTGATTCCATCCGGCATCCTGCATCCCGGCATCACCTGCGTCATCGGCAACGGGGTCGTCATCGATCCCCAGGCACTGTTCGCCGAAGTCGACGAGCTGTCGCGGCACGGCATCGAGGTCGGCAACCGCATCGTGATCAGCGACAAGGCGCACCTGATCCTGCCCTATCACCGCGACCTGGATCTGCTGTCGGAGGCGCGGCGCGGCGAGCGGAAGATCGGCACGACCTCGCGCGGCATCGGACCGGCGTATGAGGACAAGATCGCGCGGCGCGGCATTCGCGTGTGCGACCTGGCGGATACAGCGGGCCTCGAGCAGAACGTGCGCGACAACGTGACCGCGCGCAACCGCCTGGTCCAGGACAGCACGATGGAGTGGAGACCGGTATTCGACCAGCTGATGGCGTACGCGGGCCGCATGACGCCGTGGATTGGCGACGTCTCGGTGCTGCTCGCCGAGTCGATGCGCGCCGGCAAGGCGATCCTGTTCGAAGGCGCGCAGGGCACGCTGCTGGACATCGATCACGGTACCTATCCATACGTCACCTCGTCGAACGCCTCGATTGGCGGCGTCTGCACCGGCCTCGGCATCCCGCCCCGATCGATTGGCCGCGTCATCGGGGTGGCGAAGGCGTACGCGACGCGCGTCGGTGAGGGCCCCTTCCCGACCGAGCTGTCCGGCGCCATGGGCAATCGACTGCGCGAGGGCGGCAGCGAATACGGCGCGGTCACGGGCCGGCCGCGGCGGTGCGGCTGGTACGATGCGGTCGCCATGCGATACGCCGCGCGGCTCAACGGCCTCGACGGCCTGGCCATCACCAAGCTCGATGTCCTTGATGGACTGGAAGCGATTCAGATCTGCACCGCCTACCGGCTCGGCGGACGGACGGTGACCGATTTTCCGTCTGATACCGGTCAGCTCGCGCGTTGTGAGCCGATTTATGAATCGATGCCGGGCTGGGACGCACCGACGCGGGGGCGTCGCGCCTTCGACGAGCTCCCGGCCGCGGCGCGGCGGTACATTGCGCGGTTGGAAGAGGTCAGCGGCGTGCCCGCAGCCATTGTCTCCACCGGATCAGAGCGGGAACACACGATCATCCGAGACGAGATCCTCCAGTTGGCTGGCTGATCGCTTGAAATGAATGGCGATGCGGAGCCCGGAGGGCCTGTGAAAGCTCGGTGGTAGGGCAGGCCTGCAGGGAGCGTGAAGACATCACACGTTCGGCGCTTTTGCATTCCACGAAGCTCACAAAGATCACAAAAATGGCCTTCTTGCCTCTGTGGTCTTTGTGTTTTGATTTGTCGGAGCCGAAAGCCTGAGTCAAGCGCCGCCTCAGGCTTTGTGCCTGGTGCAGAATGCCCCGATGCCAGACGCGTCGCCGTCATTGAACTCGAGCCCGGCGCGATAGCGCGGGCCGACCGCAGGCGGGATTTCGAACGACGCCCACGCGATCGTGGCGGTCAGCCGCATCGAGCTGGCGTCGTCGGCGAGCACGACGCGGACCCGCTGGTTCGGTCTCAGGATTGTCGCCGACACCACCTGCGCGCCCACCGTCGAGAGATCGACGACCCTCACCACATTGCCATCGATGATGGCCTCGACCTCCGCCGCCATCTTGAACCGCGCGGCCCGGCGCGTGCCCCGCCGGTCGAGCGGAGTCGACGCGACGCTCGCGGCCATCGTGTCGACCGGCGAAGCGGACGCCGCGGCGGGCGCGCGGGATCGCGGCGCAGCGACGGTGCTGCCGGTGCGCGGCAGGACGCGCGTGTAGTCGCCCTGATGGGAGAGCACGCGAATCTCGGCGCCGGTGAGCGCGGGATCGGCCCTGATCCGATTGATGAGCGCCGCGCCGCGCGGCGTGGCGGCGAAGACGCGCTCCAGCGCCACCATCCGCGGGCGCCGCTCGGAGATCACCTCGAGCGCGCGCAGCGCATCGGCATCTGAAAACGCCAGCACTTCGTCGTCGCCCGCCGGCGTTCGCTCCTTCAGCAACGGCAACAGATCAGGTGCGCCGATGACGACCGTGCACGCGTTGGACACAGCGCACCAGTATACAATTCGGCCCGCCATGGACCCGGTCAGCTATCGTGACATCACTGTCGGCCGGCTCCTGACCTGCCTCGCCGGCGACCTGCCGGACCACGAGGCGCTCGTGTACGGCGGTGGTCCGCGCTTCACGTTCGCGCAGCTGGAGGCGGAAGCCTGCACGGTTGCCCGCGGGCTGATGGCGATCGGCGTGGAGCGCGGTGAGCGAGTCGTGCTGTGGGCGACGAACGTACCGGAGTGGGTGGTGCTGCAGTTCGCGCTCGCCAAGATCGGCGCGATCCTCGTCACCGCCAACACGTCGTTGCGTGCGAGAGACATCGATTATCTGCTCAGACAGAGTGAAGCTTCCACCCTCGTGACCATCCGGGGATTTCGAGACGTGAGCTACCTTGAGGCGCTGGCGGAGATCGGTGCCGCGACCGGTGCGATTCCTGGCCTGAAGCGCCTCGTGTACATCGGCGGACCTGCGCCGTCCGGTTATCTGCCGTACGAGCGGCTGCGATCCGCCGGCGCCGCCGTGTCCGCCGCGGATCTCGACGCCCGCGGCCGCTCGATCGACGTCGACGACGTGATCAACATGCAGTACACGTCGGGCACCACCGGTTTTCCAAAAGGCGTGATGCTGACCAGCCGCAACATCGTGAACAACGGCCACGCGCTCGGCGCGGCGCTCGGGTACACGCCGGCCGATCGCCTGTGCCTCTGTGTGCCGCTGTTCCATTGCTTCGGCTGCGTCATCGGCGTCCTCGGCGCGTACACCCACGGTGCCGCGCTGTGCCCGGTGGCATGCTTCGATGCGCGCCGCGTCCTCGAAACGATTCACACTGAACGCTGCACCGCGCTGTACGGCGTGCCGACCATGTTCATCGCGGAGCTGGAGTGTCCCGGTTTTCAACAGTACAACCTGACCTCGCTGCGGACCGGAGTGATGGCCGGCGCGCTCTGCCCGGAACCGCTGATGCGGCGCGTCATGACGGCGATGCATCTTCCGGAAATCACGATCGCGTACGGCATGACCGAATCGTCGCCGGGAATCACGATCACGCCGCGCGACGCCACGGTGGCCCAGCGGTCGCAGACCGTCGGCGTGGTGTTGCCGGAGCTGGAAGTAAAGATCGTCGATCCGGCGAGCGGGATGGAGCGGCCGCGCGGCGCCCGCGGCGAGCTGTGCTGCCGCGGCTATAACGTGATGAAAGGGTATTACAACAATCCGGAAGCCACGCGCGCGGCGATCGACGGCGACGGCTGGCTGCACACGGGCGATGAAGCCAGCGTCGACGAAGAAGGTTTCGTGCGCATCACCGGACGGATTAAAGACCTCATTATCCGCGGCGGAGAGAACATCGCGCCGAAAGAGATCGAGGACCGGCTGCGGCAGCACCCGGCAGTGTCGGACGCGTATGTGTACGGGCTCCCGGACGCGTTCTTCGGGGAAGCGGTGGCGGCGGCGGTCCGCCTCGCGCCCGACGCAACCGTCACGGCCGATCAGTTGATCGCGTGGTGCGCCGACACGCTCGCCCGGTTCAAGGTCCCGAAGCACGTGAGGTTCGTGAGCGAGTTTCCGATGACGGCGTCAGGAAAGATTCAGAAGTACAAGCTGCGCGAGGAACATCAGAAGCAGCTGGACGTCTAGTCGTTGGTCGTTGGTCGTTGGTCGTTGGCCGGTCGGCGCTGGTCCCTTTAGTCCGTCAGGTCGGTTCCTCAGCGCATCCGGCCAATGACCAATGACTAATGACCATTTTGGTTCAGAAGATCCGCGCGTCCTGCAGGGGCCACCAGCGGACCTTCACCTTGCCCACGATGTACTTTTTCGGGACCGGGCCCCAGTGGCGGCTGTCGGAGCTGTTGTTCCGGTGGTCGCCCATCACGAAGTAGTAGCCCTGTTGAACAACCTGCGGCCCCCAGTCGTCGTGACTGCGGAACTCGGCGGGGACGTACTCATCGTGCAGCGGAATGTCATTGACGTAAACACGGCCGTCGACGATCCGGACCGTGTCCCCTTCACGGGCAATGACGCGCTTCACGAACATCTTCTCGGGATTGAGAGGGTAGTACAGCATCACGATGTCGCCGGGGCGCGGGTCGCCGAGCGTGTACACGAACTTGTTCACGATGAGGCGGTCGTGATCTTCCAGCGTGGGCGCCATGCTCAGGCCGTCGACGCGAGCCACTTGCACGCCAAACGTCACGATAAGCGTCGCATACACCGCCGCTGATACCAGCGTCTGCACACCCGTGACGATCTCACGCCCCAGGCGGATCCACCCGGAGACGACGCCCTCTTCCGACTCCGCGACCGGCGGTTCGTCCCGGACAGGCACCAGGGACGCAAGGGCGTACGGCTCGATAACCGGATCGATCGGCTGCTGTGCTGTGTCCATCTGGACCTCAGGATACCACGGAGATCGTTGCGCAGCTCAACAGCGACCGCGATTCAGGGCCGCTTCCATCCCATTTTTCAGACTGGTCTGTCTCTTGCTCCATCAGATTTGTGTCGAGGAAATGAACACTCGAGAAAGGGGTGGTTCCATGCATCGTCGCTTTATCTCAGCGGTCGCGCTCGCTGCGTCGATAGGCGTGTACGCGTTTGCGGCCGAGCAGGCGACATTCATCCTGACCAACGGCGAAAAGCGCAATGGCGAGCTCTCCGCCAGCGGTCCGGAAGCGGCCAACTTCGTGAACGGTCGGCTCACCCTGAGCGGCCAGCAGCTTCCGATCGATCAGGTCGCAGTGATCGACTTCACGGGCGGCAGCACCCCGCCGGCGATCGAGCTGTCGCGCGTGCCGCCGACCGGTGGTCAGGCGGTCGTGCTCAAAAGCGGGCACGCCGAGGCAGGGAAGTTCGTCAACATCGTCCGCGGCGATACGCTGCTGTGGCAGGATCACAACGGTCAGCAACAGCAGTATCCGCTTCGCGACGTCACTCGCATCTATCTCAATTCGACGAATGCGCACGCGGCGTATAAAACGGCGGGACCATCGTCGACGGCTGCGCCCGCGACGGCCGGAACGTCGGGACAGGCGCAGACGCCGACCGGAGGCGTGCGCGTCCACGCCAACGTGCCGTGGAACGATACCGGTATCACCGTCAAGTCGGGCGACATGGTGACGTTCCAGGCGAGCGGAGAGGTCAAGTTCGGTGAAAGCCCCGGACAGCAGGCCAATCCTGACGGCAATGCATCTGCGCGTTCGCCGAATTATCCGGTGGCCGCCATTGGCGCCGGCGCTCTTATCGGCAAGGTCGGGAGCAGCGCGCCCTTTGGGATCGGGACCAACAGCTCGCCGATCCGGATGCCCGCCAGCGGCCGGCTGATGCTTGGTGTGAACGATAACGAGATCAACGACAACAGCGGGTTCTTCTCGGTTGTGATCAATAAGCAATCGAGGTAGGCAAGGAAGGCAGGGAGGCTGTGGGGCCGGTGGGCCTGCTGGCGCAGGCCCGCCCCACCCGACCCGCCAGCCCCGCGCGACCTACCCGACCTGCTCCCTGCTCCTTACTCCCTTGTGAGCGCCGCCATGAACGGTTCGGCCGCGGCCGGCGGCTGGATCGCGCTGCCCATCACCACATCGCGAGGCGCGATGCTCTTGCCGTACAGGTCGGCGTTATCATCGGCGTCAGGCCTGACGACGCCGCCGGAGAGATTGATGCCGGCGAACAGGCCTTGAGTTCGCGAGTACGAGAGGATCTCCGCGGTCATCTGCGCATCGGTGGCAGCGCGCGCGTCGCGTCCGACGGGTCCTGCGGCAATTGACGCCTCGGCGCCGAGCGAGACCTTGTTGCCAAGCAGCTTCTCCATGCCGCGCGTGTTCATGACCAGGAGCACGAGATCGATCGACTGTGCACCAATCTGCAGGCCCCAGCTGCCCTTGCCGACCTGCATGAAGATCGGTGCACTCCATTGCTCGTTGTGGCGACAACTCATCAGACCACTGCCGTACTCGCCGCCGAACACGAATGCGGCTTTCTTGAGCGAGGGCACGACAATGACGCACTCAGCTTTGTCCCACAGCTCTTGCGGAATGTCCTTATCCGGCACGGAGTGAATTTCTTTCAGTATGGTCGCGGCATCGCGTATTCGATTTGTCGCTTTGGTCGAGAGCTCAGCTGCATTTGCGCCGATGGCGATCGCCGCAGCGATACACGTAAGTAATACGCGCATAGGCCCTTCCTTCTGCTGCAACGCTGACTCACAGGATACCAAACGGCTCGGATACCTCGGCCTTTGTCTTGCAGGTCGACCCCTTGTGCACGCGCCAGCGTCAATCCTCATCGCAGACGACGATGAGACGAGCGCACGGTTCCTGAAACGGCTCCTCACGCGCGAAGGGCACAACGTCTCGATCGTGCAATCAGGTGACGCGGTCCTGAGCTCGTGCGCGTCGCACCCACCAGACCTCGTCCTGATCGACCTCGTCGAGCCTGAGGGGCGCGGCTTCGAAGTCTGCCGGGAGCTCAAAGAGAATACCGCCACGCGGTTCATTCCGGTCGTGATCGTCACGTCGCTCTCAGACAAGCAGGACAAGCTCCAGGGCATCGACGCAGGCGCGGACGATTTTGTGAGCAAGCCGTTCGACAGCGCGGAGCTCCACGCGCGCATCCGATCGCTGGTGCGATTGAAGCGGTACACCGATGATCTCGAGTCGGCTGAAGCCGTGCTGCTCGGATTGGGCGCCACCATCGAAGCGCGCGACCCGTGTACGCGCGGCCATTGTCAGCGTCTCGCCGGGTACGCCACGTCCCTCGGCCGGTCGCTCGGACTCGATGAATCGGATCTGTCGGCACTGGAGCGCGGCGGGTTCCTGCACGACATCGGCAAGATTGCTGTACCCGACGCCGTGCTCCTCAAGGAGGGCAAACTGGATCCTCAGGAGTCGCGCGTGATGCGGGAGCATCCGATCGTCGGCGATGCCCTGTGCGCCGGTCTGCGCTCGCTGAACTCGGTGCGGCCGATCGTTCGTCACCACCACGAGCGCCTGGACGGCAGTGGTTACCCCGATGGACTGAAACACGCGGAAGTTCCCCTGCTGGCGCAAATCGTCAGCATCGTCGACGTGTTCGACGCGCTCACCACGGAACGGCCGTATCGCGACGCGCGACCGCAGGGCGAGGCGTTCGACGTGCTGTCCAGCGAGGCATCGAAAGGGTGGCGCGATCGCGCGCTGGTCGACGCCTTTGCCCAGGTGCTCGAGGACAAACCCGATTCACGTCATCAGCCGCGCAATCGCTGAACGACCTGCGTCGCGCCATCCCTTCTCATCTCACTTGCGTGTCCGGGCTCGGTGCACTGCCACAGCTGTATAGTTGGACGCGTTATGGGCATCGGCTTTGCACGGGGTGGCGCACGGAGGAAGTCTCAATGGCAAAGTACGGCAGGAAAGCCGGACAGAAGGTTTCCGGTGCGATGCGCAAGCGCAAACGAGGGAGCCTGCGCTCTGGACGATCCGGCAGGAAGGTCACCAGCCGCAAGCAGGCGATTGCGATTGGATTGAGCGAAGCCCGCCGTGAGGGCGGGAAGGTGCCGCGGAAGCGGGGCGGCCGCAAGCGGACATCGAGGAAGAAGTAGGCGCCCGGCTCCGGGCCACATGGCTTGCGGCTCTTGGATGTCGCCGGGAACCAGGAGCCGAACGCCCGGAGCCGAAACCTGTTGAAACCTCCCGTCACCGTTCCGCGTCCAACAGAAAGGTCCTTGACCCGGCGGCTCGTGGGCCGTACCATTCGGAATCCCCTCGGTTCTTCAACAGAGGAGTCCCTGCACGCCATGACCCGAACGATATTTGCGGCGGCAACGCTCTGTGCAGCCGTGTGCGCGGCCGCGCAGGTTCACGCCCAGTCTGCGGCGTCGAGGCCGCCAGCCGGCCCTACGTTCAGCAAGGATGTCGCGCCGATCTTCTATAAGAACTGCACCAGTTGTCATCGCGCGGGCGAAATCGGTCCGATGCCTCTGGCGACGTACCAGGACGCCCGGCCGTGGGCAAAAGCCATAGCCGCCAAGGTCGCGGCCGGCACGATGCCCCCATGGCATGCCGATCCAGCATTCGGCGAGTTCGCAAACGATCGCCGGTTGAGTGACGCGGACAAAGAGACCATTCTGCAATGGGTCAACAGCGGCGCGCCCGAAGGGGATCCCCACGATCTGCCCCCCGTGCCACAGTTCACCGATGGCTGGCAGGTTGGCCATCCGGATGCCGTGTTCGCGCTGGGGGAGGATTATCCGGTGCCGGCCAGCGGCACGATTGAATACAAGTACTTCGAAGTCCCGACCAACTTTACCGAGGACAAGTGGGTGCAGGCGTTCGAAGTCCGCCCTGGCGACCGATCGGTGGTCCACCACGTGATCGTGTTCTCGCGCCCGCCGGCGAAGCCGGCTCCTGCCGGGGAGAGCGCCTCGGCTGCCGCGACCAAGCAAGACCCGAACGCGCCGGCGCCACGGCGCCGCCAGTCGCCCTTCACCTTCGCGCAGGGCATGGAGGAGCCGAAGGACGAAGCGGTCGAAGCGGCGAAACGCGCGCCGAACAACGACCGGCCGGCGCCGCGCGGCGGCCCGGGCGCGTTCGTCGCTGCGTTCGCGCCGGGGCAGGCGGTCCGCAGGTACGCCGAAGGCACCGCGATCAAGATTCCGAAGGGGACCACGCTCGTCTTCCAGATGCACTACACCGCATCCGGCAAGGCCACGACGGATCGCTCGCAGGTCGGCTTCATCTTCGCGAAAGAGCCGCCCCGGCAGGAAGTCGGGATTGCGGCGCTGCAGAACGCGAATTTCACGCTGCCGGCGGGCTCAGCCGACGTGCGGGTCGATGCCGAGATGACGTTGAACCAGGACATGACGATCTGGAGCATGCTGCCGCACACACACGTGCGCGGGAAGCGTTGGCACCTCGAGGCGACCTATCCCGATGGTCGCACCCAGACCATCCTCGACGTGCCCAGATACGATTTCAACTGGCAGACCGATTACGTGTTCAAGCAGCCGCTGAAGATGCCGAAGGGGACGAAGATCCGTACGACCGCGTGGTACGACAACTCCGCCGCCAACAAGTCCAACCCCGATCCCAAAGTCGACGTGCACTGGGGTGATCAGACGTGGCAGGAGATGCAGTTTACCGCGTTCGCCTTTTCGCTCGATTCTTCGCCAGCGCCGACCGTGCAGGAGCGATAGTGCGGGTCGAGTTATGAGTTATGAGCGGTGAGGGATAAGCCGGGCTCAAAACTCAGAGAGCGTGAAGAATTCACGCCTGTGGAAACCACAAAGCTCACAAAGAAGATGGCCTTCTTTGTGCTCTTTGTGGTTTGATCCGGCAGCCATTTTTTCACGCAGAACTCACAACTGACAACTCACAACAAACAAGTCACAACTCAAAACGCACAACTTCACCACGAGTCAAGGCTTCGCCGGTTTCGCTTTCAACACTCCCACCTGGACCAGCAACCCGGTAAAGTCGTAAACGCGGCGCACGTGCGCAATCAGCCCGTCGCGCATTTCGATGTGCTCGCAGTTCCGGAGCTCGATGCGGCGGCCGGTGCCCGGCAGCCCGAAGAAATCGTTCGTGTGGGTGGCCGCGACCGTGGTGAACAGCGCCACGTGCGGCGGCTCGACGACCAGCGCATCGACGGTCCGCGTGGCATCCGGAAACGACGTGAAGAACGCGCGGTACGCCTCCTCGATTGAAGGACGGCCGCATCGCGTCGCGTACATGGGGCTTTCAACCACGCCGTCGACGGCGTGAAACGCGGCGAGCGCTGCCGGATCCCGCAGCCTCCAGACGTCGATGTAGCGTTCGATGACGGCGCGGACGGCCTGAGCATCCATGGTCGGGTTCCTCGTGAGGCCCGCACAGCGCGCCCGCCGGAGCGGGCTCCGTCGGCGCGTCAGCGAGCCGGTACCGGACAGAGCCTCGGCCTGACCCGTTACCCGGCTCCTCATCGACAAGCCAAGGCGCGCGCAGTGCGCCCGCCGGAGCGAAGCGGTGCGTCCGGGCTCCGCGCGGCGCGGACTGTGCGCCGTGGGGTGGTGTGAGCCGGGGACCGGGGCAGAGCCCAGCATAACCTGCTATGCGGCTCGAACCGAGAACCTCGTACTCGTTGCTCACCGAGCCGCATCACGCGCAAGGCGCGCGCAGCGCGCCCGCGAGGGAGCGGAGCGGGGCGAAGGGGTCCCCGCGAGCGACCGAGCCGGGGTCCGGGGCAGAGCCCCGTCAAGCTTGACGCGCGAGTATACTCCCGCGCATGCGGAAATTCGTTGGCACGCTCGTGCTCGCGATGCTGACGGCGCCCGCACCGCCTGACGGGGTCTTCGCGGTCGGCATCCTGCGTCGCGACGGCATCGTCGTGCCATTCGCGACCTACGACGGCAGCCGGTGGTCGGCTCACTGGCCCAAGCCCGCGATGGAATTGACCGTCCCGATCGATCTGCGCAGCGTGCCCGCCGGCTGGTGGGGGCCGACCGGGTCGCTCGCGGCCTGGGAGGCGTGGGTGGGGACCGATGCACCGCAGGCGATCCACGCCGGGCAGCCGGACTGGATCGATGTGCACTGCGTTCGGCAGATCGGCCTTCGAACCGACTATCGTGCCGGCGAGTTCCCACCGCCGCCAGGCGAGCAGCCGTACCCGAAAGACGGCCTCGTGGTTTCCCCGCCGCAGCCGATCGAGCGCATTCAGGCGGTGCCGCCAGCCACCGCGGAACTGGCCGCTGCCGGCCCGGTACTGCTGGACGCGTTCAACCACGCTGAGCGCAGGACGGCCGGCAAATTCGCACACCCGGTCAAGGCGGCCGCGCGCGAGCGCATCGCGCCCACTGTCGAAAGCGTGTACGCCCACGGCGGGGAGCCGCGGGTGTACTACGTCGAGAGCCTGCGCGAATACAAGAAAACGGACACGAATGAGTGCGCGCTGGTGTCGTTCGGCACGGGATGGTTCGTCCGCGAGAACGGGATGTTCCGATCGCTGTCGATGGTGGTCGATGCCTTGAACTGCGATCGACACGGCGCCAGCTACATGATGCCGCTGGGCGTCGTCCGCCCGGGTACGCGGGTGTTCTGGCTGGCGCAGTTCTCGGGCTGGGACCATGAACGCTACGTCGTCATCGAGCCGAAGGCGAGAGCGGTCGACGCCGTGGTCAGCGTGTGGGGAGGTGGATGTTGACAGTCATCAGTCGTCAGTCATCAGTCGTCAGTCGCCGGCCCCGACGTGGTGAACAAGATGACCCGCGGGCAGCAGTCGGCGGCGCTGGTCATCGTGAAGAAAGACTGCGGCGTCTGGCTGCACAACGACACTATTCTCAGGCTCCAGGTGGATGACAATCCCGAGCCGATCAAGGAGCTGCGGCGGCTCGTCGACAAATGGCACGAACGCCGGCCGCGCGCCGTTTCGCCGGAATGCCGGTGATCCCGTCAGAATCGAATCAGGCTCGGGATTCCGGCCGCCTGCGGCGCCGGGCAGCTGCGCAGCATCGCTGAAACTCCCAATCCCAATTCTGGGCCCGCGGCACGGCGTCAGGCTCAAAGCGAGGCGACTGTTGAGAGTTGAGAACGCTCCCAGACCTGCACCAGCTTGAGGATGACTTCGACGGCTTTTTCCATGTCCTGGACCGAGACCCATTCGTAGCGCGAATGAAAGTTGTGCTCGCCGGCGAAGAGGTTCGGGGTGGGCAGGCCCATGAACGACAGCCGCGAACCGTCGGTCCCGCCGCGAATGGGCTTCGATCGCGGCTCCAGGCCGGCAAGGCGGATCGCTTCGCACGCGTGCTCGACCACGAACGGATATCGGTCGAGCACTTCGCGCATGTTCCTGTACTGTTCTTCCACTGCAATTTCGACCCTGGCGCCCGGGTAGCGCGAGGCGGCGTCGTGCGCGATCCGCGCGAGCATCGTTTCCTTCTCCTCCAGGCCGGCGGTGACGAAGTCGCGCACGATCAACTTGACCGCTGTCCTGTCCACGCTGGCATTCAGCACATACGGGTGCACGAACCCTTCGTAGCCGGCTGTCGTTTCGGGTGACAGCCGGTCGGCCGGCAGCGACGCGATGAACGCCGCCGCCACCTTGATCGCGTTGACCATGCGTCCGGTGGCGAACCCCGGATGCATGTTGCAGCCCTGAAAGGTGACGGTCATGGCGTCGGCGGAGAAACTCTCGCTTTCGATCTCGCCGCGCCCGCCGCCGTCAATCGTGTACGCGTAAGCTGCCCCGAAGCGTTTCACGTCGAAGTGCCGGGTCCCCCGCCCGATTTCTTCGTCCGGCGTAAAAGCGATACGAACCGGTCCATGCGGGATCTCCGGATGCGCGGCGAGAAACGCGGCGGCCGTCATGATCTCCGCGACGCCGGCTTTGTCGTCCGCGCCGAGCAACGTGGTGCCGGATGCCGTGACGATGTCGTTTCCAATCTGATCCGCGAGCTGGGGGATGTCCCTGAGTCGCAGCACGACGTCGGGAGCGTCGGGGAGGACGAGGTCGCGGCCGTCGTAGGCCTTGTGGACGAGCGGTTTGACGCCGGCTCCGCTCATTTCCGGCGAGGTGTCGACATGTGCGATGAGCCCGATCGGCGGAACCCCCGACCGCCGGGTGGTTGGCGGGATCGTGGCCGTGACGTAGCCGTATTCGTCGACGCCCGCGTCAGCCAGGCCGGCGTCGTGCAGCTCGGCGGCAAGATCGCGGAGGAGTTTCAGTTGCGTATCGGTGCTGGGATAGGTGTGCGACGATTCGTCCGACTGAGTGTCGTAGCGGACGTAGCGAACGAAACGATCGAGGACGGTTGGCAAGGTCGCCGGCCAGTCGCAATTCCGAACTGCGGATCTTAAGCGATTCGCGAACGCGCCTCCCGCTGGAGCAAACCACTGTGTTGGCCAGCGCAGCATCCAAAGTCGAAATCCGTATGTTCCAAGTTTCCCTACGGCACAGGCTCGCTCTTTGCGATAAACGTTCGATGGAGCAGTCGCGCCGCGTCGTCGAGCTTCTGCCGCTCGATCATCCAGCTGATGCGAAACGACGAAGTTGAGATGCCAGCGACCGCGATACCGGCTGCGATCAGCGCCTCGGTCCCCCGGCGTACGTTCTCGAAGGAAGCGTTGATTCCGGCACCGATGGCGCTCAACGCGCCGAGTGTATCGAAAACGGCTACCGCTCCGCCGAACCGGCCTGCGATGGCGTCTCGTACGCGCCCCTCTTCGTGCAGGTTTTCGCGCGACAGGACCAGCGCCAGCTGCCCATCCAACAGGTGGAGTTGCTTGCCGGCCACGCCAAATTGGTCGAGCAGGGCAACCAACCCGAGCGCAACGCCCTGGCCGGAATGTCCGGCGGCAGCCGTACCAGGCGTCGAGGCCTGAAGCACCAGCACGTCGCGCTCGCTCGCGACGCCGACCACGGTGCCTGGCATCCTGGGCGGGAACCGGCGGACGACCGTCCCGTCAGCTGCGGGATCCGGCCCGGGCAGCGGTCCGGTCGTCGCGCGGGCGTAGATGGCGATTCCCTTTTCCTTTGCGAACTCGACGGCCTGCGCATTCAGCACCTTGGCGCCCGATTCCGCGAGCTCCTGGGTTTCCTCGTAGGAGAGCGTGCCAATCCGGCGCGCGGCCGGGACGACACGTGGATCGGCGGTGTACACGCCGTCGACGTCGGAGCAGATCTCACAGTAGTCGGCGCCGAGCGCCGCGGCCATCGCAACCGCGGTGGTATCGCTGCCGCCGCGGCCGAGCGTGGTCACCTCGCGCCGGTAGGACACGCCCTGGTAGCCGGCAATCACGACGATCTTTCCGCGCGCGAGCTCGTCCTGGACTCGAAATGGCCGGACTTCAATGATTCGCGCATCGACATGGCGATCGTTGGTGACAATGCCCGACTGGCTGCCGGTAAAGCTGATCGCGCTTCCGCCCTGCTCGCGAATGGCCATGGAAAGCAGCGCCATCGCGATCCGCTCGCCGGCGGTGAGGAGCATGTCCAGCTCGCGGCGGTCGGGATTAGGCGATACCTGTTTTGCCAGAGCGAGCAGCTCGTCTGTCGTGTCGCCCATGGCCGAGACGACAACGACGACGTCATGGCCCTCCCGACGCGTTCGCATGACGCGGTCCGCGACCTTCTTCATGCGGGTCACGTCGGCGACGCTCGAGCCGCCGTACTTCTGGACGACTACCGACATGGACGGGCTCGACACATCCGCATCACGATACAAGGAAGGTACACAATGCTGCGTGCCGCCGGCAAGGGAACGCCGTCCTCCACGGCTCACGGCGTTGATGGCACTGCGGCAGTCTCGAAGAACGGACACGGGCGACGTCGGAAGATGACCGACGAAACCCGACTATTCCCTGCGGAGCCAAGTCAGCTGCGCAGCCGCACCAGGGACTGTGACCTTGTTTTCCTCTCACGCGGACACGTCATCGAAGGTGACGATCACCGGCGCATGATCGCTCGTCCCGACGTCCTTCTGCACCGGACACGCAACAGCGCGCGCGGCCAGCGCCTCGCTGGCCATCACGTAATCGAGCCGCCATCCGATGTTTCGCTGCCGCAGGTTGCGCCACGGCGCCCACCAGGTGAACAATCCGTCGTTCTCGGGATCGAGCGTGCGGCCGACGTCTACCAATCCGCGGCTGAGAATGCGTTCGATGAGCGCGCGCTCCTCCGGCAGCTGGCCGATGGCGCGCGGCTTTCTCTCCTTCGGGTGCACGTCGCGTTCGCTGCGGGCAACGTTCATGTCACCCAGCAGTACCAGGGGGCGACCGCTGGACTCGAAGGAGGCCGCCCAGGCGTCCATCGCTTCGAGAAACTTCATTTTGGCGGGGAAGTCCTTGCCGCCGTTCGGGACGTAGACCGATGCGACGGTGACGTCGGCCACCGTCACCGAGACGATTCGGTTCTCATAGTCGAATTCGGGATGCACGAACGCGGGGCGCGCGGCAGCGAATGTCTGGCGGACGTGCATGGCGACCCCGGAATACGCTTTGCCGCCGTGCCAGTAGCACCAGTAGCCCTCCAGTTCACAGAGCGCGGCGGGCACCTGGTCGGCTGACGCCTTGATTTCCTGGAGGCAGATGACATCCGGACGCTCACGCTCGATCCATTGCTGGACCTCGGCCTGCCGCGCCCGGATGCCGTTGACGTTCCAGGTCGCAAATTTCATTGCAGACCGAAGATTTCAGATTGAAGATTTCAGATTTCAGTAAAGATCCGAGGTCTCAAATCTGATATCTGAAATCCAAAATCGACAGTCTTCAACCCTCGAATCTGAAATCTCAATGATTCAGTGTGAGGCGTGAGCGGCCTGTCGCTCGGCAGCAGGGATCGCCATGAGCTCAGGCTGTGCCGCAATGTGCGCCTGGACGATGGCTTCGGCCTTCGCCATCGCGTCGGCATCGCCGTTGCGATACACGAAATTGGCCTCGATGAGATCCTTCTGATGGGCCGGCGTGGCGTCGACGCTTTCGTAAATCGCCGCGACCGGACATGCGGGTACGCACGCGCCGCAATCAATGCACTCTTCCGGATGGATGTACAGGATCGTCGTCTGTTCGAACTCCGGTTCGTCCTTGCGCGGGTGGATGCAGTCCACCGGACACACGTCGACGCACGCGGTGTCCTTCGTGCCGATGCACGGGTCAGTGATGATGAATGGCATGCTCGCGTCTCTCCCTTGTCGAGAGTGTTCCTGTTTTCGTTAGCTCGTCATCAGTGCCGCACGTATCAGCTCACTGGTCTGAACCGGCTGCGTCACGCGACTGATCCGGCGAATTATACCTTGCGCGTCGTGAAAAACATCATGGGGTGCGGGAAGACCTGGTATCCCATCGCTTCATAGAGGGGCTGCCCGTCGCGACTGGCATTGAGCGCGACCACAGGGACATCCGCGCCGCGACACCAGTCGTGAATGGTGCCCATAATGCGCCGCGCCAGGCCGCGGCGCCGGTGCGCCGGCTCGGTGTAGAGGTTGTAGACGAACGCGAGCCGGCCGCCCATCTCCCGTGGTCCCGGCGGCCACGGCAGAAGTGTGATGCCGCCGCCGGCGACGATCGGGCCCCCCGGCTCTCCCCCGGAACCCGCGCCGGGTGGGTCGCGGGGTGGAGTCTCCACCACCCAGGCCCGGTACGTTCCCGACGGCATCATGTCGGCGAGCCAGGCGCGGAACGCCCGGTCGAGCGCCTCGACGTCGACCGGCACGGACATATCGGCGAACATCCCGATCCGGTGGCGGACGAGAGCGTCCATGTCCTCGACCGTCGCGGCTCGAATGCGATACTGATCGGCCACGGTCGGCGAATTATACTGGGGCCGTTCGGGGATCTGTCCCCGGCAGGTCGCAGACGACCGGGCGCGGCGCTTATGCCAGAGACTATCCGACGTGGACCCGAAGCCCCTGATATCAGCGAAAAAGGTGGCCTCAAGGACGGTCAGCCGCAGCGGTCGGACCAGCGGCTGTTCATGCAGTTCTTTGCCTTCGGCGGATGTGAGCATACGAGGCCGCTTATTGACGCCCTGGACGCGTCGGGGATCGGCGGCGTCCTGTACGAGGATGTCAACGACCCGCGCGGCGTCGGCCTGGTGACGCTCAGCGAATACCCGGAGTTCTTTCTGGACCGGGTGCGGCCGCTCTTGAACGGTCCCGTCTTTCGTCCGCTGGTGCAGAAGCCCGAACACACCATGCTTGGCCGCACCTATGCCATCGGCTACGAACCCGATCTCGTCGATGTGCTGCTGTACCGGCCGCGCCGGACCGTGCTCAACCGCGAGTGGCGGTGGGCGGTCTGGTATCCACTTCGCCGCAGCGGCAAGTTCGCGCAGCTGCCCGCGGAAGAGCAACGCACGATTCTCGCCGAGCACGGCGCCATTGGCATCTCATTCGGCCTCGCCGACTATGCCCACGACATCCGTCTCGCCTGTCACGGCCTCGACAAGGACGACAACGACTTCGTCATCGGTCTGATCGGAAAGGATCTGTATCCACTCTCCGCCATCGTCCAGACGATGAGGAAGACGCAGCAGACGTCGCTGTATCTGGAGCGGCTCGGTCCCTTTTTCGTGGGGCGTGCCGTCTGGCAGAGCACCATGTAATGGCTGGTACCGGCGGCCATGAGAGCTGTGTCAGTCTTGAGTTCTGAGAGCCTGTGAAGAAGTCGCATTTAGGCTGCCCCAGCGGCCGTGATGCAGGCCTGAAGGCCTGCGCGACAAGAGGCCGCCGGCGGATTCTTCACAGGCTCTGAGTCTTGAGTCACGAGTCATGTGGCTGTGACCGATAACTCAACTGTCACACTCAAAACTGAACTCAGAACCTCACGATCCTCAACACGGCGAACGTGGGCGGCCGCCGGTGTTTCGTCGCCTGCTCGTACGTACGCATTAGGCCGGCTTAGCGCGGCACGTCCGTTGCAGCGCGTACGCGGTCATGCGCGCTGAGCCAATAGCCCCCGGCGTATTTCGCCTGCGGACGTTGATGGTGAACGTCTACTTCGTCGCTGACGGCGTGTCGTCGACCGGCTGGACGCTCATCGATACCGGCTTTCCCGGCTATGCACGGGCCATTCGCCGGGAAGCCGCCCGAATCTTCGCCCGGGCGCCTTCGGCGATTCTCATGACGCACGCGCATTTCGACCATACCGGCGGCCTTCTTCGCCTGGCCGACGAGTGGCGTGTCCCCGTCTATGCGCATCCCCTCGAGATGCCGTACTTGACCGGGCAGTCGGCCTACCCGCCGCCAGACCCCCTGGCTGGCGGTGGCGCGCAGTCGTGGCTGTCGCCGTTGTTTCCGCGTGGCCCGATCGACGTCGGACGACGCGTGCACATGCTGCCGGAGAACGGCGTCGTGCCGACGCTGCCTGGGTGGCGCTGGCTCCTGACCGATGGCCATTCACCCGGTCACGTCTCGTTCTTCCGCGAATCGGACCGCACGTTGATTGCCGGCGACGCGGTCGTCACGACGCGGCAGGAATCGATGATCGCCGTCGTCCGCCAGCGGCCGATGGTCTGGAGACCCCCGGCGTTCTTCACCTGCGACTGGATTGCCGCGCGCACCGCCGTCGACCGGCTTGCGGCGCTTCACCCCAACCTGCTGGCGACGGGACACGGTGTGGCGCTGGAAGGCGCGGAGATGCGACGTGCGCTTTGCGATCTCGCCGAACGGTTCGAGACCGTGATGCCGGCGTCCGGGCGCTATGTGCTCTATCCGGCGATTGCCGACGCGCACGGCATCGTGCACCTGCCGCCGCGTCGAGGGCTCGCGCTGAATGGCGCGAGGATGGCGGCGGGTATCAGCGCCGCCGCGTTCGGCGTCGCGATCGTCGCGGCCGTGCGGCGGCGACGGGCGGGATCGACGGGATAAGCGGGCTGCGGCCATCGCAGCCCGTTATGAAACTCCCGCGGCATTCGGCCGGACTGCTAGCGCTTTCTGGGCGCGGGGTGACCGGCTGAACGCCGCGGCGCGGGCGCGGATCCCGTGAGGCGATCCGCGAGCAGGCCGACGCTGATCGCATACGAATGCGCGCAGTTGTATTCCAGCAGCGCGTCGTAGTTCGAGTAGACGAGAAAGTGCTGCTGGCTTCCCGAGACCAGCGCCGCATCGGGCATTGAGGGCGGAAGCGCCGCGCCGTTCGGCAGCCGCACGCCGAGCTCCTGCCATCGCCGCGCGGGCAGCAGGACCGTCATGTCGCGCGTCGCCCGGCAGGTGCCGTTGCGGCGCTCGACGGTGTTCGTGATTCTGCGCGCGACGTCCTTGGTGACGCGGACTTCACGGCCCCAGCCCTGTTCCGGCTTCCATCCGCGGCCGGCCAGGTAATTCGCAATCGACGCGATGACATCGGCCGGTGTCGACCAGATGTCCTTGTGGCCGTCGCCGTCGTAATCCTCGGCATACTGCAGATAGCTCGACGGCATGAACTGCACCTGTCCCATCGCCCCCGCCCACGAGCCCTTCATCTGCGCGAAATCGATGTCGCCGTTGTTCAGGATTTCGAGCGCGTCGAACAGTTCGCTGCGGAAAAACGCGGCCCGCCGCGGGTCCCACGCGAGTGTGGCCAGCGCCGCCACCGTCGGCCGCACGCCGCTGAACTTGCCGTAGTTCGACTCGATTCCCCAGATAGCCGTGATGATGCCGGGCGCCACACCGTAAGTCCTGCCGATGCTCTCGAGGAGCGTTCGCTGGCCGGCGTAGGCTTCACGTCCGGCCCTGATGAATTTCTGCGTCAGTCTCCGGCGCAGATAGCCCTCGAGCGGCAGGACGATTTCGGCCTGCGTCCGATCCCGCTCCAGCACGACGGCCAACGGCTCTTCGATGTCCGACAGCGCCGTGTCAACGATATCCTTGCGGATGCCGCGGGACAGCGCTTCCTTGCGAACCTCGGCGAGCCAGTCGGCAAATGCCGGCCGCGTGTCCGAACCTGCAGACGTTGGCGATTGTGGGTCCTGGGCTGCCAGGTGGGGACCAGAAGGTGGCTGTGTCGCTCCGGCCACTGGCTCCGTCGGCTCGGTCATGTCCCAGGGGCGAACGGAGGAGGCAGAGGGAACGGTATAAACACACAGAAACGGAGCAACGGACACAAACGGAGTAGACGTCCTGGGCAGCTGAGTCGCCGCCGTCAGTGCCACAACGATCCCAAAGATGGCGCTCATGGCGCCGATCAGTTTACATGCGTTCGAGCGCCCGCACGGCTCTCGAGGAGAGGCGCTGCGTGGATTTCCAGTATGCCGCCCAGGGATCCGTCCTCAGCCGGGACAGCCGCGCCGGGACCGTTTCGATCGTGAACCGCTCCGGCGCCCGTGACGCCGAAAGCTCAGACCACGAGAGCGGCACTGAAACCGGGGCATTCGGACGGGCCCGCGTCGAGTAGGCGGCGATCGACGTGTTCGTGCGGTTATTGCGCAGGTAGTCGGCGAGAATTCTGTCCTTGCGTCCGGACTTCGCAAACCGTTCCGTGAACAGCGCGGGCTGTTGCCGCACGAGCAGACCGGCAAACATGCGCGCGAAGTCCAGGCATTCCGCCCAGCCGGCCTGTGGCTTCAAGGGAACCACCACATGCAGGCCGCGTCCGCCGGTGGTCTTGACGAAGCTGTTCAGCTCGACGGCTGCCAGGAGTCGCCGCACGAGCCGGGCGGCCTCGACGACAGCCGGCCAGCCGACTTGTTCGCCCGGATCGAGGTCCATGACCATCCGATCCGGGCGTTCGATATCGGAAAAACAGGCATTCCAGGTGTGCACTTCGAGGACGTCCATCTGCACGAGCCCCACGAGCGCCGCGAGCGAGTCAACAATGAGGTACTCGCCGATCTTCTTTTTTTCGCGAATGCGCACGCGCCGCAGCGCCGGCGGCGCCCACACTTTCGAATGCTTCATGTAGAAGCAGTCGTCGCTGCGTTTCGCGGCGTTCACGCCCACGCCGGTGGGACAGCGGACGAGCGTGAGCGGACGATCCCGAAGATGGGGAACGACCCAGTCGGCAATCGCCTCGTAGTATCGCGCCACGTCGAGCTTTGTCGCCTGTGCTTCTGGAAACAGGACGCGGTCGGAATGCGAGATGCCGATTCCTGCCACCACGGGGCGATCCCTGACGGCAGCCGTCGCAGGGGGCACGATCTCTGCGTTGTGCAGCTGTGATGCCAGATCGCCGCACCACCGTCGAAGTTCTCTGGCGGACTATCTTGAAGCGTTGATTGCTCTCCCCTTGCCGCCGTCTATCCGGCCGGTCGAGCGGATCCGGCTGGAGCATCAGCTCGGCAAAGAAACCCTCCGTGAGCACCGGGCGATCGAGCGCCGAAAGGCGGGATAGGGAATTCAGAGTCAGGCAACGACGAGCAACGGCTTTTGTTCTTCCGTTAATGGGTGATGGCGGTTGAGCGGGACGGGCGCTGCATGATGAGCACGAGGGGAAGGAGCGCGATGAAGATGATTCCCATGAGCCGGAAAATGCCGACGAATGCCACCATGGCCGCCTGTTTCAGCACGAGGCCGTAGACCGCGGCATACGCGCGATTCATGGCGGTCACGGGATCGGCCCCGGCTGCCATCATCGCCGCCCGCATTCCGGCCAGCATCGACTGCGACGCGGCGTCGTAGGCGGTGACGTGCGAACCGATCAGCGCGGTCGCGGTCTGCTGCTGCCGCGCCAGCATCGTGCCGGTCACGGCAATGCCGATGCTGCCGCCGATATTGCGCATCAGGTTGAACAGGCTGGTCGCGTTGCCGATGCGTTCCCGCGGAATCGGGGCCATCGATACCGTCGTGAGCGGCACGAACAGCAGCGACATACCCATGCCCTGCACCAGCTGCGGCCAGAAGATGTCCCAGTACCCGGCCTGCAGGTTCAGATCCGACAGCCACAGCAGCGTCATGCCGCCGATGAGCAGGCCGGTGGCGAGCAGCTTGCGCGGATCGAACCGGCCCGTCATCAGACCGGTGATCGGCATCATGAAGAACGATCCGATGCCGCGCGGCGACATGGCAATGCCGGCCTGCAGCGACGGATAGCCGAGCAGCGTCTGCAGCATGATCGGCAGCAGCACCAGGCTGCCGTACAACACGAAGCCGACCACGGTCATGAGGAACACGCCTACCGCGTAGCTCCGCGCCTTGAACACCCGCAGATCGACGACCGGGTTCTCCGTCGTCAACTCGTGCACGATCAAGGCGCTGAGCGCCACGGCGGCGAGGATGCTCAGCCCGATGATCATCGACGAGCCGAACCAGTCTTCCTCCTGCCCTTTGTCGAGCACGATCTGCAGCGCGCCGATCCCCACCGCGAGCATGCCGATGCCCCAGTAGTCGATCTTTCTCGACGCTACACGCAGGTACGGCGGATCGAAGATGAACAGCTTCGTCATCACGATCGAGGTGACGCCGACCGGAATGTTGATGTAGAAGACCCAGCGCCAGCTGTAGCTGTCGGTCAGCCAGCCGCCGAGCACCGGCCCGAGAATCGGTGCGACGACAATGCCGAGGCCCCAGAATCCCATGGCCTTGCCGCGGTCGTGCGCCGGAAAGGCCTCGAGCAGGACCGCCTGCGAGAGCGGCTGCAGCGCGCCGCCGGTCGCCCCCTGAAGCACGCGGCACATTATCAGCAGGGCCAGTGTGGGTGCGAGCCCGCACAGAAACGACGAGACCGTGAACCCGACCACCGACAACATGAGCAGACGCTTGCGGCCGAACATGCTGGCCAGCCAGCCCGTCATCGGCAGGATGATCGCGTTCGCCACGAGATAGGACGTCAGCGCCCACGTGGCTTCATCGATCGTAGCCGAGAGACTGCCGGCGATGTGCGGCAGCGACACGTTGACGACCGTGGTGTCGAGCACCTCCATGAAGGTCGCGAACATCACCGAGACGGCAATGATCCACGGGTTGACCTGACGGCTGGAGTCGGTCACTGGGCCCCTGGAAGGCTTCTACCACGGAGGACGCGGAGGACGCGGAGGAATAATCCTGTCGGGCGCACCAGGGCGAGGCCCGTGGTGTCCCTGTCAGTCGTGAGTTGTGAGTCTTGAGTCATGAGGTTCGCGTCTCCGTCACGTGGGGAGGCGTGCCCAGCCGCTGCATCGACTGTGCGTCATGCCGCCGTCATCTTCGTCATCGCCTCGAGGTCCGAATGACTCACGGCTCAACTCGCCGCTCAGAACTTCTTCACCTCCGCGTCCTCCGCGTCCTCCGTGGTGGTCATTTCGTATACACCGTCGGCACCACCGACATTCCCGGCCGCAGCAGATGCTCCGGGTTTTGACCCGGGTCGAGCACGATCTTGACCGGCACGCGCTGCACGACCTTGACGAAGTTGCCGGTGGCGTTCTCCGGCGGCAGCAGGCTGAAACGAGCCCCGGTCGCGCCGGCGATGCTGTCCACTCTGCCGGTGAATTCGCGGCCGCCGTACGCGTCGACGTCGATGACGGCACGCTGCCCGGGCCGCATGTTCTTCAACTGGGTTTCCTTGAAGTTGGCGGTCACCCAGACCTCGTCGATGGCGACGATGGCGAGGAGCGGTTGGCCCGGCTGAACCACCTGTCCGACATTGAGTCCCCGCTTCGACACGATGCCGCGGATCGGCGCTTTCACCGTCGTGTACTGCAGGTTCAGCTCTGCCTGCGCCAGCGTGGCACGGGCCTGCTGCACGTGGGCGTCGGCCGACGACGCCCGCGCCTTGATGGCGGCGACCTGTTGCGGCGCCGTCTGCGCCGATTGCAGGTCCGCGTGCGCCCGCTGTTCGGCGGCGCGTGCCTGAGCCAGGCGGCTCTCGGCCACGCGGATCCCGGCGTCCGCTTCCGCCACCTGGGACCGCGCAGAATCGGTCGCCGCCTTCTGCGCCTCCGCCGCGGCGACCGTCGCGTCGAACTGCTGCTGTGAGATTTCGTCCTTGCTCAGCAGACCGCGCAGCCGTTCGACGTCGCGCGCCGCTTTTGCGGCGTTGGCTTCCACTTCCCGCAATCGCGCTTCGTTCGCCTTCAATCTGGCGTGCGCCGCCTCGACTTCCTTTTCGGCTGCGGCGACCGCCGCCACCGCCTGCGACACGCCGCCTTTCGCCGTGGTAATCCCGCTCGTGGCCGTGGCGGTCGTGATCGGCACGTTGCTCCTGGCCGCCAGCGCCGAGGCCTCCGCGTCCGCGAGCTCGGCCCGCGCCTTGTCGACCGCGACCTGGTAATCGCGCGGATCGAGCTCGACCAGCACGGCATCCAGCTCGACGCGCTGGTTGTCGTCGACCGCAACACGCACGACGGTGCCGCCGACGCGTGCCGCGATCTGGGACACGCGCGCATCCACCTGCGCATCGTCGGTCCATTCGCGGCCAGGCCGGAGCCAGAGCCACACGATGCCGCCGGCAATCAGGAGCAGGACGGCGGCGGCGGCCAGACGGACCGATCGGAGATGCAGCACTCCTGGCTTTCCGGCGACGGGGTGGCCGGCCGTCACCGGCTCCCTCCGAGAATCTGGCGCAGGACGTCTTCGGTGGCGCCGGTGCCGCGCACGAGCGCCCCCTTGGCGAGATCGTACCCGTACCGGGCGGCGATGTACTGCTCGGAAGCCAGCGCCACGGCTTCCTGCGCCTGCACCACTTCGATGTTGCTGCCGACGCCGGCGGCAAACCGATCGCGCGCCTGCGTGAGCTGCTGGGCGGCAAGGTCGCGCGACTTGGTCGCCACCTGCAGCTGCTCGGCCGTCGCCTGCAAATCGAGCAACGCGGCCCGGATCTCGTAATAGATGGCGGCCCTCAGGTCTTCGGCTTCGCTGCGCCGGTCCCTGAGATCGGCGTCGGCTTCGAGCAGCCGCCCGTGCAGGCGCCTGCCTTGAAACACCGGCACGTTCACGACGCCGCTGATGCTGTAGGTGCTGCGCGCGTCGGAGGGAGACAGCCCGATGTCGCCGTAATCGGCGTTCACTCGGACCGAGGGCAGCCGATCGCCGGCGATCGCTTCGCGCGCCGCTTCCGCCGCCTTGACCCGCTCGAGCGCCGCCTGATAGTCGGGCCGGCTGCGGTAGGCTCGTTCCACCGCCCGATCGAGAGTGATGTCGGGATCCGGAAGCTCGGGGATGTTCGGATCGAGGGCGAAGCTCTGGCCGAGCGGCAGGCCCATCACGCGCGCGAGCTGCAGCTTCACCTTGTCGAGCTCGGTGGCGGCCGCCGTCGCACGGTGGGTCTGGGTGCTCCATTCGACTTCGGCGCGGAGCACGTCGATGCCGGCCACGAGGCCGCCTTGTTTCAAATCCAGCGCCTGGCGGTGCAGCGCCTGCGCGGTCTCCTGCTGCGCCCGCGCGGCCTCAGCGCGCGCAGCGGCCGCGAGCGCCTGAATGTACATGTTTCCAGCGACGTGGACGACGAAATTGCGGGCCGAGTGATACGTGTGGCGCGCCGCCTCGAGATTGTAGGTTTCGGACTTCGCGGTCTTCGACGCGCCGGCATCGAACAGGGTCTGCGAGAGCGAGATCCGCGCGTCGAAGACGTTGAACGGGCCGACGATCGGGGGCACGTCGCCGAAGGCCGAGCCGAAACTGCCGAAGCCGAAGGCCTGAAGGTTGATGGTCTGCCGCGTCTCGGCGAGGCGTCCGTCAATCGTCGGCAGCAGCTCGCTCAGCGCGCGCCACCGTGCGCCGCCGGCGCGGCCCATCGCCTGTTCGGCCGTGAGCACACCGAGGTTGTGGTCGAGGGCTCTGCGGATCGCATCGACGATCGTGATGGTGAGGACCTCGGGCGTGACCGTGCCCGACGGCACGCCGCCCAGGAAGGTCGCGGGGGGCGGTGGCGCGGGCGCGGGTGCCGGGCGCGGCGCGGTCGCCGCCGGCCGGTTCTGGGCGGCAAGCGGCACCGGCGCGGCGCAGGCGACGAGCAGCATCACGATCGGTGGAACGGACTTCACGGACTGCCTTTCCCGTCCGGCGGCGCCGGCTCGACGAGAAAAGGCGGAGCGGGCAGGTCGGACGCTGGAGAACGGTCGCGCGATCCGGGCGGATCACACCGAAAGAGTAGCGTACCTTCTGCGTTGATCGTCCGTGCCGGACTTCTGTGTGTCCTTTGTGGCTCGCCCCGGGGCGTGTTCAGGAATGCAGTCCCGATTGATGCGACCGGTATTGACGTCGTATTACACATAATGTATAACACAGTGTCGAAGAGAGGCCCGTGACCAGCGACGACTACAAGCGCGCGCTCGATGCCGCCTGTCGTGAGTACGAAGAGGTGGCGCGGCAGCGCGCGGCGCTCGACAAGCGGCTCGCCCAGCTCCACGAATCCATCGGCGCTCTCACGCGGCTGTGCGGCTACACCCCTACCGTGTCCTGGGGCCTCACCGACGCCTGCCGCGTGGTCCTGGCGCGCGCCGAGCACCCGCTGACGCCGCTGGGCGTCCGCGACCGCCTCGCCGCCATCGGCTTCGATCTCTCGAAGTATTCGAGCGATCTCTCGGCCATTCACACCGTGCTGAAGCGGCTCAACCGCGCCGGTGAGCTGCGCTTCATCGCGCGGGAGCCCGGAAACCACGCCTACGAGTGGGTCAAGGGGCGGCCGGTGCGCCTGGAGAATCCGAGCACCCTGGTGCCGTTCGAGGTCTTCCACAATCGGACGCTGCCGAAGCCGAGACGGAGAACCAAATGAGCGATCTTGCCGAGTACCGCCGCTTCTTCGCCGAAGAGATCGAAGCCGTGGCGACGCTGCAGACCAGGAGTCTTGTGGATGCGCTCGCCGCCGTTCCGCGTGAACGCTTCCTCCGCCCGGGTCCGTGGACCGTGTTCGCCGACGCCGATGTCATGGCCGGGGGCAGCGCCCGGGCGCGAACGACGCCGGATGCCGATCCCCGCCGCGTCTATCACAACATCGCGATCGCAATCGATCCGTCACGGCAGCTGTTCAACGGGCAGCCGGGCACTCTTGTGGTCTGGCTCGACGCGCTGGCGCTCGCGCCGCGCGCGAGGGTGCTGCACATCGGCTGCGGGCTCGGCTACTACACTGCGCTGATCGCGCACGCCGTCGGTGCCGAGGGCCGCGTCGTCACCTACGAGGTCGACCCGGCGCTCGCCGCGGAGGCGCGCCAGAACCTGGCCGTCATGCCCTGGGTCAGCGTGCGGCACGGCGACGGATCGGCGCTGGACGAAATGTTTGACGCGGTTGTCGTCAACGCCGGGATGACACATCCACTGGACGCGTGGCTCGATGCGCTCGTGCCCGGCGGGCGGATGATCCTGCCGCTGACCGGCACGATGCCCGTGACGGGCGCGAACATCGGCAAAGGCGTCGTCTACTTGCTCACAAAGCGCGCGGACGGCGGCTTCGATGTCGATCTGATCGGGTTCGTGGCCATCTTTTCGGCGGTGGGTCTGCGTGACGAAGCGCTCAATGCGCAGCTGGGAAAGGCGTTGATGGGCGGGCCCGGCCGGTGGCAGAGCGTGAAGCGGCTGCGCCGGGACACGCATGAACCCGACGGAACATGCTGGTTCCACGGGCCGGGCTGTTGTTTTTCGTCGCGTCCTGTGTAGTGCGGACCTTCAGGTCCGCCTCCGCGGCAGGTCTGAAGGCCTGCACTATTGCCGCCGAATGTTGCTACGGCAAGAAGGAACCAGTGTCTACGACGGTCGTGAAGCCGTACTTGGTGAGCATGCGTCGTAGCTGTGCTGTCAGGACAGCGTCGGGCTGGGTGGCTGCTCCGGTCCAGTGTGGCTCGGTGAAGTGCACATGACTGTTTTGAAAACCAGCGACGAGCACCTTGTTCCGACAGTCGATCATTCGGGCAGTCGGCGGTACTCGCACCTGAGCGCGGGGGCCCACCGTGACGATCCGGCCGCGTTCGATCACGACAGTCGCGTCGTCGATGGGTGTCGCGGTCGGAGACCGGTATACCCGTCCACCGACCAGCACCACGACTGCCGGTCTCGGTTGCGCCAACACCGCGGGACCGAGGGTGCTCATGGGCGCCCAGACCAGCACCAGCAGGGCTGACGTGACCACCCGGGCGGCGGTCAACCGCAGAGTCATCTTGTGCTTGTCCATCTGACGCGTTGCCCATCGTAAGTTCTACCAACCTGCGGCCCGTGGAATTCTTGGTGGCCGTCGCTCGAAACCGGTCTCAGTCACGCAAAGCGATCATCGGTCGCATCAGCTAGACTGTTTGAGTGTCCCCCGCGTCCGAGTTGTTGGGCATCACCTTAGCCTCCATGTCGAAGAAGTACGGATGCTGTGCCCCAAACACATCACACGGCAGTGATTTGAGCACCTGGAACGTGCGCGCGAAGTCGTCAGCCATGTTGGGGTAATCGGGTGTGCCTAACAGCTTCACGCCTGCCCGAATCGAGCAGGATGTTGCCCGCCGCGGTGACGATCAGGAATGAGGAGAGTTCCTTCGTGCCGACGTAGTAGATGTTGCCCACGAAATGAAACGGCGGAAACGGAACCGTGAACTCGTCGAGCATTGCCTGTTCGTCAGCCGTGAGCTTCCTTGCGGCAGACTGTCCGAAGAGGGCTAATACGACCGCGACGGCGACAAAGATTCGCACGGCTGCCACTCCTCTCGTCCAGCATACTGAGGATTCACTCTGCCTGCGACGGGCCCGGCAGTGCCGCAATTCAGCCAGTTGCCAACTTTTTGCCGTGTGGCGGCCACGCTGACGCCGTCGTCGGACTCGGACATCAAGATTGAAGTCTGGCTGCCGGCCCAGGCGTGGAACGGCAAGTTCCAAGCTGTTGGCAACGGCGGCTGGGCGGGAACCATCACCTATGCTGCGCTGGCCTCGGCCCTGCAGGAGGGTTACGCGACGGCATCGACTGACACGGGACACGTCGGTGGGAATGCGTCGTTTGCGATCGGACATCCAGAAAAGGTCGTAGATTTCGCGTATCGCGCCGTCCACGAGATGGCGGTGAAATCGAAGGCCGTTGTCGCGGCCTTCTACGATCGCGCGCCACGGTTCTCGTACTGGACGGGTTGCTCCACAGGCGGGCGGCAGGGCCTAATGGAGGCTCAGCGCTATCCCGAAGACTTCGATGGGATTATCGCCGGCGCTCCTGCGAACAATCAGACGCAGTTGTGCGCCTGGCGGATCGCGGTGGAAGCGAGGATCCTCCAAGAGCCGGCGAGTGTTGTCCCTGTCCGCAAACTCGCCCTTGTCAATAAAGCAGTACTTGCCGCTTGTGACCCACTCGACGGAGTGACGGACGGACTCCTGACGGACCCACACCAATGCCATTTTGATCCCGCAACACTCGTGTGCCGCGGGGTCGACAGGGATGATTGCCTGACGACGCGACAGGTAGAAGCCGTGAAGATGGGCTACGCGCCGGCCACGCGAAAGACAGGGGAGTTGATTTACCCCGGCCTAGTGCCTGGCAGCGAGATGGGCTGGGCCATGCTGACAGGCGCCAACCCGGAACCTGGAGGGATCGACGTGGGCATGTTCAGGTACGTAGCCCACGAAGACCCGGCGTGGGACTGGCGCACGTTCGACCTGGATCGCGACGCCTCGCTGGTCGACAAGAAAGCAGGCTTCATCGACGCCACAAATCCGGATCTTTCGGCCTTTCGCGCTCGCGGTGGAAAACTTCTCATCTACCACGGCTGGAATGACGGCGGCTCGGGTGGGGCGATCTCGCCGCAGAACAGCGTCAACTATCACTCGAGCGTGTTGGCAAGAATGGGGCCGAAGCAAGAGGATTGGCTGCGACTCTTTATGGTGCCCGGTATGGCTCATTGCGGGAGTGGGCCGGGCCCTAACCAGGTGAACCGGATGGCCGCGATGGAGCGTTGGCGCGAATCCGGCATCGCACCCGATCGGTTGATCGCCTCACGAGTCAGCGACAACCGCGTAAACATGACACGGCCGGTCTGTCCCTATCCACAAGTCGCGCAGTACACCGGCGTGGGCAGCACGAACGACGCAGCGAACTTCGTCTGCAAGGTCCGGTGAACGTCTCCCTGCGTGATCGCGTTTCTCGCCTACGGGATGTTCGGAGGGCTTCGCGAGATCAGGCATCGGGGGGCCGAACGATGGACGTCTCGCGCGGCGCTGCGCCATCTTCATCGCGCTTGCCAACCTGATGTTTGTCGCTGGGCTGGCAATTTTCTTTAGGGGACTTGGTACCGCGTCGAGGCCTCTTCCTCTGCCTACCGTCTTGTGGCTGTCGCTTCCGCTCGCCAGCGTCGTTGTGACGGCGCTGTTGCCCAGGCAATGGCGTTCGCAGGCTAATCAAACCTTCGATCGGCGGTACGCTTAGGTAATGCGACCCCTTCGGTATTCCATCAACGTCACATTGGACGGGTGCTGCGATCATCGTGCAATTCCCGCGGACGAAGACTTACATCGTCAGCGGTGGAAAACCTCGACCAAGCCGATGCTCTCCTCGTTGGCCGGGTGACTTACGAAATGATGGAGGCAGCGTTTCGGCCGCCGGTGCGGACGGGAGCGAGGCCTGATTGGATGGAACCTTTCGCCCGGACGATCGACGCGGCAAAGAAGTACGTCGTGTCGAGCACCCTGGACCGGGTCGATTGGAACGCGGAGCTCGTGCGCGGGGATCTGGGGAAGGCCGTTCAGCAGCTGAAGCGGGAGTCGGGTAAGGGACTGTTAATGAGAGGCGTGAAGCTCCCGCTGGCGTTGGCGGAGCTGGGATTGATCGATGAGTACGAGTTCGTGGTGCAGCCCCGGCTGGCGGGCCACGGGCCGACGTTGTTCGCGGGGCTATCGAAGCGTATCGACCTGAAGCTCGTGAGCCGGCTGGAGTTCGGCTCGGGGGCGGTGGCGATGCGGTATGAGCCCAGAAGGTAGCCATCGGGCTTGTTAGCCCGAGTCGGCCGCATCATGGAGCAACTCGAGCCAGGCCTTCCAAAGGCTCGACCAACCCTAACCGCCTGCCTCAATGGCCGCCAATCATGGTTTTTGGCAATCGCGGTGGCGACTCTTACGATCCTGTGCCCCGCCACGCCCTCTTCCGCTCAGCGCGGTATCGCCCTTCCCAGTCGGGCGATAGACGATTGGCCGCCAGTGGTTTGAACCATGGCCCTGCCGCTCATGTCGGGCAGCACGACATCGCTGAACACAAGATCGATCGTGCCGTGGTGAGCAGCCGCATATTCAATCGCCCGTCGTGGTCCTTAGTGCTGACTTTCATAATTACGGTGGCATTCGGCCGGCGATGCATCCCGCCTGTCTGCGTTGCTCGCCGCTCAAATATTCCCGATATTCTCGCGCCTCGCGCCTTGCCAGGCGGGCGCCTCGCCGCCCTCGGTGCGTCACCGTAATTATGAAAGGCAGCACTTATGTCCGTCCTTGGTCCGTGGTCCTTGATGCGCCAGGCCTTGGTCCGTGGTCCATCCTCGTCCCAATTGACGTGCCCCGGACGCCGGACCAAGGACGGAACCGGGGACTCGGACCGAGGACGGACCAAGAACCAAGAACCAAGGACCAATTACCGCGTTTCCGCCGACGAATCAGCGGACAGCCCGAGCTCGGCCAGAATCTTCTCGTAGCAGCACGGACAGATCCCGTGCGAGAACTGGGCATCGGTGTGCACGCTGATGTAGCTCTCCACCTGTTCCCAGTAGTCCGAATCGGAGCGGATGCGCTTACAGTAACTGCAGATCGGCAACAGGCCGCGCAGCTGCTTCACGTTCGCCATCGTTGCCTGCAGCTCCGTGACGCGTTCGGCCAGCCGCTGCTGCAACGCGAGCACCCGGCACCCGACGCGCACGCGGGCGCGCAATTCGTCGCCGTTGAACGGCTTGGTCAGGTAGTCGTCGGCTCCCGCGTCGAGGCCGGCGATCACGTCGGTCGTATCAGTGCGCGCGGTCAGGAGTATCAGGTACAGGTGCGCGCGCGACGCTTCCCGGCGGACGCGGCGGCACAGCTCAGGGCCGTCGAGGCCCGGCATCATCCAGTCGATGATCGCGAGCGACGGAGCGGTATCACCGGCGATGCAGTCCCAGGCGGCAATGCCGTCGTGCACGACAGTGACCTCGAAGCCCTGCTGCAGCAGCGCGCTGCTCAGGATCACCGTCGTCATTCGATCGTCGTCGGCGACTAGCGCGCGCATAACGGCTCTTCGGAACGGGTCGAGACTTCTTCGCGGAGCGTCTCCACAACGTGCGCGGCATCCTCCGACAGGCGGCGCCAGGCGGCTTCGGCGGCGTCCATCCGCCGTTCAGCCCCGGCCCGTTCGAGCGCTCCCGCCGCTTCGAACAACGCGTTGGCGCCCAGATTGCCGGCCGCACCCCTGAGCGCGTGCGCCGTCGTGCGGACCGCCTCGGCGCTGCGCTCAGTCAGCGCCTGACGGATGGCCGCGAGCTGCTTCGGACATTCATCGAGAAAGATGCAGATGACCTCGTGCATCAGCTGTTCATCGCCGGCGACACGATTGAGCAGAGCGGGACGATCGAAGATCTCGGCCTGCGGCACCGGGCGCGCGGCATCCGCCGATGTCTGTTCGATATCCTGTTCGACGACTGAAAAGAGGACTTGTGGATTGATTGGTTTCGACACGTAGCCGTCCATTCCTCCCGACAGGCATCGATCGCGGTCACCCGCCATCGCGTGCGCGGTCATGGCGATTATCCGCAGGTGCGTTCCCGTCCCCGCCTCGCGCGTGCGGATTTCGCGCGTGGCCTCGAGCCCGCCCATCACGGGCATCTGAAGATCCATCAGGACGACGTCGAAGCGCTCACGTTCGAGGAGGTCGAGCGCCTCCTGGCCGTTCTCCGCGACCGTTACCGTATGGCCGCGGCGATTGAGAAGACCGAGTGCCACGCGCTGGTTGACCACGTTGTCTTCGACGAGCAGGATGTGCATGCGCGCACCTCCCGTGGCCGCCGCGGGCGTGCCGGGCACGGGCGCAGCCACCGGAACCAGCGCACCCTGCCGGGCGCCGCGCGCACGGCCGACGGCCATGTGCAACTCGTCCATCTGGACCGGTTTGGTCAGGTAAGCCGATATCCCCAGCTCGCGGCAGCGGGACTGATCGCCGTACTTGCCCGACGAGGTCAGCATCATCACCGTCGGGCCGGTCAGCTCCGGCCGGCAAGCGATGGCGGCGGCGACATCGAAGCCGTCGAATTCCGGCATGTTCGCATCGAGCAGCACGAGACCGTAGGGGCGCCCGCTGCGCACGGCGGCTGCGAGCTCCTCGAGCGCGGCGGCGCCGGTCGAGACGGCTCGCGGATGCAGCCCCCAGCGCCGGACCTGCTCGATCAGGATGCGGCGGTTCACCTCGTTGTCGTCGACGATCAGGACGGCCATCTCGGGCAGTTTCGGGCGCGAAGCGGGTTGCTCGGCGATGTCCGTGGTATCCAGCGACACGGTGAAGTGAAACGTGCTCCCGGCCCCGAGCTCGCTGTCGACCCAGAGACGGCCGCCCATGAGGTGAACGAGCGTCGCCGAAATCGTCAGGCCGAGGCCGGTGCCGCCGAACCGGCGCGTCGTCGATCCGTCCGCCTGGCGGAACGGCTCGAAAATCGCGGCTTGCTTTTCCGGCGCAATCCCAATCCCGGTGTCGGCGACCGACACGTGCAGCCTCGTGCTGCCGTCTGCCCGCGCGTCTTCGCGGACGGTGACGAGGACGTGGCCGCGCTCGGTGAACTTGATGCCATTGCCGACCAGATTGGTCAGGATCTGCTGGAACCGCACCGGATCGCCGATGACGCCCGATGGCACTGACGGGTCGACGTCGCAGAGCAGCTCGAGCTCCTTCTGATGCGCCCGTACGGCCAGCGGCTTGAGCACTTCGCTGATGACGGTCCGGGGCGAGAATGCGACCGCCTCGAGCTCGAGCTTGCGCGATTCGATCTTCGAGAAATCGAGGATGTCGTTCAGGATGCCGAGCAGATTCTCCGCCGACGTCTTCACCGTGGTGAGACCGTCGCGCTGATCGGATGTCAGCTTGCCGTCGAGCATCAGTTCGGTCATGCCCGTGATGCCGTTCATCGGCGTGCGGATCTCGTGGCTCATATTGGCCAGGAACTCGCTCTTCGCATGGCTGGCGTCCATGGCCCGGTCGCGCGCGGTGACCAGCTCCTGGTTCATCGCCCGTAGCTCCGCCGTCCGAGCGTCGACAGTCCGCTCGAGACCCTGCTGCTGCGCGACGAACTGCTGATCGCGGCGCTGAATCTGGCCGAGCATCTCGTTGAAGTGGTCGATCAGCTCCCCGATCTCGTCCTCGGTGGTGCGGACGGCGCGAACGTCGTACTGCCCGCCGTCGCGAACCTGGCGAGTGATGGCAATCAGCCGCTCGATCGGGCCGCACGTCAGCCGCGCGGTGATGCGCGACAGCCAGAACGCCATCCAGATGGTCCCGAACATCACCACGGCAACGACGACGCCGAACGTGGCCAGGCGCGACCAGATCTCCTGCGTGTCGGATTCGACGGCGATACTGCCGATGACCTCACCGTCGAGCACGATCGGACGCAGCATGTGCAACTGGCCGCGGGCGAAGGTCGCCGTCGGTTCGGGATGGCGAAGGAGCGCGGGCTCGTACTGAAATCCACCTGCGCCCTTCCCCTGGGTGTGTGCTGCCAGCTGCGCGCCGTCGCGTGTGAACAGCCGCGCGCTGAGAATGTGCCCGTCGACCAATGACGTCCGCAGCGTCTCGCCGGCGGCCTTTGTGTCGCCGAACGCCAGAGCGCCAGTACTGTTGGAGCCGATCACATCGGCGAGCGTCGTGACCTCGCGGACCAGCCGCACCCGCGACGAGGAGTAGTCGTAGATCAGCAGCACGGCGCACGCCACCGCCAGTGTGATCCCGCTGACCATGAAGACGATGCCCGTGATCTTGTGGGCGAGCCGCAGACAGGCGAACCAGTATCGGAGCTTATTGACCATGATCTGTTCGAACGATTTTTGCGAGATCCAGCAGCCGGGAGCTGAGTCGCACCCCTGACCGCCGCGCCGTTTCAACGTTGACCGCGAACCGCATGCGGCCGCTCTCCTGCGGACGCGCGCGGCCGCTCCAGTCGGCAAACTTCGCGAAGTTGAACAGGAACGCCGCTGTGAGCTCCGACGACGTGGCGGCGTCCGCGGCGCGGCTGCCGCTCGTCAGCACAGACAAGAGCATCCCGACAGCGAAGGCGCCAACGCGTCGGTGTCTCCCCAGGGTCCCGGACACTTCAGAACTTCCACGTCAGTGGCGTGACGTCGGTCGGACGCAGCTGGGCGGCCGCGATCGCAGCCGGTCGCGGCCGAGGGCACACCGGCGAGCAGTGCCGGTGTCCACCGCTGTTTGATCGCCGGCCTCACGCGGCGACCGCCTTGAGGCGGCGGAACACCGCGTTGACCCGCGACAGCAGCACCTCGGGGTCGAACGGCTTGATGATGTAGTCGTCGGCGCCGAGGGCGAGGACGCGCTTCTCGACGCCCGGGCCTTCTTCCGACGTCAGCACCACGATGGGCAGCGCGGCGAACGTGAAGTCCCGCCGCAGCCGGCCGATCGCTTCGTATCCATCCATCTCCGGCATGTTCAGGTCGATCAGCACCAGGTCCGGCCGCTCGCGCACCGCGATCTCCACCGCCTGCCGGCCGTTGGCCGCCTCGAGCACCTCATAGTGCTCGCGTTCGAGCAGCAGTTTGACCAGCATCCGCGTGATCGGCTCGTCGTCGGTCACGAGCACGCGAGAGCGTGAACGGGTCACCGTCGCCGTCGCGTCGTCGTTGGCGAGCACGCGATCGACTTCCTCGATGGACGTGATTCCTTCGGCGACCAGACGCATGGCGTGGTCGCGCATGGTGGGGAACCCCGACGCGCGCATGGCGGCGCGGATTTCATGCGCCGTCGCGCCGCGCGCGATCGCATCGCGCAGGGTGTCGGACGGCGTCAACAGTTCGGCGACCGGCAGTCGGCCGGAATAGCCCGTATCCTTGCAGTGGCTGCAACCCGGACCTGCTGACGACGGCACGCTGCGCACGTGGTACTCGGCCGCCCGCCGCCGCGACTCGACTTCGTCGTGCACGCGCCGGCAGCGCGGGCACAGCGTCCGGAGCAGGCGCTGCGCGAGCACGGCCGACAGGCTCTCGGCAATCTTGAACGGTTCGAGCCGGAGGTTTTGCAGCCGTGTGATGGCCGTGGCGGCGTCGCCGGTGTGCATCGAGGAGAGCACCAGGTGGCCGGTGTACGCCGCCTGGCCGACGATGTTCGCGACCTCGCTGTCGCGGATCTCGCCGACCATGATGACGTTCGGGTCCTGGCGCAGCAGCGACCGCAGCACCACCGGAAAGGTGTTGCCGCTGCGTGCGTTCACCGGAATCTGCGAGATGCCGGGAACGGTCCGCTCGACCGGATCCTCGACGCTGACGATATTGGTACGGCCGGTGCGAAGATGACCGAGAGCCGCGTACAGCGCCGTCGTTTTTCCGGAGCCGGTCGGACCGGTGACCAGCACCAGGCCGTCGGGACGCGCCAGGCTGCGCTGGAGCCGCGCCATCGTGTCGTCGTCGTATCCGAGCTTGTCGATGGCCTGCAGCGGACTGAAGCTGTCGATGACGCGCATCACCAGCTTCTCGCCGTCCACCGTCGGCTGGGTCGACAGGCGCACGTCGATCGCGGGCGGTGGCGCACCGCGATGTCGGCCCGGGCCATGATCTTGAAGCGGTTGCGGATGGCGTGCGAGACGGCCGTCGGCAGCGTGAGGACCGGCTCGAGTACGCCGCAGATGCGGAATCGTACGGCGATGCCTTCGCGGCCGCATTCAATGTGGGCATCGCTCGCGCCCACTTCGACGGCGCGCGCGAGAATATGGTTGCACAAATCCACGACCGCCGAATCGGTCGGTCCGGAGTCGTCGCTGTCGGTGTTCTCCACCGCCTGACGCTCGGTCCGGATGCGCGCCGCAAGGACGTCCAGGTCCCGCAGTTTCGGATAGCATCGATCGATCGCGTCGAGCAGGGTGGACCGGCACGCAACCCAGGTCACCGTGCGGCGCCCGGACGCGAACGCCAGGTCGCGCGCGCCTTCATCGTTGAATGGCCGGCTCGTCGCGTAGGTCAGCATCCGGTTGTCGACCGCGAGCGGCACCACGAGGTGGCGCCGTGCCAGCCGCTCGGGCACGAGGCGGATCGCGAGCTCGCTGGGCGTATGTTCCTGTTCGAGCGACACGAACGCCGCGCCGGCGGCACGGGCGAGCAGACGATAAATATCGGGTTCGGGTGCGAGGCCGAGCGCGACGAGCGTTTCCGCCAGATCGGTATGTTCGCGAGTGGCGTGCTGCTCGGCCACGTCGAGATCGTGGCGGCTGATCACCCCTTCTTCGAGAAGCAGGATCGCGAATCCGGCCGCGCCGATACGATCGTTTCGGGTTGCGATCTTCACACTTCGACTCCCCGTGTCTGCGCAGACACCTCCCGGCAACGCCGGCCAGGCCGGCGACAAAAGTGCGGCAAGTATCCAGAGTGCAGCCGGGCTCTCCGATGCTGAGCAAGAGAATTGCCACGTCGTGCAGACCCGCACGGAGCAGATCGCGGGCGTGTTCCGACATTCCATCACCAGCCGGGTGTGCGGGCGTGTGCGGATGCAGCACACGTGCTGTGCGGGCTGGGAACTGAGCAGTGCCGCCGAAAAGGACCTGGGAGGGCAGTGGGGGCGGGAAGGGCAGGTAGGGCAGCGGCGTAAGGCAGGACGGGCAGGATAGGCAGGATAGGCAGGATGGGCAGGACAGGCCGGATTGATCCGCCTTGGCCTCCGGCCTCTCCTTGTCTCTGCGTCGTCCCGCCGCTCCTGCCTTTCCGGCCCTTCCTGCCCCTATCATGCTGCGGTGCGCGCGCTGCTGGTCGAGGACGATGCCACCATCGCGGAGTTCGTCGGGCGGGGACTGCGCGAGGCCGGCTTCGTCGTCGACCACGCCGCCGACGGGGAGGCCGGACTGACTGCGGCCGTGGCGCAAACGTACGATGTCGCCATCGTCGACGTGATGCTGCCGCGGCGCGACGGGCTCTCGTTGATCGAAACGCTGCGGCAGCGCGGCGTCATGACGCCTGTGCTCATTCTGAGCGCGCGCCGCGAGATCGACGACCGGGTGCGCGGCCTGCAGGCCGGCGGCGACGACTACCTGACGAAGCCGTTCGCGTTCGCCGAACTGCTCGCACGCGTGCAGGCGCTGGTCAGGCGCGCCAGCCGCACGCCGGAGCCGACCACGCTCACGGTGGACGACCTCGTGCTCGATCTCCTGTCCCGCCGCGTGACCCGGGGCGGCCGGCTGGTCGATTTGCGGCCCCGCGAATTCGCGCTGCTCGAATACCTGCTTCGCAACGCCGGCCGCGTCGTCTCGAAGACAATGATCCTGTCGCATGTGTGGGCGTACAATTTCGACCCGCAGACGAACATCGTGGACGTGCTGGTGAGCCGGCTTCGCGACAAGGTCGATCGGCCGTTCGAGAAGAAGCTGCTGCACACCGTCCGCGGCGTCGGTTATGTCCTCCGGCCTTGACGGCGATCGCGGCCCGGTGATCACCCGCGCGTTCGGCCTGCGCATCGCCCTGTGGTACGCGACGCTGTTCGTGGGCGGTGCGACGGTCATTGTCTTTCTGACCTACTACCTGACCGCCCTCTCGCTGGAGCAGCGCGACCGGCAGATCCTCCAGTCGAAGCTCGGCGACTACGCGGCGGCGTACGCACGCGGAGGCGTCAACGTGCTCGCCGCAACGGTTCGCGCGGAACAGCAGGCCGCGCCCGAGCGGCTCTTCGTACGGGTGGTCGATCGCGGCGTCGAGGCCGTGGTCCTCAGCAGCCCGGACGGGTGGGATCCGACGACGCTCGAGACCGCCTCGGTCCGGCTGGCGAACGGCACACTCGTTCAGGTGGGCAAGAGCACCGAGGCTCGAGAGGACCTGCTCGCGCGCTTTCGCGCGGCACTGGGGATCGTCACATTGCTGATTGTGCTGACGGCGTTGACCGGAGGCTGGCTGGTGACGCAATCGGCGCTGTCGCCCCTTCGCCGGTTGACCGCTGCGGTCCGCCGCATCATTCGCACCGGGCGCACCGACACGCGCGTGCCGCTCGCCGGAAGCCACGACGCCCTCGACGAACTGACCGCATTGTTCAACACGATGCTCGACAAGATCGAACGGCTGGTGGCGGCGATGCGCGGCGCCCTCGACAACGTCTCGCACGATTTGCGCACGCCGCTGACGCGCCTGCGCGGCGCGGCGGAAATGGCGCTGGCCGGGCCGCCGGATCTCGATCGCTATCGCGATGCACTCGCCGAGACGATCGAAGAAGCCGACCGGGTGCTCGTGATGTTGACGACGCTGATGGATATTTCCGAGGCCGAGAGTGGAACGATGCAGCTGCACCGCGAGCGGGTGCCGCTGGCCGAGATTGTCGATCGCGCCGTCGATTTGTACAGAGATGTTGCGGATGCCAAGGGAGTCACGATAAACATCGAAGAAGAGCTTCCTCAATCCAGCGGCGACGGTGCGAGCCCGGTGGTCGATGCCGATCGAACACGTCTCGAGCAGGTCGCAGCGAACCTGATCGACAACGCGGTCAAGTACACACCGCGCGGCGGCCGCGTGGCGGTCGCCATCGCCCGCAACGGCTCGGAGGCGCTGCTGACGGTGCGGGACACAGGACCGGGAATCCCGCCGGACGAGCTGCCGCGCATCTGGGACCGGCTGTTTCGCGGCGATCACAGTCGCACCGAGCGCGGCCTTGGCCTCGGCTTGAGCCTTGTCAAGGCCGTCGTCGAAGCCCACGGCGGCCGGGTATCTGTCGAGAGTCAGATCGGACACGGGTCGACGTTCATCGTTTCACTGCCTGAGGCCGGGTAGGCCAGGTAGGGCGGGTAGGCAGTTGTCCGGCCCCGAGGCGAAAGCCGAAAGCCCGAAGCCAAAGGCCAGAGCCCGCCCACTCGACCCCACCAGACCCCCCGGCCACCAGACGCACCCGCCCCACCTTTCACGTTTGTAATGTTCGTGCAACGGCCCGGCAAGCTGCCGTCCCGTCTAATGAGGGTAGACATGGAATTTGTGAAAGGGAAATGACTGCCATGAACGGACGCTATACGCTCAGCCAGAGAACGGGCCGCGCACTCGTCGGGACCTTTGCCGCGCTTCTCCTTGTCGCGGGTCTGGTCTGGCACGGGACTGCGGCCGACCAGACGAACACCGGGCGCGTCGCCACCGTAACGACGCCAATCACCCATGCCATTGCGGGCGGCCGCGACTCATACGCCGACATCGTCGACGTGGTCGCACCTGCCGTCGTCACGATTCGGACGGAAGGCAGAGCGAGGATGTCGCCGACCCAGTTCGACGTGCCCGACGATGACTTTCTGCGGCGCTTCTTCGGCGATCAATTCGGATCGCGCGGGCGCACACCGCACAGTTTCCGACAGAGGGGACTCGGATCGGGCGTCATCGTCACGACCGACGGCTATGTCCTCACGAATTTCCACGTCGTGGAGGGTGCCGACGAGATCAAAGTCGAGATGACGGACGGGCGCACGCTCGCAGCGAAGCTGGTGGGCTCTGACAAGCCCAGCGACCTCGCGCTGCTCAAGGTGACCGGAACCGGCTTCAAGGCGGTCGCTTTCGGCAATTCTGACCGTGTCGAGGTGGGCGATGTCGTTCTTGCTGTCGGGAATCCGCTGGGTGTGGGCCAGACGGTCACCATGGGCATCATCAGCGGCAAGGGACGGTCGACGACGTACGGCGACGGCAGCTACGAGGACTTCCTGCAGACCGATGCGCCGATCAATCACGGGAATTCGGGCGGCGCGCTCGTCAACACGAAGGGCGAGCTCGTAGGAATCAACTCGCAGATCCTGTCGGAGACCGGCGGCAACATCGGCATTGGCTTCGCCATTCCGGTGAACATGGCCGAGCACGTGATGGAGCAGCTGCGCACGAAGGGGAAGGTCACCCGCGCGCAGCTCGGAGTCACGGTTCAGCAGGTGACGTCGGAAATGGCGCAGAGCCTCGGCCTCAAGAGCACCGGCGGCGCCATCGTGAGCTCGGTGACGCCGGGCAGCGCGGCCGACCGCGCCGGGCTGAAGCAGGGCGATGTCATCCAGTCGTTCAACGGCGTGCAGGTCCACGACTTCAACACGCTCCGCAATCGGGTGGCGGAAGCCGGCCCGGGTTCGACCGCCGATCTCGTCATCGTGCGCGACGGCGCGGAGAAACACGTCAGCGTGCAGCTCGATGAACTGTCCGCCGACAGGACGGCGCGGCGAGGCGGCGGCGAGCGGGACAGCAGCGACGACAGGGCGGCGCTGGGCATCTCGGTCGAGCCGCTGACACCGGAGCTCGCCTCGCGGCTGGGTGCGCCGAAGGCTGCAACCGGTCTGGTTGTAGAGGACGTGAACCCGGATGGCCGCGCCGCCGATGCCGGCATCCAGCCGGGCGACATCATCCAGTCGGTGAACCGGCAGCCGGTAAAGACAGTCGGAGAACTGCGCGAAGCGGTCAGGCGCTCGAGCGACAAGCCGGTCCTGCTGCTGATCAGCCGCCAGGGCAACAGTCTGTTCGTGACCGTGCGTCCGGCAACCGGATAAGAGGGTCTTCAATCACGGAAGACACGGCCACCTTCGCGCCCGACTCCGCTCTTCGAGCTTCGTCGAGGTCTCGCCGTAGCGCTTCGCGCGAAGGCGGGAGGACGCGGAGGAACATCCTGTCATTTCAGGGTGCACCTCCGCGTCCCCGGCGGTGGGTCGCTTTAAGTGGAGCCCAAAGCCGAGAGCCCAGAGCCTGGATTAACATATCCGCCGTATGCCTTTCGGCGGCGTCTTCTCTGTTCTTCCGACTCCCTTCCATCCTTCCGGCGACATCGACGCTGAAAGCCTCAGGCGCGTCATCGACTTGTTCATCGCCGACGGCGTGAACGGGTTTACGGCGCTCGGCGTGACCAGCGAAGTCGGACGTCTCACCGAACCTGAACGCGATACCGTGCTCGACGCGGTGCTGGCTCAGGTCAACGGCCGCGCCCCGGTCGTGGCGGGTACGACAGCAGACGGCCTGCGGACCTGTATCGAGTACACGCGCCGTGCGCAAGCCGCCGGCGCCGCGGCGGTCATGATCAGCCCGCCACGCATGCCCAAGATCAATTCGGAAGCGGTCGTCAGGCACTTCGCCGAAGTCGCGTCGGCAGTGGATCTTCCGATTATCGTGCAGGACTATCCGCCGATCTCCGGGTATGCGATGGAGCCGTCGCTCGTCGCTCGCATCGCGAGAGACGTGCCGGCGGCACGCACGATCAAGCTCGAAGATCCACCGACCCCGTTCAAGATCTCGCGGATTCTCGAGCAGACTCAGGGCGTACCGGTTGCGATCTTCGGCGGCCTCGGCGGCGTGTTCCTGCTCGAGGAGCTCGCCGCCGGCGCCGCCGGCGCGATGACGGGGTTTGCGTTTCCGGCGATTCTCGTGAGAGTCGTTACCCTTTTCCAGGCGGGACGACTCGAAGAGGCTGCCGACGCGTTCTACGCGAACGTGCCGCTGATGCGGTTCGAGTTCCAGGAGGGCATCGGCATGGCAATTCGCAAGGACGTGTTGCGGCGGCGCGGCGCAATCGCGCATGCAGGGATTCGGCCGCCGGGCGGAACCTTGGACCAGAGAACGCGAGAGGCGCTAGAGCGCGTGATGAGATGGTGCGGTTTAAATTGCTGATTGTTGATTGCTGATTGTTGATTGTTGACTGGATGGTGATTGGATCCAATCATCAAGGAACGATGCAATCACCAATCAGCATTCAGCCATCAACAATCAGCAATCAACAATCAACAATCAGCAATCATTGAGGCTGCATGGATCTTGGTCTGAAGAACAAGG
>JBKPAI010000001.1:0-17411 GCA_046726355.1 Acidobacteriota bacterium | reverse complement strand
GACTCGCGATCCCAGCCCTTGCCGAGCGTCACTGAAGAGCAACTCAACTCGGAGGTGGAGCTCTTGAAAAGCAGCGACCTCCTCACGAAGGTTGTGGTGGCGACCGGTCTTCCAGAACGGAAAGCTGCCGGAATTTTCGGCCGTCTCAAAGGACTGATTGCCAGCCGTTTCGAGGACGAGGTGCAGGCGAGCCGCGGCGAGAAAGATGCCCATGCCGACATGAAAGTGGCGCAGGCGGTAGACGCCGTCCGACAGCACCTGAGCGTTCTGCCGCTGCGGAAATCGAACGTGATCAGAGTGGGCTACACCGCGACCGATCCGATGCAGGCCGCCGCCGTTCTGAAGACACTGGCCGACCGCTATCTGGAGCAGCATCTTTCCGTGCATCGGCCGTCGGGCGCGTATGACTTCTTCGAGCAGGAGGCCGACCGGTATCGGAAGACCCTTGCCGACTACGAGCTTCGTCTCGCCCGCTTCAACCGTGAACAGGGGGTGGTGTCGGGCGAGCTCGAGAAGGAGATCGCCCTGAAGCAGCTGGCGGACGTCCAGAACACTGCCCAGGCGACCCAGGCACAAATCGCGGAGACGACGCGGCGCATCCAGGCGATCGAGGCAGAAATGGCGTCGACGCCAAACCGGACGACGACAGAGATCCGGACCGGCTCGGCGCGCTTGATCGAGCAGCTGCAGTCGACGCTGACGACACTGGAGCTGAAGCGAATCGAGTTGTCGCAGCAGTTCCAGCCGGATTACCCGCCGCTTCGTTCGATCGAGAAGCAGATTACCGAAGTGCAGGCGTCGATCACGGCTGCCGCCGAATCGCCCGCGCGCGAGGAAACGACCGCGAGGGACCCGACCTACGCGTACCTCCACACCGAGCTGGCCAAGAACCGGGCGGAGCTGGCCGCGTTGCGTGCGCGTGCCGGCGCGCTCGCCGGCACCGTATCCACTTACAAAGCCAACGCGGCCCGTCTGCAGCGGGTCGACCTCGTCGAGAAGGATCTCGGGCGGGAAGCGAAGCAGGCGGAACAGAACTACCTGCTGCATGTCAAAAAGCGGGAGGAGGCCCGGGTGTCCGACGCCCTCGACGTGAGGCGCTTTGTCAATGTGGCCATCGTCGAGGCTCCGACGGTTCCCTACGAGCCGTCCGGCCTTCCCCGGTCGCTGTGGCTGGGGCTCGCCGCGATGGTTGCGGGCGTCATGAGCGTGGGTATGGCGTTTGTCGCTGATCAGCGGAATCGGACCGTGTAGAAGCGTGTCTGAGCGACACCCACCACCGAGGACGCGGAGCACGCGGAGGTTCAATCCCGAAGGGACTCAGGGATTTTCGCTCCGTGTCCTCCCGTCCTCCGCGGTGAAATCACATTGCTCGGAATTCGGACGTATTTCCTGTTTATGTCTGACGCAGGCTTCAGCGAAGGGACTCGCCTCCCGCTCTTCAATGCCATCGAACGGCCGGTGATCCACCAGACTTCCCCGGCTGTGATCTCGTTGACGGTCGACGGAGAGCGACGGATCTATTTTGTGTGCAAGCGGCTCATCGATCTCGTGCTCACCACGGTGCTGCTGGTCGTCCTGCTGCCGCTGATGGTGATTATTGCGGTGGCGATCACGGTGGAGACGCCGGGGCCGGTATTGTTCGTTCAGGACCGCGTTGGCGTCAGACGCCGGGCGGCCGGCGGCCGGACGTATTGGACCAGCCGGACGTTCCCCTTCTACAAATTCCGTTCGATGGTTGCCGGCGCGGATCAATCGCTGCATGCGGAGCACGTCCGCGCGTTCGTCGAGGGCCGCCTCAACAGCGGCCGCCACTCGGGCGCGACATTCAAGCTCGCGCACGACCCGCGCGTCACTCGTGTGGGACGGATTCTCCGCCGGACCAGTCTCGACGAACTGCCGCAGCTGTTCAACGTGCTCAAAGGCGACATGAGCCTCGTGGGCCCTCGCCCGGTCCCCGCCTATGAAGTGGCGCAGTACCGCAAGTCCGACGCCGAACGCCTGGCCGCGATGCCGGGCATCACCGGCCTCTGGCAGGTAAACGGCCGCTGCGATGTGCCGTTTGCCGAAATGATCCGGCTGGATCGCGACTATGTCCGCAATCAGACGATCTGGCTGGATCTCAAGATTCTCATCGGCACGATCCCCGCCATCCTGTCGGGCCGGGGAGCCGGGTGACAGACAAACACGTGCGTCCGGGACGTCAAACAAACGTCGGGACGGGAAAGAAGAGAAGACGGATATATGGCTGGTCAGATGGGAGTCGCGATCCTCGGATGCGGGTATTGGGGCGCCAATTACGTGCGTGTCCTCAGCGAGCTGCCGGAAGCCCGGGTGGTCGTCGTGTGCGACCAGCGGCCCGATCGACTGCAGGAGCTCGAGAAACGTTTCCCGACGATCGCTCACACCACCTCGCTCGACACCGCACTCTCCCACCCCGGCGTCGATGCGGCCATCATCTGCACGAACGCGACAACCCACTACGACGTCACCCGTCGCGCGCTGATGATGAGAAAACACGTGCTCGTCGAAAAGCCGCTGACGATGGTATCGGCCGACGCCGAGCGGCTGATCGAGCTGGCAGAGTCGAAGGGTGTCGTGCTCATGGTCGGACACACCTTTGTGTACAACGCCGGCATCCGCAAGGTGAAGGAGTACGTCCACTCGGGCCAGGATCAGGTGTATTACCTGTACTCGTCCCGGACGAACCTCGGGCCGATCCGCGGTGACGTCAACGCGCTCTGGGATCTGGCGCCACACGACGTCGCCATCTTCAACTACCTCCTCGACAGCACGCCGCAATGGGTGAGCGCGGTTGGCGCGAGGGTCCTCGGCAACTGCCGCGAAGACGTCGGGTTCGTGTCCCTCGGGTACCCGGGCGATCGGGCGAGCATCGTCGGCCACATCCACGTCAGCTGGGCGGATCCGCACAAGACGCGGGAGCTGGTGGTGGTCGGCAGCGATCGGCGTGTGGTGTTCAACGATCTCAACGGCATCGAACAGGTGCGCGTGTTCGAAAAAGGCGTCAAGGCGGCAGCTGAAGAACCGCTTACGTACGGCGAACACCGCCTGCAGATCCGAGACGGCGATATCGTCAGCCCGAAACTCGAGGTGGCCGAACCGTTGAAGAACGAGTGCCGGCATTTCCTCGAGTGCGTGACCTCCGGCGCCACGCCAATGACGAACGGGCGCGATGGGGAACGGGTGGTACGGGTGCTCGAGGCCGTCGATCGCTCGCTGAAGTTGAACGGGGCGCCGGTCGAGGTGATGAAGGATGTCTGCGATGAACACTGGATGCAAACCGCTTAGCGGCGGCTCGCCAGCCGCCGCCACCGTACCGTTCGTCGACCTGGCTGCCCAGCACGCAGCGATCCGGCAGGAGGCCGGCGCGGCCACCGCCCGGGTGCTGAGCGACGCAGATTTCATCCTCGGGCGCGAGGTTGACTGTTTCGAACAAGACTTCGCTCGGTACTGCGGGAGCGAGCACGGTATCGGCGTGGATTCGGGGACGTCCGCGCTGGAGATGGCGCTGCGCGCCTACGGCATCGGAGACGGCGACGAAGTCATCGCGCCAGCCAATACGTTCATCGCCACCGCGCTCGCGATTTCGTCGACCGGGGCGACGCCGGTGCTGGTCGACGTCGATGCGGCGACGTATACCATCGATCCGTCGCGGCTCGAGGACGCCATCACGCCCCGGACCCGGGCGGTCATGCCGGTTCACCTCTACGGCCAGCCGGCCGACATGGATGCCGTTTCCGACATCGCACGCCGGCGGCAGCTCGTGGTGATTGAGGATGCGTGCCAGGCGCACGGCGCCCGATATCGAGAGCGGCGCGTTGGCGCGCTCGGACATGCAGCGGCGTTCAGTTTCTATCCGAGCAAGAATCTGGGCGCCTGCGGCGACGGCGGCATGGTAGTCACCAGCGACGCTGACGCGGCGAAATCACTGAAACTGCTGCGGAATTACGGCCAGGAAAAGAAGTACTATCACGTGGTCCGCGGTTACAACCGGCGCCTCGACACGCTGCAAGCGGCACTGCTCCGCATCAAGCTGAACTATCTGGACACCTGGAACCACGAGCGGCGCCGCCGCGCGGACTTGTACGCGCGCCTGTTGCGCGACGCCGTTGTCACTCCGGTGCCGGCGCACTACGCCGAGCCGGTGTGGCATCTCTATGTCATCCAGGCGAACAATCGCGACGGCCTGCAGGCGTTTCTCGGCGAACGCGGCATTGGTACAGCGATCCATTACCCGACGCCAATCCACCTGCAGCCTGCCTACCGTGACCTTGGACACAAGAAAGGCGATTTCCCCATCACCGAGCGGGCTGCTGCCAGGGTGCTCTCGTTGCCGATGTATCCGGAGCTGCCCCTGGCCGCGATCGAAGACGTGGCGGGGGCGGTACGAGAATTCGTGTCGAGGCATGGCAGCGAGTGCGTCGCATGACCTGGCCCCGTACCACCACGATCGCTCCGCCGCTCGGCGGCCAGGTCGTCGGGCGGCCCGCGGAGCGTGCGGTGTCTCCCGTCGAGCGCGGCCGGACGATCGGCGTGAGAAGCCTCATCACGGTGCTGTTTGCCCCCTGGGTTGCCGTGGCCGGTGGCGGCCGCAAGATCCTGCTGGCGGTGCTCCTGCTCGACATCCCGTTGCACGTCGAAAAGAACTTCTACTATCTGGAGGATGCCGCCGAGTTCGGAGCGATCAGTGGTTTTGCCATTTCGGTGACAACCCTGGCGCTGGCAGGGCTCTACGCGGCGTGGCTCCTGGATCGCGTGACCGGCCGTGATCGATCAGTCGTGCCGTCCGCTCTCGTCCGCCCGCTCGCTGCCTTTCTGAGTGTCGGGGTGCTTTCACTGGTCGTCGTCCGCGATATCGGCCTCTACTCGCGCGGGCTGTTTCTGTGGGTGGAGCTGTTCCTCGTGTACGTGTACCTCGTCGGAAATGTGCGGTCCAGACAGGACGTGCGATTCGTCGTGACGTGGCTTATGGCTGGCCTTGCGCTCGAGAGCCTGATCATCCTCGGCCTGGGCCTGACCGGGCACAGTTTCGATGTGGCCGGCTTGAAGGGCCGGGTCGACGAGTCAACGGGCGAGTGGGGGGCGCGGTTCGCCGGCACGGTAGGATCGCCGAACAACGCGGGCGAGTACCTGGAATTGCTGCTGGCTCCGGCTGTTGCCGTGCTGGCGAGCACTATGGGGCGGCTCGGCAAGATCCTCGCCGGTCTGGGCCTGGCGCTCGGGCTCGCGGCGCTCATCGGCACGTTTTCACGCGGCGGGTGGCTGGCGACAGCGCTGTCGCTGGCGATTGTCTGCGTGGCACTCTGGCGGCTCGGCCGCCTGTCCCGGGTGGTCCCGTGGCTCGCCGCAGTGGTCGTGGCCGTCGGCGTGATCTTCCACGACAGTATCAGTGCGCGCCTGACCGGCGACGATTACGGCGCGGCTCACGCGCGTGTCCCGCTGATGACAACCGCGTTCAGGATGATCGGTGACCAGCCGCTGCTCGGCGTCGGCCTCAACAACTTCACCGCGGTGCTCCCCGAGTATGCACCCCTGCACCAGGACAACGGGTTCCTCTACACGGTCCATAACGAGTACCTGAACATCTGGACGGAGACCGGACTCGTCGGGTTGGCCGCATTCCTCTGGTTCCTGATCGGAGCGGTCCGCCGCGGTCTCGAAGGGTGGAAACTGAACGACCCGCTCCTCTCGCCGCTGGCCCTTGGCTTCACCGCCGCGCTCGTGGGTCAGGCCCTGGTGCACATGCACGTCGACCAGTTCAACAACCGGCCGCAACTGCAGCTGCTGGTCACGGTTGTCGCGCTTATCGGTTCGATGAGCCGCATCGGGATGCCGCGTTCAGTCCTCCCCGGCGGCTCCTCAGGGCGCCAGGCCGGATCGCCCACGCCGGTCCACGTCGTGTAGAGCAGTGACTGCCGTGATGAAGGTCGCACTCATAGCTTACGATTTCCAAGAGTACTGTCTCCGTCTCGCTGACGGCCTCGCGGAGGTAGCCGACGTTCTGCTGCTGCTGCCGTCGGGGCTGTCACGGCCGCAGATCGCCAGTCTCGAACCCAGGGTCACCTTGCAACTGTTCGACAATCCGCGCCTGCGTCAGCCGGTCCGACAACTGCGCACCGGATGGCAGCTTGTTCGACGCATCAGGGTATTCGATCCTGATGTCATCCATTTCCAACACGGTCACCTGTGGTTCAACGGTTTCCTGCCTCTCCTGCGCCGCTTCCCCCTGGTTCTCACGATCCACGACCCCCGGCACCATCTTGGCGATCGCGTTTCGCAGAAGACACCGCAGGCGGTGATGGACTTCGGGTTCCGGCAGGCGAGCCAGCTGATCGTGCATGCTGCGCCGCTGAAGCCGGCTGTCGTGGACGCATGCCGGATCGATCCGGAGCGCGTTCACGTCGTGCCCCACATCAGTCTCCGCGATGGATCGCATCAGGAACAATCGCGCGACGATCACTCGACCGTGCTCTTCTTCGGCCGGATCTGGGAGTACAAAGGGCTGGAATATCTGATCCGCGCGGAACCGCTGATCACCGCGAAGATGCCCGGCGCGCGAATCGTGATCGCTGGTCAAGGCGAGAATTTCGACCGCTACCGCCGCCTGATGGCGCACCCTGAGCGGTTCGTCGTCTACAACGAGTATGTGACCGACGAGCGCCGCAGCGAACTGTTCCGCCAGGCGAGTCTCGTCGTTCTCCCGTACGTCGAAGCGTCGCAAACCGGCGTGATTCCGATCGCGTACTCGTTCATGAAGCCGGTGGTCGCGACGATGGTCGGAGGGCTCCCTGAGATGGTCGATCATGGCCGGACCGGATTGCTCGTGCCGCCGCGCGATGAGCGGGCCCTCGCGGACGCAATCGTACACCTCCTTCGCGATGCCCCGCTGCGCATGCAGATGGGCCTGAATGGCCAGCGGAAGCTCGACACGGAATGTGGTCCGTCCGTCATCGCACGCCAAACGCTGCCTGTGTATCAACGAGCCGTCGCCAGCGTCACCGCGCACCCGCGGCGGTTCATCGGCGCGCGGGCAGCCGGGCCACGCGACGCCAGGCTTCAATCCTGAAGTTCAATCCTGAAGATTGTCGCCAATGGTCGATACGTTATCGCCAACCGCGCCTTCGCTCGACGATGCGGAGAGCTGGACCTGGCTTATCGGGCCTCCACCGGAGCGCGTGTACAAAATCGCGGCGGCCTTCAGTTTCTATCCGAGCAAGAACCTCGGCGCCTGCGGCGGCGGCATGGTGGTGACCAATGATGCTGACGCGGCGCGATCACTGCGGCTGCTGCGAAACTACGGCCAGGAGAAAAAGCACTATCGCGTGGTCCGAGGGTACAACCGCCGCCTCGACACACTGCAAGCCGCGCTGCTCCAGATCAAGCTGAACTATCTGGACACCTGGAACAACGAGCGGCGCCGCCGCGCGCACTTGTACGGGCGGCGGCTGAGCGACACCGTTCTCACCCCGGTGCCGGCGCACTACGCCGAACTGGTGTGGCACCTCTATCGGTGTGGCCGACGGCGAGGAATATTCGACGGTCATGGCCGATGCGCTGAAGGGTCGCTTCAGAGTCGCCAACCTCGGGGTCCCGGGTTGGGGACTGACACAAGAGATCCGAAGATATTACGAGTTCGGTCAGTTATATTCGCCTCTTGTCGTGGTCCTGCAGTTCTGCATCAACGATCCGACGGATAACCTCACTTATCCGGTCACGACGGTCGATAACGGCAGATTCGTTTTTGCCGACTCAAATATCGACAGCAATCTCGTCAGGCGGTATCTTGCTGATTCGCTCGTCCAGAAGAGCCAGGTCTACAACTTGTTGCGAAACAGCGTGTACGAGCACCTGACCGATCGGGTCGTCAAGGCTGAACGAGCGCCGACGACCGGCGAGCCGGGCGGCAGCATTCCGGCCGAACAGGCACTCTACAACACGCTTCTTGAAGCGTTTGCGACGGATTTGGCCAGCCGCCATATCAGATTGCTGATGATCGGCGCTGATGGTCAACTGGACAAAGCCCCGTTCGTTCGGCAGAAAGGCGATGAGTTGAACGCACGCCACTATCTTCGCTATTACGAAGTGGTCGACTGGCTGCGGGATCTCGGTGCGCACGGGTCTCCCGAGGGGCATGAATGGGATTCAAGGGCACACCGCGTCATCGGGTTGAACCTCGCTGCCGCGATTCAGAGCGCGTCGTAGTTTGAGCGACATCGAAGTGACTCTTACCTGCTCCCGCCGGGTCCGCATCGGTCAATTGACACTCGCGATAGATCGAACCTGGAGAGCGCGCGGTCCTGGCGGGGCGACAACACGATCGTTTCCGGGCAACGGCCTCGACCGTCACCGTCGCGCCCCAGGATGGCGATCCGCCATAACCCCTCACTGATTCACGACAGTCAGGAAGAAAAACACTCCATGTGCGGAATTTGCGGCCTGTACCCGTACGCCACCCGCGAGCGGGTCGATGTCGACGTGATTGGCAACATGCTGACAAGCATCCGGCACCGCGGGCCCGATGACGAAGGCGTGCACGCCGATGGCGACGTTGCGCTCGGCTCGCGCCGCTTGAGCATCATCGACCTTGCCGGCGGACGGCAACCCATCTACAACGAGGACGGCAGCATCGTGGTCGTCTTCAACGGAGAGATCTACAACTACCGGGAGCTCCGGTCGCAACTGCAGCGCCGCGGTCATACGCTCGCCACCAACAGCGACACGGAAGTGATCGTCCATCTGTATGAGGACGCCGGCGATGCATGCGTCAGCGAGCTGCGCGGCATGTTCGCCTTCGCGGTCTGGGATCTCAGGCGGAAGCGGCTGCTGTTGGCGCGCGATCGACTCGGCATCAAGCCGCTTTACTACGCCGACTGCGGCGGACGTCTCGTCTTCGGCTCGGAAATCAAGGCGCTGCTGCAGCATCCTGCGGTGGAGGCGCGGCCCGACCTCGAGAGCCTCGGCCACTTCCTGTCGCTCAAGTACGTGCCCGCGCCGCGGACGATGTTCGACGGCATTCAGGCGCTGCCGCCAGGCGGTCTCCTGATCTGTGATTCGGCAGGCCCGAAAGTGCGTTCATACTGGCAGCTGTCCTTTCGCGCGGGGACCAACGGCCACCGGTCCGAGGCCTCGTACGCGGAGGAGCTGACGGCGCTCCTGCGCGAGTCGGTCGAGCGGCATCTCGTCAGCGACGTGCCATTTGGCGCCTTTCTCAGCGGCGGCATCGACTCGAGCACCATCGTCGCGCTGATGAGCGACTTCCTGAACGCGCCGGTCAAGACCTTCTCGGTCGGATTCGACGGCGAGGGGGAAGCCGTGAGCGAGCTGCCGTACGCGCGGCTCGTGGCCGAGCGCTACGCGACGGAGCATTACGAGGTCGTGCTTCGAGGCCGCGATCTGCCGGCGCAGGCCGAAAAAATCGTCTGGCACATCGATCAGCCGATCGCCGACCCGGCCACGCTCGCCAATTATATGGTCGCCGACCTCGCCAGCCGCCACGTCAAGATGGTGCTGACCGGTGAAGGCGGCGACGAGCTCTTCGCGGGCTATGCGCGCCACGCCGGCGACCGGCTGTCGCCGCTGTTCGATGGCGTGCCGCGGCCGATCAAGTCCGCGGCGCTGGCGGCCGCCTCGCGTCTACCAGGGCTGCATCGACCCAAGCTCGCGCTGTACGCGCTCTGCCAGCCGACGGAGACGTCGCGGCTCGTGAACTGGTTCCCGCTGTTCAACCCCGAAATGAAGTCGGCGCTGCTCACCGAGGACGTCCGCACCGCGCTGAACGGCAGCTCCGCCGAACAGGTCTTTGCCGATCACCTCAAACGAACGGACGCCACCGACCCGTTGAGTCGCATGCTCTTTCTCGATACGACGTTGTGGCTGCCGGACGATCTGCTCGCGCGCGGCGACAAGACGAGCATGGCCGCTTCGATCGAGGCGCGCGTGCCGCTGCTCGATCACAAGCTGGTGGAGTTTGCCGCAGCGCTGCCACCGCACCTGAAAGTCCGGCGGCTGGCACGCAAGTACCTGCTGAAACAGGTGAGCCGCGCCTGGCTTCCGCCGCAGATCATCGGTCGGAAGAAACAGGGATTTCCCATCCCGTTGTCCCCCTGGTTCCGGCACGAGGCGCGCCCGTTCGTCCGCGATGTTCTCTCGCCTTCCGCGGTTCGGCGCCGCGGTCTCTTCAGTCCGCATTTCGTCCAGGCGCTGCTCGATCGGAACGAACGGGGTGAATCCGGATATGGGGAATGGCTCTGGGCTCTCGTGAACGTAGAACTCTGGTACCGGCAGTTCATCGACGGCTCGGCGCGGACGCGCACACCGCGCATCTCAGTCGATGCGCGGACGCAGTCCTCGACCGCACGCCCTGCCGGCGCCGCCTGAACCTGCACAACGACCGAAAGGGCTCATGCAACCACCATTTACCGACGCTGGATCGAGGATGCGCGTGCTGATGGTGACTCCGCAGCTGCCGCGCCCTGGCCGCCCAGGAACTCTGGCTCCGACCGTCCGACAGATCGAGTCCATACGAGCACTGGGCATCGACGTGAAGATCCTCGAAGTGCGCGGCGTGAAGAGACTGAAATACCTCCAGCGGCTTCCCGATCTGCGCTCTCTGGCGGCGTCGGTCGATCTCGTCCATGCGCATTTCGGGTACTGCGGATGGCTCGCCCGCAGCCAGAGGAGCACGCCGGTCGTGGTGTCGTTCATGGGCGACGATCTGCTGGGTACGCCCGACGCGACCGGCCGGATCAGTGCGTTCAGCAGATGTGTCGTCCAGGCCGATCGCTGGCTTGCCGACAAGGTCGACGCAGTGATTGTCAAGTCGGCTGCCATGGCGCGCATCATCGCGCCGGTCAAGGCACATGTCATCCCGAACGGCGTCGATTTGAATACGTTCCGCCCCATCGACCAACGGGTCGCAAAGGCTCACCTCGGCCTGGCCGATCACAAGCGTTATGTCCTGTTCCCGGGCTGGCCGGAAGAACCACGCAAGGCGTTTCCGCTGGCCCGGGCCGTTGTTCAGGAAACGTCGCGCCGCCTGGGCGAGCCGCTCGAACTGCTGCCGCTCGGCGGGGTCGACGCGGACAAAGTGCCGCTCTACATGAACGCCTGCACCGCGATGGTCCTGACCTCCTATCTGGAGGGATCGCCGAACGTCGTCAAGGAAGCCATGGCATGCAACCTGCCGATTGTCTCGGTGCCGGTGGGGGACGTCTCCGAGCTGCTGGCTGGTGTCCACGGCTGCGCAATTCGCGCGCGAGACGTCGGCGAGTTGTCCGAGGCCCTCGCGAATGCCCTGCGGCAACCGGAGCGCACGAACGGCCGCGCCGCCGTAGAACAGAAAAGACTCGATTTGACGAGCGTCGCCACCAAGGTGGTCGAGGTGTACGCCGACGTTCTGACGAGGAAGCGAACATGTGCGGCATAGCCGGACTCATCGCACCGAGCCGGCCGCGGCATCACATCCGACCCACCGTGCAGCGGATGACGGATACCCTCATCCACCGCGGCCCCGACGACGAAGGGTTCTTCGTTGCCGGCCCGGTCGGTCTCGGGATGCGGCGTCTCAGCATCATCGATGTCGCCGGCGGGCGGCAGCCCATCTCGAACGAGGACGGCGGCGTGCAGGTCGTCTTCAACGGGGAAATCTACAACTACCCCGAGCTTCGCCAGGATCTGACCCGCCGCGGCCACCGCTTCCGCACCAGTTCCGATACTGAGGTGATCGCACACCTGTACGAAGAGAGAGGTGTGGATGCGTTCGCCGACCTGCGCGGCATGTTCGGCATTGCCTTGTGGGATCAGCGCGCGCACCGCCTCGTGCTGGCGCGCGACCGCATGGGGAAAAAGCCCCTGTTCTACGCCACACGAGGGGACGAGCTGCTCTTCGGGTCGGAAATCAAGGCCATTCTGGCGGCCGATCCAGGCCTCGCCGAGCCTGACGTCGACTCGCTGGCGCCGTACTTCCAATACGGCTTCGTGCCGGAACCGCGGACCATGTTCCGCCACATCCGGAAGCTGCCGGCGGCCCACTGGCTCGTCTACGAGCGTGGGGCCACCACGATCGCGCCGTACTGGCGGCTGACCATCGAGGAGACCGGGACCGAGCCGCGGCGCACCGAGCAGGTCGTCGAGGAACTGGACGCGCTTCTGGAGGAGGCGGTCCGGATCCGGCTGATGAGTGAAGTGCCGCTGGGCATATTTCTCAGCGGCGGCCTCGATTCGAGCGCCATCGTCGCCTACGCGCACAAGGCCGGCCTGCGCCCGATCAAGACATTTACGATTGGATTCGATCGCCGCCAGTGGGACGAGTCGGCCGACGCGCAGGTCGTCGCCCGGCACTTTGCCACCGATCACCACGTCCTGAGATTGAGCGAGCAGGACCTCGTGCGGTCCCTGCCCGACACCGTCCTCACTCTCGTGCGCCACTTCGACGAGCCCTTTGGCGATTCGTCGGCGCTGCCCACGTATTACGTGTCGAAGCTCGCTCGCGAACACGTCACGGTGATTCTCAGCGGCGATGGCGGTGACGAGCTGTTCGCAGGGTATTCGTCGTACAAAGGCATACGGTTCGCCGAACGGTACAAGCGTGTGCCGCGCTGGCTCGGACGACAGCAGCTGCCGGCCCTCGTCGATGGCGCGGCGCGATGGCTGCCGCGAGGACGCCGGTACGGCGCCCTGCGCGCCGCCAAAGTCCTTCGCGACAGCGAACTGCCCTTCGAGATCAGCTATTTCAACAAGGGATCGCTGTGCCGCCCCGACCTGTTACGGCAACTGCTGACAAAAGACGTTGCCGATCGCCTCGGCCGGCCGGGAGCGGCACTCTTCGCGGATGACATCCACGCGATGTTGCGATCCGGTCTGCCTGACGTGAGCAAAGCCGGATACCTCGATCTGCGGATCGGCCTGCTGGAAGACATGCTGGTGAAAGTCGATCGCATGAGCATGGCCCATTCACTCGAGGTGCGGTCGCCGCTGCTCGACCACCGGCTGGTCGATTTCGTCATGCGCCTGCCGCCGTCGATGAAGCTTCGCGGCTGGCAGACCAAGGCGATTCTCCGCGACACGATCCGGCGCTATCTGCCGGCATCGACGATGCACAAGCGAAAGCAGGGATTTGCCGTCCCCCTTCGCGAGTGGCTCAAGACGGGCCTGCGCGATATGGTCGGCGACCTCCTCGAGTCCGCGAACGGCTTGCCGAAGGAGATGTTCAACGACGCAAGCATCAAGAAGCTGCTGCGCGAACATTGTCGCGGCGAAGCCGACCACAGCGCGGTCGTCTGGCTGCTGTTGAACTACGCCGCGTGGCGCAGCTCCGTTATCGGCGCCCCGGCCGCGCAGCAGCAGCGGGAACAACAAGACACGGCACAAATCGTGGCGTGAAGGCAGGTTGAAACGCATGAACGACGTCTTCGTCCACTCTACCGCGATTGTTGAAACCACGCAGATTGGCGACAGCACCCGAGTCTGGGCCTATACGCATGTGATGAAGGGCGTGAGTATCGGCGCCAACTGCAACATCGGTGAACACTGCTTCATCGAATCCGGCGTCACCGTTGGCAGCCACGTCACCATCAAGAACGGCAACATGCTCTGGGAAGGGGTGCACCTCGAGGACGGCGTGTTCCTCGGACCGCGCGTGACGTTCACAAACGACTTGTACCCCCGGTCGCCTCGTCTGCCCCAGGCGAGCAAGCGCTATCGGGACAAAGGCTGGCTGCGGCCGACTCTCATCAGGCAGGGCGCCTCGCTTGGCGCGGGCGCCGTCATTCTGGCGGGCGTCACCCTGGGCGAGTTCTGCATGGTGGCGGCCGGCGCGACGGTGACCCGGAACGTCCCTCCCCATGCACTGGTGATCGGTTCGCCGGCGCGAGTGCGAGGGTGGGTCTGTCAGTGCGGCCTGCCGCTGACCTTCTCGGACGGCGCCGCCAGCTGCGCTGAATGCGAGTTTGCTTTCGTCAACACGGGTGACTCGGTCGAGGCACTGCCGCCCGTCGTGCCGCAGGCGGTTTAGGGCCCTGCGCCTCGAAACGAGCCATGGAGCCGATGCGTCCGACGAGAGTTGACGCTTGATGTCCCACCACCCAGCTAGACGGATCACCCAAGAGGCTGCAGCGCTGTTCCTGGGCAAGCTCCTGGTCATGGCGTTGTCGTTCGCCTTTCTCCTGTCGTCCGCCCGCGTCCTCGGCGTAGAGGGCTTCGGACGCTACGCCCTGATACGTACCTATTTCGATCTTCTCTTGAGCATCAGCGCCACCGGACTGAGTCTTCTTATCACCCGCGAGATTGCCAAGGCGCCCGCGTCGGCGCCGGCCTACGTCGGTGCGGCTGCGCCGTTGGCGCTCGGTGTGGCCGGCCTGTTTGGCGGGGCGCTCATTCTCTTACTGCCACTGATGGGGTACGGACCCGATGTCCGTGCACCGCTGTCCCTGGCGTGTCTCGCTCTCATCCCGGGTGCTCTTGCCCTGCTGAGCGAAGCCGTCTTCGTGGCGATCGGGCAGGCGCGATATGTGATGTGGGGCACATTTGGGGAAGCGTTGCTCTATACGGGCATCAGTCTCCTCGCGCTCTGGCTGGGATATCGCCTCCAGACGCTCTTCATGGTGCTGGTGGCGACTCGAACCTGCTTGGCGCTTGCGTACAGTGCGCTGCTCCGCCAGCAGTTTGGTCAAGTTTACCGTTGGAGCTCATGGGTCTTTCTCAAGGAACTGTGTCGGGACTGGCGCGTGTTTGCCGTGGAGAATTGGCTGGTCAACCTGACGGCGAGTATCGACGTCGTGGTGCTCTCGACATTTCACCGGGAGACCGTCTTCGGACTCTACGCGGCCGCGGGAAAGATCAACAATTTCGGCGCCCCACTGGTGGCCAGCTTCACGAGCGCGATGTTTCCGTACATGTCGAGACTGTACGGCGAGTCAACCCAGGCGTTTCGGCGAGTGAGCGAGGCGTCGCTCAAATACATGCTGGCGGCAGCTTTTCCCGGCGTCGTGGCCGTCGCGATTTTTGCCGACCGGGTCATTCTGACTCTGTACGGCGAAGCCTATGCCGCCGCTGTTCCGGTGCTCCGTATCGTGATTTGGGTGTTCGTGTTGAACTTTGTGAACCCGTTCTTGAGCCATCTTCTGTTTGCCCGAGGCGAGGCCGCGAAATCCCTCAGAGTCGCGGCGGTGACCGGCGTTGTGTTCCTGGGTTTCTGCCTCGCCCTCGTGCCACGCTGGGGCGCGATCGGCGCCGCGTCGGCGCTGCTTGCGACCAGAGTGGTGGCGTGTGTCCTCTACTCGCTTGCCGCGTTCTGGCCGCAGCCGGCTCGTGTGCTGGTCATGTTCGGCAGAACCGGCATCGCCGCGGCGAGCCTGGCCGCCTTCCTGGCGCTGTGGCGCCATGCACACCCGGCTGCCCTCATAGCCGGTGCCCTCGGGGTGTACATCGGCGCTCTTGTTGTCATGCGTGTGCCGTCGCCACGCGAGTTCGGCGTCTTTTTCCGGGCCTGGTCGTGACATTCGCGTCTGCCATCCTCTCAGGTGAACCATGAAGCCGACATCCCCTCTGCGCGTGGCGATCATCGGTTGTGGCGCAATCACTGAAGCCTACCATCTGCCGGCGCTGGCGCGACACGCCTCGCTGCTGCAGCACCTCGTGCTCGTTGATCCGGACCTCACACGGGCGCGCGCCCTCGCCGCGAAATATGCGGCCGCACACGTCGCCGAACGCTACGAGATGGTCCTCGACCGCATCGACGCCGCAATCGTCGCGGCTCCACCATCGCTGCACGCTCGCATCGCGATGCCGCTGCTGGCGCGCGGCGTTCACGTGCTGTGCGAAAAGCCGCTGGCCGAGTCGTCGGTTGACGCCCTGGCCATGACCGAGCAGGCCGAACGATCCGGGGTGTGTTTGTGTGTGAACAATACGCGTCGGGCGTTCGCGCCACTGAAACATGCGAAACACCTTCTCGAGTCCGGAGTCATCGGCGAGTGTGTCGCGATCGAGTACGCCGAGGGTAGCCGCTTCACCTGGCCGACCGTCTCGGGGTTTCATTTTGCGCGGACCGTGGGCGCAAAAGGGGTCCTGCTCGATCAAGGCGCCCACGTCCTCGACACGATCTGTTGGTGGCTCGGAGAAAAACCTGCTGTGGTGTCGTGTCACACCGACTCGTTTGGCGGCCCGGAGGGGGTCGCGTTGGTTGTCCTGCGAACAGCCGAGTGCACCGTAAACATCAAAATGAGCTGGCTGTCGAAGTTGTCGAACAGTTACCGGATCCGAGGCCGTCGCGGCTTCGTCGAGGGCGAACTGTGGGACTGGCGCCACTTGAAGATAGCGGTGGATGGTGAGCGTCCCCGGCAACTTCAAGTCGGCTCGGCGACTGATTACCAGGATTTTGGCAATCTCATCATCGACGACTTTCTCGATACGATCCAAGGACGTACGACGACCGCCTTGATTCCTGCGCGGGCTGTGCTCCCTTCCATCCGGTTGCTGGAGGAGTGCTACCGGTGCGCGACGCGGCTGCCGATGCCATGGCTCGAGACTTTGCCGAGGGTTCCATGCGAGCTGAGCGCGTGATCCTAGTGACGGGAGGCGGCGGCTTCATCGGGGGCCGCTTCGCTGAAGTTATCCACCTGACAGGTTTCGGGCGTGTTCGAGTTGGCGTGAGGCGCTGGGGGGGCGCCGCCCGGGCGGCCCGGTTTCCGGTCGACATCGCGTTGTGCGATGTCCTCGACAGTCGGCAGGTGGCGGACGCGATGAAGGGTGTCGACGTGGTCATCCACTGTGCCGTTGGCGACAAGCAAGTGATCGTGGAGGGCACCCGCAACGTTCTGGAGGCCGCAGCGCGTGCCGGGGTTTCGCGAGTGATTCACCTCAGCACAGCGGAGGTCTACGGTCCGGCGGTGAGCGGTCGCGTTGACGAAACCAGAGAATGTGCGCCAAGCGGCTCCGCCTACGGCGACGCAAAGATTCTGGCAGAGGCCGTGTGCAGGGACCACTGCTCGCGCGGGCTCCCCGTGACCATTTTTCGACCGTCGATCGTGTACGGTCCGTGGAGTGACGTGTGGACCGGGGAGCTCGCCGAGCGCTTGCAGTCCGGTCATTGGGGTCGCTATGCGCGGTACGGGGACGGCATCTGTAACCTCGTCTACGTGGACGACCTCGTGGCGATCGCGCTATCGTCCATTCACCAGGAGACGGCTGCCGGCGAAATCTTCAATGTCGGAGGACCTCAAACTCCGACCTGGAACGAGTACTTCGACAGACTGAATGCGGCGATGGGACTTCCGCCCCTCGGAGTGAGATCCGCCCCATCCGCCAAGGCCACGTCGCTCGTCACCACTGCGGTCCGAGCTGCCGCACAGGCTGGCTTCGCCTGTTGCGGCGGAACGCTGCGAAAACTGTATGAGCGC